>CAXXYG010000012.1:0-375633 GCA_963666575.2 Prolixibacteraceae bacterium
CAATTTTATTTCCATCGATATTTCGAAAGAATCAGTAAATGAAGCTGAAAAATTGATAAATTCTTTGGGAATAAAAAATGTTGAATTCAGGCAGGCTGATTTGTTTAAATTACCCTTTAACAATGAAACTTTTGATGGTATTGTTGTCTGTTTTGTTTTGGAACATCTTCACAACCCTTTACAAGCTTTAAATGAATTAAAACGAGTACTAAAGAAAGAAGGTACCCTTATAGTGATTGAGGGAGACCATGGCTCAACTTTTTTTTATCCCGACAGCCAACAAGCCCATTTAGCAATTGATTGTCAGGTACAACTTCAAAAACAATGTGGAGGTAATTCAAATATTGGGAGGGAATTATATCCTTTACTTGATTCTGCAGGATTTTCTGGCGTTTCGGTTTCACCACGAATGGTATATGTTGATGCCAGCCGGCCTCAACTTGTCGAAGGATTTATTAAAAACACATTTACTGCAATGATTGAAGGTGTAGGAGTCCAGTCTGTTCAAAAAGGATTAATAGATAAACCATCGTTCGATAAGGGGATTAAGGATTTATACCGGACTGCCGAACCTGATGGTGTTTTTAGTTATACATTTTTTAAAGGATTTGGTACAAAAAAATAGATTATGAAAGTATTAATTGTATTGGCTCATCCTGATAAAAATAGTTTTAATCATGCTATTGCTAAAACCTGTAGAGATAGCTTGATAAAAAACGGGCACACAGTATTTTACCATGATTTATGCAGCGATAATTTTGATCCGATTATTCAAACTGAAGAGATTCCTAAAAACGGGTATATTGATACGAAAATTAGAGAACAGTGTGATGAATTAATTAGTAGCGATGGGATAATTATTGTGCATCCCAATTGGTGGGGGCAACCACCAGCCATTTTAAAAGGTTGGATCGACAGAGTAATTAGGCCGGGAGTAGCCTATGAATTCGAAGAAGGCGATGATGGAGAGGGAATACCAATTGGTTTATTAAAAGCCCAGGCTGCTTTGGTTTTTAATACAGCTAATACAAGTGAATTCAGAGAAGACACTATTTTTGGCGATCCGTTGGAAACAATCTGGAAAAATTGCGTGTTTGATTTTTGTGGTGTAAAAAAATTCGACCGCAGAATGTTCCGGATAGTGGTAACCAGTACATTGGAACAAAGGCAGGTTTGGCTAAATGAAGTGAAAATAATGATTGACACCTATTTTTCATAATAGTAGATATTAGAAATAAACTTCTTATATTCAGCGTTTAAAACCTGTTGAATTATTACAGTATTCTTTACTTTCAAATGGATAATTATGGTCAAATTAATGGATAAAAAAATGGGGGCGGTTATTATTGAACGTGAGTTTGAAGCCCCTCTGGAAAAAATTTGGGATGCCATTACCAATAAAAAAAGTATGGAACAATGGTATTTTAGCTTAAAAGAATTCCGGGCCGAAGTGGGTTTTGAATTTCGTTTTAAAGGCGGAACCGAAGAGAGGGAATACCTTCATGTCTGTAAAATAACAGAGGTTGTTAAAGGGGTAAAATTAGTATATAGTTGGCGTTATAAAGGTGTTACTGGAAATAGCCTCGTTGCCTTCGAATTATCATCAGATGGAAATATCTCGAAATTAAAGTTAACACACGATGGTTTGGATACTTTTCCTAAAGATAATCCAGATATGTCTGAGGAAAATTATGCTGCCGGATGGACTTATATTATTGGCACTTCGTTGAAGAACTTTTTGGAAGGGAAAAAATAGTTTTGTTTGGATATATGATACGTTTATCATTTTTGTTCTGTTTTGTTTGTCTGCTGTTGATTCATAATTTGGATGCAGCACCTCTTAATCTATCAGGTAAAGAACTTAATTCGCCACCTCCTAGAATCATTCGAACATGTTGTTCATTTGGTACTGATATGCGTATGTCCGTAATTCCATTCCTAAAGCTTACTGAAATAACAACTCTTGAAGAGCTAGGAAATCATCATTATTTGGGAGATGGAAAAGAAGGGAATGGTATAATTTATACGCTTAAAGGTGGATTTATTGATATTGGCCATTTACGCGACCAGGCAGATTGGACAGCTTATTTGTATGCCCTAATAGTAAAAAATAAGGCTAATGGAGGCAACATACAAAAATTAGGGTACGAAGGGGGAGTTAAAACTTTAACACTACAATTGCTTGAAAATATTGATTCTGTAGATGCTATTAATTTAGCTGGAAAGATTGCTTATGATTTATCAGTTTGGCATGAAATTGCCACCTGGTATGGAGCTTCCACTATCCCTCTGGTTCCTGAACGTTATTCCAGTTTTTCGGTGGAAGATGTCTACTCTAATTTATTGGGTGTTACACTTGGAATTAAAGCATTACAAAGTGATTTACCATATGAAGAAGCAATGACAAAATTTATCACCGAAACACTTACAGATTTGGGAGCCGTTGATAATGAAGCCGACACTTATACAGCCATGGAAGATGTGCATAACGTTTGGTGGACACGTACAAAACGCCTTCCGAGCCGTAAGGTTTTGATTGAGAGGCAACTTAAAGCTTATCCGTGTTCATTGCCGTGGTTGGTCCCCGGATGGGGTTATAAAATCGAACCGTATGAGTTGGAAGTTCCGGAAAGAACAAAAAAAGGAGAATTATTAACCGATTTTTATGAATTGAA
The DNA here is from genome assembly GCA_963666575.2 of Prolixibacteraceae bacterium. Classification (GTDB taxonomy): domain Bacteria; phylum Bacteroidota; class Bacteroidia; order Bacteroidales; family Prolixibacteraceae; genus JABMQB01. Next base: position 2,676 of record CAXXYG010000012.1, read on the forward strand.
CTTTTTATTAAATCATAAATTTCCTTATAAAAAAATATTCCCTGACCGTAAAAACAGAGATATAACGCAGGATGATTTTGGGTTAATGATTGCTTTTGTTGAGCAGGAATTAATTAGATTGGAAAACCGGACCGAAAAAGCAGGACGGCTAATTAACCGGAATAACCGAAAAGAAAAACGCCTCCAGCGTAAGAGTTTAAAAATTTAAGTAGACACTTTTTATTGATAAGTTGAACTACCAATATGCCACAACAACACTACCACTTAAATAACCGGCCCGATAGGGAAATTACATCAAAAGATGAAATACAGGAATTATTAGAGAACGGGAAATATATAATTCTTTCGATGTGTAAAAACAAGGAGCCATACATTGTTACATTAAGTTATGGATATGATGTTGATAATAATATCCTTTATTTTCATGCTTCCGATAAAGGTTTAAAACTGGAAATTCTCCAGGAAAATCCGAAAGTTTGCGGGACTATTATCGAAGATGGAGGTTATGTAAAAAATGAATGTGCCCATGAGTTTCGTTCGTTGGTTATTAGAGGGGAAATGGCTATTGTTACCTCACAAACCGAAAAAATTCATGGCATGAAGGTTTTAATAAATCACCTTGAAGGAGATTCGGAAGTAGTAAATAAAATGTTTACAAAAGCTGAAGCTGCAATGACATCCAGAATGGAAATATTGTCTCTTCAAGTTTCAAATATTGTAGGGAAAAAAGGGCGTTAATTGATAATAAAAAAAAGAGCCTTTCAAAGTTGAAAAGCTCTTTTGGGTTATATAAATATTTTATAATCCTTTTAAAATTTTAACCAATCGTTCCCATGATTTGTTCCGGGCAGTAATGTTCGCTTCTTCTCCGTTCGGGTTGTCGCCATTACGCATGTAGGCATGTCCCGCTCCTTCATATATTTCATATTTGTACAATTTGCCAGCTTGTTTCATTTGTTTTTCTGTTTCAGGAATTGTGGCATTAATACGGTTATCGTTTCCGCCATAAAAACCATAAACAGGAGCAGTTATTTTTTCTATTTCACTTAATTCCGTTGGAGGGCTGCCATAAAAAACCAATGCAGCTTCGAGTTGTGAGTTAGTAGTTGCCAATCTGAACGATTGTGATCCACCCCAGCAAAAACCAATTACAGCCGATTTGCCATTTGATGCTGGCACCTTGGTAATGTATTCCTGAACAGCATTTAAATCGGCAGTTACTTTCTCAGGATCAAGATTGTATATTGCTTCGCGGGCAGCATCTGAAGTAGGGTAGTCGGTGGTTTTTTTAAACTCTTCACTGTACCCCGAAATCAGATCGGGGGCAATGACTAAAAACCCTTTTGCTGCCAGTTGGTCGGCAAAACTTCGCGCCCAGGTATTTAAACCTCGGTTTTCGTGGATAACAATCACCGAAAGTGCTTTTTCTGCTACTTCGGGATAAACTACAATACTGGACACTTCACGTTCGCCAACTTTTATTTTTACCCATTCGTGATGACGCGACGATTCTTCGAGTTGTTTTGTGGCAAAATCCTGCGTGTTTCCTGTTAGGAAAAATACAGAGATAATTAATAATAACAGTATTTTTTTCATTTTAGCGATTTTTAAAGATTATTCTTTTAAAACCATTAAAATGAGAAAGAGTTCAATAACGGATGATTTGGTCCTGGGTAAAGTGTATTAAATTAACTAGTTATGCTCTAAAGGGAGTTTAAAATAAAATGTTGTTCCTTTTTCTTCATTACTCTCGAACCACACTTTTCCATTCAGGTATTTTTCGCCTAATAGTTTGATGCTATAGGTTCCAATACCACGCCCACGGCCTTTTGTTGAAAATGACCGCTTAAATAATTGCAATTGAATTTTGCGCTCCATATAGGTCTGGTTATGAATTGAAAATTGCACCGAATTATTTATTTCAGCACACGAAACGGTTACAATTCCTTCGGGCAATGAAGCCTCCAGAGCATTTTTAATTAAGTTTCCAATTATTCGGCGCAGAATAACAGGGTCGGTTTTTATTTTTTTGTTGAGCGCTTTTTTATCAATTATGATAGTTTTATCAGCAATAATTTCGTGCCTTGAATATAAATTAGCCAGGTCATTTAGGATGTCAGCCGTAAATACATCCGATAATTCAGGTTCAAGGTCGCCACTTTCAGCTGAACTTAACTGGCGTTGGGCTTTGATTTCTTCAATCAGGTTTTCTGATGATTTTTGTATGAGTTGAGATATTTCAGCAACCGATTCAGGATCCGTCATTTCATGTAAAATAGTTGACAAACCTGAAATTCCACCGGCGCTATTTAAGACATCATGGAAAAATACTTTTTCAAGAACATCGCGGCGTTTTTTATCACTGATATCCATCAACGTATAAATAGTATACTGGATATTATTGTTTGTATAAGGTGTGGCTATAACTTCAAGGTCATATGCTTCGTCATCTTCAGTTAAAATTCGGCACTCTTTTATTGATTGTTGCAATTTGTTTTGTGCTTCCAAAATTGCAATACCTGCCCCACAATGCCTGCAATGTTCGCTGGTGCCACACCCGCCTTCCATCTGTTTGGCATGTACACATTTAAGTACTTCCCCTGGGCGATAATTAAATATTAAGTCAATATTTTCGATTTGTATGTTATCGAGAAATAACTTATTGGCATATACTATCTGACGCTCTTTGTTTAATACTACAAGCATATTTGGCATGGCATCAGCTATTTTGCTTAATATTTTATTGTGATTTAATTCGTTAACCTGTTGTGCCAAGGTTTTTTCATCAGTCCTTTCCGCAGGAGCGAAATAGGTTTTTATCCCCAAATTTCCCATTTATCTTTCTTTAAAACCGGTTACAAATTAGTAAAAAATATTGATAGAACAAGTCCTATTTAAAAGGTTATTATTTGTATAACAGATTTTTAAGGGACGATTATAATAATTGTTTAATTGGAATTATTTTATAATTTCGCACTTAATAGTTTAGAATGATTCTCAATAAGTTGCATTGTATTGAGTTACAATTTTTCACAGAAAAAGTTTTATGAAATACCATTTAATTACATTAGGGTGTCAAATGAATTTGTCGGACGGAGAGCGGGTAACAGCCGTTTTAAACAAAGCTGGCTATTCTTGGACTGATAGTGAAGAGGAGGCAAATATTATTGGTATTTTGGCTTGTTCGGTACGTCAAAAGGCCATCGATAAAGTATATTCACGAATTCATAAATGGAACCGGCAAAAGAACCATAAAAACCTTATTACTTTCCTTTCGGGCTGTATTTTACCAAACGACCATTCGAAATTTCTGAAACTATTTGATATTACTTTTCAAATGAAGGATTTGCCGCAATTACCCGAAATGATTAATAATTATGGCATTACCACTCCCTCTGCAATTCGAGTTGGTATTGATCCTCAGAACAATAACATTACATCTTTTTGGGATGTAAAACCAACTTATAGTTCAGGTTTTGAAGCTTATGTGCCCATCCAGAACGGTTGTGATAAGTTTTGTACGTTTTGTGCCGTGCCTTATACACGAGGCAGGGAAGTTTCAAGGCCTTCTGACGATATTTTAGTGGAAGTTGAATCGTTGGTTCATAAAGGATTTAAATCCATAACTTTATTAGGGCAAAATGTTAATTCATATGGCCTTGATAAAAAAGGGGAGGAGTTGTCTTTTCCTCAGTTACTTGAAAAAGTTGGGCAGCTTGGAGAAACTCTTGGTGAGAATTTTTGGGTGTATTTTACATCACCACATCCGCGCGATATGACTAATGAGGTAATTGAAGTGATTGCCCGTTATAAAGTACTGGCTAAACAAATTCACTTGCCATTACAAAGCGGCGATGAAAAAGTATTAGTCAAAATGAATCGGAAGCACCACATGGAAAAATACCGCCAGATTGTGCTTACTATAAGGCGTTTGTTACCTGAGGCCACTCTTTTTACAGATATTATTGTAGGATTTACTGGAGAACGGGCTGAACATCTTGAAAATACACGTTTGGCAATGGAAGAGTTTAAATTTAACATGGCTTATATAGCTACCTACTCACCACGCCCGGGCGCTACCAGCGAGCGGTGGAACGATGATGTTACTCAGGATGAAAAAAAACGCCGCCTGCATTTTTTAACCGAAGAATTAAAAAAGCATAACCGCCAATACAATGCCCGAATGGTAGGTAAAACTTTTAAAGTACTTGTCAGGTCAACCGACCGTAAGGAAGGCTACCTGACTGCCCTTACCGAAGGAAAGTTAATTGTAAGATTTGCGAATTCTAATCAAAACCTGATTGGGCAGTTTGTGGAGGTAAAAATCACTTCATCTACCGATTTTTCACTCGAAGGAGAACTAATTAACTCTGCAGTATTGGTTGAAGGATAGCCCTTTTTTAATAAATTCGGATTACTTCTCCGGAGAGTTTCCCTTCCACGCTTTTAAGGTAGCCATTTACAACTTTGTTCATTGCTACAGGGTTATGCCCGGGAAACAGGTTGCCGAATTTAGAAACCGAATCTTCTACCAGTCCAGGTGAAACCGCATTAACACGAATTGAATTTCCAATTTCCATAGCAGCCGCTTTTACAAAACTATTAAGGCCACCATTCACAAGTGCCGCTCCTGTAGTCATATTAACCGGGTCGTCGGCGAGGATTCCTGTAGTTAGAGAAATAGAGCCGCCTGTATTGATATAATGACGGCCAATCCTTGTTAAATTTACCTGACCCATCATTTTACTTTGTATGCCAATGTAAAAATCTTCTTCTGATAAATCATTAAAAGGAGCCCATTTTACAGCACCTGCAATACAAACCACAGCATCAACATTTCCTGTTTTTTCGAACATCTTTTTTATGGAATTTGAATCAGTGATATCGACCAGAACGTCACCTTTTGTTCGGCTTGCTATAATTGTTTGGTGTTTTTGAGATAAGGAAGCTGCCACTTTTTTACCAATGGTACCGTTTCCTCCAATAATCAGAATTTTCATGTAGTAATAATTTTTTAGATACCATTGTAACAACGAGGTACCTGTTAAGTTTAATTTAAAATGAAAGTAAAAGTAGGTTGTAAAAGGTATAGGTTAGTGGTTTAATGCCTGATATTAAGATGGATTTTTATTTTCGATAATAGGATATCTTGTTTTATAGGTTTAGAGATATAATCGACACAACCTGCTTCGATTGATTTTTCCCTGTCTCCTGAAACAGCAAAGGCTGTTTGAGCAATAATAGGAAGTGTGGGGCAGAATTTTTTTATTTTTTTTGTCGCTTCAAATCCACTCATTATGGGCAATTGAATATCCATTAATACCAAATCAATGGATTTGTTTGTAGTACAAAATTGAACGGATTCTTCGCCGTTTTTTGCCCAAATAGAATCAAACCCTGATTTTTTTAGAGTGATTTCCAGAAACTTATAACTTGGTTCATCGTCTTCAACAATCAATATTAATATTTTTTTAGGTTCTTTATTTTCAATTATCTCTAATTCTGTATTATAATTATAGGTAGTTCTTTTTTTTGCATCAAAAGTTCCGGAATATGGGATTGTAAAATAAAAGATACTGCCTTTTCCTTCTTTTGATTCGACCCATATTTTACCACCTAATAATTCTGTTAATTGTTTGGAAATAGACAAACCGATGCCTGCTCCGCTAATATTTCGTGTGCTTGAATTTTCAATTTGTTTAAAAACATCAAAGATAAATTCAATATTCTGCTCAGAAATTCCAATGCCTGTGTCTTCTACAAAAAATTTAATGTGTGATTTTCCATTATTTGATTCAATGTCGAATCCATAATTAATGTATCCGGTATCGGTAAATTTTAATGCATTTTTAATAAGATTGATGATGATTTGTTTGAGTCTTGAAGGATCGGTATTTAGCTGTATATCTTTTACCTGAGGAGGAATTATCAAATTTAATTTAATTGTGTTTTTGTTCGTTTTTTGCTGTTCGTTTATAAATATTTTTTGGACATCATGCAATAAATCGAGTAATTGGACCTCTTCTTTTAAAATTTTTAATTCGCCTGATTCAATAAGTGTGATATCAAATAAATCTTCAACTATCGTTAAAAGATGATTCCCGCTTGATTTAATAATATTAGCAAATTCAGCCGTTTCTTTGGCAGATAATTTTTCATTGATGAGTTCAGAAAATCCAATGATAGCATTTAAAGGTGTGCGGAATTCGTGTGACATGTTTCGGAGAAAAGCTGTTTTTAATTCGTCCGATTTTTTAGCTTCTTCATATTTTTTTAAATAACTTGATTTGGCAAAATAACTAAAAAAAAGTGCCAAAATTATCACCATAAGGGTTCCAAAATAAGTATCATTTATCCGTGCATTTTCAGATGGATATTTGATAAGAAATTCAGAAAAATGAGAATCAATGAAGAATAATGTTGCAACATTTATAAGGATAAAAATATTAAAGAATAAAGCTGTTTTTCGGGGCCAAATAAAAACAATAAATATAGTGAGGATAATAAAAGTCCCTAAAATTGGCCCTTGTGATGTATAGTTATAATACCAAGCCGAATTTATTATTAGAATCAATAATCCACTGAGAAAAAGCCTGGTAAATTTGAAATATTTGTTGTGGATTAAAAACCAAAGGTTTATAGCGCTAAAAATAGCAAGGGCAATGAGTATTAAAGTTGGTTTAAAGTCGAGTTTTAGGACTATATTAATAACTATTCCAACAAGAGAAATTAAAATCAACAATGCACAAGTTTGTTTTAATATTTTTTTTTCAAATAAATCTTGTTGTTTCTCCATAAACTAAGCAATTAACTATTTCAATATCTAGTTTATAATGTTCAAATATTTCCTTCTATTTATTGTTTTTAATAAAGATAATTATTCTTGGCAAATAAAATAATAACGTCTCTTTTTTACTAAAAGCCGGGAATTGATATGAATATAGAGCACTTAACTATATTGATAATGTGCTGGAATTAATGGTAAAACAGGAATAGGTAAATTAAGGAAATAAATTAATAGCTCTGAGAAGATACATAATTCCTAATTCTTTGGCTGTTAGCTTGGGTATTTTAAGTATCAGGTATTTGTTTAATTTTTAATAAAATATGGCAAAATCGAAGTTTGTTTGAAGATTCTTTTCTCGGGCTTTACAATAAAGCTGCTGTAAGTATTTTCTGTAAATGAAGTTTATTATTTTTTCAAAAAAAATAATCTGTTGGTGTTGCAAATGAGCCAATTTTTTATGGTCGTTTTTTTCTTAATTGTTCAATTGATTTTAATAGATTAACTGCATTTAATGGTTTCACTATGTAGTCATCAAAATTTTCTTCTTTAATTGTTTGTTTATCTTCAGCATTGGCATATGCCGTTAATGCGATAACCGGAATAGTAGGATTAGTCTCTTTTATTATCCGATTGGCCTGGTAGCCGTTAAGAACTGGCATTTTTATATCCATTAGGACGATTATATCTGTTGAATCGGGATAATTTAATATATAATCAACAGCTTCTTGCCCATTTTGAGCCCATACTACCTTTGCACCTGTCATTTGTAGGATTTTTTCCAGGAGTTTGTAGTTCGTGGGTTCATCTTCGGCCACTAATACAGTTAAACCCTCGAAGTTGTGGTTGAGGTGTGATTTTGGTTCTTTTTTTGAGTTGATTTTATCAGGGATTTCTTTAAAAACAAGGTCAAAAAAGAAAGTTGAACCGACATTTATTTCTGATTCAAGTTGAATTTTTCCCCCCATCATTTCAACTAATTTTTTAGTAATTGAGAGGCCAATCCCAACTCCTCGGTATAGTTTGTTATTTTCAGTTTCAATTTTATAGAAATGGTTAAAAATATTTTGCTGGTCCTCTTTTTCGATGCCAATTCCGGAATCAGACACAAAAAAACGGACTTTGTTATTTATAATTTTATACCCAAATCTGATACTCCCCTGATCAGTATATTTATAAGCATTGCTTATTAGGTTGTTAATTACCTGACTAAATCTGACAGAATCATTATAAAGAAATAGTCCCTTTGTTTCATTATTATTTACAAATTTAATTTCTAATTGTTTGGTGTTTTTAAGCTTAAAAGTGCTCTCGATTTCTGATAGAATGGAGTGGGCATTAAAAAGACCGCTATTTAATTTTAATTGGTTGGCATCGATAAGCGATATGTCAAGAATGTCGTTTATGAGGACCATTAATGATTCACTATTATTATCAATAATATTGATATACATATCCTGATCTTCTTCAGTTATTGATTTTTCTTTTAGCAATGAGGAAAACCCTACGATGGCATTTAATGGTGTCCTGATTTCATGGCTCATATTTGCCAGGAAAGCTGATTTTAACCGGTCAGAATCTTCAGCTTTTAATTTTGCTTTTTCTAATTCAGCAGTCCTGTTTTTTACTAATTGTTCAAGATGATTTCGGTGGTTGGAAAGTTCTTTATTTTGAGTGGCTATCTTTTCCTGATTGTTTTTTAGAAGAATATTCTTTTCAGATAATTCACAAGTTCGTTCGTCAACTTTAAGTTGAAGTAATACTTTTTGTTTTTTTACTATTGCCAGCCTAAAACGGAAAATAAAATAGACTGAAAGAATGACAATTAATATCAAAATCAGTTTAAAGATAATTGTATCCCACCATGGTGGATGAATGATGATTTTTAAACTTTTGATTGAAGAACTCCATACCCCATCATTGTTTGTTCCCTGAACCATAAATGTATATTCGCCCGGAGAAATATTGGTGTAGGTGGCTGATTGTTGATTCTCTACCAATTTCCAATCATTATCGTATCCGTCAAGTTTAAACTGATATTGGTTCTTTTTAGGATTAAGATAGTTTAGTGCGGCATAATTTATTATAAAATCAGAGTTATGGTATGGTAATTCAATTTCAGCTATATGATTTAAATTACCATCAATTTGTTTATATTGTTTTCTGCCTTTTTTTTTGTCTGATTTTTCTAGGACAAGTACATCGGTAATAACAACCGGTGGTTTAATAGAATTAAAATTAATACTGTTGGGATAAAATTGAGTATACCCTTTTGAAGTACCAAAATAAAATAATCCGTCTTTATTTTTATAGGCCGACCGTTTTTTAAATTCGTTTCCTGATAAACCATCGTAGATCAAAAAATTGTTAAAAACAGGATCAGCTGGCAAATATATTCCATCTATAAACCGCGATAAACCTTTATTGGTGCCAATCCAAAGGTTTCCAATATTATCTTCAAGAATTGCTTGAATAGTATTGTCGGGCAATCCGTCTTTAGTGGAATAATGCGCTTTTAAACGATTGGAGTTATCAATGACATCGAGCCCATTGTTAGTTGCAATCCAGATGTTATTATTACTGTCTTCAAAACTTGAAATGATAGATGTATTTTTATTTTTTGATTCACCAGAATTGTATTGAAAGATGTGTTTAAAGTTATTGTTTTGATAATCGAATTCTTCAAGTGCACGGTAAGCCGAAATATATAATTTCCCATCACTTGATTCATGAATATGATCAATCTCATTGGCGTTTATACTTTGCGGATCATTTGGGTCATGCATGTAATGAGAAAAAAGCCCGGTAGTATAGTTGTACAGGTTAAGGCCTCCACCAATGGTTCCAATCCACAAATTTTGGCGACTGTCTTCAAAAATTGAAAAAACATTGGCATTACTTAATGCGCCAGGTGTTCCATCGGGCAAAAAACGCTTAAATGTTTCGGTTTGATAATCGAATAAATTGAGTCCTCCTGCCCAGGTCCCCACCCAAAGATTGCCCCTGCTATCTTTAAGCAAAGCAAAAATTGGATTGGCGGCAAGGCTCTTGGGATTATTACTGTCATATTCAAAGTGGCTGTATTGCCCTGTGATTTTATTGTACCTGTCTAAACCTCCTTCAGTACCTATCCATAAATATTCTTCTTCTTCCAGAAAAACATTAACAAGATTATTCCTGATTGATTGATTCTGCGAAAAACTTTCTTCAACTACCCTAAATTGTTTGGATCGTGCGCTATAATAATTAATAACACTTCCAAAAGTTCCAATCCAGATATCGCCTGTTTTATCTTCAAAAATAGTATAGATTGAATTATCGCTCAGGCTTGTAGGGTCGTCAGGGATTTTTTTAAGGTGAGTGGTTTTAAAATCATCGGTTGTGGATATGTTATCAAGTGAGATGATTTCAAGCCCTTCGCCTGAACCGTGCCCAATCCACAAATTATTCCTTCTGTCAATGAGCAAATCAACAACCTGGCCATCTGCAATTTTACGATAGGAAGGGTTAATCGCATCAACAATTGAGTTTTCGGCCACAAATATGCCATTTTGAGCAGTTCCAAACCACATCCTCTGGTTTTTATCTTCACATATTGTCAGAATATCCCGGGATGAACTATCATCCTTTTCACCAGGAAGGAGATACCGTTTAAATGAATCTGATGTTTTATTGTACAACAACAATCCTTGTTTTGTCCCAATCCAAATATGATGGTTCGAATCTTCAAATAATGTATTAATGTAATTACTACTAATCCCTGAGGGATTACCCAACTGGTGCGTATATTTAATAATCTTATTTTGGGTTGGATTTTTTTTGTATAAACCTGCACTTGAACCGAACCATGTATTATGGGCTGAATCTTCGAAAATTACCAATACAGGTAATTGGCCAGCTTCCGAATATGAATGTAATGTTTCTTCAATATAATTATAATAATATGCACCCACGTCTGTGGCTATCCAAAATTCATTAGTGTTTTTTTTTATGAGCGAGTTGACGGCTGTATTCCCAAAATTTATTTCATTATCTGAATTTCCAAATAATTTTTTAAACTCAAGTCCGTCAAAGCGGTTTAGTCCATTTGATGTCCCAACCCAAATAAAACCTGTATCATCCTGATAAAAACACCGGACCCAACTTTGCGATAAATTTGTATTGTCGGACAACCGGTTAAATCTGAAACTCTCATTCTGAGAATTCCCATCAAAAAAAAATATTCCCAGAAAAAAAAGTAATAAAAAACATCTTCTCATTCTTTCCCTATAAATCAGCGATTACAAAATAGTAAATTTAAATTAGAAACTTACTTTTGAATAAAAGAATTAAACATGAAACAATTTGAAGGGAGTCAATAAAATATCAGTAATATATTTGTAGAAAAGAAAGCTGTTATTAATTTTTTATGGGAAAATTATAAGCTGTATAATACTGAGAAAAAATGCATAATACTGCCACCTAAAACAAACAAATGCCATATACCATGACCGTAAGGCAATTTCCGCCAGACATAAAAAATTACACCTACAGTATAGCTGATTCCGCCAACAAATAAAAAGATAATACTCGAAACCGGAAGGCTTTTAATAATTGAACTCCCTGCAAATACAAACATCCAGCCCATAAGGACATATATAACTACCATTATTTTTCGAAAACGGGTTAAATAAATCGAGCGGATAACAATGCCTGCTATAGCAAGCCCCCAGATAATTCCAAAAAGTATCCAACCCTGTGTTCCTCGAATTGTTGTTAATAAGAAGGGTGTGTAGGTGCCAGCAATTAATAAAAATATGGCCGCATGGTCGAAACGGGCAAATAGGTTTTTAACTTTTATTTTAGTAAAACTGTGGTACAATGTCGAAGAGGTGTATAAGAGCACTAACGTTGTCCCAAAAATTGTAAAACTAACAACATGCCAGGCATTGCCTTTTGTTGCTGCAAAAACAATCAGTAAAACAAGGGCTGCAATACTTAAGAGCGCTCCAATACCATGTGTGATGCTGTTAAATATTTCTTCTCCAATAGATAAGTTCCTGTAGTCGGCTTCCTGTTTTTTCATTCCGAGATAGTTTTGTTATTATAACCTATAACGATTCGAATAATAATTTGTTCTGTTCGAAATTACAAAAAATGAATTAAAATAGCTTGATTAGAGTAAAAAATGTTTTGCAGGCTTGTAAAGTTGATGGTAGTTTAATGATTTACAAGCTGATCTGAATAAAAAAGACCGGAAGGCTTATATTTATTGAGGCTTCCGGTTTTTAATATTTTTGATGAATAATGTGTTTTATTCGCCCCCGATAAGTTCAATAAATGTTCCATCAGGATCCTGAATTAAAACAAACGACCTGCCATCGCCAACTTTTAAACCTTTTTCGCTCAGAATTTTTACATTGTGTTTGTTTATCCGTTCAAGTATAGGTTTCATCGATTTTACAAAAATGGTAACGTACTGTATTCCATTGTCGTCAGTCATATAATTTTGTTTCGGATGGGTAGGTTTCCGGTTAAAACTCATCAGCTTCCATTCGTTTGATTGTTCACTGTCTTCCAATTTTAATACCGTTACGTTAATTGCGATCCCTTCATTTAGCCCAGCCCGTTTTGAAAAATCTTCGTCAGCAGTAAAACCTCCGGTTTTGGTCATTCCAATAACATTCGTATAAAAATCGATTGATTTTTCAAGGTCGGCAACAACTACCCCGATTGAAATGGTTTTATTTGCAAATTCATCGGGCGATGGTGTAATTTTACTGGTGGCAATAAGCGTAACTGCCAATAAAAAAACTGATAAAATTAATTTTTTCATGATAATTGATTTAGTTGGTATTGATTTAATGCATAAATATAATAAAATAGATTTTGCTTGTTAATGTTACATCTTTCGGAAAGTACAGAAAAGGAAATTTTGGCTTCCTCCCGAGGGTGTTTTATGATTTTCGGTAAAACATTCAATTTTCCGAAAATACGTTTTTAGCATATCAATCATTTCTTTTTCCGAATATTGTTTGATGTTCAGTCCGCTGCACTGGCCGGGCCCATTATCCGAAAAAGTCCCTAAAATCAGGCAGCCATCCTCCATTATATAATTAGATATGGTCTGAATATAGTTTTCGATTTCTTTTTTTTCAGTTAGAAAATGAAAAACTGCCCGGTCGTGCCAAAGGTGGTATTTTTGAGGTGGATGAAAATTGGCTACATCAGCTTCAATAAATGTGATATTGGTACTTTTTTCGCCTAATCGGGTTCTAATTTTTTCAAGCGCTGTTAACGAAATATCAACAAGCGTAATATCAGTATAACCTAGTTTAATTAATTCATCAGGCAAATAACTATCGCCACAACCAACCTCAATAATTTTTGCATTTTTTTTGAATTGCACTTTCTCAATCAATAAAAGTGAAGTTTCAGGTACCTGCTGGTGCCAACTTACTTTTGATGTATCTTTTGTAGCAAAAATGTTTTCCCAATGCTTTTTACGCTGAGTAATTTTCATGGCTTAAAATTAAAAAATTAACAGTTCGAAAAACCATTGTTTAGTTTTGTTGAAATAGTTGATTTTGAATTTCATTTAATTCAATTTGAGCTTTGTCTTTTGAATCAAATTTTGCCAGTTCCATTATTTGTTTTCCATTTGAATTTATAATGATAATTCGATAATCGGAATAATCGCTATCTAAAGTTCGATTGCCCCGGCTATAAGTGCGGTATACTTTTTTTGATTTTTTAATTTGCAGTTTCATTCTGTCAGAAATTTGTATCCATTCCCCGGTGGGAATAAATCCAAAAAGAACATTCAAAAAACGGACTTTTTTATTTTTTATATCAATAATTGAACATGTAAAAGTGAAACCAATAAATGCCCCCAGGGCTATTAAAATCAATCCTAAAAGAGAAAAATAAACCATCAGTAATCCGGCAATAAATAAAACTATTCCGGCAAACGAAGCTACCGGGCCAAATGATTTATCCAGTTTGTATTTGATTATCATTTTTGAAATTTTTTTCGTTTGCGAAATTTATGCAAAATAAAATATAGTCCGAACAATAATATCCATAGTGGCCATAGTCGAAACAAGAATAGAAAAACATCAATAAAACCAAACCATCCTTTTATTACCGATTCTTTTATTCTTTCAAAAAAGTTATCCCTCTCTTTTGGTTGAAATTCAAACTCTTTTTTGGTAACAATCATTAAATTTATGGTTGAGTAGTTTACCTGGTCCGATAAATATTTTAAACGGCCAGTAACACTCTCCAATTCTTCCTGAATGATTCGTATTTTTTCTTCTATTTCAAGAATATCCTTCACCGATTTTGCTTTCGCTAACAGTTCATTGTACCGATTAAGGTAATTCTTTTTGGAAGCCAACCGGTTTTCCAAATCCATAAATTGTTCGGTTACATCACGGGCATCAATATTTTTGTAAAGCAATTCACCTTTTCCAGGATTAATACCATCAACAAATTTTTCAAAACTGGTTGAAGGAATACGTATTGTTAAATTGTATGTTGATTCCTGGTCTGAATTATTAAATGATTCATTGGCATAGTACCCTTCAAAAAGATTTACCAGAGTATCAATGTGGTGTTTTGTTTGTTCCAGATTTTTAACCTTTAATCCGATTCTTCCATCCTTGATAATTTTTTTCTTATTTATCTCGGCTTGAATTTTTTCGCCATTCGAAATTGGTTGTTTCATTGCAGAATACCTAACTGCAGGCATCAGTTCTGCATCAGCCGAAGCCACTTCAAGTGAATGTTCAGTTTGTTTTTTCTGACATCCTATGAGCAAAACAGATATAATTAGAAATAAAATAAAATGCTTCATATCTAAATTTTAAGTAACTGAAAACAATTAAATTTACTCGAATTTTTATTAAAAACAAACATGAATTTTTTCTGACAGGAAGCTAATTTCTATATAAAATTCAAATATGTATATTTATGGCTTAAATATTTCCAATGCAATTTAACTGGCGGTTTTTATACTTTACTATAGTTGTATATATTATCGTAAACCTTACGGGTTTGCTAGTCCCATTGGTAATTAATGCTGCCAAGTATGCCCAAATAAGCCGCGAGATTTATGATAGTGGCAAATGGATTAATCTTTCTATAGCTGGAGCCCCATACGACCAAAAACCTCCATTATTGTTTTGGCTGGGAGCTTTGTCTTTTCATCTATTTGGTGTATCAACCATTTCATTTAAGCTGCCGGTAATTTTATATTCGTTTATAGGTATTTATTCAACGTATAAATTGGGGGCTTTATTATATACAAAAAAGGTTGGCCAATTGGCTGCTTTTTTTTGGGCTACATGTATTGCTTACTTTCACTTCCACAATGATATTCATGCCGATACTATTTTGGCTGCCAATGTAATTTGGGCTATTTGGCAATTTGCCGCATTTTTTAAAACGAAAATACATTACCACTTCTTGTTAGGAGTAATTGCAACTGGGCTTGCAATGCTCTCAAAAGGACCGATTGGTTTAATGATCCCGGTTTTTGCTGTTGCAACCCATCTGGTTTTTCATAAAAAATACAACGAAATATTTCATTTCCGAATGCTGCCTGCTGTTTTAATTTTAACAGCGATTATTTCTCCTGCTTTAATTGGATTGTTTAATCAGTTTGGATTCGAAGGGATAAAATTTTTCTTCTGGACCAATAACATGGGTAGGATTACCGGTTCATTGCAGGGTAATAATACCGATCTGTTGTTTTATTTTCACAATTCTATTTTAACAATGGCTCCCTGGTCGGGTTTTATAATAGCCGGAATATTTTTTGAATTTCGGGATCTGATTTTAAAACTTTTCAGGAACGAAAAGACTAAAGCTACTACAGAATATTATACGCTTGGAGCCATCGTACTTTATTTTATTGTTATAACCATTGCGAAACAAAAAAATCCTCATTACCTTATGGTAATAATCCCCCTGGCAATGATTTTAGCAGCCAAATGGGCTTTAATTATTTTTAATGGACAACTGTATAAACGAACAAAAAAAGCAGTGACTATTTTTAATTATTCACTTACTATAATTGTTTGGCCTGCTGTTTTGCTTTTTACGATTTATATTTTTCCAGAGACAAGGTGGTGGTTTTGGCTGATGGCATTTTGTGCTTTGTGTATTTGTGTATTTGTGCTTATTACATATAAAAACCTGCATAAACAGGTTGTGTTATTACTAACAGCCTTTGCTTTTTTTATGGTAAGTTTTAATACCAGTATTTTACCTCCAATGACAAACAATCATAGTTCAATTAGAGTGGCTCATTTTTTTAACGAATATGCCGATAATACCGATAAACTTTATTCGTACAGGTTACGTTACTGGAGTTTATTTTTTTATGCCAAAAATTATGGCACATGGGTTCAGGATACTAAAAACCTTCCTGAAATAATTGGGGAAAATAATACCTGGGTATATACTGATGAATATGGATTAAATGAAATTAAAAGGAACGGCCAAAAGGTAATAGAATATGGCCCCTTCCCATTCCGTGGAATCACTAAACAATCAGTAAATTTTTTAAATCCTAAAACACGAAACCAACACTATCAAAATCATTATTTGCTAAAATTGGTTAATTAAGAACCTTGCTTAAAACACTATAATTATCATTATACTTTATTCTTTAGCAGATCAATTGCATTCATACAAAAACATTCGGTTAACTTTTTTACCTTTGGACAAGATTTAAAACTCGTTCAGAATGACTTATTTTCCACAATTACAGAACATTACAAAAGCTAAAATAAACATCCAAAGCATTATCATAAATACTCCTCTTCAGCAAAACCTCAATCTTTCTGATAAATTTGAAGCAAATATTTTATTAAAAAGGGAAGATCTTCAGGTTGTGAGGTCATATAAATTACGAGGAGCTTTTAATAAAATTTCACAGTTGAGTTTAAACGAATTAAAAGCAGGAGTAGTTTGTGCCAGTGCTGGAAACCATGCACAGGGTGTGGCTTTTTCATGCCGGAAATTGGGTATCAAAGGGAAAATTTATATGCCGGCTACTACTCCTAAACAAAAAATTAAGCAGGTAAAAATGTTTGGGAAAGAGTTTGTCGAAGTGCTGCTGATTGGTGATACCTACGACGATGCCCATAATGCAGCCATGACCGATTGCCAAAAAACAGGCATGGCATTTATCCACCCTTTCGACGATGAACAAATTATTGAAGGGCAAGCTACGGTTGGATTGGAAATACTTCAGGATACCACAGAAAATATTGACTATTTATTTATCCCTGTTGGAGGTGGTGGGCTTGCAGCTGGTGTTGGAGCTTACTTTAAACAAATGAGCCCACAAACTAAAATTATTGGCGTTGAACCTTTGGGGGCCCCATCCATGCAGAAATCACTGGAAGCCGGAAAAGTAATTCCTTTGGACAAAATCGATAAATTTATTGACGGTGCTGCAGTTCAAAAAGTTGGAGAAACTACTTTTGAAATTTGCAGGGAAGTTATTGATGATATGATTTTGGTGCCTGAAGGCAGTGTTTGCACAAAAATTCTTGAACTATACAATCAGGATGCCATTGTTATTGAACCGGCAGGTGCATTATCGATTGCCGCACTCGACTTTTACAAAGAAAAAATTAAAGGCAAAAATGTGGTGTGTATTGTCAGCGGTAGTAATAACGACATTACCCGCACCGAGGAGATAAAAGAGCGGTCGTTATTGTACGAAGGATTAAAACATTATTTTATTGTCAGGTTTCCACAACGGGCCGGGGCATTACGCACTTTTGTAGATGTTGTACTGGGCCCTACCGATGATGTGACACATTTTGAATATTCAAAAAAAAATAACCGCGAAAAAGGGCCTGCAGTTATTGGTATCGAAGTCCTGAAAAAAGAAGATTATTTTGGGCTTATCCAACGCATGGAGGAAAATGGTTTTGTTTACGAATACCTTAACGAAAAACGCGATTTGTTCCAGTTTTTAGTTTAAAAAAAAGCCCGCATCCATTAAAATGCGGGCTCTTAGAATTGATACTTTTTTATTTAATATCTTTTTCAATCCATTTTGAACGGTTCGGATCAGTTGGTGTTTTTACTTTTTTTACCGGGTTGGCTTTTAGTTGTTCCATTAAAACATCAACAGCTTTTTCGATTCCCGGATCAATACCTTTTGCCAATTGTTCGGGGCGGTCAACAACTTCAATATCCGGATATACGCCGATACCTTCAACAATCCATTCGCTGTTTTCGTCAAACACACCAAAACGTGGTACCGAAATACTTCCACCATCAACCAATGTAGCGTTGCCCGAAATACCAACCAGTCCACCCCATGTGCGTGTACCAATTAATTGTCCCAAACCTTTTTTCCTGAAATAATATGGGAAAGCATCGCCACCCGACGATGAAAAACCGTTTATAAGCATCACTTTAGGGCCATCGTGGGCAATCCCCGGAGTTTTCATAGGTGTTAATCCATTACGGTTCCAGTAACTTAATGTTTTGCGGTCGAGCAAATCAGCCATAACATCAGGAATAAAACCGCCACCATTATAGCGGTCGTCGATAATTAAAGCTTCTTTGTTGTGATAGGCATACATTCCCCGATACAATTCCCTATTTCCTTCGATGGCTGTATTAGGTACATGAATGTAACCAATTTTACCACCCGATAATTTGTCAACTAATGCACGGCGGCTATTTACCCAATCAAGATACATCAATTCTTGTTCGCTTAATATTGGTTTAATAAGCGATGTTCTTATTTCTGCCGTTCCTGGTTTTGAAGAAACTCCAATTTCAACTAGTTTTCCGTTGTTGTTTTCAAGGAATTGGTATGGATTCTGATCAGCCGTAATATTATGTCCGTTAATGCTGATCAAAAAATCACCTTCTATAACATCAACTCCCTGTTCAGTTAATGGTGAACGGCGGGATTTATTCCAGTTTTCGCCTTTAAATATTTTGACAATTTTATACCGTCCTGTTTTTGAGTCTCTTTCCAGATTTGCACCTAACAATCCACCTTCAACCCGTTTTGTTTTTTTAAAATCACCCCAGTTTACATACGAATGCCCTGTATTTGATTCCGAAACCATTTCGCTTAAAATATAATCGAGGTCGGCACGATGGCCAACATAAGGCATAAGTTTACCATAATTATCTTTCACTTTTTTCCAATCAACACCGTGTAAATTGCTCACATAAAAATAATCGCGGTAAATCCGCCAGCCATCGTTGTATATCTGAGCCCATTCTTTTTCTGGGTCGATTTTCATTTCCATATCATCGAGGTTTAATTTCCCCGTTTCGGGTTTTATACCGGGTTTAATAGTAGTTATGCCATAATCCCTTCCCGACCTGTAAAGCATTGTTTTTTTATCGGCCGAAACCAGGACTTGCGATACTTTATCAAGGATTTCTTCTACTTTTTCATCCGAAATAGAATATTTCTGAAGTTTCCCTTCTGAAATAAATAACAGCCCATCTTTTACAGCGCTTAAATTCCTGTAATCGCCCGGTTTTCCGGGTAGGGCAACAATTCGGTTTGTCAAACCATCAAAATCAATTTTAACTTCAATAGAATCATCCTTTTTTTCCTTTTTATCCGGATCTTTAGAGTCCTTTTTTTCTTTGTCTGAACTTTCTTTTTCTTCAGCAATCGGCTCCACATCATTTTTATCTTTAATTAATTTTGGCCCTTTCTCCTGAAGGATCATTGCATAAATCCGAGTTGACTTGTTATACACATAATTAAATTCGAAACTTGAAAAATCGATGTTAAAATCACGGTCCGAAAGGAAAAAGATATAATTTCCATCGGCCGAAAAAACAGGAGAATAGTCATTAAAAGTATTTTCGGTTAACTGATAATTTTTACTTTCAGGAATATTATATGCCCAAACAGCAGGTTGCCCATTATCTGCTTCCTTTGAATAAATAATCCATTTTGAATCGGGAGAAAAAGAATAGTCCCTAATTTCGTTGGCAACTGCATGACTAACTACTGTTTCTTTTTTTGACTCAATATTTACTAATTTAAGGTTTAGAGTTCGGTCGGAGTAGAGTAGGTACTTACTATCAGGCGACCACTCGTTATCGTATATCCAGGCTGATGAACCCGAAGTGATTTGTTGAGGTTTGGCTCCTTTTTTATTTTCCAGAAGGTAAATTTCATATTCGCCGGTAGCATCGGAATAATAAGCAATGTTTTTGCCATTTGGTGACCAGCTGGGATAAATCTCCCTTATTCCTTGTGTTTGTGTCAGATTTTCAGTGATGCCATTTTCAGCAGGCACCGAAAAGACATCACCACGGGCATCAAATAATGCACGTTTCCCTGTTGGAGAAATTGTGAAGCTGTGAATATTCGATTTGACATTTTTATAGTACGAAACCAGGTTCGGATTATCAAAATGAATGTTTACACTTATTTTTTCTGTTTCGCCATTTTTAAGGTTTGTTTTAAACAAGTTACCGCCATTTTCAAAAACCAATTGCCCGTTTTCGCCCGATGGCCACATAACGTCGTAATCGGTAAAATGAGTTATTTGTTTAATTTCTTTTGAATTGGTATCGTAGCTGTAGATATTAAATTTAAGGTCTCTATCCGAAGCAAAAAATATTTTATCGCCACTCCATACTGGCCATTGGTCAGAACCAACAAAATTGGACATTTTTTCAGAACTGTCTTTTTTAAGGTCATAAATCCACAACTCAGTTGCTCGCCCTCCTTTGTAGCGTTTCCAGGTCCTGAATTCCCTTGATACAGGAGTAAAACATATTTTTTGTGCATCGGGCGAAAAAGCAGCAAACCCACCATTTACAATTTGTAACGGATTTACTTCCCCATCAATACTCACTGTAAAATATTTCCCGTTACGTTGTCCAAATTCAGTTCTATTGCCCCTGAATAGAATATTTTTACTGTCAGGAGTCCAATCCAGGACAACATTATCAAAACCACCACGTGGAGGCATAAGCCCAATTGAATTATAATATGTTAATTGTTTTGGTGACCCTCCTTCTGAAGGAATTATAAACACCTGGCGTGTTCCGGAGTACTCTGCAGAAAAGGCAATCAAATTACCATCAGGTGAAATTTTTGGAAACAACTCCATTCCTTCGTGCGATGTTAAACGTTTGGCATCACCGCCTGCTGAACTCACCGTCCAAATATCACCTGCATAAACAAATGCAACCAAATCATTATTGATATCAGGAAACCGTAATAATTTTGAATCGTTTACTGCTTGAATATTGATTGCCATCCCGACAATAAATAAAAATGCAATTACTGTTTTTCGAATTTTTAACATATAATTAAGTTTTATAAAATACTAAAGTGAGAAATGCTTACCAAAATGTATTTTGTTTCGGCATGGCCAATATACTAATATCAATTTCTAATGAAAAGTACATTTATCACATTTTAGTAAAACAAAAAATCCGGCTCACTGTTGAACCGGATTGAATATCTTTTGAAATAATTTATAGAGTAATCTATATCTTAGGTGCATTTTTTAACAAATAATCTTCAGCTTCAACATTCCAGAGCCCTTTTGTTTTAGCCACCATTTTAGCCAATTCTGCAAAAAACGGATCTTTTTCGCCTAGCTTTTTAAAATCGTCAATTGATGTTAAAGGTAGGTTTGTGTGTGTATAAATTAACTTTTTCCCTCCCGGAATTTGAGGTAGGTTAAGGGTTGTATCAATTACAGTATTTAAACCTCCAATGTGTGTTACCAATCCTGCTGGATCAAGCCCTTTCTCCATACAATCCAATGCTTCAACCATATCATCATTATTTCCGCCAGAGGTGCCAACAATATGTGTTGCTGCATAATGCACATTGTAAAAATTCATTTTGGCTTCAAATTCAGGATTGCTCGGGCCTGCAAAAAAGTTCAGGCAACCATCGTTACCCAGAATAGCATCTCCCTGCTCAATAACCTGAGGAACAGGGGCAAAAACAAATACATCATCGTATCCTTCACCATTGGTTAATTGTTTTAATTCAACAACTGGATCGGCACAAATACCTGTATTCATGTAAATTAACTCAATGCCATTTTCTTTTGCTTTTGAAGGAGGGAATATTTCAGCAGCTCTATCGAGTCTGTCCTGAGCAATATCAGTCACTACCATTAGCGATGGTTTAATGTCCTGGCGATTTATAACATAGTTAATGGCTGCTAGCCCCATGGGCCCAACTCCGGCTAAAATCGCCATTTTACCACCTTGTTTTATTTCCATGTTATGAATGTACGACCCTGGTGTAGTATGGTAATTAGCATGCATGGCACCAATCACACACGACAATGGCTCAGCAAGCGATGCAGGATAAAAACCTGGCCCGTCATATGCTAATAAACAATCCTGATCAAGAACGTCCTTAGGAATAATAACATAAGTTGCATCGCCACCAACATTTGAGTAGGAATACCCGGGAGCACTTAATATCCCAACTGGTCCATCCTTATAATAAATAGCAGGTTGAATGGAATATTTTTGCCCTGCTTTAAATTTATTCTTCCATTTGGCACCAACTTCAACAATTTCACCACTAAACTCATGTCCAATAATTATGGGATTCATTTCTACATCATCCGGCACACGTTTATGGTCTGTTCCCTGAGTGGCAGCTTTGTATGACGACATACAAATACTGTCGGAAACTACCTTTGCTAATATCTCGTCGTCCTTTATTGTTGGAAGTTCAAATTCTTCGAGCCTTAAATCGCTCTTCCCGTATAATCTAACTGCTTTTGTTTTCATATTTTAGATTTGAGTAGTGAGATTTGAGTAAAGAGTAATTTTAATATTATTCTTTATGAAAGTTTGACTCAAAACTCACTACTAATTACGAACTACTCATTACTAATTCAACATATTCTGCCCACCGGTAACAGGTACCGCCTGTCCTGTTTCGTATTCCTGATCGATGATGTAAAAAATTGCTTTCACCACATCTTCGGCTGTGCACCCACGGCCTGCAGGCACCTGAGCTTCATAAAATGCTTTAACATCGTTTATTGTTTTAGCTCCCGGAACCTTGCCGGCTTTTAAATATTGCACAAACAATCCGGTGTTGGGATCACTCCACAATGGGCCATCAAAAAAGTTGCCCGGGCATACTGAATTGACTTTAATATTATAAGGCATTAACTCCAAGGCAAACGATTGTGTTAGGCCGATTCCTCCAAACTTCCCACCTGCATAAGCGAAATTTTTATTGCTGCCTTTTAAACCCGATTTAGAATTTATTTGAATGATATCCATATAAAAATCCGATTTAAATTCACTCTGTAATTTCATTACTGGTTTGGCATATTTTGCACAAAGGAAATAACCCGTATAATTAACTTTAGTCATCAGCTCAAAGTTTTCAGGAGTCATTTCTTCGAGGCTTCCGGCGCGTAATATACCAGCATTTGAAATCATTACATCTAAACCACCAAAACCTAGGACTGTTTCACGAACCAAATTTTCAACCGAAGATGCATCCGACACATTTACTTTTAAAAAGACAGCTTTGTTTTTTGAACCCAATGCGTTTAATTCATTGGCAAATTCTTTTCCTTTTTTTTCATTCATGTCGGCCACAACAATGTTGGCTCCCTGATCGAACAGCAACTGTGCAATGCCTGCTCCAAATCCTTGGGCCGCTCCTGTTACAATAATTATTTTATTTTCAATCTTTCCTAATTTATTTTTTGCCATCGCAACTTTTCGTCGGTAATGTTCCACTTCCCAACTATTGATAAAATCAATTTGTTGCTGCTCCATAGGGTGGGGGCCACCAAAGTTTTCAGCTAATACGCTGATTTGTACAAAATCGTTGACAATATCTTTTAAAACTTTGACTGCCGAAGCTGATTCTTCAATAACAATTACACCTTCGTTTTTTACAAATATTAATTTTGGGGGAAATCCATTCCGGTTTTCAAAATCAGCTTTTTTATTTTTTACTTCAGAAATTATTGACTCAGAAGTAGTTGTGTTTTTAATAAACAAATACTCCGATTTACAATAAACTATTTGGTCGGGATTATAAGGTTTGGCAATTTTATTAAATCCTGTGTTGTTTTTTACAACATCAGCAATAAGAGTGTTATTAAAGGCTGTAGCTATTTTGAGCGTATCATCCGAGAAAATCATTCGGATTGCCGGTAGTACATCTGAAATTTTTGAATTAACAGGGATTGATTCAATAATTGGCGGAGAGGATAATTCAGCTTCAATCTGATCAAACACGAATGTATAAAGCGATTTAATTTCATCAACTGTATTGGCAGCAACAAATATCCCATGGTTCTGAATAAAAACCAGTTTAGGTTGATTGCCAAATGTTTGAGTATAAATACCCATTCGTTTTTCGATTTCTTTAAAAAGAATGTACCCTGGGTCGATGTAAGGAATATACAAAGCTTTTTCTCCAAACAATTTTTCCGTTAATTCTTCAGCCTTATTGCAACTCATTAATCCATTCACTAATGTTGGATGCGTATGCACTACAAAATTATAATTGAACAAATCATGCAAGGATGTTTCAACCGATGGACGTAAACCTGTTTCAGGATTTATGCGGCTGTTCAACAAAATGGTTTTAACCTCTTCTTCCCGTGTTGAAGGATTGGTTGAAAATTGCTTTTCGGGAATTTCTTTTAATTTATTACGGTCGAGTTTACAAAATCCATTTTCATCGATAATGCTCAGCGATGTACCACTCGCTTTTACATACAAGTGCTCGTTAGTTTTATATGATGTATTACCTCCACCGGCGATAACGAACTCCTTTTGTTTACCATAATATCTCGAAATTTCTATTAATTGTGTCAATCCTTCGTTCATGATTTTTATTTTTTTGTAAATTCAGAAATGACTGCTTTACCTAATTCAATAAATTGTTCCTTTTGGGCCATTTTTGCTTTGGTTCCCTTTAAATAACCTTCTTCGCCATTGGCAACTAAATATTGGTGTGCAGCAATAATAGATGCTCCTTCGTAATTAATATTAAGTAATTCGTCATCCAACGGCACACCTCCTCGGCAAGTAATTTTAATGGGATCAAGCTGCGGAGTATTATGCTCTGTACCAAACGTAATAACAAAATTATTTTTATGGAAAAACAGGACAAATTCTTTTAGAATAGAAAAGTCATTTCTGCCTGGAATTAACTCAATAGAATATACATCGTTGTCAGTAAGTGTTTTTAGGAGTTGTTCTTTACTATTCTCCCAATCGGTAAAATTGCCCTTAGGATCATCTAAAAGCACCGGATAACATGGGATTCCACCGGCATCAATAATAATTTCCTTGACTTCATCGAACGATAAAAAAGCTTTGGGATCTTCCTCAACATAAGCGGTACCCCCTGCTTTCAAAAGGTTTCCCCTTAATTCATTTTCGATGCCTACCACATCGGTTAGTGCCGATTTTAATTCTTTTCCCGAAAATAATTGGGTATAGAAATTTTTTTGTTTTTCGACGGACGTGAATTTTTCAGAAATGGCCTCCCTGATTGCTGTGGCAATGTGCCGTTCTCGAAAAAGGTTTTTGGCGTATTTTTCCATTAAAATAGTAGGATCAAATTGTAAGTCTGATCCAATTTCCTCCAGGAAACTATTTAGTTTTGTAACCATCTCAAATGTTTGCAGGTTGCTTTCTTTTTTAAGCGCAGCCACTTTTTGAGTATTTTTTTTACTCAAAGTAGCAGGAAACCTTAAGCCTTTACCACTAAAATAGGTACGTCCCGCATTATTAGGGTCATTCACTTTAATTCCGGCCTTTTGAAGATCCTGTTGTAAGGCCATAAATTCGATATTAAAAAGCGGGTATATTTTGTATTGTTTTGCTAATTGCGCAAATTCGATGTATCCATCGGTGGTATAAAAATCATTAATGCCAACGGCTTTTATGTTTTCGGCCGTTGCCATTTCAAAAATTTGACTAATCTCTGAAAAAGCACTAAAGGAATGTGGTGTATGTACATGTCCGTTAATATTAACAAAAGCCTGTTGAGTTTGATTTGTATAATTTTCCAACATTCGTTTTTTTGCCGGGAAATTGGAATATAATGAGTTATTATATGTCATTTTTTATTTTTGAAATTGTTATAAAATCGGCACAAAAAAAGGAATAATTACAAGAATACATATCCTTTGGTATCCTGTTTCTTTTAGTTTATAAACCGATAAGCTATAAAGTTAATTTGTTTTTTGGAGACTATGGCCAAGGGCGATTTAAATAATAATTTATGTTGTTTAAAGGGAAAGTAATGAATAATAGAAAATCGTTGTTGGTTGCTAAGAATAGTGGTGGTTAATGTAAATTAAATAAATTCATTTTAGTAAAAAGTAAATCTCGATAAACTAAAGTTTTTAAAATTACTAATTGATTTTACAGCCTTAAATTATATGATTTAATGACAACATAATTACTTGTTAATTTCCCTGCTTTTTATCAAATCAAGAATGGAATTTTTTGAGATTTTGGTAGTGGCACCATGGGTTGTTGCAGTTAAAGCACCGGCGGCATTTCCAAATTGAAGCGACTCGCCAATCCCTTTTCCCGAAAGATAATAATGCAGAAAACCAGCCGAAAATGCTACTCCTGACCCAACAGTATCCACTAATTTTATACTATATCCGGGATCTTCGAAATAATTGTTGTTTTTGTCTAAAGCAAAAGCTCCATTTTTTCCTTTTGTTACCAAAATAATATCTAAATTAAATTGATTCAAAAGTTCAGCAGCAATAAGTTTTGATTCAAATTCAAATAAACTTAATTCACTTTTTAAACTGAACAACTCATTCTCTTTTACTCGCAAAATATTGGCCAGGTTTAGGCTGGTTTCAATAATGTTTTTATTGTAGCAATTGTTCCTCAGTTTTAAATCCAAAAATTTAATGGGATTTGGAGCTTCTTTAATTAATTCGCGTAATGTATTTTTTGACAAACCATAACGTTGAACAAGTGTCCCAAAACTTAAGCATCGCGCGTTTCGAACTAGCATTAAGGCTTCGGCGGTAAATTCAATGTGGTCGAATGCCACATCTCTTTTGATAAAAAAATCGGGACGGCCATCGTTATCAATTTTAATATCAACTGTACCTGTTGGAAAAACATTATCAATTTGAATGTTTTCAATAGACATTCCTAACTCTTCAACTTTATGTAATATTTCAGATCCAAGAGAATCATCACCTACACGCGAAAGTAGCACACCTTCGTCGCCAAAAGAATTTAACCTAAACACTAAATTAGTTGGTGCCCCGCCCAGGACTTTTCCATCAGGAAATATATCCCAAACAACTTCTCCAAAAGCTACAACTCTTTGTTTCATATTTGAACCTTTCGGCTGCAAAAATAAGTAATTCACCTGAAAATTTACTTATCATATAGATATTGAATTTAAAACAAATTGCCATTTTTCTAACATGAAGTGTTAATGCATTCAAAATCAGAACATACCGCTGTGATAGTTAATTCGCTTAAGCCCATGTTTATTTTTCATTTTCTGGAAGAATTAATACTTCCGGAGAAAAAAGTTATTTTTGTGGGTATATGAAATTCTAAATATGAACTTTTTAGCTCATTTATACCTTTCGGGAGACAACGACCATATTAAAGTAGGCAATTTTATAGGCGATTTTGTGAAGGGGAAAAAATACCTTGATTATCCAGATAAAGTGAGTAAAGGGATATATTTACACCGTAATATCGATTCATTTACCGACCATCACCCTCTTACTAAAAAATCAGCCGAATTTTTCAGGTTAAAATATGGTAGGTACTCAGGAATTGTGATTGACATTGTTTACGATCATTTTCTGGCACAAAACTGGCATAACTTCTCAAACATTAAGTTAAGAGATTTTACGCGTCAATCGCATGCTGTTTTATTATCAAATTTTATGCTTTTGCCTACAAGTGTCAAACGATTTTTACCTTTTTTAATTCAAAATAAAAGGTTGGAATCATACTCATTCATTGAAGGTGTCCGAAAAACATTGAATATCATGTCGAAATACACATCATTGCCTTCCGAATCTGATTTTGCTATCCAGATGTTGATTGAAAACAAAACACAACTCGAAGCCAATTTTACCTCGTTTATGCCTGCTATTATTTCGTATGTAGAAAAAGACTTTGGTATAAAAATTACCCAACCAAGTGTAGGGTGCTAACAGATTGGTCTTCAAAGAAAAAACTCTCTTCGCCAAATGCAGGTTCCAGGTCACTCATCCAGATAGCTTTCGGATCGTATTTAGCATAAAATGGCTTACCAATCCATTCCGGATTTTTACCTTGAATAAAGCTTAATACAAATACTTTTTCTTCCTTAATTTTAGAAATGCCAACTATTTGCACTTTGCCAGGTTCGCATGACATACTAGGCCCTTTGACCGTTCGGGCTATCCCACTTACCTGGCTAAAAGCACCGCGGTATATTTTCCATGCTTGTTCCAAAGGTATAGCAAAATAATCTTGAGCACCTGTGTCACGGGCCACAAACATGTAATAGGGTATTATACCCATTGCCACCTGATTTTTCCAATTCTCAGCCCAAATGGCTGAACTATCGTTAATGTTCCTGAGTAATGGAGATTGAGCTCTTATCTGCACACCCGCCGATATTAATTGGGCAACCGCTTTTTTTACCGCATCTGTTTTTAATTCGCCAGGATGATTAAAATGAGCCATTAAAGCGATATTGATACCGTGTTTTTTGACTTTTTTGAACAAACGAATTAAAGTGCCAGAATCTTCATCGGTAGTAAAACGATATGGCCAGTATGACAATGATTTGGTCCCAATTCGAATATTTTTTAAGTTCGGTAATTTGGCTTCAAGGAGTGTATTAAAATAATATTCAAAAAACCTGGTTCTCATAACTGCAGGGTCACCTCCAGTAAATAAAACATCAGTAACATTCGGATTTGCCCGGAGGTAAGCAACAAGCTTTTCAGCATCGTTCATGGCATATTTAAACTCCGTTAATGCAAACTGGGGCCATCTGAAACAGAAAGTACAAAAAGCGTGGCAGGTTTGTCCCTGTGATGGAAAAAACAAAACAATTTCGCGGTATTTATGCTGAATCCCATTTAATCGTTCACCCTTTATAACCGGAATATTTGATTGTTGACCAGCTGGATTTGGATTTAATTCTAAACGTATTTCTTCAATTTTCTTTTTAAATTCAGTTTTAGGGGCATTGTTTTTTAGCAATTCTGCAACCTCATTAAACCTTTTAGGTGTTAACATTTGTTTCTGAGGAAAATTTAAGATAAAAAAGGGGTCGTTCTCAAAATTATCCCAATCGATTAATTCGTTGATTACGTAATTGCTTGTTTTGAAGGGCAATACGGAGCCAACTACCTCGATCTCAAATTTTTGTTCATCGGTAAGATTGTTTATTTGTGGTATCTGCCTGAAATTATGTAGTGAAAAAGAAGAATATTTCATAAAATAAAATTTTATAATTATCGGTTTGTATAACTCCCAAAGTAAAATTGAAGTGGATTAACATTACGATTTTATAGCTTCCCCAAAAGCCTAACAAAGGTACTAAAAATAAAAAAGAAATAAAAATTGATTAAAATACCTGACTGTGAGTGTGTTATGACATATTTTCGTATCTACTGGCATCGAGGCGTAAAAAGATAAAGAGTAAAATTGTGAATGACCATAAAGAAGATCCTCCATAACTAAAAAAGGGCAGGGGGATACCGATTACCGGCATTAAACCGATAGTCATTCCAATATTCACAACAATGTGGAAAAAAAGAATTACAACAACTGAATAACCATATACTCGTGAAAAAGCTGATCGTTGCCTTTCGGCCAGAAA
Organism: Prolixibacteraceae bacterium; assembly: GCA_963666575.2. GTDB lineage: Bacteria > Bacteroidota > Bacteroidia > Bacteroidales > Prolixibacteraceae > JABMQB01. The sequence continues at coordinate 32,309 of CAXXYG010000012.1, forward strand.
TACCAATCGGAGCAATAAAAATACAAAAAGCCCTAAAACAAATGAGGTACCTATAAAACCCCATTCCTCGCCAACCGTGCAGAAGATAAAATCGGTGCTTTGTTCCGGCACAAAATCAAATTTAGTTTGGGTACCTCTTAAAAAACCTTTTCCCGAAAGGCCACCCGAGCCTATGGCAATTTTACTTTGATTAACATTGTAACCAGCACCCAATGGATCAGACTGTATGCCCAATAGTTCATTAATCCTCTCTTGTTGGTGATTTCCCAGAATGTTTTCGAATGCATAATCTACAGAAACAGAAAGTAATATGGACCCTAAAAAGATAATAATCAAAATTAAGGCGTTATACATTTTTTTCCGAAGAGCAAAAAAGATAAAAACAAAAGAACAAAAAACGGAGCCAAAAAGCAGGCTTTTTTCAATTCCATATCCCAATCCTAATACTAAATCAGAAATTATTAAAAATCCACTTACTAAAAATACAACTCCAACAATTTTAATAAAATTCTTAAATTTTTGCGAGATAAAATAAAAACCGATTAATGCTGTAACTAATAGTATTAATAATAAAGCCAGATTACTAAGTACGAGTGATAAAATAAATAACAATCCGATAAAAAGTCCAAAAAACAATACTATTCCTGATAAACCTTCACGGTATAGGACTAATAAAAAAACGATATAGACCAAAGCCGATCCTGTATCATTTTGAATCACAATTAAAAAGGCAGGCAATAAAATAATAAGTGCAATTAACAACAACGACCTTGCATTTTGCATTTTAAAACCATGAGTGGTAATGTATTTAGCCAAGGCAAGTCCAGTAGCAAATTTAGCAAACTCTGCTGGCTGAAATCCTACACCACTGATGTATATCCATGATGTTGCACCATTTACTTTAGTTCCAATAAAAAGTACCAGGAATAATAGAAAAACCATAATTCCATAAAAAACATAAGCAAAAAACACATAGAACCTTGCTTCGATTATTAATATAAGAAATATAAGTAGTGATGCAGCGATAATCCAAATCAGCTGTTTTCCATATCTTTGGCTTAAATCAAAAATGCTGCTGTTTTCTTCATTAAAAATGGCAGCATAGATATTTATCCATCCCAAAAAAACCAATGCCAGGTAAATAAATATAGTTACCCAATCAAGATTTGCTATTACACTGTTTCTTTTTGCCACTATCTTTCGGGTTGTATTGAATTTAATAAATTAGCTTCGACCATTGATTTTTCTAATTGAAGCCTATAGCCGGTAATTTCATTTTTAAGGTACTTTTCCATTATTAAACTTGCAATAGGAGCAGCATAATATGCACCCTCAACACCGTTTTCGACATAAACGGCAATTGCTATTTGAGGGTTTTCCCGTGGAGCAAAGGCTATATAAACCGAGTGGTCAGACCCATGAGGATTTTCGGCTGTTCCTGTCTTACCACAAACCTTAATACCCGGTATCCTGGACCTGTATCCGGTACCTCCTAATTCATGTGTTTGTTGCATTCCATCCAATACCTCCTCATAATGTTGGGCATCAATTAAAGAATAATTCCGTTCATAAAAATCGGGATTTATAAATCCATCGTTTTCAATTCTTTTGGCAATATGAGGTGTATAATAATATCCTCTGTTGGCTAATATTGCTGTATAATTGGCCATTTGTAATGGTGTAACTCCCAGCTCTCCTTGTCCTATCGATAATGACATTATTGTTAAAGGGCTCCACCGTGTTCCTTTAAAAACATACTTCTCATAATAATCTGATGTAGGTAAAAATCCACTGTTTTCGTTTATAAAATCGGTATTAAGTTTTGATCCAAAACCAAAACCAGCAATATATCTATGCCAAACATCATATCCCTGCCTCACATTGTTATATACCGGATTCTCTAAAATACCTTTAAATACATTGCAATAATAGGCGTTGCAGGAATGAGAAATTGAACCATCTAATCGAAAAGCCCGGTCGTGGTGGCAACCCATTGAGTAATTACGGGTATGGTATCCAAACGCGCAATAATACCTTGTGTCAGGAGTGATTACTCCTTCCTGTAATCCAATTAACGCATTTGCTATTTTAAAGGTTGAGCCTGGAGGGTATGGCGACATTAATGATCTGTTATACAGTGGTTTTAGTTCGTCGTTTGCAAGGTGTGCATAATTCCTGCCTCTTTCTCTTCCTACCAATAGATTAGGATCGTAATCGGGCATAGTTAACATCACTAAAACCTCTCCGGTTGAAGGTTCAATTGCTACAACACTTCCTTTTTTATTTTGCATCAAATGTTCAGCATATTTCTGCAAATCGGAATCGAGGCTAGTGGTTATATTTTTCCCAACCCGAGCTGAAACATCGTTTTTACCATTTTCGTAACTTCCTTTAAGCCTGTTGTGGACATCAACCAGATAATATTTAACGCCTTTTTCACCTCTTAATTCAGTTTCATACGATTTTTCGAAACCGCTAATTCCGGTATAATCACCAGGTTTATAATAGGAATTATTCTTAATATCATTAGTTGTAACTTCTCCAATATAACCCAGAGCATGCGAAGCAATTTCGTGTGGGTACTCCCTTAAGGTACGAGGTTGTATATAAAATCCCTGATACTTGTGTAATTGTTCCTGAAGGAAAGCGTATTTTTCTTGTGAAATCTGTTTAAACAATATTGAAGGTTTATAGTAGGAATATCGTTTGGCCGCATTAATCTGGCCTTTCAGTTCTATTTTTGTTATATCCAGAATATTACATAATTGAGTTGTATCAAACTCATTTAGTTCGCGTGGTGTTACCAATAAATCGTAGGCAGCTTTGTTCTGAACAAGTAGTTTTCCATTCCTATCATAAATGAGCCCGCGGGCAGGATATTGAATAACCTTCCGAACAACATTTTCGGTTGCTGATAGTTTGTATGCAGGGCTAAGGACTTGCAACTGGAATAACTTCACCAGGTATATAATACAAACCAGTAAAATAAAACCAATAATAATATTGCGCCTTCCAAATAATGAATCCACTTGCAAATTATTTATTCCCTAAAAATTAAATATTGACTTAACACAACCATAAATAGTGAAAAAACTGAACTTAGAATTACACGTAGAAAGGTATGAAAAAAACCGGCCATCGTAAAAACTTCGATGTAAAAGAAAAAGAAGTGATGTGCAAAAATCAAAATTCCGGAATATGAAACAAACCACCTTAATCCATATTGTTTAACTCCTGGAAATTCACTTCTATCCATTTCTTTGGCAGAAATAATATTAAATACAAAAGGACGCAAAAATGCCAAAAACACGGTCGACGATGTGTGAAGCCCCAATGTATTAGAGAAAATATCGATTGAAATACCTAATAAAAATGCAAGAATAAGAACAGCATAGCGGGGTAATGATACAGGAAGTAATAACACAAACAATACATACATGTATGGATTAATGTAGCCACTAAACTGAATATGGTTTAATACCAAAACCTGTATTAAAACCAAACTCAAAAACATGATTACATATTTAATCCAGTCTCTGGCCATCGTTTGTTTGTTGTTCTAAATTAATTATCGCTTCCTTATTGAGGTTTTCGATTATACTCACATACGAAATCGTCTGAAAATCAGCAGACAACTTAACATTTATTGTATAGAAGTTTTCACCATCTTTTTTGTAAAATGAATCAATTGTACCGATTAAAATATCTTCAGGAAAATACAATGACCTTCCACTTGTAACAATAGTATCGCCCTTATTTAATTCGATATGAAATGGAATATCAAGCAATTGAATATAACGGTAGTTTTTACCATCCCAATCCAAAGATCCAAAATAATTATATTTTTTAATTTTTGCTGAAACATTTAACCTTTTATTCAGCAATGAAATTCCGGTAGAATAGGCATCTGAGACATTTAAAACTATTCCAATAACTCCATTAGATGATATTATTCCCTGATCGGTTTTGATGCCATCTTTTTTCCCCTTGTTTAAAGTAAGGTAATTATATTGTTTATAAACTGAATTGTTGATCACCTTAGCACTATTAAAACTAAAATCAGGCGAAATGCCTAAAGATGTGTCTGTTGCAGAGGTGCTTAGGTTTTCAATTTGTTTGTATTTACCTAGTAAATTCCTTAATTCTGAATTTTCAGATGCAAGTTCTGCATTGGTTTTAGCCAGGCTGAAATAATCGGCGACATTATTAAAAACATTATAAACTGATGCAGTAATCCGGTTTGAACTATTTAAGAATCGAACTTTCTGGTAGTTATTGTAATTAAAAATCAAAATCATAGAAACTGCTTCCAGAAAAAGAAACAATAAAACAACATGATTTTTGGCAAAAAACCGAAGTAAGTTCCTCATAAAAAACTACATATTTGCTTTAAGGTAACATCAACGAATAAGGAATGAAAAATTATCAACATTTTTTAATGCAATACCTGTACCACGTACAACAGCTCTTAACGGGTCTTCAGCTATGTGGAACTTAATACCAATTTTAGCCGTTAACCTTTGGTCAAGCCCTCGTAAAAGCGCACCTCCACCAGCCAGCCATATTCCTTTTGTTACAATATCGGCGTAAAGTTCCGGCGGTGTTTGTTCTAAAGCACTTAAAACTGCCGTTTCAACTTTCGAGATTGATTTTTCAAGGCAATGTGCTATTTCCTGATATGATACCGGTACTTCAATGGGGAGAGCTGTCATTTGATTCGGTCCCTGAACAACAAAATCAGGAGGTGGATCTTTTAATTTAGATAAAGCAGAACCTACATGAATTTTTATTTCTTCGGCAGTACGTTCCCCAATTTTTATATTGTGTTGGTGGCGCATGTACTCCATAATGTCGGCGGTTAAATCATCTCCAGCAATCCGAATAGATTTATTGGTCACAATTCCACCCAACGATATAACTGCAATTTCAGTAGTCCCTCCACCAATGTCAACAACCATATTTCCTTCAGGTGCTTCAACATCGAGCCCAATTCCAATTGCTGCAGCCATTGGTTCATATATCATATATACCTCACGGCCACCTGCATGTTCAGCTGAGTCACGAACAGCTCTCAGCTCTACCTCTGTACTTCCCGAAGGAATACAAACAACCAATTTTAAGGCAGGAGAAAAAAACCTTGGTTTGGGATTAATCATTTTAATCATACCTCGAATCATCTGTTCCGCAGCATTAAAATCAGCAATCACACCATCTCTAAGTGGCCTGATAGTTTTTAAATTCGCATGGGTTTTCCCCTGCATCTGCCTGGCCTTTTCACCTATGGCTACCAACTTTTCAGTTTTAAGGTCAATGGCTACAATTGATGGCTCATCAACAACAATTTTACCATCATGAATGATGATTGTATTGGCCGTCCCCAAATCCATCGCAATCTCTTGCGTTAAAAACGAAAATAATCCCATATAAAATTTTTACCTCCCAATATTTTAAAACAGCCAACGGGCTATAATATTCTTTTCTTAATGCTTAAAGTGACGCTTTCCTGTAAATACCATTGCAATACCAAATTCATTGCATGCCTCAATTACTTCATCATCACGTATACTTCCTCCCGGCTCAATGATATATTTAACACCGTATTCATTAGCTGCTTCAATACTATCCCTGAAAGGGAAAAAAGCATCTGAAATTAAAACAGACTCTTCAATAGTTACTCCTTCTTTTAATTTGAATCGAGGCATAGTTAAATACCTGAGGCTATCAAGCCTGTTAGGTTGCCCCATACCGGCACCTGTCAACCAAAACGATCCGTCGTTGGTTTGAGTAACTACTGCAATAGAATTACTTTTTAAATGTTTGCATGCAACTATCCCAAATTTAGCGAGATTCATTTTTCCTTGCCCAAACTGGGCTTTTGTAACATTCTTAAATTCCGATTCAAGCCCTTCGTCTTCATCCTGAACCAGTATTCCTCCACTAATTGAGCGGTATAGTTTTTCGCCTGTGATGGATTCTTTGATTGGTGTTTTAAGCAAGCGTAGATTTTTCTTTTTACTAAAAACTTCGAGCGCTTCAGGTGTAAATTCGGGTGCTATAATTATTTCAACAAATTTTTTCGAAAACCATTCAGCTAATTCTTTGGTAACACTTTCGGTAAAACAAATAATGCCTCCAAACGCAGAAATTGGGTCACCTGCCCAAGCTAATTCAAGCGATTTCAGAGCATCGTCAGTTACAGCTAAACCACAGGGATTTAAATGTTTCACAACTGAAACAGCCACTTTGTTTTTAATATGTGTTACTGAATGATAGGCATCGCTAACTGATTTCCACGATGCATCGGCATCCAACAAATTATTGTATGAAAGAGGTTTGCCCTGTAAAACCTCAGCATTTGCCAGAGTATTACTAGTATTACTATTGTCATACTTATAAAAAGTTGCATTTTGGTGTGGATTTTCGCCATACCTCAATACGTGACCATTATTTAAACTAATACGTTCTTTCGCTTTTTCTTCAGGATTAAAATATTTAAAAATTGCCGAATCGTAGTTTGATGATTCAGCAAAAGCTTCTCCAGCGAATTTTTTCCTGTCTTCAATTGAAGTGCTGCCTTGCTTTTCATCCAACAGGTCATATAAGTCATCATACTGATCGCGGGAAGAAACAATTAACACGTCTTTAAAATTTTTGGCTGCTGCCCGGATAAGTGAAATTCCACCAATATCAATTTTTTCGATGATATCCTGTTCTGCAGCTCCGCTTAAAACAGTTTCTTCAAATGGATATAAATCAACAATCACCAAATCTAATGCAGGTATTTCATATTCGCTAAGCTGTTTTACATCACTTTTATTATCGCGTCGAGACAATATTCCTCCAAACACTTTTGGATGCAGCGTTTTTACACGTCCACCTAAAATTGATGGATAACCTGTTAAACTTTCTACGGTCTGTACTTTTACTCCCAATTCATCAATAAAACTATAAGTGCCTCCTGTTGAATATATTTCAACTCCTAGAGACTCCAATTTGCGAATAATTTTATCCAATTTGTCTTTGTGGTAAACCGATACCAGAGCGGATGTAATCTTTTTAATTTCAGCCATTTAACTAAAAAATTTATATATTGCGCAAAGATAATAAAAAGCCACTGTTTAATGCTTCAAAACATAAAAAAAAGGTAATTTCCCCTGAAAATATCAAGTTTTTAACCACAATCAAAACTAAAATTGTAATCTTTATGAAAAATTAACACTAATACTTTCAAAGAGTAAAAAACTTAATCGGATTTTATCTAAAATTTAAATAGCTCTTATATGCTTTTATTACGCCTTGTTTACGAAAGTTTTAATTTTGCCATCAATTCATTAAAGGTGAATAAACTTCGTACATTTTTATCGCTTTTAGGGATAACAATTGGAATTTTTGCTATAATATCGGTGTTTTCGGTGATTGATTCATTGGAAAAATATATTCGTGAAAGCTTAAATTCACTTGGAAGTAATATGGTTTATGTTCAGAAATGGCCATGGGCTCCTCCTGAAGGCGAAACTGAATACCCTTATTGGAAATACCTTAACCGTCCGGTCCCTGATTTGGATGAAACTGATTTGTTGATACGACAATCAAAGTTGACACAAAATGCTGTGTTTTTATTTGGATTTAGCCGGACCATACAATATGGGAATAGTACATCTGAAAATACCGAAGTTTTGGCAACATCGCATGCATTACTTGATGTTTGGAATTTAACTCTTGAAAGAGGAAGGTATTTTACCGAATCTGAAATGTATTCAGGAACCCCAATGGCCGTTATTGGCAGCGAAATTCAGGCAAAACTTTTTGAGGGTCTTGATCCCGTAGGAAAAACAATTAAAATTCAGGGGCGTAAATTTTACATCATTGGGGTATATGAAAAGAAGGGGCAGGATATGTTTGGGACCAGCATGGATAAACGTATTCATATTTCATCGAATACAGCCTTAACAATGGTTGATATTCGTAATCGAGACAGAGGCCAAACAATTTGTGTAAAAGCAAAAGACAATACCGATACAGTAGAATTTACTGCCGAACTGGAAGGAATTATGCGCTCGATCAGAAAATTAAAACCAATGGAAGAAAATGATTTTGCATTAAATGAAGTAAGCCTTATTTCTAATGCATTTGATGCTTTTTTTGTAGCTTTTAATTTTGCTGGTTGGATTATTGGCGGTTTTTCAATTATTGTTGGCGGATTTGGAATTGCCAATATTATGTTTGTTTCGGTAAAAGAACGAACCAAAATTATTGGTATACAAAAATCACTGGGAGCCAAAAAATATTTTATTTTATTTGAATTTATTTTTGAAGCTATTATCCTTTCGGTTATTGGTGGTTTGGTTGGTTTGTTCCTTATATATATAGGTTCGCTGATTGTTACTTATACTGCTGAAATAACTATTAGCCTTACTGTGGAGAATATTATTACGGGGTTACTTATTTCGAGTATTATTGGTTTTATTGCTGGATTTTTACCAGCACGTTCTGCCTCTAAACTCGATCCGGTAATTGCGATTAATTCGGTATAGTTTCTGAAAATCTCTGCCATTCATTATTATAGTTTTTGTTATTGGTTAGTGAACCAAAAGCAACCATCTTTACCATTTAGCATCTTGTAATTAAACAGATGAAAAATATTAAAAATGGAGCAATGAAATTTTATAAAACATCTATAATTTTCTTCAGTTTTTTTATAATATTTATCATTGTGTTTTCTTGTGAAGATAAATTTGAACCAAACTATAAAACTTTTTTAATCAAGGTCGATAGCATTCAGGTGTCTGACAATATTGTTATTAATGAGCCTTTTGAAATTATACTCCATGGAATAATTGGAACTAATGGATGTTATCAATTTTCACAATTTATAACAGAGGAACAAGGAAATAATATAACAATTGAAGCATGGGGAAAATATAACATGAACTCACATATTTGTTCTGCAGTGATGGTTTCTCTTGAATGTGAAAAACTAAATTATCTGATCAAAAAGAAAGGAATCTATACAATTAAGGTAAAGCTGCCTGATAAAAATTATCTGGTTAGGCAAATCATAATTGAATAAAGGAAAAAAAATAGGCAAAACAAGTGAATTTTTGTTTGGCATGATTTTGTGTTTTTCGAGATATGGATTCTCGTTTTTTTTGTAGCTCTATGGGATTTGATTGCTACAATAAGTTCCAATTCATGTAAAAAAGAGCAAGATTTATCCTTTGATTAATAAAAAAAAACCGCCCTTCAGTAAGAGCGGTTTCCTAATTCACATAATTTTGGCAAATATACAGCCCTTGGGGGAGCTGTAAGTTATTTTCTTCTTCCGCCAAAAATTTTAAAGGGTTAAATACTCTTTTTTATGTCTTCAAATTGGGCTCCCTGATCGTGAACTGTATTTACTGCACGTCCCGATGGGTCGGCATTGCCCTGGAATGATGCATCCCATGCTAACGCTTCGCCAGTACTGCAAGCAATTGAAGGTACCGAAGGCACACAGCCGGCTGCCTGGTCGGATGGGAAATGTTCACTGAAAATTTTGCGGTAAAGGAATTCTTCCTTATTCATTGGTGTATTAACAGGGAATTTGTATTTGGCATTGGCCATCATTTCATCGGTTACCTGTTCAGTGGCAATCTGTTTTAGAGTATCAATCCATCCATAGCCTACACCGTCCGAGAATTGTTCTTTTTGCCTCCATGCTACACTTTCAGGAAGAATACCTTCAAAAGCTTTTCGCAGGGCCCATTTTTCCATGCGGCCGTTTTTAGCCATTTTTTCTTCAGGATTAAAACGCATAGCCACATCAATAAATTTTTTATCGAGGAATGGAACCCTTCCTTCGACACCCCAGGCTGCTAATGATTTGTTGGCCCTAAGGCAGTCGTACATATTTAACCGGTTAACTTTCCTTACACTTTCTTTATGAAACTCTTCGGCATTTGGTGCTTTGTGGAAATAGAGGTAGCCGCCAAAAATTTCATCGGCTCCCTCACCTGTGAGGACCATTTTTATTCCCATTGATTTTATAACCCTGGCCAACATATACATTGGTGTTGATGCCCTGATTGTAGTAACATCGTATGTTTCAACGTGGTAAATAACATCTTTTATAGCATCGAGCCCTTCTTGTATCGTATAATGAATTTCGTGGTGAACTGTTCCGATAAAATCGGCTACTTCTCTTGCTGCTGCAAGGTCAGGTGCTCCTTCCAAGCCTATAACAAAAGAGTGGAGTTGTGGCCACCAGGCGTCTTTTTTATCACCCTCTTCAATGCGCTTGGCGGCAAATTTTTTGGCTAATGCCGAAGTGATTGATGAATCAAGTCCGCCTGATAATAATACACCATATGGTACATCCGACATCAATTGCCTATGAACAGCATCTTCTAATGACTGCCCCAGTTCTTTAATATCAGCTGGATTATCTTTAACGTTTTCATATTCTCCCCATTCTCGAGTATACCATTTTTTTATTTCGCCATCTTTACTATATAAGTAGCTAGCCGGAGGAAATTCTTCAATTCGTTTGCAATACCCTTCTAATGCCTTAAGTTCAGAACCTACATAAAAATTACCATGTTCGTCCCAACCCATGTATAAAGGAATAATTCCAATATGGTCGCGGGCAATTAAATAAGCATCTTCTTCTTCATCGTAGAGTGCAAAAGCAAAAATCCCATTCATATCGTCCAGGAACTTTTCTTTTTTCTCACGGTAAAGCGCTAAAATAATTTCACAATCCGATTTTGTTTGGAATTCATACTTACCTTCAAATTGTTTCCTTAATTCGAGGTGATTATAAATTTCGCCATTTACGGCAAGAATTAACTTTTTGTCTTTACTATACAACGGCTGTCCGCCTGATTCGGGATCAACAATCGAAAGCCTTTCATGGGCCATTACTGCCTTTTCTCCACAATAAATTCCTGACCAGTCCGGTCCACGGTGCCTTACTTTTTTTGACATCTCCAATACTTGAGGCCTTAATACCTGAGTATCGGTTTTTAGATCAAATGCACATACAATTCCACACATATTGCCAAATATTATGTTTTTATTTAGAGTTCAAAAATAATCACTTTGTCAACAAATAAAAATAAATAACGACATATTTCTATTTTAATTAACTTATGATTTACAAATAAATTTAAAAACTAGGTTTTTCGTAGCAAATAAAATTATCTTCAAATTTAAAAGCACTATCTTTTTTAGGTGTCATGAAGTTGAAAAAGCGAGAATTTATTCACGAGGCCCCTCTAAAATCAAAAGTGGTTTTCAAAAAATGATTTATTATTTAGAGAACCCCCTAGATGGAGTTTTGTTTATTATTTTTGAAATAAAGAATGCATTTGATCTTTGATGGATTTCAAAGTAGATATTTTATAAAAGATGATTGAGTATTAAGCACAACAATTTTACATAATCAATTATTATAATTGAAAAAGTGAATAGAAGGAGGTTGAAATATTCAGGAGTTTTTACACATTAAAACGGAAATGCATTATGTCGCCATCTTTTACAACATATTCTTTTCCTTCGATGGCAATTTTCCCCGCTTCGCGGCAGGCATGTTCTGAGCCCAATGACACATAATTATCGTATTTTACAACCTCGGCCCTGATAAATCCACGCTCAAAGTCAGTATGTATTATTCCTGCAGCCTGAGGAGCTTTTGTGCCCTCGGTAAATGTCCAGGCGCGACTTTCATCGGGGCCAGTAGTAAAGTAAGTTTTTAAATTTAGCAGGCGATAAGCAGCATGGATCAATTTATTTACACCAGGTTCATCTAAACCTAATTCTTCAAGGAACATTTGTTTTTCATCGTATGTTTCCAATTCAGCAATATCCGATTCGGTTGCAGCTGCTATTATAAGTAGTTCTGCATTTTCATCTTTGATGGCTTCACGTACCTGTTCAACAAAATGGTTTCCACTTTTAGCCGATGCTTCATCAACATTACACACATACATAACAGGTTTATTTGTAAGCAAATAAAAGTCTTTGCTCAATTTTGCATCTTCGGCTGATAGGACAACGGTCCTTGCCGATTTTCCCTGCAATAATGCTTCTTTGTATTTTTTTGAAATTTCAACTAATTTTTTTGCTGAATTATCAGTGCCGTGTTTGGCAACTTTTTCCCACTTTTCAATACGTGTTTCAACGGTTTCAAGGTCTTTTAACTGAAGTTCTGTATCAATAATCTCTTTGTCGCGTACCGGATCAATAGAACCATCGACATGAGTGATATTTTCATTTTCAAAACAACGTAATACGTGCAGCACGGCGTCGGTTTCTCTAATATTAGCAAGAAACTTATTCCCTAATCCTTCTCCTTTACTGGCACCTTTTACTAAACCGGCAATATCTACAATTTCAACTGTGGTTGGAACCACTTTTTTTGGATTGTCAATTTCTGTCAGTTTAATTAATCTTTCATCGGGAACTGTTATTATGCCAATGTTGGGTTCAATTGTACAAAAAGGAAAATTTGCCGATTGAGCTTTCGCACTTGATAAACAATTAAAAAGTGTTGATTTGCCAACATTAGGCAGCCCAACAATACCACATTTTAATGCCATTTTTTGTTTTTATAATTTTTAGCGATGCAAATTTAACGTTTTCATACTGGTTGTATTAATAAAATATAAAAAACAAACAAACGTTAAATAATTACTTTTTTATTAAAATAGTACATGTTTTTCTATTTTTGTGGGAAATACCGCATAAATGATTAATAATTTATCTGTTGACTGCATTATTTTTGGGTTTGATGGCGAAAACCTGGAGGTTCTGCTTTGGAAGGTTAAAAAAGAAATAAAACAAAAACTTCTTCAGGAAAGTGAACATTATGAAGAAAATAAGGTGCTGTTCGAAAAACATCCAATGTTTAGTACTGATTTGTGGGGATTAATTGGCGATCATGTCCCCCAGGATATTGATATTGATGATTTTGCAAAACAAATAACATCGTCTATTACAGGATTAAAGAATGTTTATTTAAAACAAATCAGAACTTTCGGCCGTCCTAAAAGGGTGCCTTATTATCGGGTTGTAACTATTGGATATTATGCTTTAATAAATTCGAATTACCACCATTTAAAACAATCAGAATTAGCAAAGGAGCTTAAGTGGTTTAAAATAAGTGAATTGCCGGAATTAATTTTCGATCATAAAGAGATAATATTAAAAGCCCTTAATAAATTAAGGGATGAGGTAAGGTTTCATCCGGTTGGTTTTCATTTGTTGCCCGATTTTTTTACATTAACACAATTACAGGCTTTATATGAAGCAATTTTAGGTTACTCGCTTGATACCCGTAATTTCAGGAAAAAATTATCAAATATGAAATTACTTGTCGATACAAATGAAAAACAACAAAATGTTGCCCACCGTGCGGCAAAACTTTATAAATTCGATAAAAAAATATACGATGAATTGGTACTGGATGGTTTAAATTTTAAAATATAAATTATTAAACCATCCTAAATAAACGTTGTCAAATAGCGGAAATTAAATAATATATGCCAACAGACGATAAGGAATTAATAGCAGGTTTACGTGATGAAAAAAATAGCAGACTTGCTTTTCAATTACTTGTTGAACGTTATAATGAACGTTTGTATTGGCATATTCGAAAGATTGTTGTTTCTCATGACGATGCAGACGATGTCCTTCAAAATACATTTATAAAAGTTTGGAATAATCTTAAAAATTTTAGGGAAGAATCGAGTCTTTATACATGGCTTTACCGAATTGCAACCAATGAATCATTAACATATATTAATTCGAAAAAAAAACGTACACTTTTGCCAATCAACGATGTTTCTGATTATTTAATTAATAATCTGGAGTCGGATGTGTATTTTGAAGGAGAGGAGATTCAAAAACAATTACAATTGGCTATTATAAGGCTTCCCGAAAAACAACGGTTAGTATTTAACATGAAATATTTTGATGAAATGAAATATCAGGATATGGCTGAAATACTTGGTACGTCGGTGGGAGCATTAAAAGCTTCGTATCATCATGCAGTAAAAAAAATTGAAGAGTTTTTAAAAAATATAGAATAAAGGTTTGAGTTTAAACCTTTTTCACAAATTTAAGTCTATTATAGAAATGGAAGAATTAGATAAAATAGCACCAAAGTTATCACAACTTAAAAAGGAAAATCCTTTTAAGGTTCCTGATAATTATTTTGAAGATTTTGCCAGCCGGCTTGATGTAAAAATACAAGCAAATAAGGGCGAACAAAAACAACAAAATGCAATTATCAGGTATTTAAAACCTGCTATGGGTTTGGCTGCAAGTTTTGTGTTAATTTTTATGTTGGTATATTGGCCAATCAATAATCTTTTACCAAAATTAACAGCCGATAGTGAACTTGAAAATGAATTTGATAACTCTGAAATTAACGATGAAGATATATACATATCAATTGTTGAAAAAGTAGGAGATAATTCTCTTTTAGCCATTTTGGATGGGCAATACGAAGAAGAATTGATAAGTGAAGAAGAACTAATAAGTTATATTAGTACTAATTTTAGCGACGTAGATATTTATTTAGAATCAGAATAATCTTATAATATGAAATTCAGTAAATTTTTAATTCTAACCAGTTTTATTTTTGCATTAGTAGTTAATGTTTATGCTGAAAGAGGACCAAGCCCTCAGGATATTGAAAAATTTAAAGCTAAAAAGGTGTCATTTTTAACTGAAAAATTGGAAATAACTCCTGAAGAAGCTCAGGCTTTTTGGCCTTACTACAATCAGTTCGATAAAGAGATGTGGGAAACTCAAACCAAACGCCGCGAAATAGAGAAAAAGGTGAGAGATTCAAATGGAGACTTTTCTGATAAGGAAATTATTAAACTCACTGAAGATTTAGTGCAAACCGTTTACGATGAGGCTAAGCTCAGAGATGAATACAATAAAAAATTCTTAAAGGTATTAAAACCTCAAAAAGTATTAAGATTGTACCAGGCTGAACATCAGTTCCGTATGGAAATGCTTCACCAATATAGGAACAGCAGAAAAAAGGATTAATTATTAAATTTTTTAAAGTACGATTTTCCCTTTATCCAGAAAATCATAGGTTTTATTAATACCAACATACATTAAGGTATCTTCCGATACAAATTCTACATGCGACCTGTATTGAATTAAAAATTCCTGTAGGTAAGGCGAGGTGTTTTTTGGCAGCCTGAAATCAATTGCCTGTGCTGCATTATATAATTCGATAGACAGGATTTTTTGGACATTCTCAGCAACTTTAAGCACCTTTGTGGCAGCATTCCCACCCATACTCACATGGTCTTCCTGTTCATTCGACGATGGAATTGAATCGACTGAAGCGGGTGTACACAGTTGTTTATTCTGGCTCACAATCGATGCAGCTGCATATTGCGGGATCATAAATCCTGAATTTAAACCTGGGTTGGCTACCAGGAATTCAGGTAATCCACGTTCGCCCGATATAAGCCTGTATGTTCTTCTTTCCGATATACTTCCTAATTCAGACACCGCAATGGCTAAAAAGTCGAGCGAAAGCGCTAACGGTTCACCATGGAAATTTCCGCCCGATATAATTAAATCTTCATCAGGAAAAACGGTGGGGTTATCGGTTACCGAGTTTATTTCGGTCTTAACGGTTTCGGCTACAAACCTTACTGTATCTTTTACTGCTCCATGGACCTGTGGAATACACCTGAATGAATAAGGGTCCTGAATATGCTTTTTGGTTTGTGTTATCAGTTCACTTCCTTCAAGAAGGAATCTGAAATTTGAGGCCGTTTGTTTTTGCCCTTTATGAGGCCTGATATTTTGAATGTTTTCTCCAAAAGGCTCAATTAAACCATCAAAACTATCTAATGAAATAGCACCAATTATATCGGCATATTTTACAATCCGGAATACTTTTAGAAGTGTATAAACAGCATGAGCACTCATAAACTGTGTTCCATTCAAAAGGGCCAATCCTTCTTTAGCTTCAAGTTTTATGGGTTCCCAATTGTATTTTTGCAAAACTTCAGTGGCCAGAACTTTTTGCCCTTTATAATGTACCTCCCCTAATCCCAGTAATGGTAAAAATAACATAGCTAAAGGAGCCAGGTCGCCACTTGCCCCTAATGAGCCCTGTTCGCAAACCACCGGTAATACATCGTTGTTAAATAAATCGATGATGCGCTGAACTGTAATTAGCTGTACAGCCGAATTTCCTTTTGACAAGGCATGGACTTTTAACAAAAGCATCAGTTTTACAACATTTCCGGGAATTTCGGGGCCAATGTTGCAGGCGTGTGAAATAATCAGGTTTTTTTGCAATTTGCTAAGGTCGTCTTTTGGGATTTCAATGTCGCACAACGCACCAAAACCGGTATTGATTCCATACAATGGGCCATCGGTTTCGCGCAATTTTTTATCGAGGTAGTTCTTACTTTTCTGAATTAATTGGATAGATTCTTCTGACAGTTGTAGTTTAAGATTGTTTTCCAGAATTTCTTCAACCCTTTCAAAAGTCAAATCTTCAGGAGTAATAATATGTATTTTATTTTCCATTGTACAATCGTTAATTTTTTATTTTGGCAGATAGTTTTGCCAATAGAATAAATAGAGGTGAGGTTTTAAATAAAAAAGGGAAGTTAATTACACAACAAATCAGGGAAAGCGGATATCTCCCCCAATAATTTTAACTAAACGGTTTAACCTTTCCATGTTTATTGTATTTAAACATTACAGGCAATAACGTAAAAAAACTTCTATTTTGAAAGGATATTAATCAGTTCGGCAGTATCCAACAATTGTTGTTCGCCGGATGCCATGTTTTTAAGAGTTACTTTGTTTTGTTCAATCTCAGAATCGCCTGCCAAAACAACATAAGGGATTTGTTTCCGGTTGGCGTAATTCATCTGTTTTTTCATTTTTGCCGAATCAGGAAAAATTTCGGCATTAATACCTTTTGCCCGTACTTGATTTAAAATTCTCAAACAATAAGCTTCTTCAGTTTTTCCAAAATTTACAAACAGCACTTTTGTTGATTCAAGCGATTCAGCTGGAAATAAATCAAGTTGCAGCATTACATCGTATATACGTTCGGCACCAAATGAAACACCCACACCCGATACATCAGGAAGGCCAAAAATTCCGGTCAGGTCGTCGTACCTGCCACCGCCACAAATGCTGCCAATAGAGGCATCGTTGGCTTTTACTTCAAAAATGGCTCCAGTATAATAGTTTAATCCACGGGCTAATGTGAGGTCGAGTTCAACAATAGTTGATAATTTTAAGTTTGAAAGATAGGCGAACAAGGTAGTCATCTCTTCGATGCCTTTTTTGCCAATTTCAGTTTCGCCAATTACTTTTTCAATTTGTGTTAGTTTTTCAGAAGTCGACCCGGCTAATTCTAAAATAGGTTGGAGTTTAATAACTGCATCTTGCGAAATTCCTTTGTTAAGCATTTCGGCATTAACTTTCTCAATGCCTATTTTATCGAGTTTGTCTATGGCTACTGTGATATCAATAATACGGTCGGCTTCGCCAATAGCTTCAGCAATACCTGCTAAAATTTTGCGGTTATTTATTTTAACGGTTGTATTAATTTTTAAGCGCTCAAAAACCTGGCCGATGATTTGCACAAGTTCCATTTCGTTTAGCAGGCTGTTGCTTCCAATTACATCCACATCGCATTGGTAAAACTCGCGGTAACGCCCTTTTTGGGGCCTGTCGGCACGCCACACTGGTTGTATCTGGTAGCGTTTAAACGGAAAAACAATGTCGTTTTGGTGTTGCACAACGTAACGTGCAAATGGGACGGTTAAATCATACCGTAAACCTTTCTCCGATATTTTTGTGGTGAGTTTATTCGACTCTTTTTGCTGTAATAATTCATTGGGAGCTTTTGAAAGGAAATCGCCCGAATTTAAGACTTTAAATAATAATTTATCACCTTCTTCGCCGTATTTTCCCATCAACGATGAAAGATTTTCCATGGCCGGAGTTTCGATGGGTAAAAAACCATACAGTAAAAAAACATCTTTAATAGTGTCGAAAATATAGTTTCTCCTGACCATTTCAGCAGGAGAAAAATCGCGTGTACCTTTAGGAATTGATGGTTTCTGAGCCATAGTAATTATTAAATAAGGCACAAAAATAACCAAATTTTATAGAGAAGCGTAGATTTTTTTAATACATCTATTTTTTTACCACAAAAGGCACAAAAGATTTTTCACCAAGTGGCACCAAGTAAAGAATACGATTAATATTGCTAAATCTTAGTTATTTAATAAAATCAATAGTAAGCGGGTACTTGTAATAAACACCCTCGTTGGCTTTCATGGTGCCAAGTATTACAAATACCAGCCAAGCTACGCCAAATCCGATTAGCATTAAAATGCCAATTCCTACAATAATAAGAATGGCTGATAATATAAAAATGAGTGACCATGTGATTTGGAAATTGAGCACTTCTTTTCCCTGGTCATTTACAAATTCGTGTTCATCTTTTTTTATAAGGTAAATAATAAGTGGCCCAACAACATTGCCTAAAGGGATTCCAATAAATACTGCCAGTGCAGCTATATGTGTTAACATACCCCATTGTTTTTCCTGCGGATCAGTAACTATTCGTTCCATAATTGAGTTTTTTGTTTAAAAATAATAAAAATGGGGAAGTGGGCTATATTGCTATGGCTTTTTTTACTTCAGTTATTAATCCTTGGAATTTATCATCAAGAGATTCTGGAGGAATGTTTTTTATTTTAATTTATATTTTTCAATATCATATTTTATATTTATATATTCTTTCTGTAAAATAAATAATTGTATGTGAAGATTTACATTGACTTTAACCCATAAAACAGTAAGTATGATTGCATCCCCATGCCAATTAATCAAGAAACATACAGGTAATGTTTTAACCAAAAGGATAATACATAAAAAGTATTAAAATTATATAAGGATAACCTTTTTCATATATACAAATAAGTAATTTCTATTATTGAGTAGAAAGATTCTATATACAGTATTTACGCATCCGTTTTGTGCCAATTATCATCTTATAAAAAAAAACAAAATAAAAAGGAATGATCCGTCCCCCTTATAACCAAAAAACATTAGCCTAACAACACGGCAGTTTGTTATGGCTGAAATAAACAGATTCTTTTTTAAGATTAAATTGATCCAAATCCTCTCATAATGTTTATATCATACTATAATTGATCCCAAATATTTAAAATTTTAAAATGAAACCAGAAATTTTAAAATTGAGCCTAATTACCCTGCTTTTATTTTTGTTTGGGGCAGGGTGTGAAAAAGAAGAACCATTAGAAACCGACCCAGCCAAAATTATACTTGGGAAATGGGAAATGATTGAAATGGGCAATTATCCGAATATGAAACCAGTGGAAAATCCTTCTGGCTATAAAGAATATTTGGCAGACAGTGTACTCCGAGAATATAATTATGAAACTGGTAGTTTGTATTACAAAACATACTGGATTGATACTCTCCTTCATGAAGGAGTCTATCGTTCTGATGGTTATTTAGTAGCAATAAGTTACAAATATAATTTTGTTAATAAGAATAATTAAGGTAGAGTTAGAGCTCCACAATGCCGCCGGGATTTATAATAATTTTGTTTATCAACGAATAAAATAATCAACAATGAAAACTATATTTTTACTTGTTTTTTTAGCTGTTGTGCGTTGGGAAGCATCGTGATTAGGACAACTTTAAACAACTTCGGGTATTAAAAATTCAAAAACTGGGTTTTAGTCAGTTTTTTAATCAGACAAATTTCCCCACTTTTGCAGCGTACATTAACGAACACTAAAATGGATTCTGCAAAAAAGGCCGGAAGGTACCAACGTATATACAAACAACTGGAAGTTTTGGTGCCAAAAAGTAATGATACACAAGCCCGAATGGCTACCGTTATCGCGGTATTACACCATAAAATGGATTTTTTTTTCTGGACCGGATTTTACATGGTTCAAGGCGAAGAAATGATTGTCCGTATGTACCAGGGGCCTGTTGCCTGCCAGGTGCTGGAAAAAAACAAAGGGGTTTGTTGGGCTGCTTTTAACCAACAGAAAACTATTGTGGTCGGCGATGTCGAAAAATTCCCGGGGCACATTGCCTGCGATTCGCGCTCAAAATCGGAAATTGTAGTCCCGTTAAAAAATTCCAAAGAAAAAATTATTGGCGTTTTAGATGTTGATTCAAACACAGTGGCTTCGTTTGATGAGGTGGACGCTGAGTGGCTTGAAAAAATTCTGAGGTTAATATAGATTTATGCCATGAGTTAACTGTTCGTTGTTTTTTGTTCGTTATTTACATATTCCAAAATGTCACCTGGTTGGCAGTCTAATGCTTTGCAAATTGCGTTTAAAGTACTAAAACGAATTGCTTTCGCCTTCCCTGTTTTTAAGATAGAAAGGTTAGATAATGTCAAATCAACTCTTTCAGAAAGTTCATTCAGAGAAATTTTTCGCTTTGCCATCATCACGTCTAAGTTCACAATAATTGACATAATTTAAATTGTTAAGTCATTTTCAGTTTTCATATCTATGGCATTTTGCAAGATTTTTTCAAGCACTGCCACAGCAGTTGCAACTGTGATAGATATAAAAGTACTAATGATACACATTGCAAGAAAACCAGCAGGGTCGTCCTCTTTATTATGAAATATCCTTATGTATAGTCCTGCCATCAAAATTAAAATGCTTAATATGATTGTGCAATATTTTATACTTCTTAAAGTTCTTACCGAGGTTAGTGAAAACAATTTATTTTGTCCGATATATCTGAGTAATTTGAATGCTTTGTACAACAAAACAAAAAAAGCGATTGATGATGCATATCCATACAAGATGAATGGATCATTGTAAATGCTGAACAAGTCTAAGTTCTCTGCTCTTCCTTCGGTCAATGGAAACCGAATCATAATGGAAAGTGCCACAATACCGATAAGCACGATGACTGCTTGAAGAAATATTATTGAAATTCTTTTCATACTGATTTTGCGAATTTTAAATTATATTGCAAGTATAATAAAAATTTATTGATAAACGACGAATAATTATTGTTAATCAAAAATATTTATTGCTTCATAACGATCATAATTGATGTCTTTGAATATTAACGATTTCAATTTTTGTTTTGAAGTCTATAAGCGAGGTCACGTTCTGAATAATTCGATTATGATTCTTGACTTTTCACCCTAAATACTTTTGCCATTCTACTTTGTCTTTCTACTTTTGTTTTTTAGTTACATATAGAACCATTTAAAAATCAACAATGGCGCAAAGTCCACAAACCAAGGGTAAATTAATCATATTTTCAGCTCCATCAGGGGCGGGGAAAACAACCATAGTGCGGCACCTACTCACTTGTGGATTAAACCTTGAATTCTCCATATCGGCAACCAGCCGTCAGCCCCGACATACCGAAACTGACGGGAAAGATTATTATTTTTTAAGCGGTGACGAATTTCACCAAAAAGTAATAAACAAGGAATTCCTGGAGTGGGAAGAAGTCTACAAAGGAACCTCGTATGGTACATTGTTAAACGAAGTTGAACGTATCAGAAGTAAAGGGAACCATGTTATTTTTGATGTAGATGTAGTAGGGGGGTTGAACATTAAAAAATACTATGGCGAAGAGGCATTGGCTGTTTTTGTACAACCACCTTCGGTTGAGGAGCTCAAAAAAAGGTTAACCAGCCGGTCAACCGAAACCAAGGAAAAGGTTCAAATGCGGATAGAAAAAGCAGAACATGAATTAAGTTTTGCCAACCAGTTTGATGTAGTACTTATAAATGATAATTTAGAAGATGCTTTAACAAAAGCAGAATCAATTATTACCAACTTTTTACAAAAATAAATGGGAAATCTGGTAACCGATATATTGGCACCTAAAACAAATCTCAACTTAACCGTGGGATTGTATTTTGGCTCTTTTAATCCTATTCATATAGGGCATTTAGCAATAGCCAATTATATAGTTGAATACACCAACATCGACCAATTGTGGTTTGTTGTTTCGCCGCAAAATCCGTTTAAACAGAAAAAAAATCTGCTTGACGATTACCAAAGGCTTGAACTGGTTCACAGGGCAGTTGATAGCGATGATAGGTTCAGGGTTTCGAACATTGAATTTAGTTTGCCAAAACCAAGTTATACTAGCGATACACTAGCTTATTTAATTGACCAACACCCTAATTATACCTTTAAAATTTTAATGGGTTCCGATAATCTGACTAGTTTTCATAAGTGGAAAAATTATGAAAAAATCATCGAAATTACGGTGTAATTGTTTATCCACGGCCAGGTTTTGATGCTAAAAAAACCCAATTCCACAAAAATATTACCATTGCAGATGCACCCCACATTGAAATTTCCTCCACTTTCATCAGGAAAGCCATAAAAGAAGGGAAAAATGTAAAACATTTTGTTCCATCCCAAACATGGGAGTACATCGAAGAGATGAACTTTTATAAATAGTGATTATTCTAATAATTTCCCCTCTTCAACAATCACATCGTAGAAATAACCGGCACCAAAATCTTTTTCAAGAATCAATGTCCCACTAAAAGTTACGACCTCCCCAATAGCAACCGTTTCCTGAGTAGTTATCGTTAGGTCAAAATCATCGCCCGATTTGGTTCCATCCTGGATATGTACCCAGTTTTTGCCCATAATTCCATTATTTACCTTTACAACCTGTCCTCGAATGGTAATTTGTTTATTGGCAAAATCTTTGCGTTTCGCAAAAACATCAGCTATAGTAGTTCCACCTTCAACAGGCTCAACTGAAATATCATTTGTTTCAGAAACCGAAAGTTTTCCGTGAGGGGAAGCTGCTCCACCTGCCATTGTTGGAACCTTTTTTGTATCCCTAAAATCCTGTATAAAATAAATGACTGGAAAATCACGGTCTAATTCTTTACTATGAAAATCAGTCATTTCCAATGCATTGTTATAATAATAAACTTTACCAATTGTGACTTCTTGTTTTGAAACAGCTATCCAATTCTCTTTATGATCTTCAGTTACTCGCAAATAAGTATAACCTGAAGTATTTATGGCTTCTTCAACTTGAACCTGATGTGTTGTGGTTTCCAACTTCGCTTCAGGCATTACACCTACAGGTTTAGCCTGGTTCATTGGGTTATTTTTATTGACACAAGAAACAGCCATAATTACCACTGCAATACCAAACAACATAAATTTTAACAACTTCCTCATCTCAATTATTCTTTAAGTTTTGTGTATTATATTAAGTTGCTAAACTACTAAATTGTTCAATAAAAAAAAATGTAAGACAATTAATGGAACTTTATTTAAAGGCAGAATGTGATTTTTCTAATTTTAAGAAGGTATTTAGTTTTTTCTTTCGGAAACGCACCATCTTCAAAATTAACTTGTTCTATCGATTTTAAAAATTTGTTCTTTTTTCTGTTTTCCGGCGAATTGAACTTCGTCTAAAAAGGTAAAGGAATAATCAGCATTTATTATTTTGATGTTTTTGATAAAATTTTCGGTAGCCAACAATTTTGCATTATATGTCCGGCATTGTTTTTGCAAACGGGCAGCTGTATTAAGCACACTTCCATGGTAAGCAACTTCACTTTTTATAAATCCAACTTCAGCAACCATTATTTTTCCTGAATTTAATGAAGCAGTAAATTGTGGGACAATGCCAAATTCTTTTAGGAAAAAGTTTTTTTTACGGTGAATTTCATCGTTATACAAGTAAAGAAAATCGATGGCTCGTAAAAAGTTTCGCGGTTTATTCGCTTCCCATGAAATAATTACTTCATCGCCAACATATTGGTAAATATATCCTTTGGTATTTACAATCGTACTTCCCATTATATAAAAACATTCCTGCAAAAATTCGCTGTATTTTACGTGCCCAAGTTTCTCTGAACATTCGGTCGACGATACGAGGTCGATGAATATAAATATACGGTTTTCTTCTTTAGGTTTTTTATAATGGCCAATGACAAACTTCCAAAACATACCATACCCAAGCCGTCGTTGAACCTCAAAAATAAATACCAGCGAAAATTTAATCATTATTCCTGTTATTAATAAAAACAGGACTGTAGGATTAAAAGTGAAGGTATTTAAATAATAAATGGCATTGGCAGGATTTAATCCTTTTATCGCTGAATAATAATACAGGCCAATAAAAAATGCCATAACAGAAAATACAAGCAGGAAACTAATCAATTGAAACAAAAATGTTACAGACAAACTGTTCCTTGAACGAAATCGTTCAAAAATATATTTATCGGTTAACCATTGAAAGACTACAAATCCTGTTATTATTAGTGTTGAAGTTGAAAAACTATCCCTTAATATCAATATGGCTTTTGAGGTTCCTACATCGATGTTACTATCAATGCGTATTAGGAATTGCATGCCAATAAATAGCTGAATGAAAAAATTCCACCAAATAATTGTGACGAATAGGTTCCAAATATTCAAAAAAAACTTAACCTGCTTAAATTTTGTATTTCCTGATGGACTCATTATTGATCAATCCAGTTTTTAAAATCGGTTGCTTTTAACCTGCTAATGGTAATT
The DNA here is from genome assembly GCA_963666575.2 of Prolixibacteraceae bacterium. Lineage (GTDB taxonomy): Bacteria > Bacteroidota > Bacteroidia > Bacteroidales > Prolixibacteraceae > JABMQB01. Next base: position 56,896 of record CAXXYG010000012.1, read on the forward strand.
TTTTCATCAAAAGGCTGAATTAATTTTACCATAAATTTCCCGCCAAAATAAGTCTCTATTTTCCGAATAGAATGGAGGGAAATTATAAACTGCCGGTTGGCTCTGTAAAACTCCATTGGATTTAATTCTTCCTCCAGTTTTTCGAGGGTAAAATCGATAACATGTTTTTCATTTTTTAATGTTACTAGAGTAGTAATTTTATTTTCGCTGTTAAAATAGGCTACATTGGCAGTTTCAATTTTTATGAAAGCATCACCTTTCGAAATCAAAAAGCGTTTTCTGTACTCTTTTTTGCCACTTTTTATCGCCTCCAGCAAATTTTTTACATCAATTTCTCCACCTTCTTTTTTTACGATGGCAATAATTTTTTCAAATTTTTCGATTGCACTAAATAACTCTTCTTCTTTTATGGGTTTTAGTAAATAATCAATGCTATTCACCTTAAAAGCTTGAATGGCATATTCATCGTAAGCCGTTGTAAATATAACAGGCGTTTCAATTTTAACTTCCGAAAAAATTGAAAAGCACAATCCATCAACCAGCTGAATATCCATAAAAATCAGATGAGGGGCAGGATTATTTTTAAGCCATTTAACCGTTTCTTTTACTGAAACAAATTTTCCTGCCACTTCCCAATCTGGTTTCAGTTCAGAAATCATTCCCTGAAGCAATCGTTGGTTGTGAATTTCATCTTCGATTATTAAAATCTTCATAGCTAATTCCAGTTATAATAACGGCACCCGTACTTTAAAACTTTTTTCTGTTTTTGATACAGTAAACTCGTTGTCTGTTAGCATTTTGTATCGCGAAATCAAATTTTTTAATCCTGTTTTGGTTGAATATGAACTGTCTCGCGGTTGTAAATTGTTTTTTACAATCAAATAATCGGGGGTAATTTTTATTTCAATTTTTAGCGGAGTTGCAACACTTGCCATATTATGTTTTATGGCGTTTTCGATTAATAGTTGTAATGTTAAGGGGGGTAATGTTTTGGCTATCGATTTTTTGTCGACATCAAGTTTTACAATTAATCCTTCCCCTAATCGTTCCTGATGCATGCCAATATACGATCCCATAAAATCTAGTTCATCGTTTAAACTAACTGTCATTTTATCCTTACTTTTTAATACGTAACGATACACATCGGTAAAATTCTGGGTAAAAGTTAATGCTGCTTTCTGATCATATACTATCAACGATTTTAAAACACTCAGGTTGTTAAACAGGTAATGTGGATTTAATTGATCTTGTAGGGCGTTATAGTCACTTTTTAGTTTTTCTGCTTTCAATTCTTCCATTTCAGTTTGCATAAAAAGGTATTCTTCAAAAATCCGGGCAGCAATAAAACTGATAGACATCATGATAATTATAAAAAAGCCTAATGTGGTAGAAACTTTCATCCCGGGTTCCATAAAATATTGCTGATATCGTTCAACATGGCTAAGAACACTTACATGAATTATCATAAACGATATTCCGCCAATTAATTGAAATAAAAATCGTAGTGCAATTTTTCGTGGTACCGGAAATAACCGTTCCAAGAAAATATCAAGCAAGATGTTTAATTCAATCATTATGTAGAATGAAAGAATAGCCACCAGGTAATCAATAAAATCAGGAGATCTTTCAACATTTTCGGTAAAGGACCTTGAAAAATATATGATACTTAAAGCAATCAGGGATGCAATCATAAACCTTATAAAAATACTTAAGGGAGAGTACCTTGGCAACCTACTTTCAAACTTACCGCATGTATCTTTTTTAAGTCTATACATCCCTATTGATTTTTATAATTACCTAAATGTATAATTTATTCCTCACCAAAAAAACAGCCTTGTTATTTGGTTTGTTTAAAATGATTAAACTTCATCCTCGATATTTAAGGCACCTGTTACCTTTAGCCACGTTGTTTTTAAAATTTCGAACTGGACTAATGCCCCAACCAATTCCACCCGGGCTTTTTGCCACTCTGCCTGGGCATTTAACAAATCGGTGGTGGTATTAAGGCCCACATCAAAACTTAACTGAGTTTCTGATAAAGCTTCCTGTGTTTCTTCAACATTTCGTTTTGCAATAATTATCGATTGATAAGTTTCTTCGATGCTTAGTTTTATTTGTTGAACTTCAAGCGAAACTAAATCGATGGTATTGCTCAACTCCATTTCTGCCTGATTAATTTTCATCTGCGCTGCTTTTTGTTTGTGTTTGCTTTCTTTCCAATGGAAAATTGGAATTGAAACCTGCCCGGCAATCTGAGAATTCCAGCCTCCATCTTCATACAAGTCTTTTACATGAATTTTTGAATAAGAAACCCCAACACCAACTTGCGGTTTAAAATCGGCCGCAACAATTTTTTTCTGGTGTTCACTTATACTCAGTTGTCCTTTAAGTGCTTTTAATTCGGGGCGGTTATTAATTGCCTTCATAACTCCTTTCGATAAATCAGGCATTCCTGATTGTGGGTTTAAGGTATCGCTGGTAAAAAATACATTTTCGAGATTTACACCCAACACCTGATTCATTGACATTTTTGATAGTTTGAGGCCATTCTGAGCTTTTACAAGCGTTAATTCAGCCTGATTTTTTTGGACCGAAACTTTTAATTTTTCACTTAATGGTGCCAACCCCAGCTCATACATATCTGCAAGTTGTTCTTCAATTTCAGTCAACATCGCAACATAAGTTTGTGCTAATTTAACTTGCTCATTAACGGCAATAACTGTCCAATATGCTTTATCAGTTTTTTCGATTACACTGGCATAAGTCATGTCCATGGCATCCCGCGTAATTTTTACACCTAAATTGGCTTGTTTGTTTCCATGCCTTATTTTACCTCCGGCATAAATAGGCACTTGTAAGTCCAATGATAGTTGAATAAGTGTAAGATTGTTAAAATTTAAGCTGGTTCCTGGCATCCAAACATCGCTTGTCCCTGAAAAATTCCCTAATTCAGCTTGTTCTGCACTTTCGGCAGTTGGCAAAAAATTTCCTGGCATTGATACGCCATCGATACTTGGAATGTGCATTAAACTCCCGCTTCCGTCCAATTTAGGAAGATAGGCAGTTCTGGCTGATTTCTGATTGGCAATTGCTTCATCGTGTTGAAATCTGCTGCTTTTTAACTGTTTGTTATATTTAATGGCTTGTTGCCTGCAATATTCAAGGCTTAAACCTTCCTGCGAAAAAGCTGGCGGACCAGCTATTCCCAGGATAAAACCAATTATTATTATTTTAATTTTCTGCATTGTTTAGCTTTTTAAATAAACCTGTTTTGTTTTTAAAACTTTTACATCTAATCCATAAAAAACGGCGTACATAACAGGCACTACAAAAAGGGTAATAAGCGACCCCACAAATAATCCAAACATAATGGTGATAGCAAGTGAATTAAACATCACATCCCATAACAATGGGAACATGCCAAGAATGGTTGTCAACGATGCCATCATTACCGGGCGCATACGCGATACAGATGCATCGATTGTTGAATTAAGCGGTGATTTACCCGCTCGAATTCCAATATTTATTTCATCGAGCAGAACCACCGAATTTTTTATCATCATACCAATCAGTCCAAGTGCCCCGATAATTCCAACAAATGTAAGGGTTTGTCCGGTCGATAAATACCCGAATACAATTCCAATCATTGCAAAAGGCACAATTAAAAAGATAATTGCTGGTTGTTTTAAATTATTAAACAACCCGATAATAATGATCAACATAAGCCCCACAGCGAGCGGAAGGTATAAAAACAGAGCACCTTGCGCTTCGGCTGCTGATCCGGCAGTGCCATCCCACCTGATCGAATAACCATCGGGTAATGGAATGGCATCAATTTTATCTTTTAAAGCAGCCTGTAATTCGGGAGGTAATACGCCTTTGGCACCATCGCATTGTGCTTTCATGGCACGTTTGCCATTATAACGGTGAACCTGGTCATCTTCCCAACGTACTTCAACCTGCTCAGTTATCTGCCCAAGCGGAGTGCTTGATAAACTGCGTTGGCCCCATACAGGAATTGTGGATAATTGATTGATGTCCTGATTGATGGAGTTTTCCATTTTAAGAACCACCGGAAGCCTGTTTTTACCTTCGTAAATGGCTCCGATTGGCATTCCTTCGGTGGCAACAAGAATTGAATTTGCCATGTCGCTACGTGTTAAACCAAGGCTTTGGGCGTGCTGAACAGAATAAACAGGTGTAAGTACTTTTGTTTTGTTTTGCCAGTTATCCGTTACATTTATAGCCATTGGTTCCTGATACATTATTGCTTTTGCCTGATTCGTTAAATCATGTAAAATTGCAGGATCAGAACCTGAAAACTCTACTTCGATTTCATAGTTATTAAAAGCGGCTCCGAATAACCTGCAACGTACTGTTGAATTTGGGTAAGTTATTTTGGTATAAGCCGTAATTTTTTCAATAACACGTTGAACCTGTTCCGGCACCTCTGTATCAATTATTAATTCGCCATAATTACTTCCACCTGTTGACATAGGGCGCATTAAAGTGTAACGTCCGGGTGGGCGGCTAATTGCTGATGTTACTTTTTGAACACCTTCAATGCCTAAAACATAATCACGAATATCTAATAAGTCTTCCTCAACGGCCAAAATATCACTTCCCTGTGGTAAGTTGTATTCAACTACAAATTGGTTGTAATCCATCTTCGACATAAAATTCATGCGAACATGCTTAAAACCCATCAAGGAAATAATTAAAACAACACAACTAAAGATCAAAACCAGAGATTTATGAATCAGTAACCATTTTATTATTTTTTTATAATATGGGTAAATCCCCTTTGAAAAAGGATCTGAGTTTTCACCTTTTGGACGTTCTTTACGGTAAAAGTATTTTGCCATAAATGGTGTTTGAATCATGGCAAATAACCAGCTAAGAATAAGGGAAATTGAAAGGACTGTAAATAAGGAGCTCAAAAACTCTCCTGCTTCGTTGGGCGACATCCGCAATGGAAGGAAAGCCAGAATAGCAACAAGCGTTGCTCCAAGTAATGGCAATGCTGTTCGTTTTGCCGAAGCCACAAACACTTTGTTCCGATCCATACCTTGTTTCAGGTCGATTAAAATTCCATCGGCAACCACAATTGAGTTGTCAACGAGCATTCCCATTGCCAGAATAATTGCTGCCAAAGTAATACGATGTAGTGGCATATCGATCCCCATCATCACTAAAAGTGTGGCAAATATTGTAAATATTAATCCACTGGCAATCAGCAATCCTGACCGGAATCCCATGGCAAATAATAATACAACTATCACAATTCCAACTGAAAGCAGCAGGTTAAGCATAAAGTCGTCAACTGCCACTTCTACCCGGTCGGGTTGAGAGTATATGTGGTTTATTTCGATCCCGATTGGGAGGTCCTTTTTTAAAAGTTCTAATTTATCCTGAACAAGTTCCCCAAGTTCAACAACATTTACCCCTTTTTCGTTCGACAATCCTAACGACATAGCCATCTGTCCATTAAAGGTGAGGCTTTCACGTTTTGGTTCAAGTACCGAACGTTTAATTGTAGCAATATCGGCTAGTTGAAAATTCCCTCCACCAGGCACTTGTATTAATAATTCCTGAACTTCTTTTATGGTGCTTATTTTATTTCCAACGCCAATCCGAATGGATTCATCACCTGATTTTATAGTCCCGGCATTAACAATTACTCCCTGATTTTGGATAGCCGCAGCAATCATCAAAGGATTTATTTTTAGTTCAGCCAATTTTTCTACTGAAAAAAGAATATCAATGACCTCCATTTGATTGCCATAAACCTGAGCCCGTTTAACGCCTTTTATTTCGAGTAACTCACGTTTTAGAAACTCCACATAATCGTTTAACTCCTTCAGTGAATAGCCATCGGAAGTGACGGCAAAAAACATTCCGTATACATCGGCAAAATCGTCATTTACAATTGGTGCCATAACCCCTGATGGCAAACTCGATTTTGCATCATTAACTTTTCTACGAAGATGGTCCCATACCTGGGGCAAATCGGGAGTTTTAACTTTTGAAGACATGTTAACTGTAATGCGAGAAATACCCGGCATCGATATGGATTCAAGTTCCTTGATGTTTTCAAGTTGTTGAATTGCCTTTTCCATTACATCAGTAACTTCAAGCTCCACTTCGTGTGCTGTGGCTCCTGGGTAAACTGTTACAACAACAGCTGTTTTTAAAGGTATTTCGGCATCTTCGAGTTTGCCCATTTTTACATAAGCAAAAATTCCTCCCAATAACACGGCAATGAGGATCGTAGTGATCATTGCCTTTTGTTTTAATAACTTATCCAGCATTACAACAACCCTCCAGCATTTGATTTCGACACTTTCTCGATAGGTTTTACTTTCTGGTTTTCAATAATTGAATGAACTCCTCCGGTAACAATCTGCTCGCCTACTTTTAATCCTTCATTAATTTGAATTCGCCCGTTATTTTCAATATTACCTATTACAACCGCCCGCTTTTGAACTTCTGATAGAGAGTTGTTATAAATCCACACAAAGTTTTTCTTATCCTGATGAAAAACTGAAGAAACAGGAATAGTTATTTGATTGTTTATTTCGTGAATACAATCAATATTAACTTCGGCTGTCATTCCGGGTTTTACTATTTTTGAATGGGTGTCACCCAATTTAAACCGAACTTCAAAAAGTTGGTCGATACCGGCTTTTTCGCTTACAGAAATTATCTGAAGTGGGACGTTTTTAACATCCACATTTTTTATATTACATGTTGCTCCCGAACAGTCGGCAAAATTTTGGAGGTGCGATTCAGGAATGTGAATAACCACTTCAATTTGGCTCCGGTCAATAATTGAAACAATTGGTTTTCCCGGTCCAACAGTTTCATGGTTTTCAACCATCTTTTCAAAAACATATCCCGAAATGGGTGCTCTTAAATCGGTATCTTTTAGCTGATTTTCGGCATTTTCATAACCTGCTTTATTCATGAGGTAAGCCAATTCTAGTTTTTCAAGTGTATTTTCAGGAAGTTTTTTACGTTCATATAATTCTTTGTATCGTTCATATTCCGATTTTGACTGCAAAAAACTTACTTTTTTTGTTGCCAGATTCAGCTCGTAGTCTCGTTTATCAATCCGGGCAATGATTTGTCCTTTTTGGACAAATTCACCGACTTTCGCTTGAAGCTCTACCAAAGGGCCACCCACTCTGAATGAAACCAATGTGCTACTTTTTTCTTTTAATTTTCCATTGTAAAAAAAAGTGTCTGAGTTTTCTGCTACATTAACCTTTTCAACTTTTACGTACCTGGCCACAGGTTTCTCATTTTCTTCGGCAGTTCCTGTACACCCTGCAAAACCAATGGCAGTTATTACAAGAATAACTGCCAGGTTTTTTAAGTTCAATCGTTTTCTGTTTTCTGAATTAAAAATTTGAAGTACCATTTATTAATTGTTTTTATGACTTGTTTCTGCCATAAAACTACCTGCCTAATACTTGTACATTTGAAAAGATTTACCGAACTGCTTTAACTGGCAACTGAAATGAATATATGAGCGGCTTTTTATTGTTATCGTTTACATATTTTACCGCCGACACTCAATTCTTCAATTTCCATAAAAATTAAAAACAATTCGTTATCAACTATTTTGGCTAAAATCATATACATAAATCCAAATATTTTTATATTTGCATCTGATTACTCCGAGTTGTTTGGGCTAAGTTGAAAAATATGCAAAAACAACCGAAGGGTTTAACCGGAAACAGTTGAGCCTCCCGATTTCCGCAATTGGTGGAATGATTTGGAAAGGAGCCTCAAATACAGTACGTATTTCTGTCCTCTTTCTGTTTATTTTAGGGGATTTTTTATGTTGAAGAGATTTAAAAATAGTTTACTTATTTCGGGCAACGGGCGTAATGTTGGTAAAACAACATTTATTTCGGAGGTGATCTTTTTAAATCGAAAAAAGGAAATTACTGCTGTTAAAATAACTCCTCATTTTCATAATCCAACTCTTGAGTTAAAAACACTTTCCAGGAACAAAAACTGGATAATCTCGGAAGAGACAGATCGTTACTCAACAAAAGATACATCATTGTACTTGCAAGCCGGAGCTTCAAAAAGCTATTTTGTACAGTGCAAAAAAGATAAACTTAACGAAGCCTTTTTAGATTTAGAAACGTATTTACCAAAAAACAAACCGGTAATTTTTGAATCGGCAGGATTATGGGAAATTGTAAAACCAGAAATGTTTATTGTAGTTCAGAGTAAAAATGTTGAAAACGAAAAAAATATGGAGAAAAAGTTGATAGCTGCCGATTTGCTTGTGTTTTCAAATGGAAAATTATTTTCTCCTTCTGCCCAAAAAATAATTTTTGATTCAACCTGGAAGTTAAAAACAAATATATGATTTCGTTAAACAAAGCATTGGAAATTGCTGCCGGAGAAATCCAAATTCAGGGCACCGAAAAAGTTGATTTTAGGGAGTCCCTGGGACGTATTCTTGCCGAAAATATTTATTCAGATACCGACTTACCTCCTTTTAATAAATCGGCAATGGATGGTTATGCGTGCCGCAAAGAAGATTTATTTAACAAACTTGAAGTTCTTGAGATCATTCCTGCCGGGCAATCTCCTTCCAAAATCATTGGGGAAAATCAATGCTCAAAGATAATGACAGGAGCAGAGGTTCCCCTTGGTGCAGATACTGTTTTTATGGTTGAATTTGCGGAAGAAACTTCGCAAGGGAAAATAAAATTTAATGGTACTAAAACATCCTCAAACATATGTTTAAGGGGAGAAGACCTACAGGAAGGGACAATGGTTTTGTCGGAAGGAACAGAACTTCAACCTCAGCATATTGCTATTTTAGCGTCGGTGGGATGTACCTTCCCTTTGGTTTATAAAGTTCCTGAAATTGGAATTATTTCAACCGGAAGTGAATTGATTGAACCAGGGCAGGAAGCCGAAAAAGCTAAAATACGGAACAGCAATGGGCACCAAATTGTGGCTCAGGTTTTAAAAGCCAGCCTAAAAGCCAATTACTATGGAATTGTAAATGATGATAAAGATAAAACACTCAAAATTATTAAAAAATCGACTGGGAATAATAATGTTACCATCATTTCAGGAGGGGTTTCGGTAGGCGATTTTGATTATGTACCCTGGGCAATCGAACAATGTGGATTTTCCATCTTATTTAATAAGTTGTCGGTTAAACCCGGGAAACACACCACTTTTGCCGTTTCATCCGACAGGAAAAAATACATTATTGGACTTCCCGGAAATCCGGTATCGTCGTTTATTCAATTTGAAGTTTTTGCCAAACCATTTATCCAAAAACTAATGGGGCTTAAAGTGCAAGAAGTTAGAATACCCCTTCAGTTTGAAGGGACATTTACACGCAGAAAAACAGACAGGGAAGAATTTTTGCCAATCATTCTTAATAAAAATAACAAAGCCGAAATGGTAAAATACAACGGATCGGCACACATTCATGCTTACCACAATGCATTTGGTGTTGTTTTAATTGAAAAAGGAAAATCGGATTTTAAAGAAGGAGAAATAGTATATGTTCGACAGCTATAATCGTAAAATAGAATATTTACGTATATCGGTAACCGACAGGTGTAATTTGCGTTGTTCGTACTGTATGCCAGCTGAGGGGCTTCCTTTGTTGGCGCACAAATCTATTTTATCGTTTGAAGAAATTGTAGAATTTACCACTTATGTTGTAAGTAAAGGAGTAAAAAAAGTAAGACTTACAGGGGGCGAACCTCTTGTTAGAAAAGGTATCGTTGAACTGATAAAAAAAATGTCGGGAATTAATGGTATTGAAGACCTGTCGCTCACAACAAATGGAATTTTACTGGATAGATATGCAGTACAACTAAAGGAGGCTGGATTAAACAGGGTGAATATTAGTATCGATACAATTAATCCGGAGAGTTACCATAAAAATACCCGGATAGGGAATATCGAGCAGGTATATAAAGGAATTAAAGCAGCACAAAAGGCAGCCCTTTTGCCTATAAAAATAAATTGTGTGCTTTTAGGCCAACCAAACGAAGAAATAAAAGCTCTTAAAAATTATTGCAGGGAGCAAAATTTATCACTTCGGTTTATACATCAGATGGACCTTAAAACAGGTGAATTTTCGAAAGTTAAGGGTGGCGATGGAGGTAATTGTTCAATATGTAATCGTATCAGGTTACTGGCCAATGGCGATGTAAAACCTTGCTTGTTTAGCGACCTGGCATATAATATTCGAGAATTGGGAATTAATAGAGCGGTTGAATTGGCAATTGGAACAAAACCCAAAGCAGGAACTTATAACAAATCAGGAACTTTTAGCCAAATAGGAGGGTGAAGAAGTTAACAGTAAACAGTCACAGTTTGCAAAAAAATAAAACATACATGCTCAAAACGCACAGCGCAGAGCCCAAAGCAAAATAAGATGAAACTATCACATACCAACAACAAAGGAAAAGCCAAAATGGTGGATGTTGGAAACAAATCCGATCAAATAAGGGAAGCAAAAGCCAATGGTTTTATTCAGTTACAACCACAAACCATTCTTCTGATTTCTGAGAATAAAATAAAAAAAGGCGATGTAATTACGGTAGCCGAAATTGCAGGAATTCAGGCAGCAAAAAGTACAAGTAATTTAATTCCATTGTGCCATCCATTGCAATTGTCAAAAATTGATGTGGATTGTGCTGTTCAAACAGATGGCGTTTATGTAACTTCAATCGTAAAATGTATTGGTAAAACCGGTGTTGAAATGGAAGCACTTACAGCTACCAGCGTAGCCCTTCTTACAATTTATGATATGTGTAAAGCGGTAGATAAGGAGATGGTAATTGGTGAAGTGAAGTTGGTAGAAAAAACCAAAAGTGATTTATAAAACATTTAAGTGATACCCTCACTCAAAGTGAGGGCGTCACTAATATTCAAAAATTATGACAACAAAAATAAAGATCCTTTCGGTTAATATCTCAGAAAAAAAAGGTGTTGTTAAAAAACCGGTTAACTCAATTCAGCTTTCGGAAATTGGACTTGAGGGTGATGCTCATTCAGGGCCGTGGCACCGGCAAATAAGTTTATTGGCCAGAGAAAGTATTCAGACATTTGAACACAAAAACAACCGGGAGATAAAACATGGCGAGTTTGCCGAAAATATTACCACCAAAGGCCTGTTGCTGCATAAATGCCACCCGCTCGACCGATTTAAAAATGATACCATTGAATTGGAAGTTACTCAAATTGGTAAAGAATGCCATGGCGACAATTGTGCAATTTTCCGCGAAGTTGGAAACTGTGTGATGCCCCAGGAAGGTATTTTTGCCCGGACGATTAAAGGAGGAATTTTAAAAGCCGGTGATGAGTTGGAATACCATCCTAAAGTTATCCGTTTTCATATTATAACTTTAAGTGACCGTGCCAGCCGTGGTGAATATACCGACCGTAGCGGCCCACATATTCAACATTTGTCGAAAAAATTCTTTGCTGAAAAAGGAAGGCCTTTTGAAACAGAAATTACCCTCATTCCTGATTATGCTGAAAAACTAAAAACAATTATTTCAGAACAAGTAAAAAAAGGTGTTGATGTAATATTTACAACCGGAGGAACAGGCATTGGCCCCAAAGATATAACTCCTGAAACTGTTCAGCCAATGCTGGAAAAAGAACTACCTGGAATTATGGAAATGATAAGAGTAAAATTTGGCGCCAACAAACCCAATGCTTTGTTAAGCCGGGGAGTGGCCGGAACAATTGATAAAACACTTGTTTTTACTTTACCGGGTAGTGTAAAAGCAGTAACTGAATACCTCGAGGTGATTTTACCAACAATTCAACATGCAATACTTATGGTGTATGGACTTGGGCATTAATGAACAAAAAGCACCAGAATTTCACTTAGAGTTGAATTCTGGTGCTTCTTTATTCTTATATAATTGTAATTATGCCTTCGCAATAAACTCTGCAATCCAATCGCCTACCTGCGAAGTTTTGTATGAAATCCCTTCTGAAATATCTTCAGTAACATACCCTTCGGTCATTGATGCAGCAACTGCCTTACGAATGAGTTTTCCTTCTTCTTTTAAATCGAAAGCATATTCAAACATCATAGCAGCTGATAGAATGGTTGCAATAGGATTTGCAATGTCTTTTCCCGTAGCTTGTGGGTATGATCCGTGTATTGGCTCAAATACCGATGTGTGGATTCCAATTGAAGCCGAAGGCAATAAACCTAAGGAACCGGTAATTACGCTGGCTTCATCGGTTAAAATATCGCCAAACATGTTTTCGGTGACCATCACATCAAAGTTTTTAGGCCACTGAATAATTTGCATGGCTGCGTTATCCACAAACATAAATTCGGTTGTAATATCGGGATAATTTGGGGCCATTTCCTGAGCTACCTCGCGCCAAAGGCGTGAACTTTCCAAAACATTGGCTTTATCAACAACAGTCAGTTTTTTATTACGTTTCCCGGCAAAATCATAAGCAAGTTTTAATATTCTTTCTATTTCCATACGTGTATACGTGCAGGTATCGAAAGCTGTATTTCTATCTTCGCTTCGTCCTTTTTCACCAAAATAGATACCACCTGTTAATTCGCGGATGCATACAAAATCGGCTCCTTCAACCAATTCTCTACGAAGAGGTGATTTGTGGAGGAGCGATTCAAATGTTTCAACAGGGCGAATATTGGCATAAAGCCCCAATTTTTTACGCATGGCTAACAAACCTTGTTCGGGCCTTACAGTTGCCTTAGGATTGTTGTCGTATTTAGGGTCACCAATTGCCCCAAATAATACCGCATCGGAATTCATACATAACTCATGCGTTGCTTCAGGGTAGGGTTCGCCTACTTCGTCGATAGCACAAGCTCCGGTTATTGCTTCCTTGTATGTAAGTTCGTGGTTGAATTTTTTGGCTATAGCTTTCACCGATTTCATTGCCTGTTCAACTATTTCAGGGCCAATTCCATCGCCTGGTAATAATGCAATATTTAACTTCACTTTTATGGTTTTTTAATGGTTATGATTTTAAGGCCTTATTCTGCCTTTTTTTTTATTAATAACTCCGGGTTTAAATTCATTTTCAATGATATTTAACATCCTGATGGTAGCCTTAATCGCTGCCTGTGTTTGGTCCGGATCAAGCCCTTTTGTTTTAAATTCACGTTCGTTTTTCCAGGTAATAATGGTTTCTACAAACGCGTCGGTTTTCCCACCAGGAGGAATGGTAACAACATAATCAATTAGTTTTGGGAAAGGTTTATCAAGTTTTTTATAGGTTTTGCGTACAGCTTTAACAAAAGCATCGTACTGTCCGCTTCCAACACTATAGTTCTCGTATTTTTTCCCATCAATTTTTAAAGCAACAGTAGCGACCGGTTGAAGTCCCATTGTATGTGTTACTGAATAATTAATTACTTTGATTTTTTGCTCAATAAAATCGTTTTCCAGAACATCGGCAACAATGTATGGCAGGTCATCGTTTGAAACCGACTCTTTTTGGTCGCCTAATTTGATAATCCGTTGAGTCACTTTTTTAAGCGACTCGGCATCGAGTTCTAGACCTAATTCTTCCAGATTTTTTTTGATATTGGCTTTTCCCGAGGTTTTACCCAGTGCATATGTTCGTGTCCTCCCAAAACGTTCAGGAAGTAATTCATTAAAATAAAGGTTGTTTTTATTGTCGCCATCGGCATGTATACCACTACATTGAGTGAATACAAATTCACCGATAAGTGGTTTATTTGTTGGGATTCGGATGCCTGAAAATGTTTCAACCAGTTTTGAGATTTTGTTTAATGACGATTCATTCACCCGGGTTTCCATTTTTAAATGGTCCTTTATGGTCGCTATTACACTCGAAAGGGGTGCATTCCCAGCCCGTTCTCCCAAACCATTTACAGTTGTGTGTACACATCGAATTCCGGCTTTTATGGCATGAAATACATTTGCAATAGCCAGGTCGTAATCGTTGTGGGCATGGTAATCAAAATCCACATCAGGGTATGCAGTAATCATCTCCTTACAAAAATCGTAAGTTTCATCAGGATCAAGAATGCCTAAAGTATCGGGAAGCATAATTCGTGCAACATTTTCTTTTTTTAGGTTCGACACCATAAAATGAACATAGTCTTTTGAAGTACGCATCCCATTCGACCAGTCTTCGAGATATACATTAACAGTGATGCCCATTTCTGAAGCAAAACCAATTACTTTTTTTATATCGGCAAGATGTTGCTCAGGTGTTTTTTTGAGTTGTTCGGTGACATGTTTTAAAGAACCTTTGCACAATAAATTAACCACTTTCCCGCCAGCGTCCTGTATCCATTCGAGAGAAATTTTCCCATCAACAAAACCAAGTATTTCAACTTTATCTAAAAAATTATTTTTGGCAGCCCAGGCTAAAACCTTTTTTGCACCATTAAATTCTCCTTCAGAAACACGGGCAGAGGCAATTTCAATTCGGTCAACACCAACTTCATCGAGAAGCAGTTTGGCAACACTTAATTTTTCTCCTTCTGCAAAAGAAACGCCAGCCGTTTGTTCTCCATCACGTAACGTTGTGTCCATAATGGTCAAACGTTTTCCTTTTACATCTACAATTGTTCCTGTCATTTTTTATTTTTTACACTAAGTAAAATTACCTTCCTTTTTCAAAAACTTCGATGGAAGATTTTAAATCGACCAGGTAATCAATGTCGTCTAATCCGTTCTGCAAGCAGTGTTTCTTGTATGGATTAATTTCAAATTGAACCGATTCGCCTGTTTTTTGAATCGTAAATGTTTGTTCTTTAATATCTATTTCAAATTGTGTTTGAGGATTTTCTTCAATTAAGTCAAATATTTTTTGAAGAAACTCAGAAGAAACAACAACCGGAAGTAGTCCATTGTTTAGGGCATTGCCTTTAAAAATATCGGCAAAAAAGCTTGAAACCACTACCCTGAAACCGTAATCGTAAATTGCCCATGCTGCGTGTTCGCGGCTAGAACCACTGCCAAAGTTTTTACCTCCAACTAAAATTTTACCTGAATATTTTGAATCATTTAATGGAAAATCAGTTTTTGGTTGGCCATTTTTTTCGTACCGCCAGTCGCGGAACAGGTTGTCGCCAAATCCTTTGCGCTCAATTGCTTTTAAAAAACGGGCAGGGATAATCTGGTCTGTATCCACATTCTCTATAGGTAATGGTACTGCCGCTGATTGTAAATATGTAAATTTATCGTAAGCCATATCAATATTTGAATATTAGTGTAATGAATATTTGAATTATTTATTTTGAAGAGTCTGACGTGATTTAATTAAAATGGAAGCAATTTCATGCGCTTCATTAATTAATTCATTGGCTTTATGTTTATTCCCAATATTTTCATCTAAAGAGAATTCAAGCCAAAATTCACATTCATCTGCTTCTTCAATAGTGATACTTAATTTTGAAATAATAAGAGGAATTGTATATGCCACGCAAGAAGCCCTATAGTTTGCAGCTACAGAAGTTGATGCTCGAATAAGTTGTCCTTTAATGTGATTTCCCAAATAGTTGTCGGGCAAATCAATTGCGAACTTAACACATTCATGTGCCAAAACTTTCGTTCTGATTTTCATCTTTTCTTTAAACTGTCCAAGCTTACTTTTTTCCATTTCGTGGACTATTTAATTCTTCACTCTCAATTCTTATATTCAAGATTCCATTAACTCTCTCGGATCGGTAATTACACCGGTAATTGCAGCTGCCGCAGCAGTTAATGGACTTGCCAAAATGGTCCTGGAACCAGGCCCTTGCCTTCCTTCGAAATTCCGATTTGATGTCGAAACTGAATATTTTCCTTCCGGGACTTTATCGTCGTTCATTGCTAAACAAGCTGAACATCCAGGTTGACGCAATTCAAATCCAGCGTCTTCCAAAATAGGAACCAATCCTTCTTCCCTGATTTGTTTTTCAACAGCTTGTGATCCGGGGACCAACCAGGCAGTAACACTGTCGGCTTTCTTTTTGCCTTTTATAAATTGGGTAAAAGCCCTGAAATCTTCAATACGGCCATTGGTGCAGCTACCAATAAAAATATAATCTATTGGTTTTCCAGCTATTTTATCGCCGGCATTGTAACCCATGTATTTTAGTGAGTTTTCGTATGATACTTTGTCGTTTCCTTTTAGGTTATCGCTTAACGGAATTGATTTTGAAATTCCGGTACCCATTCCCGGGTTGGTGCCATAAGTAACCATTGGCTCAATATTGGCAGCATTAAAATGATATTCTTTATCAAATGTTGCTTCATCGTCCGATTTTAGTTCGTTCCATTTAGCAACTGCTTTTTCCCAATCTTTGCCTTTAGGTGCAAACTCACGTCCTTTGATATAATTGATGGTTGTTTCGTCGGGAGCAATTAGGCCACCACGGGCACCACATTCAATACTCATGTTACAAACAGTCATTCTGCCTTCCATTGATAAACTTTGAATAGCAGAACCTGCAAATTCAATAAAATGGCCCGTACCTCCACTGGTTGTTAATTGTGAGATGACATATAATACAACGTCTTTAGCAGTAACACCTTTTTTGAGCTCTCCATCAACTGTGATGCGCATTTTTTTAGGTTTTGGCTGCATAATACACTGGCTTGCCAATACCATTTCAACTTCGCTGGTACCAATACCAAAAGCAATGGCACCAAAAGCCCCGTGAGTTGAAGTATGACTGTCGCCACAAACAATGGTCATGCCAGGCTGGGTAACACCCATTTCAGGCCCAATAATATGTACCACACCATGGCCATCGCTGCCAAGTCCGTAGTGCGTAATTCCATGGAGTTCACAATTTTTCCTTAATTTTTCAACCTGATTGCGCGATAATTCATCAAAAATGGTCATGTGCTGGTTAATAGTTGGCACATTGTGATCAGGAGTAGCAGTTGTTAAATCAGGACGAAATACGGGTAGCCCTCGTATTTTTAATCCCAAAAAAGCCACCGGGCTTGTCACTTCGTGAATAAAATGACGGTCGATGTAAAGCACATTTGGGCCGTCTTCAACTTCTTTTACTACGTGGGCATCCCATATCTTATCAAATAATGTTTTTGCTTTCAATTTATGTCGATTTAAACGTTTCTAATTCTTTAATTATTTAACAGGCAATTTGTTAATTGCATCAAGGAATGCTTCCACCGAAGCTGTAATAATATCGGTATGTGCTCCGAAACCATGGAAAATATTGTCTTCGTAATCTACCTGCATATGAACTTTCCCAATATCATCGCTTCCTCTGGTTATTGCTTGTACAAGGAACTCATCAATAACAACCTGCCGGTGGATAATTTGTTTAACAGCTTTAATAGCGGCATCAACTGGTCCGTTGCCATCGGATGTGGCAGCAAATATTTCTCCGGCAATATTTATCTTAACATTTGCCATAGGAATAAGGTTTTTGCCTGTTACAACCTGAAGGTATTCTAATTTGATACGGCGTTCCTGACGTGTGGCATCACCAACTAATAGGGCAATATCGTCATCACGGATTTCTTTTTTCTTGTCAGCTAATTTTACAAATTCTTCGTATACTTCGTCCAGTTTGTCTTTTTCTAATTTAAAACCTAATAATTCCAGCCTGTGATTCAGGGCTGCACGGCCACTACGAGCGGTTAACAAAATTGAAGATTCATTGATACCAACATCTGTTGGGTCCATGATCTCGTAATTTTCGCGGTTTTTCAATACACCATCCTGATGAATTCCCGAAGAGTGTGCAAATGCATTACGCCCAACAATTGCTTTGTTTGGCTGCACAGGCATATTCATTAAATTTGAAACCATTCGGCTGGCACCGTATATTTTTTTTGTATTGATGTTTGTGTCAATATTTAAAACTTTGTAACGGCTTTTTAAAATCATCACAATTTCTTCCAACGACGTATTTCCGGCACGTTCGCCAATCCCGTTAATGGTTACTTCTGCCTGACGGGCACCATTCATAATTCCAGCCATTGTATTGGCAGTTGCCATTCCCAGGTCGTTGTGGCAGTGGGTTGAAATGGTAGCTTTGTGAATTCCAGTTACATTATCATACAGGTATTTAATTTTTTCACCAAATTCATTTGGTAAACAATAACCTGTGGTATCAGGAATATTAACAACTGTTGCTCCTGCTTTTATGACTGCTTCAACTACTCTAGCCAGGTATTCATTTTCAGTACGGCCAGCATCTTCAGCATAAAATTCAACATCCTCAACATATTTTTTTGCATATTTTACAGCTTCGATAGCCCGCTCAATAATAGCCTCAGGATTTGAATTTAATTTGTGATGAATATGGTAATACGATGTTCCAATACCCGTATGGATACGTTTTTTCTTAGCATATTTGAGCGATTCGGCAGCTACATCAATATCTTTATGTACTGCGCGGGTAAGAGCACAAATGGTTGGCCATGTCACCGCTTTTGAAATTTCAACTACCGATTCAAAATCTCCGGGGCTGGAAATAGGGAAGCCTGCTTCAATTACATCAACACCTAAGTCTTGTAATGTTTTAGCTACCTCAATTTTCTCAACCGTGTTTAACTGACAACCGGGAACTTGTTCACCGTCTCTCAGTGTTGTGTCAAAAATGTAAAGCCTGTCGCTCATTGTAATTATTTTTAGTGTATTAATTTTTATCCATAAAAAAAGCCATCCTCAACTGAGAATGGCTCCTTATAATTTAATATCTTATAATTCAATATACCATTCTCAATTCATCTGTAATAGAAGAATAATTCCAATGAGGAGGCTGAGAATAGATATGTTGATATTTGATTTCACTATTTGTTTTTAATAATTGGATACAAATATGAAAATTATTTTTTAAAATGAAAATAATAGTGGCATTTTATTGCTTAATGTTAACACAAAACTTGTTTTTTCTTCGGAAATGGCAGTTTGGAATGATTTTAAATAGTTTTTTCCTGTTTATTTTTCCATGTTAGTTGTTTGTTTAAAATTTGTTTTTTTCTGAAAAAATGGGTTGATTTAAGAAAGGGAAATCAGAGAATAAATTCAAAAAACATTAGCCTTAAAGAAGATAAAATGGGAAAGGTAATTCTATCTATCGATTGTGGAACTCAAAGTTTACGAGCCATTTTGTTTTCATTGAAGGGAGAACTGATTGATATTCATAAAATAAATTACGTGCCTTATATAAGTCGTAGACCTGGTTATGCCGAACAGGATCCTGAAATTTATTGGGGAAGCCTCAAAGAAGCCTGCCTTGTATTAAAAGAAAAAAATCCTGAAAATTTTGGAAGAATAATAGGTGTAGGAGTAACCTCTTTGCGCGACAGCATGGTAAATGTCGACAGAAAGGGTAAAGCTCTGCGCCCACTAATTGTTTGGCTCGATCAACGTAAGGCTAAACAAGTTTATTTTCCTTCCCGAATAATGCGGTTTTTTTTGAAAGTGGTCCGAATGGAAGAGGTGCTCCATAAAATGCAAAAAGAAGGTAAGTGTAATTGGATTAAACAAAATCAACCCGGAATTTGGAATAATACATACAAATACCTGCAGACTTCAGGTTATTTGAACTTTCATTTGACGGGACAATTTGCCGAATCGGTTGCTTCTCAAATTGGGCATATTCCATTTGATTATAAAAGGCAGCGATATAGTAGGTCATGGAGTAGTTTTAATTTTGGGCACAGGATTTTTCCTATAGAACAAGAAAAGTTGCCTGATTTGGTACTTCCTGGTAAAATTATTGGAGGAATTACAGAGCAAGCCCATACCTTAACTGGAATTCCCGTAGGAGTTCCGGTAATTGCCTGCGGATCAGACAAAGGGTGCGAAACAATTGGTATGGGAGTAGTTGATACTTCGATGGGAAGTTTAAGTTTTGGGACAACGGCTACCATTCAAACCACTACAAAAAAATACATGGAGCCCATGCGTTTTATGCCTTCATACCCAGCAGTTGTGCCCGGCCATTATAATCCCGAAATAGAAATTTTTAGAGGATACTGGATGATTACCTGGTTTAAGGATGAATTTGCCCACAAAGAAGTAGAAGAAGCTGAAAAAAAAGGCATCCCCACTGAAGAAGCTTTGAATCGTTTATTACGGCATTCGCCTCCAGGGGCAATGGGTTTGGTTGTTCAACCATACTGGAGCCCCGGTTTAAAAGAACCTTCGGCCAAAGGAGCCATAATTGGATTTGGCGATGTTCATAAAAAAGCGCATGTATACCGGGCGGTAATCGAAGGGCTTTCGTTTGGATTGCTTGATGGGATGCATAAAATTGAAAAAAGAGGAGGATTTAAATTTCATAAATTAGCGGTTTCGGGTGGTGCTTCACAAAGCGATGAAATATGCCAAATCAGTGCCGATGTTTTTAATCTACCTATTGTTCGAGGAAAAACCTGGGAAACTTCGGGATTAGGAGCTGCTATTATAACAGCAGTTGGTACCGGAGAATATCCATCGGTAGAAATGGCGGTGGAAAATATGGTGCATTATGATAAAGTCTTTGAACCCAATCAGGACCATGTTTTAACGTATAGCCATTTATATCACAGGGTTTATAAAAAAATGTATAAAGCTTTAGCTCCCCTGTATAAAGAGGTGCGCGAAATTACTGGATATCCTGAATAATTACTTTTTGATAAATCGTTGTAGTGCATCTATATAAAAAATCAAAGGATATAACTTTTCGCTGTACCATAGGCTTGCAAAATAGAGCCCAATAGGGTAGGGTTTAAGTTCATTTTTACTATTGCTGTAAAGCCAATCAAATCCTTTATAGCAATTTGTATTATTTCCTGAACCAGCCAGTGCACTTAGTGCTAAAGAGGTTTCTTCGATTGTGCCCGGAATTCCCTTTTGTGCCCCCCAACTGAAATCATTATTTTGCTGTTCCAGCAAAAATTGTTGCGCTAATTGAATCATTGTACTGATTTGCCTTTTTGTTTTTTCGGAGAATATCCCTCCTCTTATGGTATCGGTTAAATAAGTTGTTACACGGGCTGTGCCATATACAGGATTGGTATGATTAGCCGTTTTTTGGTTGCCAAACCATAGGGCTAACCATTTCCCATCAGTACTTTGTGTTTTGCGAAGGAAATTTAAAGCTTTCTGCAGGCTTTTGTTGTACTGATTTATTAATTTGGGCGATAGATTATTTTTAAGTATATCAAGTGTACCGGCTAATGCCAGAATAGCATGCCCCGTAATATCGGCACTGCTTTTGTCGAAAGGTAATTTCCCCCATCCTTTGCTGAAAGTTGGGAAACCACCATCGCTGTTCTGAAGTTTTAGTAACCAGTTACAACCATTGGTTATTGCCAAAATTTCATTCTCGTTTCCCGTAAAGAGTTGGTGTAGAGCTGTAATGGCGCCCGATGTATCGTCAGCATCGGGAACCGAGCCTGATAAATTAGTCCAGCCCCAACCTCCTGGCAATGCATCGTTGAATGAATGTTTTTGAGTGTATTGCGTTGAAAGCAGGTACTGCCTGAGTTTTTCTTTTTTTACGGGGTAAATAAAATTTTTGTCTTTTCCCAAAAGAGCTTTAATGCTTAAGGTTGTCACCCATGTTGATAAATTGGTGTCGATGGGCCAACTGCCATCGTCGCGTTGGTTTGTTTTTAAAAATTGAATCCCTTTTTTTACTACCTGATTATTATTATATCCGCTGTAAATTAAACACATTGATACAAATGCTGTAAGTGGAGCTGCTTCAAGGAATCCACCACTTTCGGGTAAAATTGCTTCCAGTTTTGTGAGTGAAGGTTTGATTGCTTTTCCACGTAAAGAATAAAATGGATTAAATCGTTTCCGTCGGTTTTTAAAGCCGGTAATACCCACAGCAATTAAAGCCGGAATAGCATAACTTACTACTTGTAGCTTAAAAAAACGGTAAAACCGGGTAGGTAATAATGAAAACTCAAAGGGCAACGAAGGGATGTATTTAAAAGCTTTTTCGCCCGAAATACCACAAATTGCCAACATGGTTAAAATAGGGACCGAAAAGGTTAGGTCTTTGCCATAGAAATCTAAAACTGCTTTTGTTAAGGTTTCGGTAGTAAAACTGATGTTTTGCGTTTCGAGGTATTTTTCGAGGCCATGAAGTACTTTTCTGCCACCAAGTGATTCTTTCCCACAAAAGTAAATGGCTGCATAACTTAACAACGAAGTGCTGATATTGCTCCCACTTTCGGGTGTATCTCCATAACCTCCATCCTTGTTAACAAATTTGTAAAGCCAGTTTAAACCTTTTTCAATTAATGGAGAAGCAGGATCATCTTTTTTAATGGCAACTATTGCTACAGCAGTTGATAATGCACTGGACGATAACCTACCTGTCCAGAATCCGTTTTTATTCTGAGCTGAAATTAATTGCCCACCCAACCGTTTAAATTGTTCTTCTAATTGTGATTCAGTCATGTAATTTATTAGTTATTGAGGCTACCTAACGCCAACAAACCGTAAAAAGTATATTCAATATCGGCATTTTTGTCGAAAGGTGTGGCAATAAAACCACCATTCTTATAAAGGGAATCAACAAAATCAAGGCAATCGGGTTTTATCAGCGTTAAATCATCGCCAACAAAATTTAGGGAAAATAACACTACTGCAGTGGTAAGCAGGTCAGCGACAGGTGATTTTTGTAAGGCAACAAAACCTCCACTAGTGTGGTAAAAACTTTTTAAGTTGGTTGTTTGTGAAGAGAATTCTTTTCTGAGAAGTTTACGCATAATAACATCGGTGGCAACTAGTGTGCATGGTTTTGGCTCGCTGGCAGATGATGACTTTTTTTTGAATTTATTTAAAAATGAGCTGATCAGCATGTATTCTTCCTGATAAAAAAGAGCCAGAATACCCAAGAACCAAATGTAGCCTGAATCTTCATTTACAGAAGTAGATAATACTGTTTTTATTTTTTTTGTCAGAATAACAGAAGTTTTATCCTTCCCAATTAATTTTGAATATAATATTGCTCCGCAGAATAAATGTACATCACTTTTAATCTTTTCATTAACCGTTTTTTTGACAAATGTTTTTAACTGATTTTGTTCGGTTTTTAATTGAAAAGCTTCGGTTAAAAAATAGCCAAATAATGAATAGTAAATGTCGGGATTGCCTGCCCGGTCCATAAACCCACCTTCGGGTGTTATTTGTGATTTAATATAGTTCTGAACCTCGGAGATTGTTTTTTTATCCAGAATTTGATTCCCTTTTTTTAGCGTTTCTTCAAAAGGTTTTATTTGTTTAAATCGTAGGAAGAGGCTTATAAAACCGTTAAATATACTCATCAAAAATTTTTCTTAAAATTTCATGGAGAGCTAATTTAATTACAATATTGTCAAACTGATCAAGGCAATCAACAGCTTTTTGAATGTACTCTTTTAGTAAAGATTCAGTTCGTTCAATAATAGCGTGCTGCTCAATGAGGTTAAAAATTTCAGTTTTTTGTTGATTGTAAACCAAATTGTAAGCAGTTTTACTATTTCCATTAACCAGATTTTCAAATAGAATAGATAGAATAATGGAGAATTTACGAACAAGAATATCGCCATTGTCTCCCTGAAAATCGCTCAGGTCGTCTTGTATTTGGTAGGCAATTCCAATTAGCCTGCTAAATTCGGTTAATAATTCAAGCGATTTTTTATCGGCTCCGCCAATTTGGGCTCCCATTAGCAAAGAAACTTTAAAAGCCGCGGCTGTTTTATTCTCAAAAACCGAAAGTATTTTTTCCAACGAAAGTATTTTTTTATTGGTGGTTGCCAGTAATTCTTCGCCTTGTCCTATTGCTAAGGCGGTATGGCCTTTAGCTGCAATTGTAAAACATTCGCTGAGAATTTCAGCAGGCAAATCCATTCTGGCAATAACACGGTAACCTTCCCCAATTAAGAAATCACCAATGTTGAGTGCTATTGGAATTTGATATATTACATGTAAACTTTCATGTCCATTTCGGTGTGTATCATTGTCTTCAATATCATCATGTATCAGCGATGCTTTATGAAAACATTCAACAGATACAGCCAGTTTTTGAGATACAGCATTGTCAGGATTCTGCGAAAATGACTCGTATGCTAAAACGGCTAAAAATGGCCGCCAGCGATGGCCTTCGTTTAATAAAGCTTCGCGGGCTATTTTTTCGGTTTCAGTTTCTGCTTCGCCCGAAACAAAAGCAATTGAATCATTGCTAAAAATTGCTGAAATACGTTTTTTAAGGTGATTTAAGTTGACTAACCGGATGTTGTTTTTATTTTGGTAATGGCTGATTTCTTTTTTTAACCATTCGGTATCAGCAATTGAATCCTGGCATCCTCCTTCAATAAGCGGAACGCCAATTCCGGGAATGGCATATTTGGTTACTGAAGCAAACATTTTTTGTAATACTTCCATACAACCAACCCCAATTACGGCATCGATTTTACCACTTTCGATTAGACGTGTTGTAACGGTAGTTCCTTCGGTAACAAGGGCTGTATAGCCTAAGTTTTCGGCGTACCGTAAAATGCCCGAAATCGAACATGCACCACATTCGCTGCATAATAAACCCAATTCATCCTGCTCGGCTTTACAACTGCTGCTGTTTTTCAGGCATTCGGGTAATAACAAAATGCGGCGGTCAAATGGAATAGTTTCAACTATGTTCCGCCAAATAGCATTGCCACAACAAACCATTACAAATGCTTTAAATTCTTTTTCCCACCCAAATTTCTCCACTAATAAATTGGCAAATTCGGTTAGTTTTTCATACGAAACCGGAGGTAAAAAATTATTTTCAGCAAAATAGTTTTCTACAGCATTTTTTATTTGCTGCCGGTAAGCTGTTGTTTGGGGAACCGACAAAGTAATGTCGGATATGTTGAATGATTTGTGTGTATTATCCATAAGCACCTAATCCTAAAAATGCCCGTTTTTTAACAAAACGGTACATCCAGTTTTTTTCCGGAATTATTTTACATGAGCCATGACTTATAACAGTAGATGCGCTCAATAATTGTTCCAATTCTGAATTTCTGTTTGATGTGTTTTTACCGTTGTTTTCAACAATAAAATCATGAAGCCATTTGGGATCTTCCATTAAAATACACCCTTGCGTTTTATCATTTACTTTTTGCCTGAAGTTTCTCAGGAAAGATGAATTTTCATAGGTTTCAACCAGGTTGCCGTTTTTGATATTGTCGGCGGCAAACTGGATAATCGGGCATGGTTCAATATCACCCGAAGGATTTATATGATGGCTTAAACCTGCAGCAGCAGGGCAAAAGGGTTCTCCATCGCCATTCCAATAAGCATCAACCAAAACGATGGGGTATTTAGTTCGTCCATCCACCAGGAATTGCCTCAATTGGTTAATCTCATGTGCTTCGAGCGCCAGCCCGTATTCCGGATTTTCACCCGTTGGGCGGTAAATGTAATACCATAAATACATGGCCCCTTTGTTGGCAACCATATTCACAAATTCGTCGGACAAAGCCATGTCGATGTTCGATTTACAAACACTGATAGCAACTCCCGTTATAAGCTTATGGCGGGCTGCAGTTTCAATGGCTTCGACTGTCCGTTTATACACGTCGGTTCCTCCCCGCCTGATGTCGGCAACCACTTCGTCACCTTCGAGGCTGATTAAAGGTGTGACATTTCCACACTTGCGCAATTCTTCAGCCATACTATCGATGAGCAACGTACCATTGGTGAAAAGCTGAAAATAACAATCGCTGTGTTTTCTGAAAATATCAAACAACGGCTTGTACATCAGTGGTTCACCACCCAGGATTCCATAAAAATAGGATCCTTTCTTTTTTCCTTCTTCAATAATTTTTGAAATGTCTTCGGGGGCAATGCGGGTTGTTTTTTCTCCTTTTGTGACCCAACAGCCCTGGCATTTTAAGTTGCAATCGTCGGTAACCGATATAAACTGGAAAGCCGGGAATATTTCACCTTTTTTTTGGCGTTTTTGAAATTTTTGGAATCCAAGCAATCCTTTCCAGCCAAAGTTGATTAAAAACTTTCGGCGGCATTTGGCATCGGTATGTATAAATTTTTTGAGTAGTGACATTTATATTTTATAGATTATTTTTTCCGGGGAATAAAAATGAATTAAAATTAGTTGGTTGATTTTTGTTTTTTAATGCTTCTTCCCTCTCTTTAAGTGCTTTATCCATGGCTTCGGTATTGATGATACGACGCCTTTTGGCTTTCCGCCTTTCGAGGGCTTTGTATATATCGCTACCTAAAATGGTATCAACATCGGTTTTTCGTTTTTGTTGTTCTGCTATTTCATCAATTACATCCGAACCGCTAACTGCCCCTAATTGTTCATATTTTGGAAAAATGATTGCTGTATGTGGACAAATCCTTCCGCAGGCTGGGCAGTTGTTTTTACATGCCTGAGGATTAATAACTTTTATCGAACCGGGTCCTTTTTCGTAGGTGCCAAATAAACAAAAATCGGCACATTGCCCACATCCAATACACCGGTCGTAATCAACCACTGGATACCACGATGGCCAATCGGTAGCGCTTTTGTATTCTATTGCCGGTTGAGGTTCAGCTGAATCCGTATCAAAATCGGTAACAGCTTTTTTTATTTGTTCGGTTGTTAATTCCCTGAAATTTAAAACCTGCATATTTTTTCCGGGATTTTTTACTCCTGCAAAATTCAGGAGTGATTTAACCGCTCGCAGGTAACAAGCTATTACCAGTGATTCTTTTTCATCTGAAAAAAGCTCCTGTACTGTTTGTTTTTGTGTGGCACATAGCCCGCATAAATCAGCCAATTTATAAACCTGTGCATTTGAATTTTTTATATGGAAATTTACTTCTTCGGCAACTTTTTGATTTAAAAGTTGGGAATTGCATTGGCAAAAGATAATTTGTTTATTGTCTTTCATTTCTGGCTAATAAATTTGTGTTTTCTGAAAACGTCTTCAAAATAAACATTTTTAAATAAAAAATAATAGCTTAAGGGGTAAACATATATTTTACAGCGGTGTATACTTCGCTGAACTGGTTTTAAATATTCTCCCAACAAAAGTTTCCATACTTTAATGATTTATTAGTTATTGACTTCTGATTGTACCTAAAAGTTTAGTAGAGGAAGAAATAAAATAAAAAAATGTATTTTATTTTATAAAGGATGTTGTATATTTACAACAAAAAATAATATTTGTATTATGTTTTTATGAAGGCAAGAAAATTATATAACAGGATCGCAGTCATTCGAAAAGAAAAAAATGTTTCGCGCCAGGAGCTTGCGGATGCCATTGGTGTAAATTTTCAGACAATTGGGTATTTGGAGCGGGAAGAATACAATCCAAGTCTGGATTTGGCTTTTAAAATCAGTGAGTATTTTAGATTACCTATTGAATTAATTTTTTCGCCTCAACCCCTAAAGCCTCTGATGCAGGAAATTATGGAACTTAAAAATAAAATAGGAGGGGAATAACATGAATCAACTATCAAAAACAAAACGGCAGATTTGGATTAGTATGAATTTTTTATCTCTTGTTGCCATTATTGTATTTTATTATGCAAGTAAATATTTTGCTGAGCCATTGGTGTTTCTTGTTGGAGGTGCCATTTCAGCAATTGTCCTAATTATTTCATTCATAAAAGTATATGCCCAAACGGGACTGTGGAAAATGGTTCATTCTGGAAAACATAACCTCGATGAAAGGCAAATGGAGGTTGTAATGAATGCCTTGCGTTATTCGTATGTAATTTTTGCAATTAGTGTATTAATCCTGATTTATGGATTTACCCTTTTTGTAAAAGGGCCTATTCATGTTTTGGTAGCCGGAGGATTCTTGTATTTTGCCCATATTCTTCCGGCTGCAATAATTGGGTTTAGAGAAAATGAAATTTGATAAAATGCTTTGAGTTATGAAAATTATAGGGTGGCTTTTTGTATTTTTTCTATTAGTATTTGAAGGATTTTCGTGTACCATTTTTTATGGGGCAAAAGATGGGAAGGTCTTTGCCGGCAGTAATGAAGATTGGTCAGATCCCGAATCAAAAATGTTTTTTTATCCGGTTTTAGCACAAAAGCATGGGTGGGTAAAGTTTGGATGGGGTAGTGGATTTCCGCAAGGAGGGATGAACGATTGTGGCTTGTTTTGGGATGCTACTTCGGGACCATATTTAAGTATGCCGGTTTCTGAATTGCAAAAAGAAAAATTGCCCGGCCCGGTAATGAAAAAGATTATTGAATATTGTGGTAGCCTGGAAGAAGCCAAAGCCATATTGGCCCTTAATTACTGCGATGACCAATACAAAGCACAGTACCTTATTGGAGATTCAATGGGGCAATCGGTCATTGTCGAAGGCGATTCTATTTTAAATTTAGAAAAGGATTTTCAGGTTTTGACAAATTTTTACCAGTCTCATCCTGAGCTGGGCGGTTACCCTTGTTCGCGCTATCAATCAGCTTCTGAAATGCTCTCGAAAGCTTCAGCTTATAGTCCTTCTTTGTTTGGCGAGGTTTTGGCTACTACTCACCAGGAGGGGAAATATCCCACACAATATTCAGTAATTTATGATCTGAAAAGATGTAGCTTTTTTTTATTCCATTTTCACAATTTTGAAGAGTTTATTTTTGTTAATTTAAAAAATGAACTTTCAAAGGGACAGCGAGAGTATGACATTGCCGATTTGTTTTCCTCAATTAAAATAAGTCAGCCGGCCAATGGGATAAGTGTAAATACTACATCCGTTGATATTAAATGGGAAGGGAAATCAGATAGTCATTATGAAGTTGCTTATTCTGTAAATGCTGATTTTTCAGATTCAACAACTATTAGCGTTATTAATAATTTACCAGGCAATAAATCGGGCACTGTTTTTTTTGCATGCATTCCTTTTTTATTACTTGGCTTATATTCTTCAAAAAGAAATTCTCGATTTTATGTTTTTATAACTTTGCTTTTTATTCTTCAGGGATGCGAAAAAAATGACATTCAATTGGATAATAATTTGGTTGAAGAACATAGTTTAACCTTAAATAATTTAATCCCTGGTAAAACTTATTTCTGGAAAATTGAGGCTAAAACAGCTACTCAAACCGATTTTGAGAGTGAAACTATTTCACGGTATTTTATGCTTTCTGAAAATTAATTATCTTCGAAACAGTTCGATGAATTGATTCATACCGCCTTCTAAAAATAGAGAATAAAAAAACTCACAATTTGCACTGTGAGTTTTTCCTATGTAAAAAATTATTGAATTATTCTATAATCAGTCCTTCAATTATTTTATCCGAATTTATGAATGATTCGAGTATGGATAGTTTGTCCAAATCGGCCCTGCTTTTACAGAAATCCCATTTTTTGCGGACCAAGTTGATTTATTGTAATTACAAGCGCTAGTTAAAATTGCTTTAGTCGGCATCGTAAACAAGGTCGCTAAGTTTTACAAACTCGTCGATTATAATATCAACCTTACGGGGTGTTACCAATTTTATGATTTTTAAAATTGGTTTGATGGTTGGCCAGTATAAACAATACTTTTCAATAATTTCAGCATTTTCTTCTTGCTCAGGGTCACAAATATCGTTCCCAACAAGTTGTATATCCTGAATAATTTTGTCAACCTTATCAGGTGTAAATACCTGGATAGTATCAAGTACAGGGTTGATAATTTCCCAGTAGATTTTGAATTTTTTGAAAAATTCAGAGTTCACGTCTTCAGCATGTTCATCAACTTTTGTAGTAATAGCTGATGCTTTTTGTTTGAGTTCTTTTTTAGTTAAAGTCATAATTTTATAATTTTAGGATTATTCAGAAATTGAAGAGAATATTAATTTGGATTTAAGTATTAATCAGGCTTGGAACAGTGATTCCAGTAAATCGCGTGATTCAGCATTGTAAATGCCGTTTATTGTTAGGTTAGGTTTCCGGGTTTGTAATTCTTTAATACCTTCTTCTGTTTTTGCCCCAAACATACCATCTGAAGTTCCCACATCGATGTGTAATAGTTTAAGGGCATTTTGTAATTGAACCACTTCTGTTCCTCTACTTCCTATTTGTAATACAGGATCGGGGATCACTAATTTTTCAGAAGGTGCCAATCTTTGATAAGAAAGTACTGTATTTAGCCTATAGGCGGATACAGAAACCCGATTTCCCTGATTTCCACCAAGGCAATAAACACGTTTTTTGTCGGTTGAAATACCCAGGAAGATGGCAACGTGCCCTTTCCATGACTGTGGGCTTTCGCGCCAAAAAACAACAATATCGCCGGGCTCTGGAGTTGTAACTTTTGTTCCAACATTTAACCATGAGCGGGCATTGGATTTTCCTGAATACTGTAATCCAGCTTTAAATGCAACCCAGTTAACATAGGTGCTACACCAGGGCACTTCGTCGTTATAGATGCCCTGAATGCCAGTTTCTTCAGCATATTTTAGAACTTCGGGATTATTTTCCTGTCCGGGGATCTCTTCAACTCCTATTTCATTAAAGGCAATTTTTAGAAGGTTTTCCATTGTTGATGTTTTAAATTATTTATGTAAAGGAGAAATGTACGTAACATAATACATTCCTGTTTAGATGAACTAAGTTAAAACATTTATACCTTTCAAGTCAAGCTTTTTATTAATATTATTTTTATAAGAGTCAGGTAATCAATGGTTGTTGTAATATTAAACGGGATGTTTATTGAGTATGTATTTTTTTGTATTGAAGATGGGATTGTTCAAATAAATAAATTCTATCAATATTGCTTTTCCGGGAACCAGAAAAGCAAAAAATATTTTGTTGGGGAAATAAATTTAATTTTTATTGGCTCCAATCACATAATGAATTAATGTATTCGGCTGAACCATCGCGAAGCCAACCATCGAGCTGAGCCACCTCTTTAAGTTGTTGCCCCCTTTTGCGTGGAACAGAAATAAAACCGGTCTGTAAATTTGTCAAAGCGGTCATATCGCCCCATAACTTTTCAAATTGAGTTATTGGGAAAATATCTTCCTGTCCTTTCCCCCACCTTTTTTTAACTTCTTTTAAAGTAATGTAGGTCGGCATTTGATGCGACATTTCGATAATGGCTTTTTCTACTTTTTTAATATTTGACAGATCTTCTCTGTTCAGCCCAAATGATTCCAGAAGTGGGTCAATTGAAAGCCAAAATGTGTTTGTATTATAATGGCTGAGGTTAAATTCAATTTTATCGTTTGGAAGTGCTAATCCTTCAACCAGCCTGAGGTGATTATTAACATTTGCCAAACCACCTCCGCGGTCATCCATCCACCTCGAGATTACCTCAACGGATAAGGCATTTTTCTGTTTAATATGTGTGCCTAACAAAATTGGGTCGATATGTGTGCCTAAGGTATCAATATTATGAACCAGCAGGTAATTGAGGTTTGGATTTAAATTAATCATTTTAAGTAGTGTGCCATTCAAAAGCAAGTTTGGTATTTCGAACCAGTGCCCTACGGGATGAATACATTGTTGTGGTAAGTTATTGGTGTAATCTTCACCTTCACCACTACTTTTTGCCCACGAAATAAGGGCATTATGTAAACTTTCTTTCATTTTTTGGGACTGTTCATCCAGAATTTGCTGGGGCATTTCGTCCCAATAAAACCGCAGGTCTCTTTCCATTGGGTGAAGCCTTAAACCAATAAATTTCCCGGGTGAAAGGAAAACAAATGAATCGGAGTTGGTTTTATTTTGTTTAAAAAAATCGGCGATGGGCTGGTGGCTTAAATAGCTGGTTGTGAATACATGTGGTATTTCGATGTTGTATTTTGATGCCACTTGTTTGTTTTTTGCCAGATGTACTTCAACGAAGTTACGGTGTTTACCAGCAAACCTTGTAAACGGGTTGAGCGATTTAATAACTCCAGCTCCTTTGGTCCACCTACTTCCGGCACCTCCGGCAAGTGTAACAATTGCTATTTCCTGATTTCTAAGTGCTTTTTCTCCCAGTGTTTTTAAAGCCTCATCGTGTGAGTATTGGCTAATTTTTTCATTCGAAGGGTCGGTTATTTTTGTGTTAACAGGCAGCCTGTTTTGTGCCATACCAATTCGCCCGGCTTTTAATTCTGTTTTTATTTCCTCGTGTACTAAGGGATTAAAGCCATTTTGAATTAGTAATTCAGATAAATTATGGGCTTTTTCGTTTGCCTCTTCAGAATGTGGAATCATTCGTTCAAATAAATCAGAAACAAAACTACCGTAAGATCCACCAGTTTTATGCGATTTGCTTAATTCCTCCAATTCATTCCGTTGGCAAGTTGTCAGGTCATTTAATTCTTTTTTAAGTAATGAAGGTAAAACCAGCGAATAATATTTTACTGGTAAAATAGCTTGTTTCCCGGTTTTTAATAGAGCCTTGGTTCCGATTTCATTAATTTTAAAATCGTAAACAACTGGATTCATGGCAAATGGAACTGCAGTTTCCATTTGTTTTTTTGTATCAAGCATTGTTGTTTTAAGCCATTTTTGAGCTTCGGCTTTAATGGTTGGGTCAAAAATGAAACCCATACCTCCACCTGACATGCCTCCCATCATCCAGAATCCCCAAAATAAATCAGCAAATTTATGTTGTGTTTTTTCGATGAGTTTTTCAGTATAGGCATTTGAAGCCCAGGGGATAATGTCCTGAATAGGGCCTTCAAAATTATGTTGGGTAAGTTGCCCCAATTTTTTGATGTTTCCGGCTTTTAACTGCTCAATTACATCGTTAAAAAAATGAATGGCTTGTTGCCTTGCTTTCCATTCTTTTTCAGACCGAAGGAGGTATTTTTCGGTTACCATTTCTAAAATCGGGCCCACATCCTGAGCCATTCCACCATGCACCATTACCAATGAATCCTGCAATTTTTGCCTGGTTTCTATGGATACATCAGTGTATGAAAGAATTGTATGGTTTGGAAGTAGTTTTCCTTTGCTGATTTGAAACTCCGGATCACCTTCATTGGCATTGGCACCTTGTATAACTTTTATACCCGGCCATACTCCTCCCGAATCCTGCCAACCCCCGCCTGATCCACCAATCCATTCACCTAAAATGGCCTTTGAAGCTACCAGGCGGCGTTCTTCTTCATTTAATACACCATGAAGTGAATTGGTTTGGTGGGTAGCCCGCATACATAAAGCAATAAGCGAAGCT
The DNA here is from genome assembly GCA_963666575.2 of Prolixibacteraceae bacterium. Lineage (GTDB taxonomy): Bacteria > Bacteroidota > Bacteroidia > Bacteroidales > Prolixibacteraceae > JABMQB01. The sequence goes on from CAXXYG010000012.1 coordinate 89,998, forward strand.
AATAAGTTTGTGGATACTGCCAGCCTCGAACCTTTGGGGATATTATTTACCTGGCTCACAATTTCGAGGCCTAATCCGGGGCCAACCATTTTTTCCAATAAACCGGAAACGGGCATTTCAACTCCTTCCATGGCAGGTGGTATTATACCTGAAGCAATTAATGCGGCTTTTACCAATCCCAAATAGTCTTTTGCAAAATCAAAAACTTCCGAAATACGGTGTATCGTGGTTTTTGCTTCAAGGTCGGTACTTGTTAAACGTATGACAGGTTCATCAATAACCCTCAAATATGTTTCGATTGGTGGAATAGGCTGATCAGAAGTTCCGGCTAGACACAAGTCGACTGAAATGTTTAATACTTTTGCACCTTCAGGGAAGTCCATTCCCAGGAAAAAAATGTCGCTCCAGCATGAATGTGATAAATCCATACGCACGGGGGTTGATTCTTTTAATAAAGGATAAAGTCCTGTTGATTTATCTTTAGTAAGAAGTTCGTTACGGATTTTTAATGGGTAATCTTCGGGATGGCCAATTCGAAACATCCATTTGTTTCCGGCAGTAGTACGCACACTTTTTTTAACCTGATCGGCAAGTGTTTGAAAACCCAATTTGTGGTAAGCATCGGCCAATGCACTTGATAAACCTTCGTTGATTCCTTTCTTCTTCTGCACTTCAAGCAAAAGTTCAATGGCTTCCTCAAACCTACGGTTTAATATGTGTTCGTAGGCAGTATAAGGAATAATTCCTTCTTTCCCGGCTAATTCAGAAAAAGGCAGGTAATATCGGTGTATGGCATGTAAAAAAAAGAGTGCCCTTACTTTTTCATATAAATTAGAACTTTGGTTTCTAAACTGCTCTAATTCTGTACATTCTATTATTAATTCATTCACCGAAGCCGCCTGGCAAAACTGATCCAACGATTGATTTTTAATCTCGGGAAGTTTCGATGTAATAATTGTTACCAACTGTCCCATTAATTGCCTCCCTTGTTAGTCATCTCTTTTTCTACAAAAAACTGAACCAGTTCTGACAATATGTATTCTCTGTCTTTGCCTTTTAATGATAATGCAAGTTGAGCTTTTAATAAACCATAATCTAATCCAATATCATACCGGAGGTCATTTTTTTCGATGGCCAGGTATTTGCTTTTTTCAGCAACATGGTGGAGTGTGTCGCTTAAGCCTAACTTTTGGGTAGGGAATTCCCGGGCTTTTTTCTCTAATAATTCAAGAACAAGAGGAGTAAAAACATGTACTCCAAAAAAACAGAGGTAATATCCTGCACGAAAACCCGGTATCATCAAATGTTGTTCGGCATAAGTAGGTGTGGGTTTTTCGTACACTTCGGTTAACTGAAATATATTTGATTGGGCATTTAACCGCCTTGCTCCAACTGTTCCATAGTTACCGATCATATTTTCGCGGGTTGACTGAACTGCTGAAACCGAGCAATTGTATTTTTGGGCTAAATTAACAACCTGTTGTGCTACGTTTTCTCCTGAACGGTTTATGTACAAGTGGTCGCCAACCAGGTGTAGAAATGGCTCATTGTTTAAAAACGATGCTGCACTTAATAAAGCATGCCCATAACCTTTTGGATTATTTTGAGGAATAAAAACCACTTTGTTTCTAGAATTTCCCAAAACCTGCTGAAAACTGTTCACATCGTCGGGATGGACTACCACACCAATTTCTTCGATGCCCGTAGCTGAAATCTCATCGATGAGGATTTCAAGAACGGTTTTTTTCTCCCTGTTTGGGTCAATTAATGTTTGCAGAGGTAGTTTTCGTTGGTCGGGCCCGGCAGCAGTAATGAGGGCTTTGTTTATATTCATACAATAGATATTTAAAGCAACAGTTATAGACGCTTTGACAAGATAAGAATTTACATTTTATTTGGCATTATTTAAGTTTAAGAATATAGTAGTGATGGAGATAAAACCAATCCTAAGATTGGTTTTATTCAGCAAGACAAGCAATAAATGATTTTAATAAAAGAGGATTTGCCATAATTTCAGGCTGCCCTAATTGTTTTAAGACTTTTTTACAATAGTCTATATCTGGATTTGCTGTAAAATTGATTGCTACATTTTTGGCAGCTTGTTGAATTTTAAGAATATATGCAACACTTTGATTTAGGATGAATTTTATAGTTTCTGATTTTTGTGGTTTGTCCCAAGCTGAAAGTAAAATTTCAGGTGAAAGCTTCCTGATTTTTTCAATTGAATTAAAATATTCAGTAACATTTTCAAAAACGGGTATTTCTCCCGGAAGTAAAACTGCATCGCCTGAAAAAAGAACATTTTCTTCTTCGAACAAATATGAAACAGAACCAGGTGAATGACCTGGTGTGTGAATTACCCTAAGTGTAATTCCATCTTCAACACTGAATGTTTGCCCATCGGTTACAATTAAATCAACATTTACCGGACCTGCAACCAGGTTATGAAATCCGGGTACAGGACGTTTAGAAAATTGAAGAGTTGTATTTTCAATCATTTCTTTTTCAGAGGCATGGGCAAACACCGTACATGTTGTTTTTTTACTGATCAATTTTGCACTTCCAATGTGGTCGGGGTGGGAGTGTGTTAAAAACAGGTTTTTGATTTGGCTGATGTTGCGGCCTTGATGATTCAGGTATTCTTCGATTATTGGGTAGGCCAAAGTAACTCCGCTATCAATAAGATGAATTTTTTCTCCGATAATTAAAAACAAGTTTACAAATCGGTCAAGCGATTTTTCAGGAGTGATGGGGATCTGAAAAGGAATTTTAAGTTGGTGAATGGTTTTGGTAATTTGCATAATTATTTGGTTTTTATGAATAAAAAAAAAGGCCCCATCTGCTGATGGAGCCTTTAAGGTTATGATTGTATGTTTTTATATAATCGCTTCCATTGCTTCCATCGCTTCGCGTAGTTCTGCGCCAATGATTTCCACATCGCTATAACGTATTTCGTCGTTAATTTCGATCAACTCTTTGTTATCGACATGGCCATCAATTCCGTCGTTGAAATTTTTACCAATTACGTTTGTATCGATACCTTTCATAAAATTAGCCAACAATGGTTTGCAGGCATGATCAAACAAATAACACCCATATTCAGCAGTATCAGAAATTACACGGTTCATTTCGAACAATTTTTTACGTGCAATAGTATTTGCAATCAGCGGTGTTTCGTGCAATGATTCGTAGTAAGCCGATTCTTCTTTTATTCCGGTTTCGGTCATTACATCAAAAGCCAATTCAACGCCAGCTTTAACAAAAGCTACCATTAACACACCGTTGTCGAAATATTCCTGCTCGCTAATTTCCTGGTCTGTTGCCGGAGTTTTTTCAAAAGCTGTTTCGCCTGTAGCAGCGCGCCATTCAAGTAAATTTTTATCGCCGTTAGCCCAATCTTCCATCATGGTTGAAGAAAATGCTCCCGACATGATGTCGTCCATATGGTGCTCAAACAATGGGCGCATAATGGTTTTTAATTCAACAGCTAAATTAAAAGCTTCAATTTTGGCAGGGTTCGAAAGCCTGTCCATCATGTTGGTGATACCTCCTAATTTAAGAGCTTCGGTTGTTACTTCCCAACCATATTGAATTAATTTAGAGGCATAACCCGGATCAATTCCTTTTTCAACCATTTTATTAAAACAAAGAATTGAGCCAGTTTGAAGAACACCGCACAAAATAGTTTGTTCGCCCATTAAATCTGATTTTACTTCGGCAACAAACGACGAATGTAAAACACCGGCTTTATGGCCACCTGTTCCTGCACAGTAGGCTTTGGCAATATCAAGGCCATCGCCATTGGGGTCGTTTTCGCGGTGAACAGCAATTAGTGTAGGTACACCAAATCCACGAAGGAATTCAGCCCTAACTTCAGTAGCAGGAGATTTTGGAGCCACCATTATAACGGTTAAGTCTTTACGGATTTGCATTCCTTCTTCGACAATATTAAAACCGTGTGAATACGAAAGGCAGGCACCTTTTTTCATTAATGGCATTGCCTGGTTTACTACTGGTGTATGGTATTTATCAGGAGTAAGGTTTAAAACCAGGTCGGCAGTAGGAACCAATTCTTCGAATGTTCCAACTGTAAACCCATTTTCAGTAGCATTTTGGTATGAAATCTGTTTTTCATCAATTTCGACCTGACGAATAGCGTATGAAATATCTAATCCACTATCGCGCATGTTCATTCCCTGGGCCAATCCTTGAGCTCCACATCCAAGAACTACAATTTTTTTGCCTTCCAGTTTTTTGACACCATCAGAAAATTCTGATTCGTCCATAAAATCGCATTTTCCTAATTGTTCTAATTGTAAACGTAAAGGAAGTGAGTTGAAATAATTTGCCATTTTTTTATGATTTTAATTGTTATATTTTTCATTATTCGTATTCAAAGTACAAAGCAATAAAATAATAATCAGAAAGTGGAGTAAAAAAACATGATTTTTAGGTAATTATCATGGATTTTAGTCTTTGTTAGTATTGCTTGTTTTAAATCACTTGTTTAATAGCCAATAGTTTAAATGTATTTATGGTTTGTTAATTTGTAAGATTATTTATGGGAGTTACTCCTGTACTGCAGAGGTGAAACACCCGTTTCGCGTTTAAAAAATTTTGCAAAATACGATTGATCGGGAAAATTTACACGGTGTGCAATTTCGGCGACACCAAGGTTCGTATGTACTAATAAGCGTTTTATTTCGAGTATCTGTTTTGCCCTGATTATTTGTGACGAAGTTTTTCCGGTTAGTTGATTTACTGTTTGTGTTAAATGATTGGGAGTGATAGCCAACTTATATGCGTACTCATTAATCGATAGGTTTTGGAGATAATTTTCTTCCACAAGCTGGAAGAATTTTTTCACCAAAATATGCCCTTTCCCTTTGATTGTTGGTTTTTCATCAACTTTATAGAGAGTGGAACAAAATGTTAAAATCAAATCAAGAATTGAACGGAGCATTTCTACTGAATAGCCTTTCTTCTTATCAATTTCAGAAATACCTTTATAAAACAGGTTTTCCAAAAATAAAACATCTGTTTTTTGATCTAGTAATAATGGAGGATTGTCTTGTTGTAGTGTAAAAAAGAAGGGGAATTCAATGAGCCGATTCTGGTTGTTTAGATTTAAAAGATAAAAATCGGAAGTAAAGATAAAAATGCACCCCTCAATGTCGTTGGAGACATCAATTTTATGAGCTTGCCCCGGCGACATAAAAAATACACATGGTGGTTTTATTTCATATTTGTTGCCGTCAATTATATGAAAACCAGATCCTTTTGATAAATAAAGTACTTCGAAAAAATCATGCCTATGTGGGTATTTAACGGTAAAATGCCTATTTGCATCAAATACTTCGACTTGAAACTGCTGGCTATTCCGTTCGGGCGAACTAAAATTGTGCAGGCTGTAAACCGGGATATGTTCAGTTTCAGATTTCATGATGTGTAAATAAATTATCGTATTGATTATAACGTTGTTTAAAGTCAAACTACCTTTTAATCTTCAATATACTAGTTTATAGCTATTTAAACGCTATTTTTTTGTTTGACATTTTAAACCATTAAATTTTTAACTGTGAAACAACCAAATCAAAAGTTTAATATGACTATTTTATTAATATCCAACACCCAATAAGAAATAAGAAATTTAAAACAGGTACGATACAAGTTCTGAGTTGGATATTCCTTATTGGATATTTTAGATTTATTTTCAGGGAAAAATTGATTTAGAACAAAAAAGCCCCTGCTTGATTTATAAACAGAGGCTTTTTTTATATTCGTTTTTTTTATTCTATCGAATCAAGAAAAGCATCTCTTTCTTTGAGGAATTCCGACAATCTTTCGATTGGGTCGCGCGTTATGGCCACCCTTCCTGAACGGATAAACTGCATCACTTTGTATTTGTTCAAGTCATTAAACAATGCTTGTGTTTCTTCTTTATGCCCTGTTTTTTCGATGACTGTATATTCTCTGGTTATTTCAAGGATACGGGCACCAGCATTGCGTACCATTTTTTCAATCTGGTCGCTGTCGTATAATGATTCGGTGCTTACTTTGTAAAGAGCAATCTCCTGATAAATCATTTCTTCGTTGGTATGGTAAAATGCTTTTAACACATCCACTTGTTTGTCGATTTGCCCAACCACTTTTATGGTTTGCGATTCGGTACTTTGAACCACTATTGTAAACTTAAAAATGCCAGGTATGGCCGATTCAGAAACAGTTAAACTGTCGATATTGATTTTACGGCGTGTAAAAACAATCGTGATCCGGGTTAATAAACCAATGTGGTTTTCTGAATATATGGTAATTATAAATTCCTTTTTCATTGTAATAAATTTTATGGTTCTAAAATTACGTCAGAAACAGAGGCTCCTGCCGGAACCATCGGAAATACGTTGTCTTCCATTTCAACAACTACCTCTAATAAATAAGGTCCATCGTGGTCAAGCATTTGCTGGATTCCTTTTGTGAGGTCTTCGCGTTTTTCAACTTTGTGCCCCGGGATTCCGAATCCATCAGCAATTTTAATAAAATTGGGATTTTGAAGTTCTGTAAAAGAGTACCTCTTTTCAAAAAAGAGTTGTTGCCATTGGCGTACCATTCCAAGGAAATTATTATTCAGGATAACAATTTTTACCGGTAATTTATTTTGCCAGATAGTTCCCAATTCCTGAAGGGTCATTTGAAATCCGCCATCGCCGATAAATGCTATCACTGTTCGGTCAGGAGCTGCCAATTGTGCACCAATCGATGCTGGCAATCCAAATCCCATGGTCCCTAAGCCGCCTGATGTGACATTACTTCGTGAATGTTTAAATCTAAAATAACGCGAGGCGATCATTTGTTGTTGCCCTACATCAGTTACCAAAATTGCCTCATGGTCAGTCAGCTCAGATGATATCCGAACGGCTTCTCCCATTGTAAGCCCCTCTTTTGTAGGATAAATATCTTTATTGATGACTTTTTCTTTTTCAATTTCATCGCATTTCCTGAATTCAGCCAGCCATTCTGAATGGTCATTTTTATTTACTAATTCATTCAGTAGTGCCAATGATTTTTTTGAATTACCAATAACAGCTACATCTGCTTTGATAATTTTATTTATTTCTGCCGGGTCGATTTCTAAATGAATAACTTTAGCTTTAATGGCGTATTCGCTTACTTTTCCTGTAACCCTGTCATCGAATCGCATACCAACAGCAATGATTACATCAGCCTCGTTGGTCAATAAATTAGGTCCATAATTTCCATGCATACCTAACATACCAACATTTAATGGATGTTCGGTAGGGAAACCTGAAAGGCCAAGTAATGTCCAAGCCGCCGGAATTCCTGATTTTTCGATAAATTCCTGAAATTCTTTTTCGGCATTGCCTAAAATTACGCCTTGTCCAAACAGAACCAATGGTTTTTTGGCTTCATTAATAATGGCGGCAGCTTCTTTTATTTTGTCAATAATAACTGGTGATTCAGGAACATAACTACGAATTTTCCGGCATTTTTTATATTCAAAATCAATTTCACCAAATTGAGCATCTTTGGTAATGTCGAGAAGTACTGGTCCCGGGCGTCCTGATTGAGCAATGTAAAATGCCTGGGCAATGGCCTCCGGAATTTCTTCGGGACTTGTTACCTGATAATTCCATTTAGTGACAGGCATTGATATCCCAACCACATCCGATTCTTGAAAAGCATCAGTGCCAAGGAGGGGAGAAACAACTTGTCCGGTAATACAAACCAAAGGGACAGAATCAATCATTGCATCAGCAATTCCTGTGATAAGGTTAGTTGCTCCGGGCCCTGAAGTGGCGAAACAAACACCCGCTTTTCCCTTAACTTTGGCATAACCTTCGGCTGCATGCACAGCTCCTTGTTCGTGCCTTGTTAAAATATGTTTTACTTTTTTGTCGTAATCGTATAATGCATCATAAATGGGCATTATTGCTCCGCCGGGATAGCCAAAAATGGTATCAACGCCTTCTTCCAATAATGAAAGAATTACAGCTTCCGACCCGGTTATTTTCTTTTTTGCCATGTATATAGTTTGTGAAATTTCTAATCAATTAATCTTACTGCACCTTTATCTGCTGAAGATACCAAACTGGCATAAGCTTTTAAGGCTTTTGTTATTTTTCTTTTCCGAGGGCCTGGCTGAAAAGCTTGATTACCTTTTGCCACTTCATCAGCCCTTCTTTTTTCAAGCTCTTCTTCCGAAATTAAAAGGTTTATTTTCCTTTCAGGAATATCTATTTCTATGGGATCACCATTTTTAACTAAGCCAATAGCTCCACCACCGGCAGCTTCGGGTGAAACATGCCCGATTGATAATCCTGAGGTTCCTCCTGAAAAACGCCCATCGGTAATTAAAGCACAAGCTTTGTCTAGTTTTACTGCTTTTAAGTACGAAGTTGGGTAAAGCATTTCCTGCATCCCTGGGCCACCTTTAGGGCCTTCGTACCGAATAACAACTACATCGCCAGCCTTCACTGCATCGCCCAAAATACCATTAACCGCATCATCCTGCGAGTTAAATACTTTGGCTGTTCCTTTAAATTTATATACCGAAGGATCGACACCAGCTGTTTTAACTATACATCCGTCTTTAGCAATATTGCCATATAAGATGCCTAAACCACCATCTTTACTGTAAGCATTATTTATATCGCGGATGCAGCCGTTTTTTCTGTCGAGATCAAGTTCGCGGTAATAATTTTCCTGCGAACCCATAATCAGATTACGCCTGCCATCACCAGGGGCTGATTTATATTTTTTAATTGCTTCTTCTGAAGCAGATTCCAATGTTACGTCAAATTCGGCAATGGCTTGTTTTAATGTCCTGCGGTCAACACGTGAAACATCAGTACTAAGCAAACCTCCTTTATCTAATTCAGCAAGGATTGATAAAATTCCTCCAGCCCTGTTTACGTCCTGCACATGGTACGATGAACTTGGTGATACTTTACACAGGTTTGGAGTTATCCGTGATAATTTATCAATATCCTGCATCGTAAAGTCAACTTCAGCTTCGTGCGCAATTGCCAATAGGTGAAGTACAGTATTGGTCGAACCTCCCATTGCAATATCCAGTTTCATGGCATTCATGAAAGCATCGCGTGTTGCAATACTGCGTGGTAACACCGATTGGTCGCCATCATTATAATATGCATATGTAGCATCGACAATACGGTCGGCAGCTTCTTCGAATAGTTTAATACGGTTTTTGTGTGTGGCAACTATTGTTCCGTTGCCCGGTAATGCAATACCAATTGCTTCGGCAAGGCAGTTCATTGAGTTGGCAGTAAACATACCCGAACATGAACCACAAGTTGGGCAGGCATTTTGTTCAACCTGGGCCAGGTATGAATCACTTACACTATCATCGGCGGCCATTACCATGGCATCAACAAGGTCAAGTTTTTTACCGTCAACATCACCGGCTTCCATAGGGCCACCTGATACAAAAATTGCAGGGATATTTAACCGCATGGCAGCCATCATCATTCCCGGTGTAATTTTGTCACAGTTCGAAATACATACCATAGCATCAACAGCATGGCCGTTACACATGTACTCAACACTGTCGGCAATAACATCGCGCGAAGGGAGGGAATACAACATTCCATCGTGGCCCATGGCAATTCCATCATCAATAGCAATGGTATTAAATTCGGCAGCAAAACATCCTTTACTTTCAATAATTTTTTTTATGTCTTGCCCTATATTATGTAAGTGGGCATGGCCAGGTACAAATTGTGTAAATGAATTAACAATTGCAATTACCGGTTTTCCGAAGTGTTCTTCTTTCATCCCGTTAGCGCGCCAGAGGCTCCTGGCACCAGCCATTTTGCGGCCTTGTGTTGTTGTATTACTGCGTAGTGGAATTTGCATACCTTTTTGTCTTAAATTATCTGTTTTTCATTAAAAAAGCCTTTCTCGTTTTATTGAGAAAGGCTCGAAATATTTTGTTTCTACACAATAGTTTAGCCTTTCTCAGATTTTCCAAGAATTACGACGACCACGACTAGAATATATGTAGAAAATAACTTCATAAAACTGTTTTGTTTTTTTCTTCTTTGGCAAATGTAAAAATTATAATCAAAAAGCAAAATGATTTGAAAGTAAAAATGTACTTTTTACATAAAATTTAAAGACAGAATAAGAAATTGCTTATAAATTCGTGTTTGAATTGGGCGTTTTTGTGGCAATCTTACTTTTGGATTGATAGTTTTTATCTTATAAAACTTATAATGTGTAAGAGGGCAGTGATTATTATGTAAGATTGGTCTGCCAATAAATCTCAAATTTGGTTTTATAATGTTTGTTAAATTTAATACAGGTAAATGTTTTTTAATTTTCTGATTTTATGTATTTTAAAGCTTATTAATGAGGGTGTTGGGTTGAAATTCCTTATCTTTAAGAATAATTGAAAACAGTTTATGCCATGGTTCTAAAAATAAGAAGTTTAAAAGTGGGAATATTGATACTTTTTGTATCATTTTTATGTAGCCCTGTGTTGGGTCAAAAAAGGTACATTCAAGGGCAAGTAACAACATTTGATAGTATTCCGTTGATTAATGCAAGTGTTATTGTAAAAAGCAGTAAACAGGAAGTTAAAACCGACTCAATGGGATTTTTTTATGTCGATTGTGAGGAAAAAGATAAGTTACGGGTAAGTGCTTATGGTTTTATATCATCGACGGCAAAAGTAGTAAGTACAACAAAACTTGCTTTAATTAATTTAACCTTAAAAGAGGGTGACAAATGGCGTGATTTGGCTGTAGGTTATGGGCATGTCAGAGATAAAGAAAAATTATTTGCGGTTTCTTCGTTAAAAGAAGAGGATTTTGATTATTCACGTTTTTCAACATTGGCTGACGCCATACGAGGACGTTTCCCTGGAGTAACAATTAGCGGTAATTGTGTAATAGTACGAGGAAAAGAATCATTTGGCGCCAGTAATTGTGCATTGGTTGTAATTGATGGTATTGCAAAAGGGAGTTCGATAGCTGGAATTTCGCCCTACTATGTAGCTAGAATCAGCTTTTTGAAAGATGCTTCGGCTGCTGCTTATGGTTCACAAGGGGCTAATGGTGTTGTGCTGATTGAAACAAAAAGGGGAGTAGATAGCGAATAAATAATATAACCTTTAATATTAAAAAGGGGCAGGTTGTAAAAAACCTGCCCCTTTTTATTTAATTCCGAATGGATTTATTTTAAAATACCACTTGTTGCTTTTGTATATGGTTTAATTGAATAACTGAATTCAGCTTTTTCTGCTTTTAACAAATAACGGTCCATAGGTGGAGGGCCACAACTTCCACCGCCTAATCCACAATGTGCCATATCTATTGAAAGAATTGTTTCATCTCTTTTTACAAGTTCATATGGATGATTAGCTTTATCTAAATCGATAGCTGTATAATGTAAAGCACTAAAATTCATTAGGTCTTTCGAAGCGACAACTATTCCAATTCCGTTATGATTACTAACTGAGAAACTGCGAACATCAGAGCGGTTGCCACAATCCTGTGGGCGGATGTATGGAACAAACATATCATTGACTGTTGTTTCATATAAACCAATTGATGCAGCTCTTTTTCTGTCGGAATAATTTTCGAATGGGCCAGCACCAAAGTATTCTACTTTTTCGAAACCAGCTGGCATGTTTATTACAAAACCTAGTTTTGGTAACGGCCAATCGGCTTCGTCGGGTGAAAATGAATTTGTTATATCGATGGAACCGTCTCCGTATACAAGATATGTTGTTTGAGTTACTACAGAATATCCTCCGGTTGCTGATGATTTTATTTCGACTGAAATTTTTACTGTTTTATCATTTAGTTTTTGGGCAGTAAATGAATTAACTGTAGTTGTTAAGTTATGAAGTCCGGCTTTGATCCATTTTGGACCAGGGCCAAATCCGAAAATATAATCATTATCAACAGGAGCCCTGAAAACATTCAGCATTGGGCCAGCAACAACCGATTTTTTTTCTTCGGGCCAATAAACCATTTTGGGTTTTGGGGCTGTTTCACTTTTTGATTTCGGTTCTGTGTTAATAACCTTTGTATTAAAATACTCTAACATTGTTATCGTTCCAACCTCTTTATTAAATACAGCTGAAAAATTATCCCCGGTTATAAATACTTCCTTGCCTGATTCGTAAAAAAATAAATCAGCCATTTTAGAAATATCAACAGGTTTTGTTTCTGGAACAGAAAATGGAATTTTAAATTGTTCAGTTGCTACAATATGCCCGATTTTTGCCCACTCAGTATCTGTTTTTAAGGTGAGTTTCACTTTCATGAAATACTCGCTGCCAGCAGTTAAATCAGGTTTTTCAAAAGGAATTGAAATTTCTTTTGAATCTCCGGGTGCCAGGTCAATAGCATGCATGCCACTGGCTTGAACAATTTTGCCGTTTTTCACCAATTCCCAATTTATATTAAAATGGTTGAGGTTAATAAACTGGTATTTATTAGTAATTTTTATTTTTCCTGATAATAAATCAACAGCCTCGAAACTTACATATTGGTATACCTTTTTCATCTCCTCCATTTTAGGAGTTACCTGACGGTCGGGAGTTGTAAGCCCGTTTATGCAGAAATTTAAATCGTTGGGATAGTCATCAAAATCTCCTCCATAAGCATAGTAATATTCACCATCTTTTCCCGGAACAGGTATTTGTAAACCCTGGTCAACCCAGTCCCAAATACAGCCACCAATTAAGCGTTTATGTTTTTCTACTACATCCCAATATTCTTGCAGATTCCCAACGGCATTTCCCATAGCGTGGGCATATTCGCACATAAAAAATGGTTTTGGATTATCTTTGGCGCCGGTTTCGTCTAACCATTCAACTTTTGGATACATAACCGATTCTATATCGGCAATTTTATTGTACCGTTCGTAATGAATTGGCCGTTCGTAATCTGTTTGTTTGATAGCATTATAACACGCTTCAAAGTTTACTCCAGGGCCAGCTTCATTTCCTAACGACCACATAATTATTGATGGGTGGTTTTTGTCTCGTTCAACCATACTCATCACACGGTCGACATGTGCTTTTTCCCAGCGCACATCGTGCCCCAGCGATTCTTTGCCATATCCCATTCCATGTGATTCAATGTTTGCTTCGTCAACCACATAAATACCGTGGATGTCGCATAACTTGTAAAAATCAGGATGGTCGGGGTAGTGGCAGGTGCGTACTGTATTGACATTAAATTGTTTAAAAAGTTCAATGTCACGCCACATACTTTCAAGTGTAATGTATCTCCCTGTTATTGGATCGTGTTCATGGCGGTTTACTCCTTTCAGAAGTACACTTTTACCGTTAATCCATAATTGTTGGTCACGAATTTCGATTTTGCGGAACCCAAAAGGAGTTGATAATACCTCGGTTGTTTTGCCATTATTATTTTTTAATACAAAAACTACCTGGTAAAGATTGGGTATTTCAGCCGACCATAATTCAGGATTCTCGATACTTACTGATTTTGTTATTTTTAAATTTTTGTCAGTGGGGACATCTTCAAAAGAGAAAGTGAGTAGTGGATTTGAAGTATTAAAATCTTCACCGAATTTTGTCAGGAAGGTTTCGCAGGTTTGAGAGCCGGAGCCTCCAAAATTGCGGAATGTATAATCAATATTTAAGTCAGCTTTAGAAAAATTGTCTGCAAAAACACTTTTAACAGAAAAATCCCATAAGTGGATTTTTGGAACAGCATACAGGTATACATCGCGGTATATACCGCTAAGCCTCCAGAAGTCCTGATCTTCAAGATAACTGCCATCACTCCAGCGATAAACTTCAACAGCCAGAATGTTTTTTCCTGAAACCAGGTATTTTGTAATGTCAAATTCGGCAGGGGTCATACTTCCCTGGCTATAGCCAACTTTTTCCCCGTTTACCCATACATAAAAGGCACTTTTTACGCCGGCAAAATGGAGGATTATTTCTTTCCCATCCCATTTCTGAGGAATCTCAAAATCACGGCGGTAAGAACCAACCGGGTTTGGAAGTTCATTTTTTGTGTACGATTCGTGTAATTTGCCTTTTACTGTTTCTTCAGGTACATCATCCATTATAAATGGAGGATTTTTAGCAAACGGATAAGTTACATTGGTATAGATGGGTTTGCCGTATCCCTTCAACTGCCAGTTTGATGGTACCTCGATATTGTCCCAAACATTTACATTAAAATCGGTTTTGTAAAAATCTAAAGGCCGGAGGTTTGGGTGTTTTACCCAGTTAAATTTCCATGTGCCATTTAAATTTAATCGTAAAGGAGAATTAAATGGAATATCGTTTATCGCTTGTTCAACTGTTTGGTATGGTACAGAATGAGCATGAGCTTCTTCCTTGTTAATTCCAATTACCTGTTCGTTTTCCCAATCGTTTTGTGCATTTGATGGCATAAAAAGTACCAGAACGGAGATCAGGATAAGCGCAATTGTTTTCATTTTTTTAGATTTAGGTTAATTCTGATATAAGAATAGTAATTTATATATTATCCTTCAGAATAATTTTGAAAAAAAAAGTTGGCTTAGAGAATCCAGAGCCAACTTTTTTCTACTATTTAAAACTAAACTATTTTAATAACCAGGATTATTAATTAATAAGTCGTTTTTGTTTATTTCGTCACGTTTGATAGGAAAGAAGTAGCATTTATCTTCCCAAATTCTTTCTTCAAACACTTTAGGTTCATAAACAGGTTGTGTAGCAGTTGCTCCATTTTCCCATTTATATTTAACATCAATTTTCGTTGCATCGGCATTACCTACTTCACCAATAACCCACCTTCTAACATCGAAGAACCGGTGTTCTTCGAATGCCAACTCAATGCGGCGTTCGTTACGGTAACGTGCTTTCAATGCATCTCCTGACTCAGTAATGTCGGGCATTCCAGCACGTTTACGGAGCATATTGATGTATTTTCTGGCTTCAGCATCTTCGCCTAATTCAATGCAAGCTTCGGCATAATTTAAATATACTTCGCCCAAGCGCATAAAACGCCATGGCACATCTTGCCTTGTAAATTGAGCATCGACAGTTTGGTCAATAAATTTACGCATGTAATAACCAGACCTTCCACCATTCCAGTCTTCGATAGGGCCATTTCTTGTGTCTAATCCAAATCTTAAATCGGTAGGATCGGCAGAAAGTTCCCATGCACCTGTTTGGATAATTCCAACAGGGTCTATGTTTGCAACATCAACAGGCCTTGGCCTCCATTTTGCGCCATCGTATAAAACTGAAGCATAAAACCGTGGGTCACGTTTTTGGCCATCAAACAATCCGTAAGGGTCAGCTTTATGTTCTGGATTTTCCCAGCTAAAAGGTGTGCCATCGGCCATTTCGTAATCATCGACGATGTTACCCAATGGGCAATTGTTTCCCCAGTTATGGTATCCATTTGGCCCACTATGTAAACCTGGGTTAATATTACTCCAGCCTTCATCAGTTTTAGGGAGGAAAAAACGTACAAAAATATCCTCTTCTTCACCTTTTGAAGTGAAGTAAGTAATTAAATTCTGTGTAGCTTCTTCAGGAGTAGCAGGATTGGGTTTATATAAACTGTAAGTACCCAGGTCGATTACTGCTTTGGCAGCAGCTTTAGCAGCTTGCCAACGGGCAGTCCTGTCGCCTCCTGTGTAACCAATTAATTCCTTATTCGAATAACTTGGGAATACATCAGTATTGTGTAGGTCACTGGCTGCATATAAAAGCACCTTTGATTTTAAAGTTAATGCAGCTCCTTTGGTAGCATGGCCACCATCCGATTGAACATCGCCTAATAAACTAGCAGCAGCATCTAAATCAGCAACTATGTAATTAATACATTCTTCATATGTATTACGGGCTACAGTAAATTCATCAGCCAATCCGTAAGGTTCAGTGATGATTGGTACACCTCCGTACAACGAAGTGAGGTAGTAATAATAATATGCCCTCCAAAAATGGGCTTCGCCTGTCAATTTGTTTTTTAATTCAGCATCATCAAATTCAACATCATCAATTTTACTGAAGAAAATATTTGATGCCCTGATTGCTTTGTACATAGGGCCCCAAAGTCTTTGAATAGTTGCTTGTCCAAACCAGTCGGTTTCCCATCCCGGAATTTCATCGACAGTTATTAATGACCTATTAAAGTTACTCACTCCCCAATCGGGTGTAAAATGAGCTTCGTCAACGTAACAAGCTTGTAAGTCTATATCAAAAGAAGATCCAATTTCCCTGTACATTTGGTTGACAAAGGTTGTAATCAACGCAGGGTCGCTCCAAACGTCAACTTCAGAGAATTCATCCAAAGGTTTTTTATCCAGAAAATCTTCTGAACATGAGGCCATTACTACAATAAGTAACAACAACCTGAAAATATTCTTTATATTTCTCATTTCTGTCAATTTTTAAAAGGTTAAAGTTACACCAGCGTTAACTGTCCTGTTTTGCGGATAATTGGTTCCCGCATTATTATCAGTTTCAGGATCATATACCTTAAACTTATCAATAATAGCCAGGTTGGTACCATTGAGGTATAATCTGAGCGCATCAACGCCAATTTTGTTACATATGGCAGGAGTAAAATTGTAACCTAACTCCAGGTTTTTTAACCTAATGTAGTCAGTACTTCTTAAGAAGAATGTATTTCCATTGTTTGCCCAATATTCTTCATCCCTGTTCCATGTGCGTGGAGTTGTTCCATCAGTATTATCAGGAGTCCAACGGTCTTCGGCATAAAAATTCAGGAAGTTACCAATTTCACCCGATTCAGTATCAACATACTGAACAGCTCCGGCGGCTCCTTGAAATAATACCATTAAGTCAAATTGTTTGTAATTTAAATTAATATTGAGGCCACCCTGGAATCTAGGAATATTATTTTTCTCATTTCTAACCCTATCAAGTCCATCGATTACACCATCGTCATTCACATCTTCGAAAATAACATCTCCCGGGCGAGCTCCTGACCAATGCGGATATGCATCAACTGCTGCTTGATCGGCAAAAATGCCAAGTGATTGATAATATAAACTTCCATTAGAATTATTTGGGTCAGACGGCATTGGTTTTCCTGTTGATTGCTGATAGTCAGGAATACCAGGAGTTTCATCCCAATATTGGATTTTATTTTTTTGGTATCCACCGTTTACAGAGACAGAATAATTTAGGTCACCAATTTTATCACGGTAAGTAAATAAAAATTCAAAACCTTTATTTACAACTTCGCCAATGTTTTCGCGAGGGAGCGATAATCCTGTTGATGAAGGTACTGATGCATTTCTGTACCATAAAATATCGGTTCTTAAATTGTGGAAGTAATCGGCCTCGAAATATAATTTACCATCCAACATTGATCCATCGATACCAATATTTTTTTGTGTAGCAACTTCCCAGGTAACATTAGGATTGGGAATTCGGCTTTCACTTAAAATTTTGCTTTCATTTGTTTCATCGAAAATATACGTGTAGTTGTCGGAATTAAATGCGTACGACGACATAAACTGGTAAGGATCGATTCTGTCGTTACCTGTTTGTCCCCATGAAGCACGTAATTTAAAGTTTTCGATAAATGATAGATTTTCTTTCCAGAAATTTTCTTCAGAAATACGCCATCCTAAAGAAACACCAGGGAAAAAACCAAAACGGCTATCGGCAGGGAATATGTACGAACCATCATAGCGCCATACAAATTCGGCCAGGTATTTTTCTTTTAACTGGTAATTAACACGTCCAAAATAATTTAAACGGGCATTGTCGGCAGCTGAACCTGAATTATCTTTCTCAAGGTCACTTCCGGCAAATAATTGGTCAACTTGTTCAGTTACAAAGTATCTGCGATAAGCCCAGAAATCCATTTCTTCGCCTTTAAAGCTTTCAATACCAACCAATACTTTCAGATTATGGTCTTCGCCAAACTTACGTTCGTAGTTTAATAATCCGTTTAAGGTAATATTTTGTTTGTCTTCCATTTCTTGCCTTAAGCGAGGGTCAGCAAAACCTCTTTTCCCTTTAATAAGGGCAGCGGTTCCATCATCATTATAGGTTTCAAAATCCCATGAATACAGGTACCATCCTTTTTGGAATAATTTCCGGTTCCTGAATCGTTTATCAATTGATGCATTGGCAGTTAATGATAATCCTTCTACCCAGGGAATTTTAATATTCAGTTTCATGTTGCTGTCAAAAACATACTGAATGTCTTTGTCATAACCAGTTTGGTCGGTTACAATTACAACAGGATTGTCTCCATACTCAATATCCGGGCCTGGAGTTCCATCGGGCCAATAAGCCGGCAGGTTTGGTTTTCCACGCATTAACATCCTGAAGATATCCCCAGCACCACGTGTTGGAAAGTTCCTGTTTTCCTGACGTCCTGAGATATCAATGGCAAAATTGATGTTTTTACTAATTTGACCATCAAGGTTGCTCCTAAAGTCATATTGTGAAAAATTTGTAGCACTGTTTTTATAAATACCATCTTGGTAGTTGGCACCTAATGAAACATAATACCTCATAGCTTTTGTTCCACCCGAAATAGAAACGTTACCATATTGTTGTGGTGTCCATGTTTTAAATGTTTCACCATACCAGTCTGTATTTGGGTGCGTCCATGGTTCTGAACCATCGCGGTATTTTTGAATATCTTCTGGTGAATATTTTGCATCACGATCGCGATACAAATTAATTTCATTTATCATTTCGGCATACGTACCTGCATCGGTCACATCAGGAATACGAGTTGGCTGGTTAGCACCCTGGTTTAAATTAACTGTAATAGTTGGTTTTCCTTCTTTACCACGTTTTGTGGTTATGAGGATTACGCCGTTTGCAGCCTGAGCACCATAAATTGCGGCAGAAGCATCTTTCAGAACTGAAATACTTTCGATATCAGCAGGGTCAATCCTATTCATACTACGGCCAGTAATACCATCAACAACAACCAAAGGTTCGCTGTTATTTAATGTATTTGATCCGCGGATTAAAAGGTCGGAACCATCGTATCCGGGTTCTCCTGAACGGTTAACTGCTACTAAACCAGGTAAACGCCCAACAAGGTTATTTGATACGTTAAGGGCAGGTGATTTTTTTAGATCTTCACCTTTTACGGCTGTAACCGATCCGGTAACTGTTGCTTTTTTCTGAACACCATAACCAATGGCAACCACTTCTTCTAAACCAATTGATTCGGCTTTCATAACAACATTAAATGTTGTTTGGTTACCAATTTCAACTCTTTGTTGAATCATACCAATAAATGAGAAAATAAGAGCCTGAGCATCTTCACCGACTCCAAGGGTAAATTTTCCATCAATATCGGTAGGAATACCATTCGTGGTTCCTTCAACAACAACTGAAACACCAATTAGAGGCTCACCATTTTCGTCGGTTACAGTACCTGAAAGTGATTTTTGTTGTTGGCTAACAGTTGGAGAAATAACTTCAGTAATTTTACTTCCTTCAGTAGGAAAAACAATTACCTGACGGTCGACTACGCGGTAAGCCAGGTCAAATTGGGGTAATAATTCATTCAGGATTTCTTCAACAGGAGCTCCGTATTTGTCCAAAGAAACTTGTTGATCGTCATTTACAATGTTGTTGTTGTAAATAAACTTAAATTCGCTTTGGTTCGAAATTGAACGAAATACTTCTTTCAAGCTAACCTTTTTCATATTCAGGTCAAAACTGACCGATTCTGAATAAGTTTTCGCTTGAACGTTAATCGCAAGCGCCAAAATGAGAATAAGTGTCAAACTCACAAAATGGCGAATGGTTGATAGGCTCTTCCAATTAAGAAAAAACTTTTCATTTACGTTTTTTTCCATAAATTTGTAGTTTAGTTTTTAATTTAACAATAAAACTAGTTTTGAAGGTGTTAGTTTAGTCGGACTGCACCTTCATTTTTTATTCAATTGGTTTAGGTATTACTGTTTATTTTGTCGTATTTAGTTTTTAATGTTTATCAACTGCGTTTTACAATAAATATCCCATCTTCGGTTTCGTAATATGAAAATGGCTGAGTTTCTTTAACGGCACCAATTAACAGGTCTAAAATCTGCGTAAGCGATTCCGTTTCAAAGTTGGCTGTAAATCTTAAATTGGCAGCTTCCTTATTCGAAAGCATTATTTTTGTTTCAAATTTTCTTTCTAGTTTTCGGCTTATGCTGGCCAGGTCTTCGTTGTAAAATCTTAACACCCCATCGCGCCAGATAGCAGGGGTTGAAAATTCATTTTTTGAAATTTGTATTTCGCCATTATCGTTATCTAACCTTGCTTCGTAACCGGCGCTTAGTAAAGCATTTTCATTGGAGCCATTCATTGATTCAATCATAACACTTCCTTCATATAACGACGTTATTTGTTCGGGTTCATTATAATAAGCGTTAATGTTAAAATGTGTTCCAAGTACACGGGTTTTCATTTTAAATGTATTTACTATAAAAGGTAATTCTTCATTTTTTGCTACTTCGAAATACCCTTCGCCTACTAAAATAACTTCCCTTTTATCACCTTTAAAAGGTTCTGAAGCAATCAATATGGATGAAGAGTTTAACCATACTTTTGTTCCATCGGTTAAATGAATTTCTCTTACATCACCATTTTCACAAACATATTCGTTGAGGATAATCTCGTCGGAGGGTTTTATTATATGGTAAGTTGAATATCCAACAGATAAAATCAGTAATAGTGTTGCTGCAACTTTTAATAAAAAAGAAAACTTAATTCTTTTCTTTTCAATTGTATAACCTAATTTTTTTTCTGTTTTTTCAATGATGTTGTGTTTTTTGACAACAGGAGGGAAAGTTTTCCAGAATGAGCTCAGAATAGTGTATTTTTTTCTGAATTCTGCGTTTAGCATTAATTCTTCTTTCAAAGCAAGTTTTTCCTCATTCGAAGCCGAGGAAGTCAAGTCTTTGGTAATCAGTTCGTATATGTTATTATTATCCTTCATTGTAAAAAATCACTGTAGTTAAAGACGTTGGTTTTAATATAAGTACCTAAAAAAATACCTGTTTTTTTTAAAAATTATTTAATGTTCAAAAGGGCAGGCAATTAATTTATGTGAGTTTTATTTGTTTTTCGATTTTTTTTTAATTCCAAGTGTGTCACTTATTTTATGAATGGCTGTGACAATATGGTTATTAACTGTTTTTTCAGAAATATTCATCACTTCGGCTATCTCTTTATAACGCATGCCATTTATTTTTGCCAAAGAAAATGCCATTTGACATTTTGGTGGCAATTGCTCAATAGCTGAATAAACTCTTTTAAGCATTTCCTTATCTATCGTTTTATCGTCAATATTATGTACAAGTGGAAAATGAAATTCAGGGATATCATCGAAAGAGATGATGGTTATTTTTTTATTTTTCCGGAGGTATGAAAGGCAATTGTTTTTAACAGCAATGTACAGATATGATTTTAGGTTTTTTATTTGCTCAAGGGCTGAGCGTTTTTTCCAGATTTTGACAAATACATCACTAACTATCTCTTCAGCAACTTCTCTGCTTTTTACAAATCCCATGGCAAAAATAAACAGGTCATCGGAAATGTATTCCATTAATTGCCTGAATTTTTTTTGATCACCAATAGAGATAAGCGTTATAGTTCTCTGGTCGTTAATCATCCAAAGTTAGTTAAGTGAAGTTTAGTTAAGTGAATTTATAACTTTCAAATTATAAAATCACGTTTCGAAAATAGTATATTTTGTAAAATTACAATGCTAATTAAACGACATTTTTAGGTGAATCCTAATTAAATATATTATTATTTGTATTTTGTACACTTAATATTAGATTGTTACATATTTTTTAATTTGCAATAATTTATAATGACAAAATTTTCAAAGAATTAATTTTTGTTTATTGATAAGCAACCAATTATAATCCTAATAATGCGTCGATATTTTTCATTGCATTTAATGATAATCCAGCAAATTCGTTGAGCGAAATACCAATTTTTTCGCATTCGAGTATGTTTTCTCGTTTTACAGAGGCAGCAAATGCTTTTTGTTTCATTCGTTTAGTGATGGATTTGATTTTTACGCTGGCAATTTTTTTATCGGGGTAGACTAATGCTGTGGCAATGATTAGTCCTGTAATAGTTTCGCCAGCTGCAAGGGCATGTTGAAATATTTCAGTGCGTTCTTTTCCGGTCGCAACCTCATTGTGCATTACAATGGCATCCAGGGCTTCATCTGAAATTTTTCCTTTTAATAATTTTTCGGAATAGGGTCCATGTGTTAGTGGATTGGCATTGGTAATCTCCACATCAATGTCGTGTAATAAACCGGCAATTCCCCATTCGTTTTCGTCTTTGTTGAGTTTAATGGCTAGTGCTTTTAATACGGCCTCTGAAGCAAATGAATGTTTTAACATGTTCTCTGATTTGACATGTTCTTTTAATAATGAAATAGCTTCATCGCGGGTAATCATTGTTTTTTGTTTAATAGATTAATACCTAAAGTTAATTATTTTTGTAAAAGATATGATAAAAAAATGGCTGTAGAAATTGAACGTAAGTATTTGGTTGTTTCTGAAAAATGGAGGCCTCAGGGCAAAAAAGAGTTATTAAAACAGGGTTATTTATCTCTTCATCCCGAGCGGATTGTGAGGATTAGAGTTAAGGAAGGGAATGCTTTTTTGACAATAAAAAGTAAACTTTCCGGATTTTCCCGGTCTGAATTTGAATATCCTGTCCCTAAAGCCGATGCAGAAAAAATTTTACAAAATTGCGATGGGACTATTATTTCAAAATTCCGGTATACTTTTTTTTCAGAAGGGCATGTATGGGAAGTCGATGAATTTTTAGGTAAAAACAATGGATTACTTCTAGCTGAAGTTGAACTAAAGTCGGAGGATGAAAAAATAATTTTACCTGATTGGATTGGGAAAGAAGTTACTTTTGATCCAAAATATTACAATGCATCGTTGGCAACTCATCCATTTGAAGATTGGGAATAGTACATTAAATTTTAGGAGTTAAATAAAGGTTTGGTAAAGTTTTTGATAGTTGGTAATACCATTAATTTTAATTTTGCGTTTGATCACAAATAACACAACCAACTACTGTATGAGAGTACTTCTGATCCTGATATTTATTACCTATATATTATTCCCAGTTTCTGCGAATGAAATTCCCAAAAAAGATAAAAAGAAAAAACCTGCAGTTGCTGTTATTCATTCAAATCTTGAATTTTTAAACAAGTATTTTATTAAAAATGAAACCTGGCATACCTTAAATACAGGAATGGGGAAAAGTGTAATCGACCTGGTTCATTTTATCGAAAGCCAGCCTCTAGATTCAGCTATTAAAGTAATTAAGGAGTATGAGCAAAAAACAGGTGCAAATTATATCACACGATTGCCCGAAAATGTTGATGATACATTAAATATTGAAGGTTATTATACAGCCGTGCAGCTTCAAATAAAACTTGATGAAATCAGAGACAGAGTTACTTCTGAATATAAAAATAAGGAAGTAACTGTGCCATATGCTGTCCTTTCAGGAATTGAATCGAAAGCAGGAATTGTACTTGCTGAAAACGGCATGGTGCTTTTTACCGATTCAGTATATACAATGCCCGATAGCTTAAAATTCCTCGATGCCATTCCCGATTCAATGGTTCAAACCGCCCAGGATTTTCAACGTATTTTAAAATTG
The DNA here is from genome assembly GCA_963666575.2 of Prolixibacteraceae bacterium. GTDB lineage: Bacteria > Bacteroidota > Bacteroidia > Bacteroidales > Prolixibacteraceae > JABMQB01. The sequence goes on from CAXXYG010000012.1 coordinate 113,672, forward strand.
GATAGTATCAGAGATGATTTTGTGGAAAATAAACGGTTGGCTTATAATGATTCAATAGTAGAAAATTACCGCGACTCTGTGATATTGGCTTATAAAAAAGAAATTGTTCAGAATGCAATTAAATTGCAACAAAAACAGATTGAAGATTCGGTGAAGATTAACAATTATGAGTTGGTAAAAACTTATAATGAGCAAGTTATTCGAGAAATAAATGATTCCATTTCGGTGGTTTTGAGTTCGTTGGTTGATTATGCCAATAGCATTGATAGTACACAAATTAATTTGTTAAATATAAATAATCAATCATCGGAACTAACTTTAAACAACGATGGGGGATATTATACAAGAGTTTGGTTAAAAAATGAGCAAAATGATTCGATGAGTGTCCTTATTCAAAGTGTAAATAATAAGAGTTTGCGCATGCTGATTGATGATGATGTTCGATTTTCCCGGAATGGGCAACAAGATAAAAAGGAATTTGATTTTTCGATGTTTGGGCCAAGAGTAAATCTCGACAAAATTGGGAAACGCTATAAACTGGAAACTCCCTGGATTATTGGAGGGGATGGAAATCTGGGATTTACACAAACTTATGTGGAGAATTGGAAAAAAGGGGGTAAAAGTTCCTTGTCGATGCTTATGGTATTAAAAGGTTTTGCCAATTACTCATACGATAAAATAAAATGGGAAAACAGTGCTGAAATCAGAAATGGGTGGATAAAACCCGGGGGTGAAAAAGTTCAAAAAAACGATGACAAATTTGAAATAACTTCGCGGATAGGCGTGAGTGCTTTTAAAAAATGGTACTACAGCGCTGAAATAGATTATGAAACACAATTTTTTCGCGGTTATAAATATCCAAAAGAAGCTGATGCAAAACCAATTTCTGCATTTCTTTCTCCTTCTAAAACGTTGTTTAAATTGGGGTTAGATTATAAACCAAATAAAAACTTTTCGCTTTTTCTTTCACCATTTACATCAAAAACTGTATTTGTTCGGGATACATTAAATGTCGATCAAACAAATTTTGGAGTTGAAAGTGGGCGCCGAAGTTTTTGGGAACCTGGTTTAAATGCCGATTTAAAATATAAAAAGGAAATTATGACCGGGTATACCTATGAAACAAAATTTAAGATGTTTATTAATTATACCGAACCGTTTAAAAAATTTGATATTAATTGGGAGAATCAAATAACAATGCAATTAACCGATCATATCAATATGCGTTTGATGTTGTATTTATTGTACGACGACAATGTTTTATTTACCGTTAAAGATTCGGAAGGCAATGCAAAACTTGATGAGAATAACAAAGAAATCAAAAAACCAAAATTGCAGTTCAAAGAACTAATTACTCTGGGTTTTACTTATAAGATAAATAAAAAGGTTTACCGTACACGGAAATTGGATTAGGTATTTAATAATACTCACTACTACGAGTAGAGTAAAATACTAATATATAGCGCATTATATTTTTGGTGTAGCCTTTAATTTTATTCTTTTCAAAAAAAACTAACTTTGGTAAACATTCTGAAAAAATCAACCATGAAGGATTTTAAAAAGTATTATATAATTCCAGCCGAGCCAAAAGATATTTACAATGCGCTTACTAATAAAGAAATGTTGGAAATATGGACCGGCGAAACAGTTGTAATGGAAGCGGAGCCGGGAACCGAGTTTTCGTTATGGAATGGCAGTATTGTAGGTAAAAATTTGGAGTTTGTAAAAGATGCAAAAATTGTCCAGCAGTGGTATTTCGAGGGGCAGGATGAAGAGTCGATTGTGACAATTAAACTTCATCCTGATAAAAAAGGGACCAGCCTTGAGCTTCAGCATAAAAACATTCCGGATGAAGCATTCGAAAATATTGTAGAAGGCTGGAATGACGAATATATTGCGGCACTTAGTGAACTATTCTTTTAATGGATAAGGCAACATATTGGATAAAAAAGCTCGATTTGCAAAAACATCCCGAAGGAGGGTGGTTTAAAGAAACATACCGTTCTGAAGAAATTATTGATCACAAATCGCTTCCTGAACGCTATAATAGTAACCGTAATTTTTCAACGGCCATATTTTACCTACTTATTAAAACCGATTATTCAACGTTTCATAAAATAAAATCGGATGAATTATGGCATTTTTACGATGGGACTTCTCCTGTCGAGATTGTTCTGTTATGTGAGGAAGGGATAAAAAATTTAGTTGTTGGCAGAGATATAGAAAAAGGCGAGAACTTTCAAGTAATTATTCCTAAAAATGTGTGGTTTGCTGCTCATCTGATTAATAAAAATGGATATGCGTTGGTAGGTTGTACAGTTAGCCCCGGATTTGATTTTGATGATTTTAAAATGGCGGATATTAAAGAGTTAAAAAAGGAATTTCCATATTTAGCAGTTGACATTGATAATTTTCTGAAGGTCAATAAAAGTGTTAAAGATTAAGAAATTAAAAAATAATATTAGAATGAGAAAAATTGTATTAAGTATCCTTTTTATTGTTCTTTCAATAAGTGTTTTTTCGCAAAATGATGTTGCTGTAAATGTTGAATACGATGCAGTGGGAGATGCCCATTTAATAGCAAATAATTACACAAAATTACCAGTGTATGTTATAGTCGATTTTACATATTTGCGATACAGCTCATTTGCTGAGGAGCTACCATTTGTTAAACGTGTGGAGCCCGGGACAACAGAATTGTTTTTAATTACTAAAGAATTTGATCAGCCATCGCCTGAAGTTGGATTGGAATTAAAATTTCGAATGGCTCATACAAAACCCGATTCTGATCCTGATTTTCCCTATTTAATTCCTTCTATACCAAATTCAAAAGTTGAATTTTTACCAATTGCAGAAACCGGTGATATAATTAATTCAACTGTAGCTAAATACGGTATTGGATTTAAGATCATTGGAGGAAATGTTGTTTGTGCCAGTCGCACAGGCATTGTTTTAAAAATGATAAAAAATAGTTTTCCACAGCAAAATTATCTACTGGTACTTCATAACGATGGAACTATTGCTGAGTATTTTAATTTTGCCCGGAATAAAATTATTCCAGCAGTTGGCGATAAGGTTTTTGCCGGGCAAATTATCGGGCAAGCTAATAATTCGGCTGATAATTCATCGATTATTGGTTTTACTGTTGGGCATAGCTTAAATCAATCGGATAATATTAAATACATAGTCCCTAAGTTTTTAATTGCGAAAGAATCGATCGAAAAAAATTCTTCTTCTTTAGGAACTATAATAGTGCTTCATCCTATTAAAATTATTACTGACGAGATGACACGGAAGGAGCGTAAAAGTTTTGAAAAGGCTAATAAAAAATAAGATTGTGACATGAAAACATTATTATTAGGAATGTTGTTTTTAACCGGAACAGCAGTTTTTGCTCAAAATAATAGTTTTATGAAAACCGAAATACAGAAACAAACACAATATTCACTTAAACTTTGCAAATCACTTCATAAAAATCCTGAGTTATCATTTCAGGAAATCGAAACGGCTAAGGTTATGGCTTCGGAATTAACAAAAGATGGCTTCGAAGTAACTTCCGCTTTTGCAGGTAATAGTGTGGTTGGTATTCTTAAAAATGGCGATGGACCCGTGGTTATGTTACGTACCGATATGGATGCATTACCTATTGAGGAAGAAACGGCTTTTGATTTTGCGAGTACCAAAAAGGTAGTTGGAACCAATGGCAAAACTAGTGCCGGTGATGCATGCCTGTGGGCACGATATTCATATGTCGGTGTGGGCTGGAACAATTCATGCCCTTGTTGCTGCAAAAAACCAGTGGAAAGGTACGTTAATGGTTATTGCACAACAAGCCGAAGAAATGAGTGGTGGGGCAAATGCTGCCATCGAAGCAGGGTTGTTCCAAAAATTCCCGGTGTCCCCGATTATGCAATGGCTTATCACATTAATCCCGAATTGGAAGTTGGGAAAAGTAGGATTGGTTGCCGGACCTGTATTTGCAGGTGTTAAAATCGGTTGTATATTAATGTATTTGGCAAAGGTGGCCATGGGGCATACCCCGAAAAATGTATCGACCCTATTGTTATTGCTTCACGAATTGTGCTTGATATTCAAACCATTGTTAGCCGTGAAATTAGCCCGCTCGATCCGGTGGTTGTAACTGTTGGTTCAATACATGGTGGTACCCGCCCTAATATTATCCCCGATGAAGTGAAAATGGAATTAACCTTACGTTATTACGATGAAAAGGTAATTGCGAAACTGTTATTGAGTCGATTAAACGGATTTGTAGAAAATGCTTCGTTAATGTCAGGAATGCCCGACAATGAATCTTCCTGAAGTTATTGTTTCACCGGTTAATACACCACCGGTTTTAAATTCAGAAATGTTGTATGGAAAAGTTATATGGTATCTATTTCTGAAACTAATTGGTGAAAACGAATATTGTTGCTTCGAAACCAGCCATGGTTGGCGAAGATTTTGGAATATATGGTACAACAAAAGAGAAGAGTGCCCAATTTGTTTGATGTGGCTGGGTAGTACTAATTCTGAATTAATGAAAGAGTTAGCTGCAAAAGGCGAAAGGCCATTCCCTTTACATTCGCCTTCTTTAAATCCTGATTACGAAAAAACCATCGAAACCGGAATTAAGGTAATGGTTGCAAATGTGATTAGGATTAATGAAAAAGTAAGTTTGTCCTGTAATAAATCTCCTTTTTTTTCACTGAAGCACGGTTTAATTATTCTGCCGATAGTTGTATTGTGTTTATTTTAACATAAAACCATGGAGTAATGTGAATGATTATAGTGGTTGATTGTCTTTCACAATTCGTTAGTTGAATTAAACTAAATGCTTTATTGTAAGTCTAATTTGCGAGTAGTATAAATTCAGAAATCTTAAATTAATAGTTATGAAGAATTTAGTTGTATTTGCACTTGATGCTTTTTTTAGGCATAGGGATGGCAAGTGCCCAACCCGGCAATCGTGATCCTGAAGCCCGAATTCAACAGAGGGAAATTGAAGGTTTAACCGAAGGCATCTATCTTTATCAAAAGACCAGGTGGCAAAAATTAAACCGATTCTTAAATCAGCTCAGGAAAAACAAATCAAAATTGTTTGCTGAAATGCGCGATTCGGGAGATATGGACCGTGAAAAAATGCGCGAAACAATGACTAAAATGCGAACAGAACAGGATGAAAAAATTAAAGCGGTATTAACTGAAGACCAAGTTAAAAAGTTAGTAAAATACCGTGAAGAACAAGCTGAGCAGAGGAGGTCAGAGAATGGGGAGGATAAAAAGTTTGTTTTACATTTATTATAAGTACCAGGGTGGTTTGTTACATTTTGGTACTTTTTTTTAACGGTAACTGCTTTTCTTTAGCGATAATATTATATCAATATAAATAATAAATTTATTAGGAGAAGGAATATGAGAACTAAAAAGTCATTAAATTTTACAATACGTATCATTCACCGCTATTTGGGATTTTTTTTAGCTGGGATTATGGCTGTTTATGCTTTGAGTGGAGTTGTATTAATTTATCGTCAAACTGATTTTTTGAAAAAGGAAAAACAAATTGAAAGACAAGTTATCACCCGATATCAGCGCTGAAGAACTTGGACAAACGCTAAGAATGAGGGATTTTAGAATCACCAAAGAAGAGGGTGATGTTTTGTATTTTGAATAATGGAGACCTATAACTAACTAAAACAGGTAGTTGCCACTTATACTTCAAAAGAACTACCGTTTGTTTTAAATAAACTTATTTCAATTACATAAAGCAACAACTAACAAACCATTACATTGGCTTAAATACATTTTTTGGTGTTTCACTTGTTCTTTTTTGTTAGTTTCATCGTTTTTTATGTTTATGCCAAAAACGAAAATTTTACGTAATGGAATTTATTTTACACAATTGGTGGAATGTAATTTTCACATTGATTGTTTTGTTTATTTACTAGGCAGAATTATCAATGTGATATTCATGAAATTAAAAAAGCCACCTTCGTGTATGAAGGTGGCTTTAATTATTTTATAAAGTCCTGCTTATTTTTTCAAGCACTTTTTTGTATCCGTAAATTGCACTGGCACCCAATTGCTCTTCAATACGTAATAATTGATTGTATTTAGCCATACGGTCTGAACGGCTTAATGAACCAGTTTTAATCTGTCCTGAATTGGTAGCAACTGCAATGTCAGCAATTGTTGAATCTTCAGTTTCGCCCGAACGGTGAGAAGTAACTGAAGTATAACCTGCGCGGTGAGCCATTTCAATAGCATCAAGAGTTTCGGTTAAAGTACCAATTTGGTTCACTTTAATAAGAATTGAGTTGGCAGCATTTAATTCAATACCTTTTTTCAGGTATTCAACGTTGGTTACGAATAAATCGTCGCCAACCAACTGGCATTTATCGCCAAGCAGAGCATTTTGTTTTACCCAACCATCCCAGTCGCTTTCATCCATTCCGTCTTCGATTGAATCGATAGGGAAATTGGCAACTAATTCAGCTAAATAAGCAGCTTGCTCATCTGAAGTACGTTTAGCTCCGCCTTCGCCTTCAAATTTACTATAGTCATAAATACCGTCAGAATAAAACTCTGAAGCAGCACAGTCAAGGGCTATAGAAACATCACCACCATCTTCGGCACGTCCTGGTTTGTAACCAGCATTTTTAATAGCTTCGATAATGCTGTTTAAAGCATCTTCTGTTCCGTCTAAGGCAGGCGCAAAACCACCTTCGTCACCAACGGCAGTACTTAAACCACGATTGTGTAACACTTTTGCTAAGTGGTGAAAAACTTCAGCACCCATACGTAAACCTTCGCGGAATGATGGAGCACCAATTGGGCGGATCATAAATTCCTGGAAAGCAATAGGGGCATCAGAGTGTGATCCACCGTTAATAATGTTCATCATCGGAACAGGTAAGTGTTTTGCACTGGCTCCACCAATGTAACGGTAAAGAGGAAGTCCACAATAATCGGCAGCAGCTTTTGCTACAGCCAATGAAACACCCAACATAGCGTTGGCACCCAAATTCGATTTGGTTTTTGTTCCGTCAAGTTCCAAAAGTTTATTATCAAGGGCTACCTGGTCGGTGGCATCCATTCCAATAATTTCTTTTGCTATTACAGTGTTGATATTTTCAACAGCTTTTAAAACACCTTTTCCAAGGTAACGGCCTTTATCGCCATCCCTTAATTCCAACGCTTCGTTTTCACCAGTTGAAGCACCTGATGGTACAGCTGCACGAGCCATAATACCACTTTCTAAAAATATTTCAACTTCTACAGTTGGATTCCCACGCGAATCAAGGATTTCTCTTCCGATTACATTGTTAATTAGCATTGTACGTATTTTTTATTGTTTTAGTAATTCATCTATTTTAAACCAGCTAATGTATTTTTTGCTAATTTAAAAATCGCTCCAAAGATAAACAAATGTTCCGAACCTTATTGTTTCAAATCTGTTGGTGCTTAATAATTCATATTGACTTAAAATGAGCCTTCTTTTTGGTATTTAACTCCTCGTTGATATTTTATTACATCGATGGCTTGCATTGTTACCAAACCACCTTTTTTACTTTTTTCAAGTAAAGAAGTTATTGTTTCTAAAAACGTATCTAAAACTTCTTTTCTATCAATAATTTCAATAACAATAGGTAAGTCACCCGACAATGCAAATATTTTCATGGTGTGGATTGAATGACTCGCACCATATGACATAATTCCTTTTGTTACAGTAGCCCCCGCCAGTCCTTTGTTTCTGGCTTCGAATACTATTTCTTCAAACAAAAGCCTGTTATTGATTTTGTCTGATTCTCCAACGTAAATTTTTAATGACCATGCTTTTCCTTCAATGTTCATTTTTTTTTGGATTAGAATAATGTACGTACTAAAATAATTCCAAGGTAAACGGCAAGAATGCCAAAAAATATACTCCCACCGATATTATAAAGAAGGTAGAATATGGATTTATCACGAAGCAGGTTTAAATTGTTGTAAGCAAATGCCGAGAAGGTTGTAAATCCGCCGCAAAAGCCAACTGTTAAAAACAGGCGCCATTCGGAATTTAGTAAATTGCCTTTTTCAGCAATAGCAAAAACCACTCCTATGATAAAACATCCTAATATGTTGGCTATAAAGGTCCCCAGTGGAAATGTGCTCGACATTTGTTTCTCAACAAAAATGTTTAACAGGTACCTTAAAACTGTGCCAATGAAACCACCGGTTCCGACAATAAATATTGTTCGTAACATAATATTTTATTAACTTTTGGGCAAAATTATTTTCACTTTCGAAATGCCAAATTTAATAATTGTAATTAATACATTATTTCAATTTATGAATTTACGAACTTTTGTTGTTTTTGTGGCAATTTTATTGGGTAAGGTTTGTTTGGGGCAGGATGATTTTTCACAAAAAATATTAAAAATACAGAATGATACTTTGATGAGTGGTGCCGGTATTGGCATACAAGTAATTGATTTGGAAAATAATTCTGTATTGTATGGTATTAATTCAAAAGTTTCGTATGTTCCCGGTTCAGTACTAAAAATTGTTACCTCAGCTGCAGCACTCGAATTATTGGGGGCGAACTATAAATTCATCACAAAGCTGGCATATGTTGGTAAAATCGATAGTTCCATAAATACTTTAAATGGAAACCTGATTATTATTGGTGGAGGTGATCCAGTATTGGGATCGAACTATTTTATTCAACACAATTATAAAACGCATTTTTTAGATAAATGGTTAAGTTCTATTGCGTCAGAAGGAATATGGGATGTTAATGGCAATATTTTAATTGATGGTTCAATTTACGACGATCAGATTGCTCCCGATAAATGGATTTGGGAAGATATAGGTAATTATTATGGAGCTGGGGCCGCTGGAATTTCTGTATTTGATAATACCTTCCCAATAATATTAAAAACAGGCTCAGAACCCGGACAACCAGCTGAAATTGTAGGAGTAGGTTCAAAACCAATTGGGCTCGAGTTTGAGAACCATGTGGTTGGTGCAGATATCGATAATGACCAGGCTGTTGTGTATGGCAGTCCATGGGGGCGTACAAGGAAAATCAGAGGGCAGATACCTCTTAATTCTAATAATTTTGTTATTAAAGCTGCCCTTCCTGAGCCTGGATTGGTTTTGGGGAATGAGTTAAAGATAAAACTTAAAGAAGTTAAAATAAATGTTTCAGGCGATGTTCATAAATGTACAACCGATTCAACCGTTGTACCATTTTATAGTTATAAATCACCGCCCCTTTTTGAAATAATTGAGGTTTTAAATCATAAAAGTGTAAATCTTATAGCCGAGCATTTGGCGAAACAAATAGCATACGAAAAAAGTGGCTGGGGAACAACTTCTGAAGGAGTTAGAATAATAAAACAATTCTGGGCTGAAAAAGGAATCGAAACACGTGGTATGTTTTTGGAAGATGGGAGTGGTTTGTCACATTTTAATGGGATATCACCAGAACAAATTGTTTCTATTTTAAGATATATGAAAAAAAACAGCCCCGATTCCACTAACTTTGTCAATTCACTTCCTACAAGCGGGAAAGGGACTTTAAGTGTTTTTAATCCCGATAATTTCCCAAATGGTTCATTACGATGTAAAAGTGGCTCAATGACCCGGGTTCGTTGTTATGCAGGATATTTAACAACTGTATCAGGGAAAAATCTGGCATTTTCCCTGATGTTTAATAATTTTTCGATGGATCAATCCGACTTAATAGCGAAAATTGAAGAATTGTTAATATCACTTCGAACACAAAATTAAGTCCTATTTTACTAGTTTTTTGTATTTCACCCGTTTTGGAGTAGCATCTCCCTGACGTTTTTTGCGGTTTTCTTCATATTCTGAGAAGGAACCTTCGAAATAATACACTTCTGAATTGCCTTCAAATGCAAGAATATGAGTTGCTATACGGTCGAGGAACCAGCGGTCGTGAGAAATAACCACTGCACAACCGGCAAAATTATCCAATCCTTCTTCCAATGCCCTGAGGGTATTAATGTCAATATCATTGGTTGGCTCATCTAATAAAAGGACATTACCCTCCGCTTTTAACGCCAGTGCCAGGTGTAAACGATTTTTTTCTCCACCTGATAAAGCACTGCATTTTTTTTCCTGGTCGGAACCATTAAAATTAAATCGGCCTGAGTATGCGCGGGCATTCATTTGTTTATTACCCAGGTTAATGGTTTCGGTCCCTCCCGAAATTACATTAAAGACACTTTTCTCCGGATTAATATCAGCATGTGTTTGATCGACATAACTTATTTTTACTGTTTCGCCAATTTCAATTTGCCCCGTAGTAGGAGTTTCCTGTTCCATTATCAGGCGGAAGAGGGTTGTTTTTCCGGCTCCATTGGGGCCAATAACTCCAACAATTCCGGCAGGAGGTAATGAAAAGTTAAGGTTTTCAAACAGAAGTTTTTCATTGTAACCTTTTGAAACATTCTGCATCTCAATGACCTTATCGCCAAGGCGGGGGCCATTGGGAATAAATATTTCCACTTTTTCTTCTTTTTGATTTACATCAGCATTTAGCATTTTGTCGTATGCATTAAGCCTTGCTTTTGATTTTGCGTGGCGTGCTTTTGGTGCCATCCTAACCCATTCCAATTCGCGCTCAAGGGTTTTACGCCGCTTATCACTGCCTTTTTCTTCCATCTCAAGGCGTTTGGCTTTTTGTTCAAGCCACGATGAATAATTCCCTTTCCATGGAATTCCTTGTCCACGGTCGAGCTCTAAAATCCATCCGGCAACATTGTCAAGAAAATAGCGGTCGTGGGTGATACAAATCACAGTACCTTTGTATTGATCGAGGTGCATTTCGAGCCATTGAATACTTTCAGCATCCAGGTGGTTGGTAGGTTCATCCAATAGTAGAATGTCGGGTTCTTGTAATAACAAACGGCAAAGTGCTACCCGCCGGCGTTCGCCGCCCGAAAGTTCACTTACATTCTGATTATTTGGTGGACACTGCAAAGCATCCATTGCACGTTCGAGTTTATTGTCAAGATTCCACGCATCGGTACGGTCTATGGTTTCCTGAAGTCTGGCTTGTTCAGCCATTAGTTTATCCATTTTGTCAGGATCTTCATATACTTCGGGCAATCCAAATTTTAGATTTATATCTTCATAGGCTGCTAAAACATCAACAACCTCCTGAACTCCTTCCTGAACAATTTCTTTAACAGTTTTTGATTCATCCAATTGTGGTTCCTGTTCTAATAGCCCAACAGAATAGCCGGGTGAAAAAACCAATTCCCCGTTAAATGCCTTGTCTTGCCCTGCAATTATTCTTAAAAGCGAAGATTTTCCCGATCCATTAAGTCCAATTATTCCAATTTTGGCTCCCAGAAAAAAGGAAAGAGAAATGTCTTTTATGACCTGTTTGTTGGGTGGGTAAGTTTTGTTTACCCGGTACATCGAAAATATAATTTGTTTGTCGTCGCTCATTTGTATAAAATTTGTATTGACGGCAAAATTAAAAAAAAGAGAATGAATTTATTGGAAGAAGGAGTTTTAAATTTTTGCTTTTGATATTTTCCATCTATTGAAAAAATAATTGAGAGTAGCTTTATTTCTTTCATTATTTTACATGAAGAATTGTTTTAGTAAACAAAATGTTATTAAAAGAAAAATCTATTGCTTTTTTTTTAGTTCTTAATGAATGAAGAATATATGAAGAGTATTTATCTTTGGGTAGAAGAGATATATGTATGTAAGCGTTTCAGTTAGAAGATAGCTAGCATTTTATTCTTTCCAGATTATTTAAGTTTTTTTTAATTGGTTTCAGTTATAGTAATAATCAAAAAAAAGCATCACAAAACACAAAAACGAACTAAAATAAATATTAAGTTAAGTATAAATTGTGTATTTATTTTATTCGTAAAAGAACTATTGTTTAGTCTATTGTATTTGAAAATTAAATATTGTTAAATAGAAAAAATATGTGTTAAAAAAATAACTTAAAACCCTTTGTTTATAGGCGTTCTAATATAATTCGAAAAATAAATATCGTATAAGGCCTTGACTTTCAGTTTTAGATGTTGTATTTTTGATATTGTAATTGTTAACGTTCAAAAAATATAGTTTAAGAATAATAAAGTTTGAAAACTGTATGCGGCTCAAAAAAGTAATTAATAGTTGTTATTAATTGCTATTCTATTTGGAAGATAATATCAGGGATTTTATGGGGATATGTTAATTTGATGTGTTGTTGTGTATACACAATTGCTAACTAGTTAATATAATTATTAATATCCTAAACAATGATAAAGCAGTCCTTAAATACGATTAAAAGCCAGTTAAGTGATTTTATAAAATTAAAAGATCCTGATTTTTTTGGTGATGTTAGCAATATTGTTGTTGTTTCAAATATTGTTGGGCAAGACGGGAAGTTTGCAATTAATACAAGTGGGCAAAATCAATCTGAACATGTTGTGATTTGCACTTTGGTAGGTGTTGAAGAAGAAAGTCATTACAAGGACCAGTCTTATTTTACAAAGTCAGACAACAACTCAACAATCCATAGCCGTAATCCTGAAATAAAAATAAATTTAAATTTACTTTTTAGTTGTTATTCCCCTTCATACGAAGTTGCTCTATCTTTATTAGGATATGTAATTATCTTCTTTCAAAACAAGAGTCTTTTTACCAGTCAAAATTCACCTCAACTTACTAATATCAATCGGTTTACAGTTGAATTATTAACTCTTTCGATGGAACAAAGTAATCATTTGTGGGGGTTTATTGGAGCGAAGTATATGCCTTCGGTGACTTATAAAATGCGGATGCTTGTATTCCAGGAGGAATTGATAAAAGCTGAAGGGCTTCCTATTATGGAAGTGAATGAAAACTTTAATGACATAAATACTAAATAATGGGAAAAATTAAATTTCAAAAATTCCTATCTGTTTTTTTAACGCATGATTATTACAAAGACAATCTTTGTAAGGATTTTGAAATTATTCCTTCTGCATCAACCTCACAAATTTTAAAGGACTTTGGTATATTGTTTAAACCACATAATTCAGGAGCAATTTTTATTAATGAGGTTGTTACAGACAATGGAGTGGATGCTCCAAAATTTCCAATAATTGGCCAATATAAACTTCAACTGTATTTTGTTCTGAAAAACAATTATTTTCAGTCATTTACTGATTTGGAGTTCTCTTCAAAACCCGTTTCAATTTATTATTTTAATAACCTTACACCTTCAATTTCAGGTCAGGATTATACAATATCTGATTCAAAACTAGATGAACCTATCGAATTTAAAAACTCAAATTTTAAAGTTGAAAAGGCCACCCAGAATGTTGTGCGGATTGTTTTAAAAGGAGAAAACTCTTTATCATTTGAGTTCCCCTTTAAAAGCACGGAATCAAATTTAGAAATTGATATTTCAGTATTACCAACTGGGAAATATACACTTAATCAATATAATATTGGTGATTCAATAGTAAATACATCAGAAGTATATATTGACACACAACAATTGACAAGGGCAGTATTTGCCGTATTTGAGGTTTTTATTGATGAAACAAATAACGGTGCATTACCTGTTAACTACCTGTTTAATTTTAAAAGCCGGGAAGTTTATTGGCGGTATAAATTAGTAAAAAAAGTGGGTTCGTCCATTAATGGGTCAAGCAGCGTAACTCCGGTTATTGTACATGGTGATACCGGGCCTTCAAAAATAGTTTTTGACCCGCCTGTTGGCTCAGACCCGATCATTTATATTACAACATCAGCCATTAAGTTAAAGCAGTCAGGAATTAAGAATATTCAACTTAAAAAAGGAAACAATGTAGTTGTTTCGGACCTCCCGAATGCCTCTGTTTTTACCTTAGGCATTGATAACAATAAATGGTATTCAGACATATATGTATATTATTATGAGTGAAAAAGAATTATTAATTTTAAAAAGTTAAGTTATGGCAACTTACAGGACACCAGATGTTTACATTAAGGAGATTTCTATTTTTCCACCTTCGGTGGCTGAAGTGGAAACGGCTATTCCCGCCTTTATTGGCTATACTCAAATGGCAGATGAAGTAGATCCTAATGATCTTTCGTTTGTTCCAACAAAAGTCAGGTCGTTATTAGAATTTGAAGAACTATTTGGCGGTGCTCCACCTGTTGATGTGAGTGGAGTTGCGCTGGATGAGAACAACACAGTAAGTTCGTACACTTTAAATTCCGGATTTTACATGTACGATAGCTTAAGGCTGTTTTTTGCCAACGGAGGAGGAAAGTGTTATATTATTTCCGTCGGATCGTACACTTCGACAATTACAAAGTCGCATTTTATCGACGGATTAACAGCTTTGAAGAAAAAAGATGAACCCACAATTATTTTATTCCCCGATGCTGTTAAATTAGAAAATGATAATCTGTATGATATTCAACAGACGGCATTAAAGCAGTGCAATGACCTGCAAGACAGGTTTACTGTTTGTGATATGTTGGAGAAAAAAAGCAGCAATCCTGCGTTTGATTGGACAGATGGTTATGAAGAGTTCAGGGATAAAATTGGTATGAACTACCTAAAATATGGGGCAGTTTATACTCCATGGTTAAAAACCAATTTGGGCATTAAAATTAGTTACCGTGATATTCAGGGAAAAATTAGCCGTGCTGGATTAACTATAAACCTTGCCAGTTTAACCAATAGTAACGATGTAAAAACAACGATTACTAACCTTGGGAATGCCATTGCTGATGTTGACAAAATTGATACTGATATTACAACATTGCAAGGTACATCAAAATCGTTAAAAGCTGCTTATTTAGCTTTGGAGGACACTTTTAAATCGGATTCCTCAAAAGCTAATTTTGAAGCATTGTTTATTTTTATTTATAATACAATTGCTGCGATCGACGTGTGGATTGATGCTGCAACTGCATTAAAAGGGAATGCCGATGTTGCTAAAAGTGATATTGTAGATGATATTAAGTCCATTATTACAAGCTCATTACAAACTTCTGCATCCAAATTAATTGCATATGATTTGGGAGCTACAAATGTTATGGCAGGTACTTATGATAAGTATTCAACTTATGGCTCTGTTGATTCGTCTGAATGGCTGGGGATTTTTGGTGCAACACCGCCAACAATGATTACAACAATTTATACCGGTACAAATGATGAACAAAGGCGGGTAAACGCCCAGCCTATGGTTTCGTTAATTTTCACACAGGTAAATGCTGCTATAAATGAAATAATTAGTGCTGCCAAAGTTTATGAAAATAATTTTGAAGAAAACTTGTACGAGTCGCATACGGTTTATAAAAATATACTTATCAATTTGAGTAATGCACTTACAACCATTCCTCCAAGTGGTGCCATTGCCGGAATTTATGCAATGGTCGATAGTAACAGAGGTGTATGGAAAGCACCTGCCAATGTGAGTTTGAGCAATGTAAAAGGATTAACTGAAACAATCGATTTTTATGAGCAGGAAGAATTAAATGTTGATGTGGTTGCCGGAAAATCAATTAATGCTATTCGCACATTTGCGGGGAAAGGAATATTGGTTTGGGGTGCCCGTACATTGGCAGGAAATGACAATGAATGGCGTTATGTACCGGTTCGCCGCTTTTTTAACATGGTTGAAGAGTCGGTCAAAAAATCAACTTATTGGGCTGTTTTTGAACCTAACGATGCCAATACCTGGGTGAAAATTAAAGCGATGATTGAAAACTACCTGACCCAAAAATGGCGCGATGGTGCACTCGCAGGTGCAAAACCCGAGGAGGCATTTTTTGTGAAAGTGGGGCTTGGTATTACAATGACACCACAGGATATTCTTGAAGGAAGGATGAACGTAGAAATAGGAATGGCTGTAGTTAGGCCAGCTGAATTTATCATCCTGAAATTCTCACATAAGATGCAGGAATCATAGAATTATTTAGAATGAAATATGTATCGGAAAATAATTATTAACTAAAAAATAAATACAATGGCATATCCACTACCGGTTTTTCACTTCAAAGTTGAATGGGGTGGAACCAATATAGGTTTCTCGGAAGTTTCGGGTTTAAACCTCGAAACGCAGGTTATTGAATACCGCGATGGCGCATCTCCTGAATACTCAGTGAAAAAGATGCCCGGCATTCCAAAATATGGCAACATAACTCTTAAACGTGGTATTACAAAAAGTGATAATGAGTTTTATCAATGGCTCAATACAACTAAACTGAATACAGTTGAACGGCGCGATATCATCATCAATCTTTTGAATGAAGAGCACGAACCTGTTATGACATGGAAGATTGTTAATGCTTTTCCTGTAAAAGTAGAAGGGCCGGGATTAAAAGCTACAGGAAACGAAGTAGCAATTGAAAGTATCGAGCTGGCCCACGAAGGGTTAACAATAGAGAATGAGTAAAAAGGAGAACAGTGTTTTACCATCTGTTGCTTATTGTCTGTTTATAATTATTGGCAAGAGTTGCTTGTTTTTAATCTGATTGATTATGTATTATCCACCGGTAAGTTTCTTTTTTAATGTTGAATTTATTGGCCTCGATGAATTAACTGATAACGATATCCGGTTTCAGGAGGTTTCCGGTATAAATGCCGAAATCAGTACTGAAGAATTAAAAGAAGGGGGTGAAAATCGGTTTGTTCATAAATTACCAAGGCCGGCAAAGTATAATAATCTGGTATTAAAACGGGGGATGCTAACTGATTCAGGTTTGATTGACTGGTTTAAAAATGCAGTCGAAAACTTTGAATTTAAGCCAATTACCATAAAAGTTACATTGTTAGATAAGGAGGGAGCCCCTCTTAGTAGCTGGAATTTTGTGAATGCTTATCCCGTGAAATGGAATGTGTCAAGTTTCGATGCCAAAAAGAACGAAATAGTGGTCGATACAATAGAAATTGTATATAAATATTTTTCAAGGTTATAAAAGTTATGCCAATCGAAATCAGGGAATTAATTATCAAAGCTACAGTAAAAGATGCTGGCAATAATTCTGAACAGCGTGATAGTTCAAGAGATTCTGAAATCAGAGATGAAAGTCTGATTGCAGAATGTGTTGAGCAGGTACTTGAAATACTTCAAAAGAAAAAAGAACGGTAATGGCTGAAGGTGAATTAAAAAAATTATTGATTGAAGCTTACAAAGATGCTGAGTACAATACAAAAGACAGCAGTGAGTTTTCGGCTATGTTTAATCCCGATCAGTACTCCATAAAATATGAAATCGAAAGCGATGATTCAAGTGGATCGGGTACATCGGGAAGCCCACAGACTTTTAAAAAGCTCAAACCTCAGGACCTGGCATTAAATTTTACAATTGACGGGACTGGTGCTTCGGGTATAAAAGAAGATGTGAGTGCCAAAGTTAAAAGTTTTCTTGACGTAGCATATGAATACAAAGGCGATGAACATAAACCCCGATATTTGAAGATTATTTGGGGGACCCTCATTTTTAAATGTGTTTTAAAAACAGCCAATGTTTCATACAGCCTTTTTAGTTCTGATGGTACGCCAATCAGAGCTAAAATAGCAGCTTCATTTAGCGGATGTATTGAAGATAAATTACGCGCGGCTCAGGAAGACAGTAATTCTCCCGACCTGACTCATTTACGAACAGTCATCGAAGGAGAAACGCTGCCTTTAATGTGTTATAGAATTTATGGCGATTCAAAATACTATTTGCAGGTAGCAAAATCAAATCAATTAAATAATTATCGAAAATTGGAAGCGGGGCAGCAATTGTATTTCCCGCCACTTACAAATAAGTGAATATGCCAAACGAAAGGATTATACCAACATCGAGGCCATCAGATTTACCAACTTTTAAAATTTTGTCTGATGAAACTCAACTCAGTGGCGAGTACCATGTGATGTCGCTTGTGGTTTCGAAGTCGGTGAATCGAATCCCTTTTGCTACAATCCTCATAAAAGATGGTGACCCTTCTGCCGAAGATTTTTTGTTGAGCAACCTTGAGTTTTTTGCTCCGGGCAAAAGCATCGACATTCAGGTTGGCTATC
This sequence comes from Prolixibacteraceae bacterium, assembly GCA_963666575.2. Taxonomy (GTDB): domain Bacteria; phylum Bacteroidota; class Bacteroidia; order Bacteroidales; family Prolixibacteraceae; genus JABMQB01. The sequence continues at coordinate 131,685 of CAXXYG010000012.1, forward strand.
ATAACGATGAAGAGTCCGTTTTTAAAGGGATTGTCATAAAACATTCCATCAAAGCAAAAAATAATAAATCACCGCTACTTATTATCGAATGTAAAGATGAATGTGTTAAAATGACAGTTGGCCGAAAGAATGAATATTTTACTGAATGCACCGATAGCGATATTATTGAAGAGTTGATAGGAAATTATGGATTTGAGAATAGCATAGAATCGATACCTGTAATGCACAAAGAAATGGTTCAATATAATTGTACTGACTGGGATTTTGTGGTTACGCGGGCCGAAGCAAATGGATTGTTAGTAATTCCCGACGATGGAAACATACAAGTGGCTCCTCCAACAATAGAGGAAGAAGGAGTATTAACTTTAACATATGGAGCAACAATGAATGACTTTGAAGCTGAAATGGATGCCCGAAACCAATTTTCATCAATTAAATCATCTTCATGGGACTATTCAAGCCAGGAATTAACCGAATCGGAATCAGAATCATCATCATTACCTGAAGCAGGAAATATTAGCGAAAGTGAATTAGCAGGCGTAATTGGCCTCACTGAATTAGAGATGAAACATGGAGGATTTCGTTCTGAAAATGAATTGTTGCAATGGGCCAATTCCGCAGCTGTCAAAAGTAAATTGTCGAGAGTTCGGGGACGAGTCAATTGTCGAGGTTTTTCACATGTGAAACCCGGCGATACTATAACACTTGCCGGTGTAGGTGAACGTTTTAACGGGAATGTTTTTGTTGCTGGTGTCCGCCATCAAATCTCGGATAATACCTGGACTACCGATATCAATTTTGGACTTTCGCCCGAATGGTTTGCAAAAAATAATGATATCACTGAAACACCTTCGGCAGGTTTACTGGCAGCTATAAATGGTTTGCAGGTGGGACTTGTAACAAAAATTGACAACGATCCTGATGGAGAGGACCGAATATTAGTCAGGCTTCCGATTATTGATAATAACGATGAAGGTATTTGGGCACGGATTAGTACGCTTGATGCCGGTGAAAACAGGGGCTCATTTTTCCGTCCTGAAGTCGACGATGAAGTAATTGTTGGTTTTATAAATGATGACCCCCGCGATCCGATTGTGCTGGGAATGTTGAATAGTAGTGTAAAACCAGCTCCGATAGTTGCCACTAGTGACAATGCCGAAAAAGGATTTGTTACCCGAAGCGAGATGAAAGTGTTATTTGATGATGATGAGATAAGCATGACGCTTGAAACACCAAATGGAAATAAACTGGTTTTAAGCGATGCAGATGGAGGTGTAAAAATTGAAGATGAAAATGGCAATAAAATAGAGATGAATTCCAGTGGAATCACAATTGAAAGTGCTTCTGAAATATCGGTCAATTCTTCAACAGATACAACCATTGAAAGTGGGGCAAATACAACGATAAGTGCCAGCGCTCAGTTAACTGCTGAAGGAAGTGCGGGTGCAAAACTCTCAACAGGTGCAGTTGCAATTGTTGAAGGATCAGTTGTTCAGATAAATTAAAAAAATAAAACTATGCCGCCAGCAGCAAGAGTAGGAGATATGCATGTTTGCCCGATGGTTACCGGACTTGTTCCACATGTGGGAGGGCCAATCCTTCCTCCAGGATCACCAACGGTATTAATCGGAGGCTTGCCGGCAGCAAGGGTTGGCGACATGGCTACCTGTGTAGGGCCTCCCGATACTATTTTGTTAGGATCGGCAACAGTGTTTATTGGAGGTATGCCTGCTGCGAGAATGGGTGACCCTACAGCTCACGGAGGAAGTATAATAGTTGGATTTCCAACTGTAATGATAGGAGGATAATTGATGGATTTACAAAAATCGTTTTTAGGCACAGGATGGAGTTTTCCACCTACATTTCATAAAATAAAAAGGGGTGTACTCCTCACATCCGATGTTGAAGATATTAATAAAAGCCTCGAAATTCTTTTTTCAACTTTAAAAGGAGAACGGGTTATGCAGCCCACTTATGGATGCGATTTATCCAGGTTTTTATTCGAACCTCTTTCAACAACACTTAAAACATATATGAAAGATATTATTAACGATGCCATACTTTATTTCGAACCACGCATAAAATTATTGGACTTAAAACTTGAAACTAATGACAATGAGGGCAGGGTTGATATTACATTGGATTATATGGTTAAAGGGACCAATTCGAGGTACAATTTTGTTTACCCTTTTTATACCAAAGAAGGAACAAAAAATAAATAATAACAATGAGTTGTACTACAAAACATCCGCTTGTTCGTGACGGAGTCAGCCAAAATCAAAGAATGGTTGAAGCTTTAAAACCGTCGTATGCAAAAGTTGACGATCGCTCATTATTCGACTTGTTATTTTTTATTGCAGAATATTCAAAGGGAATTAATTTTTTTAACCTCGAAAATAAAATTGATGGCCATTGGAATCAACTTTTTGAAAGTGATATAACGGTTATATTTTCAGAAATAATTAACCAGGATATTCAAAAAATAACCGATTGTTATACAGCAATTCTAAAACAAATACAAGATCCACTATTGAATGAAATGACAATTCATGAAATGTTTTATGCATTGTTTTGTTTCCTCTTCACGTTGTTGGTTAAATTCGATAAATGGTACAAACAAACTTCCGGAGAACTTGAAATTTACGGCTTCCTGAAACAACAAATTTCTATTCAACTAAAACCAGTATTGGAACAGTTAGCCGGCTTTTATAAAGGGGCAATTGACGATCCATCGATTTTTAATCTGAAATATAATTTTAGCAAAAGTATATTTGGATATTCCCTTGACGATATTGAAAAAATTGTTGAAAAGGATTTTACTGAAGAGTGGTGGATTGATCCGCTTGATCCAAAGAAATATTCTGATTGGAAAAGTTTTTACAAAAAAATTGCAACAAACAAAACAATTTATGGGCCCCAAAGGGATGATATATCCATTGAATCTTCAGTAAAAATAAGATATTGTTTGGATGAGTTTCAGGTTGTTTTTGATGCCATCCTAAAAGCATTTAAACAGTTGGTAAAACAAGGGCCATCGTTGGCTATTGAAACCTTGACAAAAGTTTCTTCGCATGAGCCACATAGCGGATTGCTTTTGTCATTCCTTAAAATATTTAAGCATGCCCAAAACCATATTAATACCATTACCGAAAGGCACCTTGAGTTTTATTACGAGGAAGTGCTTCGATTACTACGGTTAGAGGCTGTTCCAGACAAAGCAGAGGTTATTGTTGAGCTGGCAAAACACACCGATTCGTATGAAATTGCAAAAGGAACCTTATTTAAAGCAGGTAAAGATGCTTTAGGCAAAGAAGTGTTGTATCAGTCTGACTGTGAAAAAGTTGTTAATAAAGCAACAGTTGCTTGTTTACGGTCGGTATATATCGATAAAAAAAATATGTGCCGTATCTCTGCTTCTCCGTTTGCAAATTCAAGCGATGGAAATGGTACCGCCTTTCTTGAAAAAGAACCCAAATGGAAAGCTTTTGGAGAATCGCAGGTTGGGAAAAAACCTATTCAGAAAACGATGCCCGATGCTGAAGTTGGTTTTGCTGTCACTTCGCCTTTGTTAATTCTGAATGATGGAACACGTACTATCCATTTAAAATTCACGTTCGATTCAGCAATTGCTTTGAAAAAAGAAATAATCTCCGAATTATTTAACTTTTCATTTACAGGTCCCAAAGGGTGGATAACAAAAAAGGATGAAACTGAGCTGGATTTTGAAGCGAAGGTTGTAAAGAATACCTGCGAAATATTGCTAAAATTAAAAAGTGGAGCAGTTGCTTGTGTGGGTTACGAAAAGAAAATACACGGTGGAATTTATGAAACTCCATTTCCAATTCTGAAACTAACTGCCAATCCTTTAAGCAAGGATAATTATTTGTATCAGGTTTTTCAGAGTATTCAATTCGAAGGTATAGGATTAAAAGTAGATGTATTTAATGTAAAAGATGTATTGGTTCAAAACGATTTTGGAGTTTTAAAAGCTACTAAACCATTCCAGCCATTTGGTTCTGTTCCGGCAATTGGTTCAACATTTTACATAGGTAGCAACGAAGTGTTTAAGAAAAGTCTTGATAGTTTAGTGGTTGGATTAAAATGGCACAAATTACCAGTTACCGGAGGAACTGAAAGCCAACCGGATTGTAATTTTAACCAACATTACAATTATAATATATTACCCGATGAGGAAGATCCATATTATTCGTACGATCCATCGAATTATCAATTTAAGGCAACATTCGAGATTTTAAAGGATGGAACCTGGACAGAAATAAAATCAAGTACTTCAGTCAATGGTGAATTGTTTGAAAACAATGCATTTAACCCTAAAAGTATATGGTTTAATAAAAGTAACCTTCCCATTACAACAAATACCAGTCAGCCGAAATTTACTGAATACACAGTTGATGTAAAACAAGGTTTTTTGAGAATGGTATTACGAGCGCCAAAAGATCTATTCGGGCACAAAATATTTACCCCTTTGTTAACCAAACAAGCCATAAAACGTAAAGATGATTTACCAGTTGAACCATACACTCCTGAAATAAGCAGCATTACCTTAACTTATTCGGCATCCGAAAAAATTGATTTAACAAATCCGAAAAAGTTTGATCAAAGGACATCCAAATTGTATCATGTTTTTCCTTTTGGGATTCAGGAAATTTATAAAAAAACAAGTAGTGATAAAATGTATCTGCTGCCCCAGTTTTTGCATGAGGAAAAGAAAAAGGAAATAAAACACCATGGTGAGTTTATAATTGGCATTTCAGATTTAAAACCGCCTCAGAATTTTTCAGTTTTATTTAAAGTGGCCGAAGGAAGTTCCTTGCCGGGAGAAAAAAAACAGCCTGTTTTTTGGTTTTACCTTTCAAAAAATAAATGGGTAGCTTTTGAAACAAATGAAATAGTATCGGATGGTACAAATGGTTTGTTAACCTCCGGAATAATAGAATTTAATATACCACATTCCATCACCAATACAAATACAATTCTCGAATCGGGTTATTACTGGATAAAAGCAGCAGTTAAAAATAATCCAGATTCGGTATGCGATATGATGGCTGTTAAAGCTCAGGCTGTTCCTGTTTCGTTTTCCGACAATAAGAACGATCCAAACTTTTTACTAACACCAACCATCAACGGTTCAATCAGTAAATTAAAAGATAAAAAATCGGAAATTAAAAGTGTTTCGCAGCCATATGCTTCACACGGAGGGACACCTTCAGAAAGAGATGAAGGTTATTACCAAAGAGTTAGTGAAAGGTTAAGGCATAAAAACCGGGGAATTTCGGTTTGGGATTACGAACATTTGGTGTTGCAAAATTTTCCTGAAGTATACAAAGTAAAGTGCATCAGCCATAGTGTGTACGATGTTAAAAATAATTTGAACGAGCTGGAACATTCAGAGTTTGAACCTGGTTATGTAACGCTGGTGGCAGTGCCTCAATTAAAAAATGTAAATGCTATAAATCCATTGGAACCTTGCCTGAGTTTAAATGTCCTTGATAGTATCAGGAAGTTCCTCATAACAAAGATTTCTCCTTTTGCAGTCAATAATTTACAGGTACTCAATCCTTTGTTTGAAAAAATACAAATTCAATGTTTTGTTCAATTATACGATGGATTGGACGAAGGATACTATAAAGCTTTATTAGTTGAAGACATCAAAAAATTCCTGTCGCCATGGGCGTACGATGATAGCCAGGACATTGTGTTTGGAGGGGAACTTCACAAAACAATAGTGTTAAATTTTGTGGAAGAATTGCCCTATGTTGATTATGTCACCGACTTTATTATGAACCATGTTGTTGATGAAAATCTTGTTTTTACAAATATTGGAAAAGCAGTTGCTACATCAGCCCGGTCGGTTTTGGTTTCACACATCAGCCACATCATTCTCGAAAAATCAAGTTGTACATGAAACAGTCAATCACCATATCAAAAAGCCAAAAATCAGAAAAAAGCCAGGATTATGCTTTCCTCCGGGATGAAGGACTGAAGTTTATTCAGGAGCTATCGGGTGATTTATGGACCGACCATAATATTCACGATCCGGGAATTACAATTTTGGAAGTTTTATGTTATGCCATTACTGAATTGGGTTATAAAACTGCATTCGAAATAAAAGATTTATTGGCCGAAAAATACATCCATGAAGAAGAGGATGAATCACATTTTTTAACCGCTAGGAAAATTCTTACCAGCCACCCAATCACTATTCTCGATTTCAGAAAATTGTTAATTGACGTGCCCGGGGTTAAAAACGCATGGTTAAAGATAGCCCATAAATCATCACCCGAAATATGGTTGGATTGTAAAAAAAGTGAACTTGTTTACCGCTCTCAAATTCCATTCCTACCCGATGGAAAACCGGCAGTTAAAGCCGAAAAATTAAATATCGGAGGTTTTTACAATGTTAGAATTGAATTGGACAACCATATGAAATTTGGCGATTTAAATAAATTTGATTTTGAAATTTCCTTAGCAAAAATCAGGACAAGCTTTACAATTCAGGTTACACTTCCTGCGTGTGGTTTTTATTTTGGACATATATTTTCAACAGCCCATATTCTCGGTTTTACAATAACTGATGTTAAGCAGGTGGCCGAAAAAACATTTAAAGCAAGTTTGGCAATTAAACTAAAAGGCAAAATATTATTTCAGGAAATTAAAATTCAGTCGTCAATCAAAATTACTAACGCAGTAACAGAATTGGTCAGAGCTGAATTGGAAAAACAAAGTGATGGTTGTCTTTGCTGGAATTACAAAGAAAAATTAATTTATTCATTAGCAATCCAATATTTAGTCGATGCAAAATTACAAGAATACCGGAATTTATGTGAAGATTTTTTCCCTGCCGAAATAGTATCAATTGAAGACATAGTTGTTTGTGCCGATATTCAACTGGAGCCTGCTTTTGATAATGAAAAAGTAATGGCCGAAATTTTGTATCAGTTGGAGCAATTTATTGCCCCGCCGGTTAACTTTTATACTTACAACGAATTAATAAAAAAGGGAAAAAGGACTGAGTCAATTTTCGAAGGGCCTGCCATGGAGCATGGTTTTATTGATGAGGATGAACTTCAAAAATCGGAGCCCAGAAAAGCAATACTGGTTTCCGACCTGATTAATATAATCATGGATATTGAAGGGGTTGTAGCTGTAAAACGGCTTGTGCTTTCGAGCTATTCAAACGGCAATCTATTAAATAATGAAGAACATTGGTGTTTAAATGTGCAACCCGGATTAATGCCAAAGTTGGATCTTACGAATTCAAAAATTGTTTTTTTCAAAGAGAATTTACCCTATTTCCCAAATAAATCGGAAGTTAAAGAATACTTGAACGAACTGTATGATTTACAGCGGAAACAAAAATTGCTAAAAACCGATGAATTTGACCTTAAAGTCCCTGAAGGAACATACCGTAATGTAAGTGAATATTTTACAATTCAGAATGAATTTCCATTAACTTATGGTGTTGGCGATAAAGGAATTCCCGGTGTTATTACTAATAAACGAATTGCACAGGCTAAACAGTTAAAAGGTTACCTCCTGTTTTTTGACCAGCTATTGGCAAATTACCTGGCTCAGTTATCAAATATTCAGGCTTTGTTTTCCATAAATAAAAAAATCGATAAAACATATTTCTACAAGGTTCTGTATAATTTGCCTGCCGAATTTAGTTTTAATCCAGGTTCAAAAAGCGGTTCAGTTTTATTTAATGATAAACAACTTCCTTTAATTTATTGCCTGGTTAAAGATTTTACCGATACACTCGACCTGGATAGCACTACAGCAATCAGCCTCGATTCCTATTCATCATTTAAAGCGGATTGGATAGAATATAAAAAGGAAACCGGCCTGGAAGTTTCCAAATCTACTCATTACGTTAAAAGTATAGATTCCATCGTTGAATCGGAACAGGTGTTTTTAAAAAGGCGTAATATTTTTCTCGATCATTTATTGGCGAGGTTTGGTGAGCAGTTTTCTGATTATTTGATGTTGACTTATGGATTGGATAAAAAACAGGGGCAAAAAGAACTTATTAATGATAAGATCGCTTTTTTGGAGGATTACCAGGTTTTAAGCAGTGAAAGAGGCAGGGCTTTTAATTATAAAAATACCAACGAAGTTTGGGATACAGAGAATGTTGCAGGCCTCAAAAAACGGGTTTACAGAATTTTAGGAATTGATGATTATACCAGGCACAACCTGGTTTGTAAAAACATTAATGAACTATTTTTAATTTTTAAGGACATCAAAGGGGAATGGCGGTTCCATTTGAAGGATAATAAAGGAAAAATTTTATTACGAAGCGAATCGTACAAAACCAAACAAAACTGCCAAAAGGGGATTCAATCGGTTATTAAAAACGGGAAAAACATAAGAGCTTATTCTTTTATAAAAGCCAAAGACAATACTTATTATTTTAATATTGTGGCTCGAAATGGCGAAATTGTAGCAATCAGCCAGTTTTATAAAACCATAAAAAAACGGGAAACGATTATTCAGTTATTAATCGAACTGTTTAATCAAAAATGTGACCAGGAAGGTTTTTATGTGGTTGAACATTTGCTGTTGAATCCATTAGTTGAGGGCGATAAATTAATGAATGTGTGTATTGCCGCCGATTGCCAATCATGCACTGGAAATAAGGATCCTTATTCATTCCGTATTTCAATATTAGTGCCATCGTGGCCAAAACGGTTTCAAAGTATGGAATTCCGAAGTTTTTTTGAAAAAACAATTCGAATGGAAGCTCCGGCCCATATTCATTTGCGAATTTGTTGGCTGAACCGTGAAGACATGAAACAGTTTGAAACAAAGTATAAAAACTGGTTGATTGAAAAAGCAAAATCCAATATTTCATTAAATACATATTCTCAAAAACTTTCAGATCTTTTGGAGGCTATGAACCACATCCGAAGTGTGTATCCTCAGTCCAATTTATTTGATTGTAGCAATCCCGTTACTGATGAAAATACCAAACGAATAATATTAAACAATACAATTTTAGGAACCTTTAAACCTAAAAAAAATGGCAACAATAAATAATTCATATCCGGTGTTTGAAGCAAATCAGGTATTAACCTCGCTTCATTTAAACGACCTTCGAAGTTATCTTACTGAGCAAGATAAAATCTCGCGAAGCCATTTGCTGGGCATAGGTATAGTGTGTGGATTAAATTTGAGTAATCCCGAAGAACATTCAATACATATTTCGAAAGGTGTGGGTATCACTTCAAAAGGATTTTTAATAACACTCGATGAAGCCTTATGTAAATATTTCAGGCCTTACGGCGATAAAAAATTTACAGAAAAAGCCTGTTCTTCACAAACACAGGGGAAATACTATCCGTTTATTGGAGCCAATGGGGAACAGATAGCCCTTTGGGAATTGTTGACAGAAGAAGAATTTATTAAGGAAAAAGATCCGATGGCACAACATCTAAAGTCTGTTCCTTTTTCGAATAAATTGAGAGATGTTTTTGTCTTGTTGTATTTGGAAATTTCGGATGAAAAACACGAAGATTGTTTGAGTGAAAATTGTGATAATATGGGAGTTACCCGCCATTTTAAAATCAGGAAACTTCTTATTATGAAAGATGATTTGTTAAGTGTTTTGATTAAAGGCGGCGATTTTACTGAGATTCCTACCGAAGACGAACTGGAATCGACCCTAAATGCAAAATACTATATGAAAGAAATAAGTATTGGGCGCTTGGGTTATAAAATGAAGGAAACATCGCAAAACCTTTCGTTAAAAGAATACCACAATTTTTCTCACTTATTTACTAATTATCGACTGGTAATTTTTCAGGCCGTTTGGGACGTAGGGCTTGCTTTGTATCAATCGTACGAAGCATATAAACCGCTTTTGTCGGGGCACTATCAAAACCAAAATCCATTTTATAATTTTAATTCTAAAGATGTTAAGGTTAATCCGTTATTTCAGAAAATTGCAGCAATTATTGAAGCGAATAATTTGACAATTCAATATGTGTACGATTTTTTGAAAGATTTAATTGATGCATACAACGAATTCCGTGAAGTAGCCTACAAAGTAATTTGCAGGTGTTGCCCCGATCAAAAATTGTTCCCAAGGCATCTGTTACTCGGTAGGGCAATTGTTGTGCCTTCTGAAAAACCATCATTTTACAGGCACGGTTTTATTGAATCGCCCATTCTTGGCAATCAGAAACACCTGGCTCAGGAAGCACTGATTCTTCATGTTAAGATGGTGAAAATGGTCAATAGTTTTAATAAACGGATGTTGGAGTTTCGCAACATAAAAATTACGCCGGGCAGGTCTTGCAGTTTCCCTCTTGGATATCGGTCGATTCCCTTTTATTACGATGTTGTTGGTACTGATAAACTATATAGGTACTGGAATTATGAACTAACCCGCCAGTACCGGACTCGAATGAACCTTTCGTATCATGCACGATCATATAATCAGATTAATGACGAAGAATTTGTCCGAAATCCGGCTGTTTGGGAGAATTGCCGCTACAATTTCCTGCGCATTGAAGGGCATGTCGGAAAACCTTACGAATCGGCTATTTCCGATATAATTAGTCAAACTGAAAAATTAAATTTACCTGTTAAAGTAATTGGACTTAAGCTAAGTGAAAAGTTTATAAACACAGCATTAAAAATTGATTGTAATTTTGAAGATTTACAACATGATTTTTTTGCTGGCAAGGAGGAATTAATCAGGGAGTGGCATAGTAGCATCGAATTTTTGATGAATCTAAAAATCGCGAAGGGTATTGGTATCCCAACTCCTGATTCTGTGCCTGGAGCAGTAAATACCATGTCAGGAATTCGCAATTCAGGTTTAGAAGTCAACGCTGATGATTCAAGTAAAAAATTGAAAGCGGAAACTTTGAGCGGTGTTCGTCAGCCTTATGCATCATATAATACAGCTGCCAATGTTGCCGGAAGCCGTTTTTTATCATCTTTTGTAGCGAATGAGGGGACCATCGGAACGATCTATGAAAGTTTGGTTATTGGCCCCAATAAAACCATGCTTGAAGGATTGTTGGAAAAATATTCAATTGGTGATTTAGGGCAAATTAATCCCGATGATTTTACAACTGATTATGTTTATCCATTTCAACTGGCCGAAAAAATTGAAAGCTTATTGGATAAGATAAAGGACAAAATAAATGATTTTGAGGATGACAAAGTTACATCCGATTTTGAGTCATTAAAAGAAACAGCCCAAGATTACCATAAAATAATTACAGCGAACCTTGAAAATCCCGAATACCAGCAAGTGGGTAACGAATATGAAATCTTGAGGCATATCCGTGATTTGATCCAAGCAGAAAAACTGGTTAAAATCCGTAAACTATATGATGTTTATCTAAAAAGAGTAGAGAAAGTAAAAAAGATGAACCTTCTTTCAAATTTTGCAGAAAGGCATCCCGGAATGGAGCATAAAGCCGGTGTACAGAAGGGAGGTACATTTATCGTAGTGTACTGCGATAAAAATGAAATTAGTGAGCATAAATTTGGAGAGGCTGAAGCCTCAGAAGTTTTTAAGCCCGGATTTTTTTCTGATAGTCCGACTAAAAATTCGTCTCAGGAAGAATCAATCCGTTTTTCAAGCCTGGCTGGAAAATTGGAAGATGCCATGGGTAAAACCAATGATGTTGAGACATTAAAAAGCAGGATAGGTGAAATATTAAGTTTAGGTACCACCTCCGGAACAAAGCCGAATCCAGCAGAATATCGTGAAACAAGTTTTGGTGATTCAAATAGCCGCATTGGGAGTATCATTTCAGATAACAGGGAAAACATTAAAACAGGATTGGATTCTCTTAAACCGGAAGATATAAAACCAGATGATCCTCGTCTGTCAATTGATGATTATATGAGAGGATTAGCTGGAGATGAAGAATTTACTCCTTCAGATGTACTGCCAAATAATATAGTTGTAGCCGATTTTTCTTTACCTTATATCTGTTGTGGCAGCTGCCCCGAAATTGCTACAGTTATTGTTGAACAACCAACGGCAACTTTTCGGTTAGATGTAAACGAATTTTGTTCGGGTGAAAATAAAGATTACCCATTTACTACCGATCCTGTTGGGGGAATTGTAACCGGGCCTGGTGTTTTAATGTCGGGTTCCGGTTTTAGTTTTAATCCTTCGAGGGCCGAAGTTGAAACCGAAGAAATACAATTTGTTTATTCAATAAACAATCAGGAGTTGTTTTTTAATGCCAAATTGTATAATCCAAAACCCGACTTTAGTGTTGGCAAAAAAGTAGTAAACGATGACGGTTCGGTTACAATTACATTCGATAATTTATCCACAGGTGCCGACTGGTACTTATGGGATTTTGGTGATGGTGGAAGTTCCGAGGAATTCGAACCTGAATACACATATCGTAATATTACGAATGTGATTATTACAGTTACCCTAAAGGCAGCAAGAAAAAATTGCCAAAATTTAAGTAGTAAAGAATTTCAAATAAAACCTCCGGTAAAACCAACTTTTTCAATTGAACCCAACGTTTTTTGTAAAAAGGCAAATATTGAAGTTGCATTTCAGTTCTCACCTATTACAGCGGTGATAACTGGTCCCGGTGTTATTCATCGGGGTAACGATTATTTTTTTAATCCATCACTCGATGATGTGGTCGAAGGAAATAATACGTTTGTAATGAAAGTACCACGGATGGCAGATAAAACCCTATCTGTTCAGGTAAATGATCCAAAGGCTTTGTTCACATATACAGTTGGTAATTTTAATTATGATTTAGGCGGAGTGTCTGTTCAATTTGAAAATCTATCAACGGGTGCAAAAAGTTACCAGTGGAAACTTAGCAACGGGATTATTTTAACTGATGAAAACCCGTCCTATGACTTTATTGATTTCCCGGATAAAACAGTTGATGTTGAACTAATTGCTGCAAATGGAAAATGCACTGATTCTTTCCAGGCTACAATCAATTTACCTCAGCCACAAGAGCCAGAAAATCAATTGAATATAGATCCTAAAATGTTCTGCAATAACGATCAAAAATCCTATGTGATTACTGCTTTCCCTGATCCGAGTCCGGATAAGCCTGTGGTAGGTGAAGGTGTAAGTTTTAGAACCTCTGGTAGCTCATTCGTTTTTGTATTTACTCCTGAAGGTTTAGCTCCCGGGATATATCCAATATCATATCTCAATTTGGTAATTAATGTGGAAGTTTTAGCACTATTGGATACATTCGAAAAAGTAATTGTTAATACCCCAACTGGTGGTACGGTGAATTTTTATTATAAAGAAGATAAAATTAAAAGTATTGCCTGGGATTTTGGTGATGGATTTACATCTCCCAGAAAAAATCCGATTCATAATTATAAAACGGAGGTTAAAAAAACTTACTCTGTTTCGGCTAAGGTTACCGGCGTAGGTGGTATTTGCAAAGTTCTAATAAAGGGGTCAGTAACTATCGAACCTAAAACAATTTCGGTTGGGGTTGTTGGTATCGATACCATAAATAATCTGGCCGCCGATAATTTATCAAAGGAAATATTTGGTACTAATAATTTAATACTTAACCATTCAAAGGAATATTATAATACAATTAAAGAAGAGATCGCCAATCCAGACATGAAGCTCAGTTATGTCACAGGTGAAAAAAATGCTGAAATTGTTGAAAATTCAGGGACGCTGATAAATGCAACATTAAATACAATTCCTGAAGTATCAGGTGAAAATATAAAAGCAAAACAAAATCACCTGATTAGTTATTTTAAAGTACATCTCGAAAACCTGGTTAACTTGAGTAAAATACAGGAAAATGATATTGAGGACAGGGGCAGTATTGATATGGTTTACCGCAGTATTGAAGACCAGTTATCTCATTTCAAAGCAGAAAATATAAATGTCGATCCAAGAAAAATTATTAGTAAATATTTGACTGCTGAGATAAAAGCAACCCTTGAAAAACCGGTTTTAAACGCAGCATTAAAAAGGATAAATAAATCTATTCGATGACAGAAAAAGCAAAACATATTGTAAATACAGTAGTTTTTGACATTGCTACAAACAATAGTAAACAAGCGGTTGAACTTCAGGAAGAAGCCAGTTTTTTTGCAAATAATGAATTGCCAAATTTACTCGATACTGTGTTTTTCGAATTTGATGATTATTATACATCCAATAGGCATGATAAAATTGAAATTGATCTGGGTGTAATAGGTAGAAAAGATTTTTTGCCTCAATGTAATGAAAAAATATTGGAACAATTAAGAAGTAAATTGACTAAACCCAGGCAAAATATTGAGCCAGGAAAAGTTGAAGAGACCTCAGCTAACTATTCTCAAAAAGAAGTTCAAATTTTGATTTATTTCCTTAAATATGGAACATTGCCATGGTATTGTGAATCAGAAGTAACAAATGTTGAAGAAATATTTTCACGACTGATTGAACTCCAAAACGTCCGGTTATTTGATTTTATTAAACAGAACCTGAATAATCCGGTAGTCAGGAAAAGGATTCTCTTTCAGTTTAAAAAAACAGATATAATAAATCTAATTACTGCTATTTATAAGAAGCAGTTTAATGGAGTAATAATGTTGCTGGAGAATATTGTTCAGTTAAATACATATACGCCAATTTTCGAACAAACTCCTACAGTTTTTATTTTTAGAATATACGATGCCTTTTTACAGGTTGTTGCCGAAATGCCAACAATACCTGGAATTTCTGATGAGGAAATATTTTTATCACAACTGGCAAATTGTATGGAGATTAGTTATTTGAAGTTCCTGAAAAAAGTTCGTGCCGCAATTCGTTCAAATAATAACCAAGGGTTTAATAGCCTTGAACCTTTTGAAAATACAATTACTACTTTATATAAAAAAGAAAAAAGAATTTCAGAGAAGGTAAAATACTTATCATTAAAAATTGAAAATGTACGTAAAACAGAGGACTTTTTTGATACTGAAATTGAGGATACACTAAAAGAACAATTATTGGAATCGAATGAGAAAAAAAGCTCCTTAAATAAGAAAAAGTTATCTGAAACGGATGAGGATTTTATGGTAAAAGAACCATCTAAAATTTATGATTTAAGGGAGTCTGATAATCAGTTCCTTACCGATTTAAAAAAAATAAAACATAAACAAAAACTGTTGCAAATTATTCAGCAAAAACAAAACATTCAACCCAAAAATTATTTTAATGAAGAATCCAATTCTGAAATTGGATATACTATTTTAAATGCAGGATTGGTTCTTCTACAACCATTTATTCCTGAATTATTTAAAAAACTTGGCATTCTGAAAAATGGTAAGTTTATTGGAGAAAATGCCCATCATAAAGCTGTTGGAATTTTACAATACCTGGTTAATCCAAAATCAAAACCATTTGAAGATGTACTCATTTTAAATAAAATTTTGTGTGGAATTCCTATTTCGGAACCTGTGAAATTTGAATTGCAATTAATGCCGCACGAAAAAGCAGCTTGCACTAAAATGGTAAAAGCAGCCATAAAACATTGGTCTGTCCTAAAAAATACGTCAGCAAAAGGTTTTCGCGAATCTTTTTTGCAACGGTATGGTTTGCTAAAATTCTCGGATGAGAAATGGATTTTACGAATTCAGCGAAATGGTTTCGATATATTATTAAACTCTATTCCCTGGCAGTACAACATGATAAAATATTCATGGATGGAAAATATTTTAGAAACAGAATGGTGAATAAAAATACATATCCGGTTGTGAGGCACCTCGAGGAAGAAATGGCATGGTTTACCAATGTTGTTAATAAACGGTTTAGTAACTATTTCGATCAAAAAGGAGAAAAAAATTCAACTATAGAAATACCACCCCCGATATTGAATGGTGAACCATCGGTTTATTCTGAGTTTATTCTACATTATAACTTGAGCATCGAAGAAAGGATTATTCTAATATTAAGTATAACACCTCACATTCAACCTCATCTGCTCGATGTTTTTTTTACTGCCAACAAACAACTTGGCCGTGGTTTTACGGAGTTTGGAGGAGTTAAGGGCGATCAGTATAGTGGGTTCCTACCTACTGGCGAAACGGCCATGTTTATTTTGGCTGGCAATGATTTAAAAAGGCGGATTCAATTGTCTTCAATTTTTGATCAGGAACATTTTTTTTACAAACACAATATTTTAAAACTGAACAGTTCAAATGATAACGAACCCTTTTTGAGCGGGATTATACAAATTTCGGAAGAATACATTGATTATTTCTCGAAAGGAAAACCTCATAAGCCAAAATTTTCGTTAACATTTCCGGCTAAATTAATTGCTACAAAACTGGAGTGGGACGATTTAATACTTGAAAGCCAGATTCTTACTCAGGTTGAAGAAATAATTACATGGATAAAACATGGGTCCACTTTACTGAACGAGTGGGATTTAGGACGTCGAATTATGCCCGGATTTCGAAGTTTGTTTTATGGGCCTGCAGGTACTGGTAAAACCCTAACCGCCGGATTAATTGGTAAAAAAGCTGGAAGAGAGGTCTACCGCGTCGATTTATCCATGGTCATCTCAAAATACATTGGTGAAACTGAAAAAAATCTGGGCAAAATATTTGATAAAGCTGAAAACAAAAGGTGGATTTTATTTTTTGATGAAGCAGATGCTTTGTTTGGAAAACGTACCGATATTGGCGATGCTCATGATAGGTATGCCAATCAGGAGGTTTCCTACCTTTTGCAAAAAGTTGAAGATTATAACGGAGTTGTAATTTTAGCTACTAATTATAAAAGTAATCTTGATGAGGCTTTTTTGAGGCGGTTTCAATCCACTATTTATTTTCCAATACCAAAACCCGAACAACGTAAATCTATTTGGGAAAATGCAATTTCGCAAAAAGCCACTCTTGAGGAAGGTATCAATTTTTCATACCTGGCAAATAAATATGAATTGTCAGGCGGTTCGATAATGAATATTATCAGGTATGCGTCATTAAATGCCATTAAAGCCGGTGATAATGTTATTCGGCAGAAAGATTTGCTCGATGGAATTATCAGGGAATTCAGAAAAGAAGGAAAAATGTTTTAATACTATAACGTGTTTGCAACAAAAATAGCGGCCGAAAAAACAACAACTCCTTCAAGGGCAGTTGCTAATAGTATTCAGCCTAAATTAAAAGTTGGTAAACCCGATGATAAGTACGAACAGGAAGCTGACCAAACGGCTGAGAGGATTATGTCGATGCCAATGTCTGTGTCTGCCTCAAATGGAGGGTGGGGTGATAATGATGAAAATAATAACAGTAAGGCAGTTACTCCGTTTCAGGTTTCAACAATTCAACGGCAAATTGAAGAGGAAGAAGAGCCTATTCAAACAAAATTTATACAACTCCAAATTGAAGAAAAGGACGAACCCGTTCAAACTAAACTAATACAACTCCAGTCTGAAGAAGAAGAGGAAACGGTACAATCAAAACCATTATCTAATAAAAAAAAGAAAAGCGGACTAAAATATATCTTAAATGTTAATGAACCTGAGGGAAAACCAAAAGAAGAAGTACAAACAAAATCAGAAGGTTCGGAGGTTCGGACTCAAAAATCAACCACTAATTTTGAGAATACCTTATCAGGTTCAAAATCGGGAGGTTCAGTTTTGCCTGAAGGGATACGCACTTCTATGGAATCAAAATTTAATGTTGATTTTAGTGGTGTAAAAGTGCATACTGATTGCACAGCAGTGCAAATGAGTAACCAAATAAATGCACAGGCATTTACTTCTGGAAATGATATTTATTTTAATCAGGGAAAATACAATCCCAATTCACGTGAAGGGCAAACTCTTTTGGCTCATGAATTAACACATACAATTCAGCAGGGTGCATCGGTTCAGCCAAAATTTTTTCAAGCTAGGGCTACCAGTTTAAAAATACAAAGATCATGGTTGGGTGATGCCTGGGATACTGTTTCTGACGTTGCGAGTAGTGCTGTCGAATTTGTAAGCGATGGGCTGGAGGCTGGATTAAATTATATTAAAAATCAGTTTCATGGTATTGTCGAAAAAATTCCTGGGTATAGTTTACTTTCAGTGGTATTGGGGCAAGATCCAGTTTCTGGCGTTTCGGTTGATAGAAGTGGCAGGAATTTTATTGAGGCAGGTTTGGATATTATACCATTTGGCAATCAGTTTAAACAGAAATTAGAAGAAACAGGTGCCATTGAAGAAGCTGCTATCTGGCTTGATAATCAAATTGCGGGAATTGAAATTAGCCTGGATTCAATTAAATCCAGTATTTCTGATTTTTGGGATAGCCTTTCACTTACCGATGTGGGTGATCCTTCGGGAGTGCTTGAACGAGCAGCTGATATAATACGAAGGCCAATAAGTCAGATAATAACTTTTGTGGGTAATGTTGCCACCGAGTTTTTACGAATCGTAAAAAAATATGTCCTTTCCAATCTTGTTCTATTTGTTAAAAATAATACGCGCGGTTACCCCTTACTCACTGTTATATTAGGTAAAGATCCGATTACTGAAGAACCTGTTGAACGAAATGGATTAAATCTTATTCGGGGATTTATGTTGCTTTCGGCTGATGGAGTAGAACAACTCAGGCAAATGCAGGAAACTGGTACTTTACAGCGGGCGGCAGAATGGATTGATACAGCGGTTGCCGAACTTGACCTTTCATGGGAATCCATCAAAAACATTTTTTCGAACGCTTGGAATCTGATTTCAATTGAAAATCTGATGTCACCAATTGAGACTTTTATGCAACTGGCCGCATTATTTATTGAGCCTGTTGGCAGGATTCTTAGATTTTTAATTAAGGTCGGACTCAAAATTCTGGAGTTCATAAAAAATGCTTTGCTTAGGCGCCTTT
This sequence comes from Prolixibacteraceae bacterium, assembly GCA_963666575.2. GTDB lineage: Bacteria > Bacteroidota > Bacteroidia > Bacteroidales > Prolixibacteraceae > JABMQB01. The sequence continues at coordinate 150,534 of CAXXYG010000012.1, forward strand.
CAACTTTTGCGCGCCAAACAAGAGGGTATCCTTTAATAACTGTTTTATTAGGCAAAGATCCTTTCACCGGAGAGTTGGTTGAGCGAAATGCCGAAAATATAATTCGTGGTTTTATGAGCCTCAAGGAGGGGGGAGAGGAACAGTTCCAGCAAATGAAAGAAACTGGCGCTATTCAAAGGACTTTGAGTAGAATTGAAAGTGCTGTGGAAAGGCTTGGTTTTACTTGGGAATATATAACAGGATTATTTTTGAGGTTATGGAATACGTTTTCACTGCAAGACCTTGCTGCACCTTTCGAAGCTTTTGCACGGATTATGGGTGTTTTTGTTGCGCCAATTAGACGGTTATTCGCCTTTATATGGGATGTACTAAAAATAGTTATCGAGGTTTTATTAACTATTATGAATTTCCCCATCGGCCTTGTTCGAAATATTATTACAAAAGCATTACAGGCTATTGAGGATATAAAACGCGACCCCATAGGATTCCTGAAAAATATATTAAAAGCCATAAAACAAGGTTTTGTACAGTTTTTTGAGAACATTCTTAAACACCTTTTATCTGGAGTAACCGGATGGTTGTTTGGTGAATTAAAAGACGCAGGAATAAATCCACCGGCTGATTTTACCTTTAAATCGGTTCTCGGATTTGTTTTAGAAGTTCTTGGAATTACCATGGACCGCATTTGGAAAAAACTGGCAGAACGCATTGGCCAGGATAAGGTGGATAAAATAAAAGGAATGATGGACAAATTGGAAGGCATCTGGACTTTTGTAAAAGATGTTGCAACCCGTGGTCCAATTGCCATTTGGGAATATATTGTTGAGAAACTTACCAACCTCTGGGACACTGTGCTTGAAGCGGTCAGGAATTGGGTGATAACTAAAATTATTCAACAAGTTACAGTAAAACTATTAAGCTTGCTCGATCCTACTGGCATTATGGCTGTAGTGAATAGTGTAATTGCCATTTATAAAGCCATTCAATCGTTTGTCAGATACCTCCGCGAAATGCTTGAGATTGTTAATTCGTTTGTTGAAGGTGTTGCTGAAATAGCAAGAGGGAACATTCGAACAGCAGCAAATTTTATTGAAAATGCGATGCATCGTTCTATGCCTGTTATAATAGGTTTTTTGGCTAACCAGGTTGGATTGGGTGGAATAGGCAAAAAAGTGGGGGAGATGATTGAAAAGGTTCGTGAAAAAGTAGATACGGCAATAGGCTGGTTAGTTGATAAAGCAGTGAGCGCAGGAACCTCATTTCTGAAAATGTTGGGCAAAGGGGCAGCCGCTGTTAAGGGAGGTGTGGCAAAATTATTTCAGTGGTGGAAAAAGAAAAAGAAGTTTTCAGTAAAAGGGAAAGAACATAGTATGTCTCTTGTAAAAAAAGGTAAGAAGCCGGATTTAATTATTGCATCCAAACCCAAAGGTATTGAAGATTTAATAGCAGATAAGCTTAAAAGTGCAAATGACATACAAGAAGGGCATTTATTAGCGGCTAAGAAAAAGAAAAAGGAGCTAGATACCTATATTGAAACAAATACTGTAAACAAAGGAGGTCCAAATGAAAAGACCATAGATCTTGATAAAGAAATTGATAAAAAATTAGAGTTAATCAAAACTGATTTATTGACTGGAGGGGCTATTGAGGCAGGCCTGCCTTTAACAAATGTTACATACAGTAAACAAGGTAATAAAGCAGGTAAAGTTAAAGCATATCCGCTTACAAAATTGCCTGGAAATACGAAAGGAAGTCCTCCTGGCGGTACTATACCTGGTTGGGCTCATATTCAAACTTTTGATAAAGCATCTTTTACAAAAAGAGATGGTACCAAACACTCACAACCCCAATTTTGGAGGAGGTTCCACTTGTTAAATATGAAATTACATGGACCTGGGGTAGCATGGAATATGGTGCCTGGGCATCAGGACGATAATTCAAAATATGAAAAAGATATTGAAAGAAAACTAAAAGGTGAAGTTGATGCTGAAAAAATTTGTTTCTACGAGGTATGGGTTGATCAGTGGCAGGCAAAAAAGCCTGAAGACCCCTCTGATTTTAGAACTGATTTTCCGAAAAAGCTAGCCTATAAATATGGCCAACTTCAAGAAGATCCTGTTAAAAAAGGAGTATTTAAAGAAGTTGGAACTCCTAAGGAAGAGCCTTTTAATTTTGAATTTGATTTTGAACCTGAACAAGCAGGAGATCCAGTTACTATTATTGTAATGAAACAAGGTGAGCCAACTTTAAATCAAATTGGAATAGCTAAAAACAGAGCACTTACTATTTCTTCTTTAAAAGGTATTTCGAATTTGGACAAGTTGGTTGATGGATTAAAAGGAAAATATTCGGGACTGGAAAGTGTGATTCAGGCTTTAAAAGAAATTAAAAATGTATTAGGTGATTTTAAAGATAAAGATGGTATAGTTGTTCGAAAAGTACATTTATTTATTAAAGGTGATGATATGAAATCGCAGCTTGAGACAAAAATCAAAGAGCTTGAACAAAATATTGGTGAGATTTCTTCATCAGAGTTTAAAAAAGCAATTGAAGATATCGGAGTACCTGTCGCCCAAATACCATCTGAGTTAGCAAGCTATGGACTTACAGCTACAAAATTTAACATTTATGATTGGCGTAAAAGAGGAGTACCTCCTGATAAAGCTGTAAAAGTGAGGTTGTGGATAGAAAGCAAAAAAGTGACTTAATAAACCGGTATTCTACATTGTATCTTTTGAAAGGGAGATTATTACTACAATAATTTGTAAAAGCAAAATGTAAATAATAAAAAATGGGACAGAAAAAATTATCAGAAATAAAAAGCCCAACTGTTTCCCGCGCAGTAGCTAATACCGTGCAATTAAAGCTTAAAGTAGGGAAACCAGGCGACATCTATGAGAAGGAAGCCGATAATGTTGCCGATTCGGTAATGCGGATGCCAGAACCATTCCTTACGAGGCAGCCCGAAGAAGAAGAGGAAATTCAACCAAAGCTATTTCAACGGCAGGAAGAGGAAGAAGAACCTGTTCAAACAAAACAAATTCAGAGGCAGCCCGAAGGAGAGGAAGAAGTACAAACAATGTTGATTCAAAAACAAAACTGTACCGAATGTGCGAATACGGAAGAACCTCGTGTACAAACTTCACCTGAAAGCCATGTTGCATCTTGCAGTGGGCAAGCTCTTTCCTCTTCAACAAAAAATTATTTTGAGCCTCGTTTTGGTAAAAAATTTAACGACATAAAAGTCCATACCTGCAATACGGCTGTACAAATGAACCGTGATTTAAATGCTCAGGCATTTACTTATGGGAACAACATTTTTTTTAACAAAGGGAAATACAATCCTGAAGCTTCCGACGGAAAAAAATTATTGGCACATGAATTAACGCATACCATTCAGCAAAAAGGAGGATCGCTCGACTCGATTCAAAGAGAACAAAGTGCTGGTTGTGTCGATTCAGTGCCCTACCGAGGGACTTTCTCGAACCTATTACGGGTAGCTTTTTACAGTACCGAAGATTGCCCTAACATTCGTGTAATAATTTATCATAGGGCACATGTTGACGCATATCAGTCCTGTGCTAGTTTTGATGTGAGCATTGATGGTGTTAGCCGCACTAGAAGGACGGTACAAACAAGTGATACTGAAAGCCGGACTGTTCTTACATTCCGAATGCAAAATGCAGTAAGGCACCACTTAATTTTTTATATGCCTACTGATTGCCGGGGGCTCAGGATAAGTGTAAGAGGAAGTATCAGGAGGTCATGATTATTTTGGACGATTGTATACATAGAGTACTATATGAGAAGGCTTTTATAAATTCCATAATTTTCTTCATCGAAAATACAAAAAAACACCTTCCCTACAGATAAATTTTCCGTTAGGAATTTTTTGATTTCACTTAAAGCAATCTCTGCAGCTAATTGTTTGGGGTATCCATAAACACCTGTGCTGATATTTGGGAAAGCAATTGTTTTTAAATTTTTATCAGAAGTAATTTGTAAACTTCGGCGGTAACACGAAGCCAATAATTCAGGCTCTCCTTTTTGTCCACCTTGCCAAATTGGGCCAACAGTATGAATCACAAATTGAGCAGGGAGATTATATCCTTTGGTAATTTTAGCTTCACCAGTAGGGCACCCGTTTAATTGGCGGCATTCTAATAAAAGTTCAGGCCCGGCAGCTGCATGGATAGCGCCATCAACACCTCCTCCACCAAGCAGTGAGTTGTTTGCAGCATTTACGATTACATCCACCTTAATTTTAGTGATATCTCCTTTAATTATTTCTATCCGGCTCATTTTATTAATTCTTTAAATGATTAAATGTAAGAATAGAAAAGCTGTCTCACAATAATTCTTTAAATTTAGTGCAACAATAAAAACCTGAAAAATGAAACAAATTCTTTTTGTTGTCGGATTCACGATAGCCGTTTTTTTTAAAGTTAGTTCACAACCCATTTCTCTACATCCTGAAAATCTACATTATTTTATTTTTAAAGGTGAACCAACATTACTAATTACATCAGCCGAGCATTATGGAGCGGTCTTAAATTTGGATTTTGATTATAAAAAATACCTCAAAACATTAAGTGAAGAGGGCATGAATTACACCCGTATTTTTGTTGGTTCGTATGTTGAAGTACCAGGTAGTTTTGGAATTCAGAATAATACACTATCTCCTGCAGTTGGCAGATTTTTGGCACCATGGAAAAGAACCGATATTCCAGGTTCATTTAAGGGTGAGAATAAATTTGATCTATTACAATGGAATCCTGACTATTTTTTAAGGCTTAAAGATTTTATTGAAGTAGCTGCGGATTTTGATATAATTGTCGAAGTAACTCTGTTTAGTTCAAATTATAAGGATGAAATGTGGGTAAGGAATCCATTTAATCATTTGAATAATAGTAATGAATTACCTGAAATTAACCGTAAAGTCTCAAATACTACAAAAAACGGGCAATTGATGGAATTTCAGAAAAAAATGGTTCAAAAAATAGTTGCTGAATTAAATGTGTTTGACAATGTTTTTTATGAAATACAAAATGAACCATGGTCAGATAGTGGTAAAAAAGCTTCGCCTGTAATTTTAACACACGATCCGGATAAAATTAGTTGGGTAGGTTGGTCCGAAACAGCATCGGATATTTCTCTCAATTGGCAAAAAATAATTGCTCAAACAATTGTTGATACTGAAAACGGATTAGCTCAAAAACACATCATCGCTCAGAATTACTGCAATTTTAAACACTCAGTGGAAAAAATTGATCCCAATATTTCGTTAATGAATTTTCATTATGCTTGGCCCGAAGCTGCCTGGTTAAATTATGGTTGGAACCTGCCAATTGGATTTGATGAATCGGGTTTTTCGGGAAGCTCTGATACAACTTATTTACGTCAAGCCTGGTCTTTTATGTTGGCAGGCGGTGCTTTGTTTAATAATCTTGATTATTCGTTTAGTGCAGGCTTTGAGGATGGAACAGCCAACAATGTCGCACCAGGCACAGGTGGTAAGGAGCTACGCCGAATGTTAAAATACATGCATCAGTATATTTCGTCGTTTGATTTTATTAAAATGGCTCCCGATTTTGATATTGTTTATCATTCTCCTGGATTAACAGCACAGGCACTTTCTGAAAAAGGGAAACAATATGCCATCTTTTTCTCGGGCACTACGGCCGATTGGATTAAACTTAATTTACCCAAAGGCAAGTTTAATTATGAGCTTACTTCGGTGTATAATGGAAAGCCATTAAAAAAAGGTTTTTTTACACATGAGGGAGGAATTCGTAAAATGGATTTACCCAGGTTTGATAAAATGTTTGTACTGAAAATCTATAAATAGTTCTGAAATACAACTATTTATTTTTTTATTGGCTACCCATGGTAATTAATATAATTCCCAGAAGTATTCCCAAAAGAAAAACTCCTTTTTGTTTGAGGTTTTGTTCTTTAAAAATAAACGCCCCCAAAACAAAAACAATAATTACACCTCCTCGTCGCAATGCTGCAATTAGCGAAATCATTGAGCCTTCGTAACTTAATGCGTAGAAATACAAAAAATCAGCTATAACCAGGGTAAGTCCAATGGCAGGAATTGTCCACCTCCATTTAAACGGAGTATTTATTTTTCGTTTTGGAAACCATAAAAAAACCAAAACCGGCAATAAAACCAAAATTTGATAAAAAGAAAACCAGGCTTGTACGGATATTCGATTTATATGCGCAATTATAAATTTATCGTAAAGGCCACTTATGGCTCCAAATAATGTGGCTGCAATAATAAAATATACCCACTTGTTTTTGCGGAATTCAATACCTTCTTTTTTCCCTGCAGTTGAAAAAAGATAGAAAAAAAGAAGGGTTACTATTACACCAATCCATTGTAGCGGATTAAGTTTTTCATGAAAAATCAATAACGCACCAATCAATGTCCACAAAGGCCCTGTAGCACGGATGGGGGCATAAATTGTTACAGGCAGGTGTTTAATGGCAAAAAAAGCTAAAATCCAACTCGAAACAACAATTACCGCTTTTAGTATTACTTGTAAATGTTCCGCAAGCGTAAGTTGAGGGGCATAAAGGCCTACATTTTGAAATACTTCAGGGAAAAAAAATGAACCTATTACGATTGGTAAAAAAAATATAGCGCTGGTTAATGAAGCAAAAAAAAGCACCGGTAATACAGCATTCCCATTAAGCGAAAGTTTTTTAAAAATATCGTAAATTCCCAAAAAGAAAGCGGAAGCCAGTCCTAATAATACCCACATTTATTATAAAATATGGAACAAAGATATGTAGGGGAATAGGTTACTACCTGTTTTGTTTTTGATTCATATTTTTGATAATCTTAATTTAACTTCAAAGGCTTCTGCCGGATTTTTAATGAATAAAAGGTCAATATCTTCCTTTGTAAATCCGTTTTCTTTTAAAGCCGGTATCAAGTAATTTTCGATTTCCATAAATCCCCTGAAATTTCCTCCATTGGGTAGCATGGGATCGAACCACCCAGCGTCGTGCGAAAACAGTAGTTTATTGAGTAACCCTTTATTTTTCATTAATTGTGCAAAAGCTACAAACTCTTCCTGGCTTTTGGGCGTAAATTTATCAAATGCAATCCAGGCTCCTTTTTGAGCCGCTTCAATTTGTTTTGAATGGTCCTTTTCATTATTTGCGTGTGTCCATATAAAAGCTGAGGCATCGACTCCCATTTTTTCAAGTATTTCGAGTTGCTGAAATGCTGGTGAAGCAAGCCCTGTGTGCGACATAATTATTAAACCTGTTTCGCGATGAGTTAGGCATGCGGCAGTTACAATTTTTCGTTGAATGTCTTCCAGAGGTTTTCGTTCAACTGCTATTTTAATAAATCCAGGAAAAACTCCTGTTCCTTCAATGCCGTTTTTTGCTTCTGATATCCATCGTTGAGCGAGTTCTTCGGGGGTATCTGAAAATACATATGGAGGTAAAAATTTACCACCAACAGCAGTGTATAAACCAGTATTTGTAATTATTTGAATACCTGATTTTTCAGACAGAATTTTTAATAACTCGGGGTCGCGGCCCAAAAAAGCAGGGGTGCATTCTACCAATGTTATATAACCTTTTTCTTTTATCTCAAGAAGATATGGAAGTACTTTATTTACAACTTCATTTTTATTCCACCGGAAATACCCGGTGCTGTCCGCACCAATAAAATCAACTAATATATGTTCATGATGTAGCGTTTTTCCAATTTTTTCAGGCGAAATAGTACCGTTTACTGTTATGATTTTACCAGATTGTGGTTGGCATCCGGCGATTATAGCTAGAAGAAAAAATGGTAAGAAGTAATTTTTCAGAAATTTCATTGTCAGGATTTTTCCCCTAAATTAATGAAACGATTTTAGTTTTAAAAAACTTCTGATTCATTTTTGCCGGATTATAGAATCCTTAGGCTAAAACCAACCGCACTATTAAAAGTGCAAAACTATCCGGATCTTCATTGCTGGTTTTGATTTGTTTATGAAAGACATAATTTCCATCTCCCTTAATTTAATGTGCCTAAAATAAATTTCCTGCTTTTAAGGTCGTCCAAAAAAGTATTAATGTTGTTTTGTAAAAGTTCATGATCATTGATCCCAAAAACATAAAGGATATCGTTGATAATTTCTTCCAGCGTTTTTTCAGCCTGAATAATATTTTCAATTAAAAATGTATACAAAACCGACAGGTCGACAAATTGGATTTTCCCTGAATCTTTTTCCCTGAATAATAATAAGAAATAATCGCCTTTTTTTGTTTGGGCTTCTTTCGGAATAAGCTTATGCACAGGGTATTCCAGTTTTATAAGTTTATGTTCGGGGTTTACAGCTATTAAATTGTTTTTCCAATTGGTAGAGTTTTTAAATGTGGGATATTTAAGGTCTTCCATCATGTATAGCTCTACTTCCAGCCATTCAAACAGAAGCAGGTCATTAAGGTATGGAATGTTATAATTTTTTTCATATTTTTCCTGCTGGGCATATTGATAAAATTCAAATGGCATACGCCAAACCTGGGCTTCCTGGCATTTATGATTTGCAAAAAAAGTTTCAACCATTTTTGCCCAAATACTTTCATCAACATATTTTTTTGCAATTGGAAAAGCCGAAGCTACTGAGTCTTTAACAACATTAAATACTAATCGTCGGTAATAAGGTAGGCGGTTTGAGTCAGCACCAGCAATTACACGCATTTCACCATTGCGGCAATATTCAGCGATTGATTGTTGCGATTTATATGTTTTTGTTTTCAGTAACATAGGTCGGTTTCCATTTTTTGTTTACAATAGCCTTGAGGTTGTTTAACTCATCGTCCAATTCAGTTAATTCAGGGATGTTAAAATCTCTTTCTAATAAAACAGGGGCCGGCGAAATTTTATCGATTGCCCAGTTAAACAAATCATATACCGGATCAATTATCGCTTCGCCGTGTGTATCAATAATTAAATCGTTGCTGACCTTTGTGTGGCCAGCCATATGAATGTAGGCAACTTTATGTAGGGGTAAGTTCTGAATAAAATTTTTAGCTTCGTATTTGTGGTTAAATGCATTTACATATACATTGTTTATGTCGAGTAGGAGGTCGCACCCCGACTCATCAACAATACTTTTAATAAATGTTGCTTCATCCATTTGGGCTGCTACTGGAGTATAATACGACACATTTTCGATGGCAATTTTTCTTCCTAAAAAATCCTGAGCCTGTTTAATTTTTTTGGATACGTGTTTTACGGCATCTTCGGTAAATGGTATTGGTAATAAGTCGTATAAATGGGCATTGTCGCATTTCGAAAAACTCAAGTGCTCCGAATAAACCTGCACGTTGTATTCTTCCAGGAATTGTTTAACATCTGAAAGGAATTGTTTGTCCAATTTTTCGGGGCTGCCAATCGATAAAGAAAGGCCATGTGAAGTAATTGGGTATTTATCGGCTAATTGGTTAAGTATTTTTTTCCAGTACCCTCCAATTTTCATCCAGTTCTCAGGTGCGAGTTCAATAAAATCGGGTTTAAAATTTTTACTTGCCAGAAATTCATCGGCAAATTCTTTCCTGAATCCTATACCTACACTCATTTTGCTGTTTTTAAATTAAAGCAAAAAAGAGGGCAAAATGCCCCCCTTTTTTTCAATCACTTATTATTCAACTCCACATTTACCTTCACCACATTTAGCTTCTTTAGCTTTACTTTCGGTAGTAGTGCCTTCTTTTTTTGTCTCGGCTTTTTTCTCTCCACATTTTGCTTCTTCTGCTTTGCTTTCCTTGGTTGCTGCTTCTTTTGCCTCTCCTTTTTTAGTTTCGGTTGTTTCTGTTTTTCCACCACAGTTAGCTTCAAATATATCAGTTGGTGAAGCGTTTGAGTGTAATAATTCACTGCGGACTTCTGATCCTGATCCTAACGCGCTGTAATCAAATAAGTTTGATTGTGAAGGTGTGGCACTTAAAGCCGATACACTTAATAACGCTCCTGCAAATAAAGTTCCTTTTAAAATGTTTTTACGAAAATTACTTTTTTGATTTTCCATGATTCTTGTTTTGAATTATTATTACTTATTTTAATTTAGATTAATTTCGAATAAGTAGACGATACTGTACAAGAATCCTTGCAATTAAATCAGATAAGTTTGTATTTTATTTTACAAGTTCCTGGTTAACTGTCGTTTCTATTTCTGTTTTTTTTGCTTCGGAAAGGTTTTCTTCAGCAAGAATAGATGGATTAAACAATTGGTTATGAAGTGAAATATCGATTTGATGTGAATGAATTTTAAAATTACGGCAATATGAACAAGCCCATAAATGCATTTTTAGCTGAATTTTTTTTGAGAAGCTCATTTTTTTGAAATTGTTAATTGAAACCAGGTAGGTTGCTTGTTTACAATCTAACATTAATTTCGACATGAGTTTATTAAACATACGCATCAGTTATTTAACCACTTGGTTTCGAGGCAACCACGTAATTGTAATTTTGCTCTGTGAATGATGGTCCATAAATTTGACGAAGTTAGTTGCAATTCCTTACAAATTTCTTTAGATGAATATTCATCAATATTTTTTAAGCTAAAAACTTTAGCCCACTGTTCAGGCAACCGTGAAAGGCAGATTTTTAGTATCTCCATAAATTCTTCTCTTTCAAACAGGCTGTCGGCTGGTAATTCGAAATCGCCCGGAGCCGATCCATCATTCCAATGGTTTTTATATTTTCCTTCCTGCTGGAAAAAATGGTTGAAAAAGGAATCATCATCAACCTCTAATGAAGAAGCACTTTGTTTGATTTCTTTATTGGTTTTTTTTCGGTAGTGGTCAATTATTTTGTTTCGAAGAATGTTGTATAACCACGATTTTTCAGAGCAATCTAACCGGAATTTATCTCTTGCTTTTAATCCCGATAAAAAGGTTTCCTGAACAAGGTCTTCGGCAATTTCGCGGTTATTTACACGTAGAAGGGCAAACCGGAACAATTCGTTGGAATAAGACTGCACCCATTCTTTTGGATTACAACTGTATTTATTGGCATTTCCCATTGAATGTAAGATAATCTCTTTCAACGCGAAAAACAATAATTGGCTGGATTTTAAACTTTTTTAAGTGGTATTTTTTTCTTTTTTACTACAAGCATAGCACCTGAGAATACCATCAAGGCTCCAATTATTGAAAAAACAGTAAAGTTTTCAGGATTAATCCATGAAACATTTTGGTAGGTTAAAATACCCATCACTAAAAAAGTAATCATTGGATTTAGAATAATGATGATACTTACTTTATTGGCTTCGGTATATTTTAGCGCCAGAGAAATGCTGGAGTATGCAATAAGTGTGTTGGTACCTAAAAAAATCAATAACAACCACCACGTCCAATGAAGTTGTAACACTGGTGATAAATCGATAAAAGGTAAATAGATAAGGATTGGAAGGCCAAACAAAAACAGGTTTAGGGAAGCCGATGAATGTTTTTTTACAAGCTTTTTTTGCAGAACAGCATAAGTTGTCCATGCAGCGGCTCCCGATAATGTAAAAAGTACACCTTTATTATATATTATTTCGGCCCCTGATACACTCTGCAGTTGTTGTTTGTAAAATAAGGCTAAACCGGCCAGCGCCAGCAAAAAACCAACGAGTTGAGTAATATTAATTTTCTCCTTAAAAAACCAGACTCCCAAAATTGCCAGTGTTATTGGCCCGGTTTGAATAAATAATTGTGCGTTGCTGGGTGTTGTATAATGGATACCTAACATAAAGCCCATATAATTCCAGCTGAGTGCTAAGGCTGCAATTACTAATAGGAAGGGTGGTTTGTATAAAATACTGAATGATTTTGGATTGTTAAAAGCCTGCCAGATTGCTAAAAATCCGAATGCTATTAAAAAACGAAACCATACAATAGTATTGGGTGAAACTTCTTGTACAGCTACTTTTAAAGCAATGGCTAAAAATCCCCAAAAAAAAGCAGTTAATGCGGCATAAAAAATTCCTTTGTTATGGTTTTGCATCGATTGATTGTAAAATTAATTGTCAAAAGTAATTATTATTCGATAGCTATCGATACCACCAATCATGAGGGTTGTAAATTAATATAAAGTGAAAGTTTATTTAATGTTTAAAAGCTTTTCTTCAACTTCCTCCACAACTTTATTCTGCCCACTTATTTTGTTTTTTTGTTCTTCTATTAGAACAAGGTTGGTTTTTATTTCTTCCTGAGCATTTATAATTTGGTTTTTTTCGGTTTGAATTTTTTTGTTGTATGATTTATTATTTGAATGAAGTTTTTTGTGATCTTTTTTTTCTGTTTTTAATTTTTCTTTAAACGTTTCATATTGGAATGATTTTTTATCGAACGTATAAAGAGTGTCTTTAAGTTGTGCTATCCGCGAATTAGATTTTTCCTGATCTATTACATTTATTTGAATGGCAGACTCATTTTTGTTTATTTCTAAATCGCTGCGATTAATTGATTTTCGTAAGCGGTCGTTTTTTTGCTCCAGTTTTTTGAGTTCATTTTCAAATCTCTCCAGGGTTTTATTCTCATTCCGTAATTCATCATTCACAACTATTTTGTAATTAAGAACACCAAAATTTCGAGTAAAATTCCGCGCCGACGAATATTGGTCTTGATTTTCCCATTCGGGGGAAATAAAACCATCTTTTGTTTCAAAAAAGGTATAAACGCGTATTCCTCCTTCAATTTGATTAATCAAAGCATAGAGGTCGATATTTCCTTCGCCCAGTTCTTTAATTATTGCGCCCGAAGTAAAATATTCATCGCCGTATTTTTCAACTTTATTTTTATCGGTTGATTTTTTAAAAAGGTTGGTTAATTTGGGATTTTCGATGTATTTAATCCATTCTTTTTCAACCGTTTTCTGGTCAGCAAAAGGAATAAATACTGACAATCCGGGTTTATCTCCTTTCGAGATGGTTTTTGTAATATCAGATACTTCAATGGTTTCCTGGGCGTATGCAGTAACCAAAAACATACTTATAATTGCAATAAAAAATAGTTTTATCATGACATTTTATTTTTAACAACAATTAAATTACTAAAATTCCTTTTATAAATTCAATTTTGGAGCTGATTGTAGTTATTCTATTTGGTTTACTGCAATAAAAACAGCTACCAAAAAATTGATAGCTGTTTTTATTAAATATAAGGTGGTATGGTATTTAAAGATTAAATTAATTTATAACCATCGCGGTATTTGTAATGTAATTTTGCGGCAGCTTCACCATTTTCATCGTCAACAAAAGTTTCTGTTGCCGGATCCCATTTAATGGTACGTCCAAGGTCGCAGGCAATATTTCCTAAAGTACAAAGGGTGCATGAGCTATGACCTATTTCAACAGGCACAACAGGATCTCTGTGTTGACGCACGGCTTCAATAAAGTCGATTTGATGAGGAATTTTTGTTTCATAGGGTGTATCATCAACAGGCTCATCGGTTACTGGAGGTAATAACGAATCGTCAGAAGCCAGGTAATGGCCACGTGATACTTCAATCCATCCTTTATCGCCTGTGAATTTTACTCCTTTTGTCATGTTTTCATCGAATGGTTCAGAGGTCATAACAACACCATTGGCGTATTTAAATTGCATAAATTCTGTCCCATCGCCAATAGGAGAGGCTTCAACTGGCCCATTGCGGTCCATGCCAAGTCCCCATTGGGCAATGTCGAACATATGTGCTCCCCAATCGGTAGTAAAACCACCACCCATTTCTTTGTACCAGCGCCAGCCACCCCAGATTTTCTCATGTACCATTGGTTCAAGAGTAATAGGTGGATTTAGTTCATTATTAAAATGAATAGGCTGAGGTAATGGCCCTAACCATAAATCCCAATTCAAATCTTCAGGTAATTCTTCTTCTGGTAAGTCATATGGTTTTGGTGGGGCTCCCACATATGCGTTTACTTTTTCAATTGTTCCTAACCTTCCGGAATGTACCATTTCAACAGCATGTTGGAAATTTGGATCTGAACGTTGTTGACTTCCAATCCCTAAAATACGGTCAGTTTCTCTCACTACTTTCCTTAAAACCTGGCCTTCTTTGATTGTGAAAGTCATAGGCTTTTCGAGGTAAACATCTTTTCCTGCTTTACAGGCAGCAACAGCTATCATTGCATGTGAAAAATCGGGAACAGCAATCACAACTGCATCAATGTCGTCGCGTGCTATAAGGTCCTGGTATTTTTCATATGTTTCAACCTTTATGTCGTAACCAGCTTTTTTATTAAAATTGTTTACTGTGATTTCAAACCGCTTACGTTTACGCCCGTAAACATCACAACCTGCTACTACTTTTACACCCGGAATTTGAATAAATCCGTTGAGTAGAAACATTGCCTGACGGCCCATGCCGATAAAACCTAATCGTATTGAGTCGTCGGCCACAGCCTTTTGGCATGCTTGCAATGATGGAAGTACAGCTATTCCTGCTAATCCAACAGCTGATGTATTCAGGAAGGATCTTCTGGAAATGTTTTTGTTAGTTTTTGTTTTCATTTTCGATGGTTTTTATTTTATTATTCTTTAATAGAGAGATTTAACAATAACTTTCTTAAATGAAATTTATTTTGTTTTTACCTTTTATCTTAATTGCGCTCCAAGTTCTTTTTCGTATAAATCAAGAAGTTTTTTCATCACTTTGTCAATTTGTTTATCTTTTAACGTTTTAAAATCATCGCGTAGAATATAACTCACAGCATATGATTTTTTTCCTTCAGGAACTCCTTTCCCTTCGTAAACATCAAACAGGTTGACTTCGCGTAGCAAAATTTTTTCAACTTTATATGCCAATTCCTGAATTTGGTCAAACTTGATTGATTTATCAACCAGCAATGCTAAATCGCGCCTTACTTCAGGGTATTTAGGTAATTCTGAAAAAGTTATTTTATTTTTTTTCTGTTCAATTAATAGTAATCCCCAATCAAAATCGGCATAATAAACCGGATTTTTAATGCCGGCTTTTTTTAGTAATTGAGTACTTACGATCCCTAGTTCCAGAATTTTTTTATTATTTATAGAATACGATAATCCATCAGAATAAATACCATTATCAGATGATGAAATTTTAATGTTTTTATTTTTGAATCCCAGTTTTTCCAAAATGTTTTCGGCATATGTTTTTAACTGAGCAAACGATGATTCTTCAACTGGTTTTACCCAGCTTTCCGATTCTTTATCGCCCGAAATAAATAACGCCAGATGGTCTTCTTCCCAGTAATTGTTGGCTGGTTTTTCTTTGATTGAAGTGCCTTTATAAAAGTAACAATTGCCAAACTCAAAGATGCGAAGGTTCGAATTTTGCCTGTTTGTATTGTAGGCAATACTTTCCAAACCTCCAAAGATTAACGATTGCCGCATAACGTTTAAGTCGTTACTCAGCGGATTAAGTATTTTAACAGTTTGATTTTCTTTAAAAATATCAGATCCTTCGTAAAACGAAAATTTAGTCAACGAGTTAGACCATATTTCGTTAAAACCCAAGGAGGATAACGTTTCTGATATAGTATTCTTTAGTTTTCCGGGATTTGGTTTTTCAGTTGTTTGTGCTATTGATTTTACCTGATGTGGAAATTCAACATTGTTGTAACCATAAATTCGTAAAATTTCTTCAATAATGTCGGCTTCTCTTTTAACATCAACACGGTAAGGAGGGACCAATAACGATAGCCCTTTATCATTTTCGGCAGAGATCTTTATTTCGAGCGAATTCAGAATGTTTTTTATTGTATTGGTGCCAAGATCTTTGCCAATAAGTCTTGCAATGTTGGTATACAAAATATCAACTTTAAAATCTTCAATTGGTTCAGGATAAATATCAATTATTTCGGAGGAGATATTACCTCCTGCAATTTCTTTTATTAATAAAGCTGTTCGTTTTAAGGCGTAAATCACTCCATTGGGATCGGTACCTCGTTCAAAGCGGAATGAAGCATCGGTATTTAATCCATGACGGCGCGCTGTTTTGCGAGTATATACAGGGTCGAAACAAGCACTTTCTAAAAATACAGAAGTGGTTGTGTTTTTTACGCCTGATTTTATTCCTCCAAAAACACCAGCAATACACATGCCTTCTTCCGAGTTACAAATCATCAGGTCGTTTTCGTTTAATTCCCTCTCTTCATCGTCGAGGGTAGTAAATTTTGTTCCCTGTGGCAGAGTATCTACTATAATCTTTCCGCCTTTAATATCAGCAGTATCAAAAGCATGCAGTGGTTGGCCTGTTTCCAGAAGCACATAATTGGTAATGTCAACAACGTTGTTGATGGGAGCTAACCCAACAGCTTTGAGCCTGTTTTTTAACCAATCGGGTGAGTCTTCAATTTTAATATCTGAAACTGTGAGTCCGGCGTACCTGGGGCATGCCTCCAATTTTTTAACTTCAACCGGAATTATTAGGTTTGTATTGTCCACTTTAAAGTCATCGACTGAAGGACGTATGTAATTAATGTCTTTGTTTTGTTTGAGGAAAGCAGCTACATCACGTGCAACACCAATATGTGATGCTCCATCTATCCGGTTTGGAGTAAGGTCAATTTCGATGGCAAAATCATTTTCAATATTAAAACAATCGCTGGCTTTGGTTCCTGGCTGGACTTCTTTTGGCAGAACCAATATTCCTTCAGCATCGGTTCCAACGCCTAGTTCTATTTCAGAACAGATCATTCCGCGTGATTCTTCTCCTCTTATTTTAGCTTTTTTAATTATAAAACTGTTATCGCCATCATAGAGTGTTGTACCGACAGTAGCAACTAAAACCTTCTGCCCTTGGGCAACATTGGGAGCTCCACAAACAATTGGTAAAATTTCACCACCAATATCCACACTGGTTTTACTTAAATGGTCGGAATTAGGGTGAGGTTCACATTTTAAAACATATCCGGCAACTATTCCTTCAAGCCCTCCTTTTATACTTTCAACTTCTTCAATTCCTCCAACTTCAAGCCCGGTATCTGTTAAAATAACAGCTAATTCATGTGCATTTAAATCGGTTTTAATATAATCTTTTAGCCAATTGTATGAGATCTTCATTCTGTAATTATTTTCCTAAAATTGTGAATGGCACAAAAGTAAAAGATTTTTGCTTAATCACATTATTTTAATGAGTAAAAGCTGCTTGAATAAGAGGAAGTTCACCTGAATTTAATTTTTGTATAAAAAATAAAAACTTTAAATTGGAAAGCATTTGGAGGCCGTAAAAAACGATAATAATTGTAAGTGATTCAACCACTTAGTATGCCTAACAAATATCATTAGCTACAACAGTAAAATTTATTATCTTTTGCACATCAAAAAAGGGGGAAATAAAAAACATCAAATCAATATGATTGCGCAATAAATATGCGCCTTTTAGTTTGTTGATGTTCCGATTTAAGTTTAAGAATTTTAAAAATAAGGAAGTGTTATAAAAACCAAAAATTTAATTTATGAAAAGATTTTTTGTATTTGTATTAATGTCTGGTATTGTTTTGTTTTCTTGTCAAAATAATAAGGATGAAACTACAACCATGAATGTTTTATTAAACGATTTTGCAACTCCATATGGAGTGCCACCTTTCGGAGAAATAAACGAAAGTGATTATTTGCCATCGATAAAAGAGGCTATTAAACAGCATGCTACAGAAATTGATGTGCTTGTTGCTAACACCGAAAAGCCAACATTTGAAAATACAATATTGGCTTTAGACCAATCAGGTGAATTGCTGGATAAAATTACAAGTGTATTTTTTAATTTAAATTCGGCCAATACAAATGATAACATGCAGGCTATAGCCCGCGATATATCTCCTATTTTAACTCAGCACCAGGATAATATTCTTTTAAATCCTGAATTGTTTAAAAGGGTTAAAGCTATTTACGATCAAAGGGAAAGTCTAGGATTTGATGCTGAACAATTACGAGTTGTTGAAAAATATTATAAAGATTTTGAAAGGAACGGCGCAAATTTATCAGATGAAGATCAGGTAAAATTAAGGGCCTTAAATGAAGAATTGGCAAAAGCAAGTTTGCAGTTTGGACAAAATTTACTGGCCGAAACCAACAAAAATTTTAAACTTGTTATTGAGAATAAAGATGATTTAGCAGGATTATCGGATGATGTTATTTCACGTGCAGCTACCGAAGATGGAAAATGGATTTTTACGTTGGATAAACCAAGTATGATTCCGTTTTTACAATTTGCTGAAAACCGCGATTTAAGAGAAAAATTGTACCGTGGTTATTTTATGCGTGGCGACAATGACAATGAATTTGATAATAAAAAGGAGATTCAAAAAATTGTAAAATTCCGTGATGAGCGTGCCAAACTATTAGGATTTAAAAATCATGCTGAATATGTTATTGATGTAAATATGGCCAAAACTCCTGAGGCAGTTTACGATTTTCTGATGAAATTGTGGGATCCGGCCTTAAAAATGGCAAAACAAGATGTTAAAGACATGCAGGCCATTATCGATAAAGAAGGCGGAAATTTTAAACTGGCTTCGTGGGATTGGTGGTATTATTCCGAAAAACTCAGGAAAGAACTTTTTAACCTTGATGAATCTGAAATTAAACCTTATTTCAGCCTCGAAAATGCAAAAAACGGTATTTTTTACGTTGCGAATAAACTGTATGGTATTACGTTTACCCCAAATGCAGGTATTCCTGTTTATCACAAAGAAGTAACCGCTTACGAAGTGAAAGAAGCTGATGGTTCGCATATAGGTGTTTTGTATATGGATTTCCACCCTAGGGATGGCAAACGCCCGGGAGCATGGCAAACAAGTTTCCGTGAGCAATCATATAAAGATGGAAAAAAAATCAGCCCGGTTGTATCAATTGTAATGAACTTCACACGCCCGGTTGGCGATAGCCCTGCTTTGTTGAGTTTTGATGAAGTCTCAACGTTGTTCCACGAATTTGGCCATTCGTTACATGCATTGTTTACCGACGGCCCGTATAAACGCACTGCAGGGAATGTGCCTCGCGATTTTGTTGAGCTGCCTTCACAAATTATGGAGAACTGGTGTGCTGAACCTGAGGTTATGAAAGTTTATGCCAAACATTATAAAACGGGTGAACCTATACCTGACGAATTGATAGATAAATTGGTAAAAAGCGGGAAGTTTAACCAGGGATTTATTACCGGTGAGTATGTAGCAGCTTCGTTACTCGATATGGATTACCATACCATCGAACATCCTGATATTGCTGATGTCCGCGCATTTGAAAAAGCAGCTATGGATAAAATAGGTTTAATACCTGAATTTCTTCCTCGTTACCGTAGTACCTATTTTTCACACATTTTTGCTGGCGGGTATTCAGCTGGTTATTATGTGTATTACTGGGCTGCCGTACTCGATACTGATGCTTTTAATGCATTTAAAGAATCGGGTGATTTATTTAATCCTGAATATGCTGCCAAATTCCGTGAGTTATTAACTAAGTGCGGATCGGATGAAGGAATGAATGTTTATACTAAATTCCGTGGACAAGAACCTTCGATTGAGCCATACCTGAAAAAGAAAGGATTAAAATAAGTTTTATTTGATATTGTAAAAAAGGCAGCAAATAGCTGCCTTTTTTTGTGAGTTATTTTAGCATATGTTTGTTAAACTTTGAATTTTGGCAGTAATAAATCTTTTAATTTTGAGTTGAATTTTATGATTAAAAATCAATAATGTTGTATTTTGCGAACCTTATACAACATGAATGTGTTATTTTGCAATATAATGCAATGACTTTATGCGGTTGATATTTATTTTTTTATTTGTTTTAGTTTGGTATACTGGCAATAGCCAAAAAACAACTGTGCCTGCATCGCCCTATCCAATAATTATTACCCAGGATGATAATAGCTCAATTACTCTTTATATCAGGGGTGATGAATCAAATTTCCATTTAGTTACTGAAGACCGGTATACGGTTGTAAAAGGGGCAAATGGGATTTATGAGTATGCTAAAAAAGATGTTCTTGGAAGATTAACCGGAAGCGGGGTAAAAGCCCGAAACCCACAAGACCGGAATTTATCAGATTTTTTGTATTTACAGTATACACCTAAAAATATTCAAGTTATACCTGATTATCTTGAAAGGCTAAAATCGGCAACTATTGATCAGGCAGCACCTGCTGCAACAGCATTCCCAACAACTGGAAACAACAAAGTATTAATGCTTTTAATTAATTTTACTGACCTTCCTAATACTTATCCGGAGTCAAATTTTACAACAATGATGAATCAAAACAGCCCCGGCCAGAATGTTTCATTCCGCGATTTTTACCTGGCCAATTCATTTGGGGTATTAGGTTTAACCGTTGATGTTTTTGGATGGTATACTGCTCAGGATGGATACATAAGTTATGGACGAGACGAGGGCTATGATGAATCTCAACGATTGGTAAGAGAGGCTATTGATGCTGCTGAAGCTGCCGGAGTTGATTTTAGTCAATATGATAATAATGGCGATAATGTTGTTGATAATCTAATGGTCGTTCATTCAGGCCCCGGGGCTGAAGAAAACAGTCAAACAAAATATATCTGGTCACATAGCTATGATTTAGGTGGTGATACAAGATTTTATGATGGTGTTACTATTAGTAATTATATTATGCAACCCGAAACCCGGTCATGGGGAATGGTTGGTGTTGGTGTTTTTTGCCATGAATTTGGCCATGCCCTTGGATTACCCGATTTGTATGATACCGATCCTTCAAATGGTGATTCCGAAGGCCTGGGTAATTGGTGTTTAATGGCTAGTGGATCGTGGAATAATCAAGAAGCAACACCGGCCAGTATGTCAGCATGGTGTAAATATTATTTAAACTGGTTATCACCAACGTCGATTTCAGCCTATGGGAATTATAGTTTAGAGCCCTCGGCTAAAAATGACCAGGCTTATCGGCTTGCAACACCCAATTCAAATGAATATTTTTTACTCGAAAACAGGTATAATACAGGTTTTGATGCCTCACTGCCCGGATTTGGTTTAGCAATCTATCATGTTAACTCAAATAAATGGGGTAACGATGATGAGAATAATAAACAGGTTGACCTGGAAGAAGCTGATGGAGAAAGGCACCTTGATAATGAAACAAATCGTGGCGATAGTGGTGATTTATTCCCGGGATCGACATCCAATACAAGTTTTAATGATTATACCAATCCTAATTCAAAAACCTATACCGGAGCAAACAGTAATTTTTATGTTAAAAATATTTCTATTAGTGGATCAACGGTGAATTTTTCATTGGCAGCCCCGCCTGTTCCATTTTCTGACCTTACCTTTGAATCAAGTGAAAATACACTTACCGTAAACGGGACATCCGCTCAGGTTGGCCTGGTGGTGAAAAACGATGGAGATGTTGCTGCCAGTAATTATAGGGTAGGTTTTTATATTTCAACAAGTTCCCCGGTAACATCATCCGATATTTTTCTGGGGTATAAAGGGTATGGAGGACTGGCTCCGGGAGCCACACAAACAATCAGTTTTCAAACCGATATTTCTACCATCCCTTCACTTTCACTTGGCGATTATTTTATCGGTTATATTATCGATTATCAGTCGATTGTTGTTGAAAGTGACGAAACAAATAATTTTTTTACATATTCCGCTCCAAAAATTGTCCATTCTGAATTGCCAAATTTAACACATGTTTCTGCTTCAAGTTTGTTAAGCACAACTGATTCAGAGGTGCAAATAAGTCTGGAAGTTAAAAATACGGGAAACTCAACTGCTGCCGAATCAAAAGTTGCTTATTATCTTTCTGAAGATAATACTATTACAACATCCGACCATTTAATAGGAACCGATGATGTAGGAGTTTTAAATTCTAATGAAAATAGTGTAGAATCCTTGTTCGCTGATGTTTCTACGGTTCTGCCAGGGCTGCCTGTGGGTCCGTATTATGTAGGTTTTATTATTGATTATCAGAGTGCAGTTGCTGAAACCGATGAAAATGATAATGTTTTTTATTTTGAACAAATTTTTAATTATTGTCCAGGAGTTTCATCGTATTTTGCATCATCAATTTGTGAAGGCGACAGTGTTTTGTTTGGCGGGGAGTATTACAAAACAAGCGGGCAATATGTAAAAACGTATGCCGCTCAAAATGGGTGTGATTCGGTAGCTACTTTTGCTTTAACTGTACACCCCCCGGATGAAATTGTTTTGAATAAAACAATTTGCCAGGGTGAAATATATACGGTTGGTTCGTCTGATTTTTCTGAAACAGGAACATTTGTGGTAAATTTGACTAACCAATATGGATGCGATTCAACTGTTACATTAAATCTGGTTGTAAAAGAGCCCCAATTTGCCGATGTGTATGCCGAAATTTGCAGTGGGGATGTATTTATGGTTGGAAATGAACCTTTTGCCACAGCAGGGACTTATGTAACTACTATTTCTGACCAGTATGGCTGTGATTCTACAGTTACACTTTATTTAACTGTTCATCCAACAAATGACACCTATTTGACAGAGGTAATTTGTGAAGGGGAAAAAATAATAATTGGTAATTCAGAATATGGAACATCTGGAGTTTTTACGAAAAAACTTCAAAACCAGTATGGGTGTGATTCAACAATACATCTCGATTTAACTGTAAATCCGGTTTTTATTGAAACTATTAATGAAACCATTTGTGAAGGCGAAAGTGTTACTTTTTGGGGCAAAACATATTTTGAGAATGGAGTATACAGTCAGGTTTTTACAAACCAATACGGATGTGATTCGTCTTATGTCCTGAATCTGACGGTAAATCCAGTCCATACAACCAACCTGGTTCACACCATTTGTGCCGGCGAAAGTTATTTTGTTGGGAACAAAGCGTATAGTTCAAGTGGTTATTTTATAACAGAGCTATTAAACAGTTATGGATGTGATTCAATTGTGGGGCTCGATTTATTGGTTAAAGAACCTGTTGAAGTTACAATTGATAGTTCAATTTGTATGGGAGAAAGTATGGTGGTTGGCGATTCTGTTTATTCACAATCGGGATTTTATACCAACCATTTAACAGATCAGTATGGTTGTGATTCAACACTTAACCTCAATTTGACAGTAAATCCTATCCATGATACAATTGTAACTTATACCATTTGTGAGGGCGATAGTATTGTAATTGGAGAGGCTGTTTATAAATCATCAGGGACATTTACCAACACTTTAGTGAATTCATTTGGCTGCGACTCGGTGGTTACACTTTATCTGACTGTTAATCCATCGCAACATGTTTTTTTGTCGGATATAATATGTGAAGGAGAAATTGTAAAGGTTGGTGATAGTGTTTATTCCACAACCGGAATTTTTGTCCAGAGTTTTATAAACCAATATGGGTGTGATTCAACCACAACACTTGATTTGATTGTTAATCCAGTGCATGATACAACTTTGTTCGTTGAGATTTGTGAAGGCGATAGTTTTTTAATGGGAGGTATCTGGCATAAAAGTTCAGGTGAATTTACAGCGAATTTATCTAACCAATATTTGTGTGATTCGATTGTTACCCTATTGTTGACTGTCAACCCAGTAAATGAAACGGTGCTTGATGAATATATTTGTGCAGGCGACAGTTTTATTGTTGGGAATTCGGTATATAAATCAAGTGGAAATTATACGGATGTACTGTCAAATCAGTTTGGCTGTGATTCGGTAATTTATTTAAACCTGACGGTAAATCCGGTAAACAACACGGCATTGTCAATAACTATTTGTGAAGGTGAAAGTTATTTGGTCGGCGCTAGTAGTTACAGCTCTTCCGGTGAATTTACCATAGTATTTCCAAATCAATTCGGATGTGATTCAACTGTGAATTTAGATTTATTTGTAGCACCATTGCCACAAATTGATTTAGGCCCCGATAGAACTGTTTTAGGTTCAGAAGGTGTTATCCTTGATGCTGGATTTGGTTTTGAATCGTATTTGTGGACAACAAATGAAATAACCCAAACTATTACAGTTGATAAGTTGCGGGGCTATGGAATTAAAGCATTTGGTATTCAGGTAGCTGATCAGAATAATTGTATAAGCAGCGATGAAATTCAAATAACTATCATCGATGATTTTGATACACCAAATGATAAAGATGGCACCATAAAAGTATTTCCAAATCCTGCCAATAGAATTGTCAATCTGGTTTTGGAAGGTCTTTTGGGTAAGTATGAAATTAGGATTGCTAGTGAAAATGGGGCAATTGTTTTTAGTAAAGAGGGGTATTCAGCAGCTTCAAAATTTATGACTACACTTGATTTATGGAACTTGTTACCGGGACTTTATACAGTGATTGTTATTTCTGATGGACAAGTGAAAACAGATAAATTGATTATTATGAACACTTCTAATTAAAAATAAACCTTCAGGGAAGACCTTAAAGGTTTATTTTTAATGTCGAATATTTTAATTTAAATCAATATCAATATCGCCAATATCCAGGTCGAGTGAGCGCGTAATTTTACTAATATTGGCCGGGTCAATTAATCCTCTGATACTAATGAGTGCATTGTCATCGCCACCAACAATCAACAGCAGTTCTGAAAACCGATTGTTACCTGCATCTTTTGCATAAAACCTCACAACTTCATCTTCTTCAGTCACCTCCATTAAAACCTCATAAGAGTGGTTTTTAAAAAATCCATCGTTTTCGAGTTCTTTGTAAAAATCGATTTTATCATTTAATTCATGGTTTTCAACCGATAAAATACGTACACCTTTTAAGTTAGCAAGCATTTCGCCAGTGGCATCGTTACCTGTATCAATCATACTGGCAAAACTGAGTAATTTGCCCGAAATGTTTACGGTAGTAAATCCTTTTTGGTTGGCATATTTTTCAAATAATTTATCTACCGGGCTTTTTTGAGCGAGTACTGCCATGGGCAATAACACCGCCAGTAACAACATTATCTTTTTCATGTTTTAAAATTTTATTGTTTTATATTATATTTTTCTAAACTATTTACTTCTGAAAATCCCTTGTTTACAGCTGTAATCCCTTTTTGAAGAGGTGTTGATGCTTCGTCAAGTTTTTTTACTTGTTTTAATGGTTTTAAACCTGATTGTAGGGTTTTGGCATGGGCCAGATGCACAATCCCCGAATTGTATTTGCTCGAAATAACTTTTAATGTTTGTGTTGCATATGCATATGCTTCGTCCGGATCCGAAAAAGTATCTTTAAAAGGTTGTTTATTTTGTTGTTCATAAATTAATAATCCACCAAAAATAATTACCACGGCAACAGCTACTCCCGATATTCGCTGCCACATCCAGCGGTATTTCGTTTTTTCCCGGTGTTCCTGTTCAAGTATATGGTCCATTATTTCATCTTCAATTCCTGAATCAACCAGAGTTTGGGCAATTTCTGCAATACCTCCAAAAAACGATTTGTATGGTAATAGTTCATCATCAATCATTTCTGACTGAAAGTAACTTTCCAGCATTTGTTCTTCTTCGAGAGTTGTTTCTCCTTCAAAAAACCGATGTAATAATATTTTTGCTTTTTTGGTTTTCATTGTCTGCTGTTTTTAAAAATTCATCTCTCACCTTTTTCCGTGCCCTCGAAATGTTTACTCTAATTGCATTTACTTTAAGGTCAGTCATATTAGCTATTTCGTCATATGAATATTGCTCAATATCTCGTAATAACATTACTGTCCGTTGTATTTCGGGAAGCTGATAAATTAACTTTTTTATCTGCCCTGCAGTTTCGTTTAATTCATATTTTAATTGAACGTCTTCAGCTTTTTTATTTAGAACTTTTTCGGATTCAACATCAAGTGGTATTACTTTATTTGCCCTGATTTTATCGAGGCACCGGTTTCGGGCCATGCGCATGGCATATGCTTCGATGTTATCGATATTTGCAAGGCTCTCCCTTTTTTGCCAGAGTTTCAGAAATACATCCTGCACAATATCTTTCGCCAGTTCCTCATCCTTGAGAAAGTGCACTGCAAAGTGTAAAATTTTATTGCTTACCGGCAGTACTTTTGCTTTAAACTCTTTGGCAACCATTTATTGTTTTTTGTCCGTGTTTCTAAAATTAAGACGCAAATCATAAACTATCATTACATCAATGTAAAAAATATTTTGGTTGTTAGTAAAAATGGGGTAAACAAAAAATGGTATTCCTGCTAACAGGAATACCATTCATATAAAAATATTATGTACAGTTATCTACCTTCTGGGTGAATTACCTTTACGGTGACTGCTTTTTTTCTTTTCAAATCCTCCCGGGCGGTCGTAATTGGGTTTTCTTTTTCCCTGGTACTCGTTCCTGTTTTCCTGAACATCGGGTTTCGATTCTTCTACATTAATTGAAGGATCGCCATTTTTAAAGGAACTTAAAATATCTTCCCTAAATTGATTTTGTACTTCAAAGAAGGAGAATTTTTTCATCAGGTCAATTTTCCCTAACGGGATATCTTTTGAATTGGTTGTATCATTAATTAATCCAATTAATTTTGGTACATCGAATCCTTTTTTCTCTCCAACATTTATAAAAAAGCGGGTAAAATTACTTTCTCCCGATGGGCCACTTCTGCGAGAACTTTCTCTTCTTGGCCGTTCACTTCTTGAATTATCCCTTTCAGGGCGTTCGTCTCTTGAACTATTCCTTGCCGGGCGATCACTTCTTGATTGATCACGGTCTCTTCCATAACGATCACCTCTTGAACTATCTCTACCCTGGCGTTCACCTCTTGAGCGTTCACCTCTCTCTGACCTGGGGCTTCTCGAATTGTCGGGAATATTAAGGTCGCGTGAATTTTTGTAATATGTCAAGAAACGATTAAATTCAATTGACACCATTTTTTTGATGAGATCTTCGCGGCTAAGCCATTCCAGTTTTTTATAAATTGATGGAAGGAAATCTTCAATCTCCGATTCATCCACATCCACATTCTCAATTTTGTCGATGAGGTTAAAAAGTTGTTTTTCACAAATTTGGCGACCATTGGGTACTGGCTTTTTTTCAAAATTTATAGTAGCCATTTTTTCAAGGTCCCTGATTTTCCGGTTCTCCCTTGAATGGATAATAGCTACAGATATACCTTTATTTCCAGCCCTTCCTGTACGCCCCGAACGGTGGATATAAACTTCCAGATCGTCGGGTAAGTTATAGTTAATAATGTGGCTAAGATTGGTAACATCCAAACCACGCGCTGCTACGTCAGTAGCTACAAGTATTTGTAAGTTTTTGCTGCGGAAACGGTCCATAACAAATGTCCGCTGAGCTTGCGATAAATCACCATGCAAAGCGTCTGCATTATAGCCACTCTGCATCATTTTATCGGCCACGTCTTTTGTTTCAGCACGTGTACGGCAAAAAACAATGCAGTAAATATTTGGATTAACATCGGCAATACGTTTTAAAACTTCAAAACGGTCGCGGGCACTAACCTGGTAATATTCATGTTTAACATTTTTAGCTCCTTCGTTTTGTGATCCAACTGAAATCTTCTGGGAAACCGACATGTAGTTTTTTGCAATAGCCGCTATTCCTTTAGGCATGGTAGCCGAAAACAGGAAAGTGCGTTTGTCTTTTGGTGTACCTTCTAAAATTCCATCCAGTTCGTCTTTGAAACCCATGTTTAACATTTCATCGGCTTCGTCTAATACAAGGTATTTTATATTTTCAACTTTTAATACCTTACGTTTAATCAAATCAAGTGTACGGCCGGGTGTTCCCACAACAAAATGAACCCCTCTTTTTAAAGCCCTGATTTGAGTATCAATACTTGTTCCTCCATATACTGCCAGCGATTTAATCTCTGGCATAAATTTGGTAAATTTCTCCAGGTCGGAGGTAATCTGCATAGCCAACTCACGCGTTGGGCATAAAATTAGATTCTGTACAAACCGATTGTCAGAATCTGTCAATTGAATTAATGGCAATCCAAATGCGGCTGTTTTACCGGTACCTGTTTGCGCCATAGCAATAAGGTCCTGCTCTTCGTTGAGCATAAAAGGTAAAGTTTGTGCCTGAATTGGAGTAGGCTCCACGAAGCCCATTTTTTCAATTGCTTTTAAAATGTCAGGATTTAGTCCTGCTTCATCAAATTTTTCTATCATTCTTATTTTTACTGGTTAAGCTTGAAGTAACAATATAACAAACTTGTGTACACCAATTGTTTTATTGAATCTGAGAAAATTTTTACGGATTTTCTGAATGATGATCTTTTTATTACATTATTCTTAAGCGGGCGCAAAGGTAAGGTTAATAATCAGATAAATAACATATTATGTGAAATATGTGAATAAGTTAATATTTGATAAAAGTTATGCTAATTTTAAAATCATCTTTCATAATTGATAAGCCATCAATCTCAAATCTTATTCCTTATATTTGTTGTTCTAAAATTTAAAGCATGTCGAATAAACCCTATATTTTAATTACTAACGACGATGGATACCTAGCCAAAGGAATTACCGAACTAATTGAAGTGATGCAACTGTTTGGCGATGTTGTGGTTATTGCACCCGAAAGTTCTCAGTCGGGGAAATCAGCAGCCATTACAGTTGATATGCCTTTGCGGGTTTCAAAAATCAGAGAAGAAGAAGGTTTAACTGTTTATAAGTGTAATGGTACACCAGTGGATTGTGTAAAAATTGGATTTAACCAATTACTTGAGCGCAAGCCCGATTTTTTGGTTTCAGGAATTAATCATGGAGCAAATTCATCGATAAGTGTAATATACAGTGGTACTGTTGGAGCAGCCATCGAAGGGTGTTTGCACGGTGTCCCATCGGTTGCTTTTTCGTTAAGTGATTTAAAACACGATGCCGATTTTACAAAAGCTAAAATTTATGTGGCAAAAATATTCCAGTCGGTAGTGGAAAATAGTTTGCCTCCGTTTATTTGCCTGAATGTAAATATTCCTGTAGGGAAACCCAAGGGCATAAAAGTGGCGCGGCAAACCCGTGGTAAATGGATGGAGGAGTTTGATAAACGTACCGACCCACATGGCCGCGAATATTATTGGTTATCGGGATATTACCAGAATTTTGAAAAAGGATCGGAAGATTCAGATATTTCAGCCTTGGAAAATGGGTATGTGGCTGTTACTCCTGTAAACATCGATATGACTTGTTATGAGACGCTTGATCAATTAAAAAAATGGAGTTTCTAGAATGGCTGGCAAAAGAAAAAAGAAGGATAAATTTAGTATTGGATTTGCTGCCGGCTTAGGTATGCCGGTGCTTATTTTTGCAGCCATATATTATGTACGTTACCCCAATGTAGCATTTAGTACTTATATTTCTGAATTATGGCAGTTTGATATCCTTTTGAAAATAATGAGTTTGTGTGTGTTTCCAAACCTATTATTTTTTTTGTTGTATATCCGGAAAAAAATGGATTTTGCAGCTAAGGGAGTACTGGGTGCTACCATTATTTATGCGTTTATTGTTTTGGCTTCAAAAATAATTTAGAAGGCAAAGAGTTATATTTTTTTAGAGATTAATTTAAATGAAGTATT
Source organism: Prolixibacteraceae bacterium (assembly GCA_963666575.2). Taxonomy (GTDB): domain Bacteria; phylum Bacteroidota; class Bacteroidia; order Bacteroidales; family Prolixibacteraceae; genus JABMQB01. Next base: position 179,999 of record CAXXYG010000012.1, read on the forward strand.
ACATAATTGCCGGAGAAGCTTCGGGCGACTTGCATGGTTCGAACCTGATGAAAGAACTATTAATATCGGATAAGCAGGCACGGTTCCGGTATTTTGGAGGTGATTTAATGCAGGCAGTCCAAAATAACCTGGTGAAACATTACCGCGAAATGGCTTTTATGGGTTTGATAGATGTTTTAAAAAATCTCAAAACCATTAAAAAAAATCTCGATTTATGTAAAAGCGATATTTTAGAATTTCAACCCGATGTTTTAATACTGATTGATTATCCTGGATTTAATTTAAAAGTAGCTGAGTTTGCAAAAAAAGCCGGGATCAAAGTTTTTTATTATATCTCACCAAAAATATGGGCATGGAAAGAGTGGCGCATCAAAAAAATAAAAGCTTTTGTCGATGAGATGTTTACCATTTTGCCTTTTGAAACCGAATTTTTTGCACGGCATAATTACCAGGTGCATTATGTTGGTAATCCACTGATTGGCGATATTTTTAACTACCGTAAAAATGCCATTGGGGAAGATGAATTCAGGAAAAAAAACAGCCTGGACGATAGGCCAATTGTCGCTTTGTTGGCAGGTAGCCGTAAACAGGAAATAAAAATGGTGTTGCCGGTTATGTTGGCATCGATTAAAGAACATCCAAATTACCAATTTTTAATCTCCGGAGGGCCATCCATTCCTGAATCACTTTATAAAACGGTTTTGGGAGAATTAGATTTGCCGGTGGTTTTTGATCAAACCTACGATTTATTATCACATTCGTACGCGGCAATTGTTACTTCAGGAACAGCAACTCTCGAAACAGCATTGCTAAATGTTCCTCAGGTTGTTTTGTATAAAATGGCTGGTGGTGATTTAGGCTACAAAGTGTTTAAGTTTTTATTCCTGAAAGTAAAATATGCGGCACTTCCTAATTTAGTCCTTGACGAAGAGGCTATTAAGGAATTTGTAATGAGCGAAATGAAAGTTCATAAAGTACAACCCGAAGTCGATAAGTTATTAAATGACAGCAATTATCGCGAGACAATATTTGAAAGTTATTCACGTCTGCAAAAAATTATGGGCGAACCAGGTGCCTCCAGGCGTGCCGCTCAGAAAATGGTAGAGCTGCTAAAATAATATTTGAATTAGTATAAAAATGAAAAATTTAATTAATTAAAAATTTTGCGTTCTTCGCGATTCTTTTTGTGTTCTTTGCGTGAAATTTTTATTAAAAAAATTCCTTAAAAAACAAGGGTCATACAAATAACGAACAGGATTATTTATGTAAAGATCGCGGAGAATTAAATACTTTAATTATTGTAAATTTGAATTGTTTTATACGATTAATAATTTTTGATTTATAGATGTACAATCTTTTTAAAAAAGAAATAATTCTGTTTTTTGGTTCGCTGATAGGCTATATTACTATCGGTATATTTTTATTGGCAAGTGGTTTGTTTTTATGGGTGTTCCCCGGTAATTACAACATTCCCGACAGTGGATACGCAACCCTTGAAGGATTGTTTTTACTTGCCCCATGGCTTTACCTTTTCCTGGTTCCGGCCATTACCATGCGCTTGTTTTCCGAAGAAAAAAAGCAAGGTACCATCGAATTATTGTTGACTCATCCAATTAGTAATATTCAATTGGTTTTAGCCAAGTTTTTTTCGGGGTTTGTATTGGTTGTTATTTCTTTACTGCCAACCCTTATTTATTTCTTATCGGTTTATTTGTTGGGAAATCCCATTGGCAACATCGATATGGGTGCTACGTGGGGGTCGTTTACAGGTTTGTTTTTTCTGGCAGCAATTTATGTAGCAATAGGGATTTTTGCATCATCGCTTACCGATAATCAAATTGTGGCATTTATTTCGGCCATGGGTTTATCGTTTGTATTTTATGTTGGATTTGAATTTATTGCCAATTCAGGTGTGCCGTATGTTTTCGAAACTTTTTTCACATGGATTGGAATCAACGAACATTATTTATCCATTAGCCGCGGAGTTATTGAATTAAACGATTTGTTTTATTTTGTTGGAATGGCAGGAATTTTCCTGTATTTAACTTCCTTTTTTGTAAGGAAGGATTTTTCATTTTCAAAAAAATATACCATTCGAAAGTTTTTTATACCTGTTATTTTTGTGGGCTTATTTATAATTTCTGAAAATTATTCTGTGCGGTTCGATTTAACATCCGACAAACGGTTTTCGGTGGCTGATATTTCAAAAGAGGTAACTGAAGGGATTGAAAAAAATGTTGAAGTAGAGTTGTTTCTTGATGGTGAATTACCAGCTGGTTTTCGGAGATTGCAACAAGCTGTTATTGAAAAAACAGATGGTTTAAATTTATATTCTGAAAAACAGATAAGGCTCAGAATTACCGATCCGTATAAAATCACCAATCCCGAAAAAAGAAATACTTATTTCGAAGAGTTACAAAACAAAGGAATAAAACCATGGGATATTCGGCAAAAAACTGACCAGGGAGTAAACACTTTGCGTTTGTTCCCCGGTGCAATTATCAGGTATGGAGGGAAAGAAATTGCCGTTAATTTTTTGAAAAACAGTATGGGATTTAGTTCTGAAATGAATTTAAATCATTCGGTCGAAAACATAGAGTATGAATTGGTTAATTCTATTCGCCGGCTTTCAAAAACAAAAAAACAAATGGTTGCTTTTTTAACCGGGCATGGTGAGTTTAACCGGTATGAAGTATATGATATTTCGCGTTCGTTGCAGCAGGATTTTGATGTGTCTCGTATCGAAATCAGGGCTTTGCAGCAAGAGAATAACAATATTAATTTATTGATTATTGCTGGCCCAACGGGAGCATTTCCAGAAAAAGACAAGTTGTTAATCGACCAATATATTATGAACGGAGGCAGAGTGATGTGGTTGGTTGACCCGGTACAAGTGAGCCTCGATAGTTTATCGAACGGGCATATGACAATGGCATTTCCCGCTGAACTAAACATAAACGATCAATTGTTCCGCTACGGAGTAAGGCTCAATAACGACTTGTTGCAAGATGTTGCCTGCTCGAAGCTTTTGGTCAATACAGCACCTGCGGGAGTGGCTCCTGATTTTACACCACAAAATTGGTATTATTCACCGCTTTTAACACCTTCTGACACACATCCTGTAAGCCGAAGCTTAAATGTTGTTATGGCAGAATTTGTTTCTTCAATTGACACAGTTGGAAATAATCCCGAAGTTCGGAAATCGGTAATTCTATCAACTTCTCCGTATGCAAGGAAGGTTGTTACACCAACGAGTGTAAGTTTGCAAAATATAAACAATCCTCCGGCACGCGAACTTTTTAATATCCCTTTTATTCCTACAGGAGTTTTACTTGAGGGCCAATTTATTTCGGTGTTTAAAAACCGTGTTGTTTCTGAATTGGGTTTTTCTTCAGCTCAAATAATTGAAAAAAGTAAACCAACAAAAATGGCTGTTTTTTCTGATGGTAGTTTAATTGCCAATCAGGTTATGTCTACCGGTGCAAAACCATCAATGTTGCCACTGGGTTTCGACAGGGTAAGCCAGCAGACGTTTGCTAACAAAGAATTATTATTAAATACCATGCATTATTTGACTGACGATTTGGGAATTATGCAGCTGAGAAACCGGACGATGAAACTTCGTATGTTAGATAAGGTGCTACTTAGAGAAGAACTTATTTTCTGGAAATGGTTAAATGTTCTTTCACCCATTGTTCTAATTATATTATTTGGCATTGTGTTTAATATTATCCGTTACAAGAGGTTTAACCGTTGATAAAACATAAAATAAAACCCGCTATTCTTGATTGTTTAATCTCCGTAAAGTTTGTATATTCGTGTACTTAATAATGGTGTTTTTAAGCCATCGCTGAATTTATTATATATATTTTGATTATCTGAAAAACTAAAATACACGCCGATGAAATTTGTTGTTTCCAGTACCGAGTTACTAAGTCATCTTACTGCAATTAGCAAAGTAATTAGCAGTAAAAGCACAATGCCTATTTTAGACAATTTCCTTTTTAATCTGTCTGAAACGGAATTGAAAATTACTGCATCAGACCTTGAGTCAACGCTCATTACCAGTATGGAACTCGATAATATTGAAGGCGAAGGGACTATTGCTATCCCTGCCAAATTATTAAACGACACATTAAAAGAATTTCCTGAACAGCCTTTAACATTCCAGATTGATTCAGAAACTTTTAAAATCGAAATTTTTTCTGATAATGGGAAGTTTAGTATTGTTGGGCAAAATGGAGATGATTTTCCTGAATTGCCTACAATTAATGAAGAGGCATCATCATCGATTAATGTGAATCACGATGTGTTGCTAAAAGGAATAGACAAAACACTTTTTGCAACCGCCGATGATGAGTTGAGGCCGGTAATGAATGGTATTTATATAGAATTAACTTCCGATTATATGAGTTTTGTAGCGTCTGATGCTCATAAATTAGTACGTTACCGCCGTTTAGATGCCAAGGCTGAAATTGAATCGTCCTTTATTCTGCCCAAAAAACCAGCCAGTTTACTTAAAAACTTACTTCCAAAGGAAGAATTTGATGTTAAATTGGAGTTTGATGATAAAAATGCTTATTTCACATTAACTAACTTTAAATTAATTAGTCGGTTAGTTGAAGGAAATTATCCAAGTTATAATTCAGTAATACCAACTAACAATCCAAATATAATGCATGTCGACAGGTTGGTATTAAATAATTCGGTAAAGCGGGTTTCTGTTTTTTCAAACCAAGCCAGCAACCTTATTAAATTAAATTTATCGGGAAACCAGTTGGTAATTTCTGCTCAGGACATTGATTTTTCAATATCGGCTGTTGAGCGTCTGAATTGTCAGTACGAAGGTGAAGACATTGAAATAGGTTTTAAATCAACATTCTTGCAAGAAATTTTAAGCAATATCTCCTCTTCCGATGTTAAAGTTGAACTGAGTGATTCTACTCGTGCCGGATTATTTTTACCGGAAGAAAATGAGAATGAAGACGAAGATGTGTTAATGCTTTTAATGCCGATGATGATTAACGCCTAACTAAATAAATTTACAGAATACCGGAAGGTATCCTTAATTCCATATAATTCATAAAATATTTGCTGGTTGAAGTGGTTTTAAGGATACCTTTTTTAATATATAACGAAAGTATAGTCGATGGAATTATTTTTAAAAAATCCGCTCATTTTTCTTGATCTTGAAACTACTGGTATCAATGTTGTTACCGATCGTATTGTGGAGATTGCTTTGCTAAAAGTGAATGTTGATGGAACGGAAGAAGAGATGGAAATGCGGATTAATCCTGAAATGCCAATTCCTCCTGAGGTTTCAAAAATTCATGGTATTTACGATGATGACATTAAAGATGCTGCTACTTTTAAGGAAGTAGCAAAAACATTTTCTAAATTTATTGAGGGGTGCGACCTGGCCGGATTTAACTCTAACCGTTTTGATATACCATTATTGGCTGAAGAGTTTGTAAGGGCAGAAATCGATATGGACCTCAAAAAACGAAAATTTATTGATGTTCAGGCTATCTTTCATAAAATGGAGAAAAGGACATTGGCCGCGGCTTATAAGTTTTATTGCAAGCAGGAACTGATTAATGCGCACAGTGCAATGGCCGATACAAAAGCCACATACGAAGTGCTGAAATCTCAGCTCGATATGTATAAAGATGTTGAGTATGAAGATAATAAAGGTAAAAAATCGACTCCTATTTGTAATGAAATGGATAAGTTGAGCGAATTTTCTTCGTATGATAAAAATGTAGATTTTTTAGGGAGGATTGTTTACAATGAAAAAGGTGTGGAGGTTTTTAACTTTGGAAAAAATAAAGGTGTGCCGGTTGAAAAAGTTTTAAAAGAACAGCCCGGGTATTTTGGCTGGATTATAAATGGAGAGTTTCCTTTGTATACTAAAAAAGTTTTGACACAGATAAAATTACGAATGAAAGATAATTAATTACTATAATATATTTCGAATAAGCCTTGTAGAATTTTAAAGCCGTTAAAAATGAAAATAATCTGTATAGGTAGGAATTATGTAGCTCATGCTCAGGAGTTAAATAACGATGTTCCAACTGAACCAGTCATATTTATGAAACCCGATTCGGCTTTGCTTCGAAATAATGAACCATTTTATATCCCCGATTTTTCAAACGATGTTCACCACGAAATTGAGATTGTGGTTAAAATTAGCCGTGTTGGGAAAAATATTAGTGAGCGTTTTGCCCACCGGTATTACAATGAAATTGGTATTGGCATTGATTTTACGGCTCGTGACCTTCAAAACCAACTAAAAAATAAAGGATTACCTTGGGAAAAAGCCAAAGCTTTTGATAAATCGGCGGTGTTAAGTAATACTTTTATTTCGAAAAGCAAATTGCCTGATTCAAAAGCCATCAACTTTAAACTAGTTAAAAATGGCGAATTGGTACAAACTGGCAATTCTTCGTTAATGATTTTCACCATTGAAACAATAATTGCTCAGGTCTCGAAATATTTTACATTAAAAATTGGCGACCTGATTTATACAGGTACACCAGCCGGGGTTGGATCGGTGCAGATAGGTGATAGGCTGGAGGGATTTTTGGAAGAAGAAAAATTACTCGATTTTATGATTAAATAATTTTAGCTATGGTTACCTTAAATGAAATTCATGAATTTTTAGCCCCTCAAAAACTGGCAATTGCCGGTGCTTCGCGAAACGAAAAAAAATTTGGAGGAGTCATCCTGAAAGAGTTAATTGCCAAAGGTTTTGATGTTTATCCGATCAATCCAAATGCTGAAAAAATTCAGGAGAAGGAGTGTTTTGCTTCGGTTGATAAAGTTCCAATTGATGTTAAGCACCTTTATATTGTTACTAAAAAAGAAGAAACTGCAACAATTGTTGAACAGGCTATAAAAGCAGGCATTCAGAAAATATGGATTCAGAATGGTTCACAAACTCCCGAAGCATTAAAAATTGCTTTGGATAATGGTATTCCTGTAATTTCAAAAAAATGCTTGTTTATGTTTATCGAGCCGGTGAAAGGTATTCATGGGTTTCACAAGTTTTTATCAAAAACCTTTGGTGCTTATCCAAAACTAATTCATTTAAATTAATTAAGAGAAAATAATATTTATGAAAGTTGATTTTGAAATTGAAATGGCGGTGCGTGATTATGAGTGTGATTTACAGGGGATTGTTAATAATTCAGTGTATCAAAACTATTTGGAGCATTGCCGCCATCAGTTTTTAAATCGTGCCGACCTTGATTTTGCTCAATTACACAACGATGGAATTGATGCGGTAGTTATCAGGGCCGAATTGGATTATAAGTTTCCATTACGCCCCGGCGATAATTTTTTAGTACGTTTAAAAATGGGCCGGTCGGGCCGTTTGCGTTTAATTTTCGATCAGGAAATTGTTCGTAAAAGTGATGAAAAATTGATTGTAAAAGCGCGTATTACAGGTGTGCTTACAAAAAACGGACGGCCACTTTCACCTGATATTCTAATGGATAATTTTACAAAAGCAGGAATCGAATTTACCGAGGTTATTTAAACCATTCTTTTTTTGTAGAATGGGAATACCACATAGTGGTAGATTGTACATCCAACACAAAAATTAAATACCGAATCGAATATTGCTAAAACAGTAAGAATTAGTGTTATAATTAAACTTGCCAGCGGTAAATTGATTACTAAAAATAATCCTCCCAAAAAAGAACAAATAAATCCTAACCGGGCAGCAAAAACTTTTGGTGCTTCATTGATTGGCTTTTTATTCAATTTGAAACTTTTTGATAGCTGCGTTGCAAGTAATTTCGCCGGACTGATTTTTGAAGGCAAACATGCCCTGATAAAATAATCAATTGAAATAATAGTAATAAGTACAAACGATTGACTGTACAAAAACGCTATTAATAGAATTACATTTAAAAAAGTAGTTATTCTACTGATATTACTATCAATTTTGTTTTCTGATATTGGGCAAATTACCTTGTTAAGATTCATCAATCTGTTTTAATGTGATTTGAAATATAACAATACAGTTTAGGTTTTGTTGAGAGCACAATAAATTCCAATCTTTCTGAAAGTTCAAATATATAATTTTATGTAGCAAGAAAAATCGTTGATTTATTGTTTGTTTGAAGAGTCAAATGTATTAATTATGGCCTCTTCAATCCTGAATTCTTGCGAAACATACCCTTTTGGTTTAATGGCTGCTTTAAATCCTTCGTTCATCATACGTCCGGCTTTTAAAGGATAATCCATTAATTGTGGAAAGTTCGATGTGTTTTTAGGTTCATCGTAAAAAATTTCGCACGACTTTAAATTTAATGATTGGTAGATTCGGCAGGCCATAGGCCGTGCTTTGTAGGCAGTACAAATTTCATTTTTTAATAAAGGGCAAGGGTGCTTTGAGTTCTGAAGATCAGCCTCACCGAGTAGAACTAATTTTTGGTTTTTTTCATGTGCTTTTTTGACTATTTTATCTACTTCAATTTTAGTGAAATTATTCTGAATAAAATTCTGCAAATAAACAATTTCGTGGGTTAAAATATAAATAGGTTGATAACAGCACCATGAACATCCTTTTTTGCAGGCAATTGTAACCAATTGTTCTTGAGCGTATTTAGCCAATGAATAATTTAATTCATCAATAATTTGATACATTTGTTTTAATGCTTCAAGGATTGGTTGTTTTGTAAATCCCTGATTAATTGTTGATGCGCCTATTTTGTATCCATCAGAATAAAAAGCTTTTTCCGATCCTGAAAAATATTTTTTCATTTTAGAATTTATTAATCAACGTGATAAGAAATAGGTTTATTTTGATTCTTTTTTTAGTCGCAAAAAATAGTCGACTGAAGCTTTACGCACATGTGGCGATAATAACAATGTTGAAATTACTGTTGGGAAAGCCATCAGAGCAAATGAGATGTCGATAAAACCGATAATGACGCGTAAATTCGAAACTGCACCAACGATTATAGTGGCCACAAAAATATAATTGTAAATGTGTTGGTACTTTGCTCCTGCTACAAATCCTAGGCATTTTGCACCATAATAGGGGAAAGCAAACAGGGTTGACATGGCAAAAAAGGATACACAAATTGTGAGTAAATATTTACCATAAACAGGAATTGCAGTATCAAAAGCAGTGGCAGTTAAAGTAATTCCATCAGCATCGCTCGAAATCCAGGTTCCGGTAATGATGATGGCAAGGGCTGTCATTGTACAAATTAATATGGTGTCAATGATTGGGCCAAGCATTGCAACAAGTCCTTCTCTTATGGGTTCGCTGGTTTTAGCTGCCCCATGTGCCATGGGTGCTGTGCCAAGCCCCGCTTCGTTTGAAAAAGCTGCCCGCCGAACGCCGGTAATAATAATAGCTCCTAACGACCCTCCCAAAACTGCATCTCCGGTAAATGCATCCTTAAAAATGGTTGTAAAGGCAGGAATAATTTGACTTGAATTCGAAAGAATTATGTATAAAACCGTAATTACATAAACTACAACCATTAATGGTACAATTCTGCCAGTTACATTTCCTATTCGTTTAATTCCACCAATAACAACAAAACCAACGATAATTGAAATAATAATTCCAGTAATCAGGTTCGATTGAAAAGAAGCTTGAATACCATTAGGAATTAAGATAACATCGCTTATTACCTGGGTTAACTGATTGGCCTGAAAAAGTGGAGAAACACCTATCATTCCCATAAGAGAAAAAAAGACGGCTACAGGTTTCCAGTTTTTCCCCAACCCTTCGGTAATAAAATACATGGGCCCTCCTTGTAATTCACCAGCAGAATCGCGGCCACGGAACATAACAGCTAATGAACAGGTAAAAAACTTGGTGCTGACTCCTAATAATGCCGATACCCACATCCAAAAAATGGCTCCAGGGCCACCCATGGTAATAGCAACAGCCACACCGCTCACATTTCCCATGCCTACTGTTCCGGCAAGCGCAGTCGATAACGCCTGATAGTGCCTGAGTTGTCCCGGCTCGTTGGGATCGTCGTATTTTCCGGTAAGGATTTTTAACGCATGGCCTAAATAGCGAAATGGAACTAACCTTGAATAAAGAAGAAAGTAGAGCCCTCCTCCCAAAAGAAGTATTAATACTGGTGTTCCCCAAATCCAATTGGAAATAGCAATGATGGTTTCGCCTATCGTATTCAGCATAACTTTAAAGAAAAAGTAATTATTGTTAAAATGCAAATAAACCATGTAAGTTAGGAGCAGTTAATTATAATGACCCACAAAGGGCGGAATTATTGGAATATACTTGTATGTTAAGTATTTTTGAAATAGATAAAAACGTAATAATTAAAAAGTTTATATTTCCTATGTCAAAATGTTTTTATTGTACGCAAGAATTGCTAAACTGTAAGGCAAAACAAACTTGTATTTATTGTTTCAAAACAGAGGAAACAACTGAAATTTGTGTTGATCACCATTTTATCTGCAAAGAGTGTTTAACAAAAGAAATTTGGAATCTAATCGAGGATTATTGTTTGACTTTTCCTGGTTATAATCCTGTTGATATTGCTGCAACTTTAATGAAAGCCCCCAATTTTAAAATGCATTGCCCCGATCATCATTTTTTGATACCTGCTGTTTTGTTGGCGGCATATAGTAAATCGATAAAAAAAACTAAAAAGTTGAAAGATTGGCTGAAGGTGGCAAAAAACAGGGCTGAGAAAGTCCCGGGAGGTTTTTGCGGAACACATGGTAGTTGTGGCGCTGCAGTGGGTACTGGTATTTTTATTAGCACTATTACCGGAGCAACTCCATTAAGTGTAATTGAGTGGGATTTGAATAACTCAATGGTTGGTACTAGTTTACTGTCAATGGCAAAATATGGCGGCCCACGTTGTTGTAAGCGGGTAACATTTATATCTCTTCTTGAAGCAAGCAGGTTATTAAAAGAAAGAATGAGTATTCAACTTAATATGGCAGATAACATTCAATGTACTTTTTCAACTTTAAATGAAAAGGAATGCCTGAAAGAAAAATGCCCCTTTTATTTCAATTAAAAATTAGTTAGTCGAAATTTTTACAAACACAGGCAAATGGTCTGATGGATACCTGTTTTCTTTTGAATCGGAAAGTACTGCGTATTTTAATACTTTAACTTTTTTATTTACAAAAACATAGTCAATTCTTTTATCAAGAGGGTGATTATAATCGAAGGAATTAAAAGTTCCAACAGGTCCGTAAGGTGGTTCAACCGAAATTTCACGGCTATCGTTTAATTCTTTTTTAATAAGTGTAATTGGAAGCTCGTCTGGAGTTAAATTAAAATCGCCGGTTAAAATTACGGGTAGTGTTTCTTTGGCGGTTATTTCACCAATAAATTTCAAAATTAAAATGGCTGAATTGGCTCGGGCTGTATCACCCATGTGGTCGAAATGGGTATTAAAAACAAAAAATTGTTTATTTGTTTTTATCTGGGTAAATTTTCCCCAGGCACACACCCTGTTACAGGCGGCATCCCACCCAAGCCCTGGTTTATCAGGTGTTTCCGAAAGCCAGAATTGACCATTTTTTTCAAGGGTAAATAAATTTTTGTTATAAAAGATGGGAGAAAATTCACCTTCTTTATCACCATCATCACGTCCGGTTCCAAACCACGCGTAATTTGGCATTTTATTTTCGATGTCTTTTATTTGTCCGTATAAAGCCTCCTGCAACCCAAAAATACCGGCTTCGTGGAATTGAAGTAGCCCTGTTACCATCTCAGTGCGGTTGGGCCATGCATTAATTCCATCATTTGGAGTATTGTACCTGATGTTATAAGAAACAATATTTATATCCTGTGCTGAAATTTGAGTAACCGCTAAAATAAACAGCAAAAAAAGTAGCTTCTTCATTCTTTACAAAAATCAAATTGTTCGTAATTGCATTTAGTTTGATCGCCTTTGATTATGATGGTTTTATATTCACCTTCACCTTTTACAACGTATTGGTAGCAAAATGTTTTTATATCTTCAATATACTTTGTCATTGGTTTTCCGGCCATTTCGTGGCCGCCACCACAAGTTGTATGTAACCAATATGGAATACTCAATTCGTGTAATTTTTGAGCTAATGTATAAGAGCCATGCAATATTAAATACCCTTTTTTGTTTTTATTGCAATAGTGATGAGGGGCAGTGGCATAAGGGACAAGATTATCGCATGTTCCATGGAAAAACATAGATGGTATAGCCGATTCGTCATAGATTACTGTTGTATCAGGGATTGCACCGGCCATTGAAATTAATCCTGCATATGAAACAGGACCTGATGGTAAATCGTAACACATCGGAGGCATATAGCCTGCATTTAATATGGCTTCGGCACCAGCACTACTGCCCGATAGAATGATTTTTTGTGGATCGATGCCAAACTCTTCACGGTGTTGAATCAGGAAAAATGTGGCATCCTGTATATCGGACACAGAAGCAGAAAAAGTACTTAGTTTATCAATTACGGGGCAATCACACCCAAAACCTTCGGGTGTTCCTTTACGTGTTAGCCTGTACGACATTGAAACAGCTACATAACCAAGCTTCGACATGGTGGTGCAAAAATCAGTCCCTGCCTCCCTTGTTCCTCCAGAGAATCCTCCACCATGAACATAAATAATAGTTGCTCTTTTTTCTTCAGCATCAAAGGCGGGCAGGTAGATGTCAAGGCCAAGTTCTTCTCCTTTAATGGTTGTATATATATGCGTTTGAACTTCAACTGAATCGGTTATAACTTCGGCATAACGTTCCACACCGGAGACAATGGAGAATGAAATTGTAAAGCAAAAAATAAGAAGTGTGTTTTTGTACATTTTCAAAAGGTTTGAATTAAAACAATCGCCCGTGGCTTTCATTTTTTTGTTCGTGTAATAATAGCCATTTTTTTCTTTCCAATCCCCCGGCATATCCTGTTAATTTTCCATTGGTGCCAATTATTCGATGGCATGGAATTATAATTGGAATAGGATTTTTTCCATTGGCCATTCCAACAGCACGGGTATAAGTAATTGACCCCATTTGTTTTGAAATGTCGAGATAAGATGCTGTTTTGCCAAAGGTTATTTTTTTTACATAATCCCAAACTTCTTTTTGAAATGTTGTGCCTTTAGGATTAAGAGGGATGTCAAATGTTTTTCTATTTCCTGAAAAGTAATCATTAAGTTGTATCTCGGTTTCGGTTAGTATTTGTGAGCTCTCAAGTGTATTTTCAATTTTTTCACCAACAAATTGGATAGAAGTTAATCCTGAATCGTCTGACTCGAGGCGTAAGTTGCCTACAGGTGAAAGGATTGTTTTAATATGGGTGTTCATTCTATTTTTTTTTGAAAGAACAAAGTAATAAAAAACCCGGCAAATATTTACCGGGTTTTAAATCATTAAGAACAATTACCTAAAATCGATCTCGTTTAGTGTATTTGGTATGTAGAAGATGATGCGAAATTTCACCAAGTGGTTCTTTTAAGAAATCTTTATATAGTTTTTGAACCTCAGGATTTAAATGGGATTTTCGGATAGCTTTACCTCCATCTTCAGCATAAATGGCTTCGGCACGTTTTCTGCGAATTTCAGGATTGGTTGGTATAGGTTGGCCCCCACCACCAAGGCATCCACCAGGGCAAGCCATAAATTCGATAAAATGGTAATCGGCTTCACCCGATTTAATAGCATCCATTACTTTTTTAGCATTAACTAATCCATGAGCTACCGCACATTTTAATACTGCACCATCAAGGAATGCCCATTCTTTGACTGGGTTTTCAATTTTGATAGATGCTTCTCTAACTCCTTCCATTCCTCTTACCGGAGTAATATCCAGGTTTTCGAATGGAACTTCGCGGCCAGTAACTATTTCATAGGCAGTACGTAAAGCTGCTTCCATAACACCACCTGTGGCACCAAAAATAACAGCAGCCCCAGTTGAATCACCCATCAGCCTGTCGTATTTAGCATCTTCAAGTTTGTCAAAATCAAGCCCTGCTTGTTTTATCAGAATAGCTAATTCGCGGGTTGTTAAAACATAATCAACATCGCGGTAGCCACTGTCATGCATTTCAGGCCTCCATGCTTCGAATTTTTTGGCAGTACAAGGCATAATCGATACGGAAACAATATCAGCCGGTTCGATGTTGCGTGCCTTCGCATAATATGTTTTAGCCAATGCTCCAAACATTTGCTGGGGCGATTTGCAGGTCGATAATTTATCCAAATGCTCAGGATACATGTGTTCGATGTATTTTATCCAGCCTGGTGAACAGGATGTGGCCATTGGTAAAGCAACAGATTCGTCTTTGTCGACCAATGCTTTTTTCAGGCGGGTAAGTAATTCTGTGCCCTCTTCCATAATTGTCAGGTCGGCAGTAAAATCGGTATCCAATACTGAGTCAAATCCCAGTCGTTTTAAGGCGGCTACCATTTTGCCGGTTACCCTTGTTCCTGGAGGCATTCCAAGTTCTTCCCCTAATCCTACGCGTACGGCAGGTGCTGTTTGAACGATGACATGTTTTTTAGGATTAGCGATTGCTTCCCAAACCTCCTCGATGTAATTTTTTTCGACCAATGCGCCCGTAGGGCAGTGGTTTATACATTGTCCGCAGTTGGTGCATACCACATCTCTCATTGCTTTTTCAAAGAAGGTAGTGATTTTCATCTCATCTCCTTTGTGGGCGACGGTTAATGCATTAACTCCCTGAAGTTCGGCACATGTACGAACACAACGTTGGCACCTGATACATTTGCTGTCGTCCTTCATTATCGAAGCCGAATAATTATCGATGGTGTAATTTTTAAATGGGACCAATTCGATAAAATCCTGTGTCATTATTTTGTATTCCGAAGCTAATTCCTGTAACTCACAGTTGCCATTTCGGTAACATTTTGTACAATCGGCGTTGTGTTCCGAAAGCAATAATTCAATGATGTGTTTTCTTGAATTCCTAACCTTCAGGCTGTTTGTCCTAACTTCCAATCCTTCTTCGCAAGGGGTTGCGCAAGCAGCCGAAAGGCGTTTCTGCCCTTCAATTTCAACAACACACACACGGCAGTTTCCAGCAACGCATAAGTCTTTGTGGTAACATAAAGTTGGAATGGTAATTCCCAATTTTTTTGCAGCATCAAGGATGGTAACTCCTTTATCTACTTCAACCGGAAAACCGTTTATATTTATTTTTACTTTTTTTGACATAATATTCGTATTAACAAGTTGATAATTAATAGATCATTTCTTCTCTGAAATTTTCAACAATTGAAGAAAATGAGTTGGCCACCGATTGCCCTAAACCACATTTAGCGGTATATTGCATAGTTTCGGTTAATCTTAATAATTTTTCAAGGTACGAAGCGGGTTTATCACCTCTTTTAACAGCTTTAATTCCTATTAAAAGTTGTTGGCATCCAACCCGGCAAGGTGTACATTGCCCGCACGATTCTTCACGGAAAAACTCAAGGTAATTGTCCAACACATTAAACATTGATCGGGAACTGTTAAAAAGCATCATTGAACCTCCGGTTGGGAGTGAAATACCTGTTAGTTTACCCTGGAAGCCAATAGCGGCGTCTTTAAAGGCTTTGCGTGGTACCAAAAAACCGGATGCTCCACCTACCTGCACTGCTTTAGTATCACCATCGCCAAATTCATAAACAAAATCCTGAAGGCTCATTCCTAATTCCAGTTCGTAAATACCTGGTTTTGGCGTATCGCCTGATACCGAAAATAATTTTGTGCCGCGGGAGAATTGAACACCCAGGTCGTAGAATTTTTTGGCTCCATATTTAAAAATTGTAAAAGTATGGGCTAATGTTTCTACATTATTTATTACGGTAGGTTTTCCTTTGTAACCTTTATATGTAGGAAATGGTGGTTTATTGCGTGGTTCACCACGTTTGCCTTCCATTGATTCCATTAGGGCAGTTTCTTCACCACATATGTATGCTCCGCTACCTAAAAATATATTAATTTCGAAATCAAGATTAATTTCTTTACAATAGTAATGGAATTCATCGAGGGCTTTTAATAATTCGGGTTTTAAATATTTGTATTCGCCCCGAAGGTATATGTAGCCTGTTTTAGCGCCTGTAACATAACCACTTACTGCCATTGCAGTAAATACCTTATATGGTACTTTTGTTAAAATTTCTCTGTCTTTAAAAGTGCCAGGTTCACCTTCGTCAGCATTACAAATAATATATTTTTCATCTGATTCAGCTTCGGAAGCTAATTTCCATTTTAATCCTGTAGGGAAACCGGCACCGCCACGTCCTTTTAATTCAGAGCTCATCAATTCATTGATAATCTCTTGTGGCTTCTTTTTGATAGTTGCGTTGAGTATTTTTTCCCAATCGTTTTCATTTCTGAAAACAAAATCGGCTCTTTTAAGTTGATATGAATTTGCCATAATTGTTTCCTTTAGTTTTGAACATTGTTCTTCATGTGTTTCGAAAGAATTTCCCTTACTTTTTCAGGAGTAAGCTCAGTATAAACTTCGTCGTTTATTAACATTGCAGGCGCTTTATGGCACCATCCGAGGCAATTTGTTTCAAGTAATGAAAACTTTCCATCAGGCGTAGTATCTCCCAATTTTATTTTTAACATGTCCTGAATGGCAAACAGGATCTGATTTTTACCTTTCATTGAGCAAGTAATGGTTTTGCACACCCTAATGATGTATTGCCCCATTTTTTTTGCTTCCAGAAATGAATAAAAAGTTGCAGTACCAAAAACTTCGGCAGCCGGAATATCAATTTCTCTGGCAATTTCTACCATCGAATATTCCGATAAATACTTTTCTTGTTCAACTACCCCCTGCATAATGGGTAGGAGACTCTCCCTGTTCCTGCCATGTTCATTAGCCAGGTCTTTGATAAGGGTCTGAATTGGGTTCATGTAGAGAATTTTGATAATTTGTATTAATTGTTGATTATTTGGGTAATTGAAAAAAACAGAAGGCCAGTTAAGGCATGGTCAGTGGACTTATATCTAAATAAAGCAATTTTTCTTTATTTAGCATGTTCAAAAATAGTAACATGATTTTGTAAAAGCTAGAATATTTGTATGTGATTATTCTGTTTTTCAACATAATACATGGAGTGTAAAGTAGAATAAGTCCAAATAAAAGAAAAATTGTGTTTTAAGATAATTGTTATATAAATAATTACTTCAGCATTAACTGTTATAGAGCAGTTTTTATATGGAGTAGGAAAATCATGGATTTTAACGGATTAAAAAATAAAAACGGAATGGTTAAAATATTTTTTTGAAAAAATCGTCTTTATAAAGCAACCTTTAGGATAATTCAATTGTCTCTAAAATAGAAGCAGAAAACAATTAAACAATTTTTCAGTTTTTTACTAGCCATAAAAAGCTGAAGCCCTTGAAATCAGAAAGCAATGAAAAAAAATGTTACAATTCTAGGATTAATTTTCTATTTACTTTTTTTATCTCCCTTTAGTCAGGCACAAAAATATTCAGTTGATGGTTTTGTTATAAATACTCAAACCGGAGAAAAAGTGGCGGATGTTAATATTCTTGATAAAAATACAGGAATAGGTACAATTTCGGATGGTGATGGTAATTTTAAATTACTATTAAACAGTGGCGAGATTAATTTACTTTTTACTGAAGGTGAATTTAAAAGTGTTTCGCGTGAGTTTACTTTACGAGCTGATACGATAATTGATGTCCAGCTTGAGTTAATAAAACTTCCTAAAAAAGCAAGAGAACTTGCTGTGCTTGATTCAGCTATCGATGTGGTTGCTAAAAATAACAGGTTGTTTAAAAAACGGAAATAACCTTTCTGTATTATTTAAAGAGCCCTTCAATTAAATTGCCCTTGTTTTTGTCGGAAACCGGAATTCCCATCAGATATGAAATCGTTGGAGCCAGGTCGATGGCGGTGTGCCTTTTATTTATTATTGAAGGTTGTATGTTTTTCCCAAAAAATATAAGAGGAATATGGCTTTGGTCAGTATAGTTAATTTGGTCGTATTTGTACGATGGTTGCCATCCTTCTTCAAGTATGTAGCAAAAATCGCCCGATATATTTTTTTTGAAAGATACATATACCTCTGAATTGGCTGATTCTAACGAGGCTCCTTTTTCAAGGACAGAAGCCGTGAGGGCAGCTTTTATTCCTTCAAACTGACTGATGAACGTGGCTGCATTATCAATAATTTTTTCTTTATTGATATTCTTTGCCTCAATTAACCGGTGGTTTAAATAAACTTGTTGCCCCGAAATGTTCTCAATCCACTTTTCATCGCCATAAGTCAGATTAAGATATGATGTTAAGAGTGAAAAAGCACTTTCGGGCGAAAAATTTCCTACAGCCAGTTTAAATTCTTCTTTTAAATAATTGACTGGGTACGATGCCGAAGTATTTGACGTAAGGAATATAATGATTTCATTTTTACCATATTTATTAAGCAGTAGTTGAATCAGATTTGCAATATGTTGATCAAGCCTCAGGTAAATATCCTCCATTTCGACTGATGCTGGCCCAAAGGAACCATTTTCATAATCCATTGATGAGAATACAATGTTTACTAAATCAGTGTAATTGTCGGTTCCCACATCTTCACTGTTAAATAATTCGGTAGCAAAATCATAAATTATCTGGTTGCCGAAGGGTGTAGTTTTAACAGGTGCAAGTGAATTTGCTTTTTTTACATATTTGGTAATGGTGTGTGGAAAAGTATTCCATTGATTATAATACCCTTTTTCCAGTAGATATTCGTCTTCAAGGCTTTCTGTATATGTGTTTATAGGT
Source organism: Prolixibacteraceae bacterium (assembly GCA_963666575.2). Classification (GTDB taxonomy): domain Bacteria; phylum Bacteroidota; class Bacteroidia; order Bacteroidales; family Prolixibacteraceae; genus JABMQB01. The sequence continues at coordinate 198,765 of CAXXYG010000012.1, forward strand.
AGGAGAGTAGTCCAGTTGCGGTAAGCGTATTGTTCGGCCAGTCCCTGAGAGTTAAAAATCCTTACCCAATCGGGGAAAAGGTTTATATAAAATGAGCTGGAAATCATTCGCCCGGTTTTATTGTCGAACCAAAAAACACCATCGGCAGCATGCCCGGCTGAAAAGGCCGCTGATTCGGCATTTAATGCCAAACTAAACACTTTTGATTTTCCCTGAGAAAAAACTTTTAGGTTGTCTCCAAATGTATTAACCATTAATTTGTTCGGTGAAACTTTGCCAGCATCGGTATCGCCACCAACAGTAAAATAGAAATCATCGAAAGTACAGTTTACCTCTTTTTCTTTTAATCTGTCGTACCATACTTTGTCAATTATTCCATGTGTCGAGGGAGTAACTCCTGTATATAATGTAGCTGTTCCTGAAGCATAATTCTGAATGTGTTGTTCAATTTTAAAGTTGTTGCAAACAGCTCCTTCATGGTATAACTTTTTAAATCCTCCATCCTGGAATTTACCCCAATACCTTTGGATATAATCAGGGCGCATATTCTCTATAACGATTCCAACCACTAATTTTGGTGAAGTATTTCCTGGCTTTTTGTTTGGTTGTGCATTTGCAGTGAATACTAAAAGCACAAATAATAATGCCATTGTATTTGGTAATCTTTTACTAAACATTGTTTCTTAAATTGTTGGCTAAAAGTATAAAAATTGTGGGTTGAAATCAAACTATTAAATGTGATAGGCTATTGCCGTAGTTTATCAGGGGCCGAAAATAATTACTGCTAACCACAACAATGTAGCAATCAGATTTATTACAAAAGCAATTATTGGAAGGATTTTCCTTTTTTTCTTTTTTAAGGCAACTAAAGCAATAGCTAATCCAATAACTCCTAAAAAAGGGATAATAATAAGTACTCCCAGAATTATTGCAATGATTGATATTTTTTGTGATTCTTCGGGATCTTTTAAGCTTTGAGTTTTTAAAAATCTGTAAGCTGTAATTAATAAACCACCAACTGCAGTTCCGATTAAAACCTGATATTCAACTGGTATTGCCATACATTTATTTTTCGTATTAAATATAATGTATTTTAAATTATGAATAGTTTATCGTGCTATGGTTACTTTAATCGACCTGTTTTTAATTTTTTCGTTTTTGAGTTTCTTGAGAAGTTCATACACTTTGTCCCTTTTTACAGCTGCATACGACAGTAGGTCTTTTACTTCAATCAATCCCAATTCATCCTTTTTTAAGTGCCCTTTTTTTATTAGGAATCCAACAATGTCGATTTTGTTAATTTTTTCTTTTTTCCCTTTACTGATGTAAATGGTTACCCATTCAGGTTTTTCGGGTAAATTAATTATTTCAGGTAATTTTTCAATTGGAAGGTTGGTGTCAATAAAGTCAGGTAATTTATCTTCCTGAGTAGTAATTACAAATACTTTTCCTGAGCTGTGCATTCGAGCTGTACGGCCATTACGGTGTGTGTATGCTTCTTCGGTTAATGGCAGGTGGTAATGAACAATTGATTCTATTTCAGGAATATCAAGCCCCCTTGAAGCCAAGTCGGTGGTGACCAGTATTTTAACGCTGCCGTTACGAAATTTTGTCAATGCCCTTTCTCTGTCCTTTTGTTGAAGCCCTCCATGGTAAAAACCGTGAATGATACCTTCGTCATTTAAAAAATCACTTACCCGTTCTACTGCATCGCGGTGATTAAGAAATACCAGTATTGACTGGTTGCCCAATTTACATATCAACTTTAATAAGGCGGGAAGTTTTTCTGTTGAGTCAGAAAACACTTTTTTTATTTCAAGTTGTAATTCGGTTGTATCTGATTTTGTAAAATTTAATTTATGAACTTCTTTCATTCCAACAAACTCCGGAATTTTTTTCATTTTGGTAGCTGAGGTAAGAAACCGTTTCTGAATGGCTGGCATTTGACTCATTATTTTTGTCATATCCTCCTGAAAACCTAATTCGAGAGATTTATCAAATTCATCCAAAATAATGGTGCTAACATTTTTTAAGTTCAAATGCCCTTTGCCAATAAGGTCATTAATTCGCCCTGGTGTGCCTATTAACAATGCAGGAGGCACTGATAAGTTGTTGATTTCGGTTGTAATTGAATGCCCTCCATAACAACAGTTTACTTTAAATCCGGTAGACATTTGTTTAAATACCGATTCAATTTGTATTGCTAGCTCGCGGGCAGGCACCAATATTACAGCTTGAATGTTTATAGCTGAATTATCGAACGATTGGAACAGGGGTAATAAAAAACCAAGGGTTTTTCCGGTTCCTGTAGGAGATATTAGCACAATATCAGATTCCTTTTCAAAAGCTGCAATAGCTGCAATTTGCATATCGTTCAGCTTTTCTATTCCCAAATTTTCTAATACCTGAGACTCGCTAATTGTTTTTTTAATCATGCATCAAAAGTACAAAAAACAAAATCAGAAAAATGATAAGTTTTTAAATTGAATTAACCATCAGCATAAGCGGAGTAGCTTTTTCTATTTTATCTCTTTACTGCTGTTCGAATTAATGAATAAAACTGTTTCAAGATCATTGTAACCCATAAATATTGATTCTTTTTCATGCTTTAAGGTTTCCGACCTGAAACCAATAAAAGTAAGAGCTGCATTATTTGATTTTGAATTGATGAGGGCTTTTGAAGATAGTTCCATACTTTCAGCAATAACTTCAATATTTTTAGTTGTTATGGGTAGGCGCCCGCTTGTAACCAATTCGTACATTCTTTTTTCGGTTGCTTTTTTGTCTTCGGCAGTACAAATATTAAAAATTTTAATTTCCGCTTTTTTCCAATCAGGGTGCCCTGTAATTATAAAACTTAACAAAATCATGAGGTTGGCATTCTCAGCATCAGCAGTTTTTATCCAAATGTGAATACCATCTTCAGGATGAATTTTCACTTTGCTACTGCCCAAAATGCAGATATCAAAATTACCTGAATGGACAAGGGCAAAATTATCTACTATATCAGAAAGGTTATCGGGTTTTTCTTTGTTGTATTCAAAAATAACCATGTTGTTTTCCATTCCGGCAATTCCCGGAACTTGTATCGCTTGCGCAATTGCTGAGGTATACGAAGGGGAAATAATGGTGTCGATATAAACATGGTTGCCAATTTTATCGTAACTGTTTAACAGTTTTTTTAAGTCCTCGGTTGCTTGATTGAATGTGGATTTTGAATAATAACCATCAATTCGGTGAAGGTAGGTTCCAAAACCATATTTGTACGAAATCCAGTTTAGCAATTGAAAAGCATTTTTCCGTTCATATGAATCTTGCGAAATACAAATGGCACTTGGACGCCATTCCCTGAATTTATTTTTACTTGCCGATTTCTGAAGAAAAACCTGTAGGTTTCTGTTTAACTGAAAAATAGCATTGGCAAAAATCGATTGAAGTCCTTTTCGAGTTTTGTGGTAATAATTGATAAATACATAAAACAATACCATCACAACTATCGATGCAAATGCATATAAAAAATCAATTTTAAACATAACCCATACTGAGGTCACAAATCCAACTAACGATATATACCATTTTGATTTAAATGATGGACGATAGGATGGAGATGAACCAAAATGATTTAATACTGAAATAAGGCACAATGAACCATAAGTAACCATAAAAAACATGGAAATAATTGATGCCACAGCATTTACCGAACCCATTGCCACAAATATCAGTGCAATAATTGATGTAACAAGCGATGCGTTTATGGGTTCGTTGTCTGAATCCCGCCCTTTTGAAAGCCAGGCATTTAAGTGTTTTGAAGGCAACGATTTATCTCCTGAAAGAGCCTGTAATGTTCGGGGTGCCACCATAATCGAACCAAGAGCTGATGAAATGGTTGAAGCAGCTAATCCCAACGGAATTATAATTGCACCTCCAATCGCAATTTTGCTCATAATTAGTTGATTTCCAACCAAGTCTTCGGGGCTTGCTTCGAGGGCCAGTTTATACACAATGAAAAAATAAACTATCATACCCGTTATAGTGGCAACAGTTGTCCCCAGGGGTATTGATTTTGCAGGATTTCGAAGGTCGCCAGATAATCCTACTCCGGCAGTCATTCCGGTAAAGGCAGGGAAAATTATGGCAAAAACTATAAAAAAATCTTGAGGGTTGCGGAGTTCAGCAGTGGCAAATGAAAATCCTCCGGTTGAGGCATATTCAGTTGAGCCTAAAAAAAATAATACGATGGAAAGAAATAAAACTCCAACAACATAATAAAGGGCTTTTACACCCAGGTTGGCACCTTTTTTAAGGATTAATGCAGCCAAGCCCAACATTACCGGAATGCTAATAGCCTGCCTCGGTAAAATAAATCCAAAATCGGCAGATATATAATTGAAAAAAAACTCAAATGCCTCAGTAAATGCAATAACATAAAAGGCAACACTTATGGCTTGTGAAAAATAGAGGGCTATGCCTATAGTTGCCCCTATGTTTAATCCAAACGAACGCGAAATAATAAAATATTCGCCTCCTCCTTCAACCCGTTTATTGGTTGCCAGTTCTGAGATTGCAAGGGCGGTTGGGATGGTTACCAGGTGCCCGAGAATTATAATTAAAATTACACCCCAAAAACCTACTGTACCAATCGCAAAACCAAATCTAAGAAAAAGTATCGCACCAAGAATTGTTGAAATTGCAGTAAAAAAAACCGGCAGTGTTCCAAATCCTTTTTTTTGTGTTTTTGTTGCCATTTTCTAAGTAATTTTTAGAATTTAAAATAAAGAATAAATCAAATAATTATCACAAGTTACCTTTTTATTTAATAATTTAGAACAGAGGCATAAAAGTAAATAGATATGGCAGATAATAACAATGAAGTAATAGAAATGTTCTCGGTACTTGGAATAAAAAAAATTAACAAAGGATTGTGTACGGGAACAGAGTGGAATTCTACCAAAGGAGAAATCATAAACTCTTTTTCTCCAAATAATGGGGAATTGATTGGTAGTGTGAGACAGGCAACGCTTAGTGATTATAAATCAACAATAAGCCTTGCTAATAATGCATTTAAGAAATGGCGAATGGTGCCTGCTCCACAACGTGGCGAAATAGTACGATGTATAGGTAATGAATTACGTAAATTCAAAGAGCCATTGGGGAAACTGGTTTCGTACGAAATGGGGAAAATTTACCAGGAAGGACTCGGCGAAGTTCAGGAGATGATTGATATCTGTGATTTTGCAGTTGGGCAATCAAGGCAACTCTATGGTTTTACAATGCATTCGGAGCGGGCAAAACACCGTATGTACGACCAGTATCATCCACTTGGGATTGTGGGTGTTGTTTCAGCGTTTAATTTTCCGGTTGCTGTTTGGGCATGGAATTCAATGTTGGCATTGATCTGCGGCGATGTAGTGGTTTGGAAACCTTCATCGAAAGTTTTTTTATGTGCTATTGCTGTTCATAATATTGTCGAAAAAGTTTTAAAAGAAAACAACGTTCCGGAGGGGGTTTTGAATCTGGTTATAGCAGGTTCAAAATACCTGGGTGACGATATGTTAAGTGATAAAAATATTCCACTTATTTCATTTACCGGTTCAACAAAAATTGGAAATAAAGTTGGCCGATTAGTTGGCGAACGGCTTGGCAAATCGATTCTTGAACTGGGAGGCAACAATGCCATAATTATAACTCCTGAAGCAGATAAAGAAATGGCTCTAAGGGCTGTGGTTTTTGGCGCAGTTGGAACATGTGGGCAGAGGTGTACATCAACACGCAGGATTATTGTGCATGATTCAATTTATGAGGAAGTAAAACAAAAGTTGGTTGAAATATATAAACAATTGCCAATAGGCGATTCCTTAAATGAAAAAACGCTGGTTGGCCCACTTATTGATACCTGGGCTGTAAATGATTTTGTATCAGCTATTCAGAAAGTTGAAGAAGAAGGAGGGGTGATTATTACCGGTGGATATGTTTTAAAAGGTGATGGTTATGAATCGGGATGTTTTGTAAATCCGTGTATTGCTGAAGTAAAAAATAGTTTTAAGATTGTACAAGAAGAAACATTTGCTCCAATTTTATATATGATTCGTTACCAAACCATCGACGAAGCTATACAAATTCATAACGATGTACCGCAAGGATTATCATCGGCGATGTTCTCAAAAAACATTCTGGAAACTGAAAAATTTCTTTCTTGTGAAGGATCTGATTGTGGAATAGCAAATATAAATATTGGAACTTCGGGTGCTGAAATTGGAGGTGCTTTTGGTGGTGAAAAAGACACTGGTGGTGGCCGTGAATCTGGTTCCGATGCCTGGAAAGCCTACATGCGCCGCCAAACCAATACCATAAATTATGGCACAGAATTGCCTTTGGCACAGGGAATAAAGTTTAGTATTTAAGAAAAGTGTTTTATAAATGCTCAATAATTGGAGGCAAATATTTTAAATTATATCCATGAAGAAAATTTTGATTTTTGGAGCAGGGCGGTCGTGTAAAACGTTAATTAGGTATTTAGAAAATTTGGCACCAGAGTTTGATTGGAAAATGACAATTGCTGATCAAAAAACAGGCCATTTAAAAGGTAAATATGGCTCAAATGTAATTTTATCAGAGTTAAATATTAAGGACGATTTAGTGCGTGAAAATGAAATTCAAAGTGCCGACCTTGTTATTTCCATGCTTCCAGCCCGATTTCATAAATTTGTAGCAAAATCATGTGTGAAATTTTCAAAACCATTTCTTTCAGCTTCATACGAATCGGCTGAAATGAAGGATCTGGAGAATGAAATTAGAGATAAAAATTTATTGTTTCTGAACGAAATGGGCCTGGATCCGGGACTCGACCATATGTCGGCAATGCGGCTTATCAATAAAATAAAAAATGAAGGCCATAAAATATTGTGTTTCGAATCATTTACCGGTGGACTAATAGCACCCGAATCGGATACTAATCCATGGCATTATAAATTTACATGGAATCCACGAAATGTAGTTTTGGCAGGGCAGGATGGGCCAGCTAAATTTATTCAGGAAGGAAAAATAAAATATATTCCTTACAACCGGCTTTTCCGCCGAACTGAATTGTTGGATATTAAAGGGTATGGTAAGTTCGAAGGGTATGCTAACCGCGATTCATTAAAATACATCGAAAAATATAATTTGCAGGGAATTCCTACTGTTTATCGTGGGACATTACGCCGGCCTGGATTTTGCCGCGCATGGGATGTATTTGTGAAATTGGGACTTACCGACGATTCGTACTATATGGAGGATTTGGAGAATATGACGAATCGGGAATTTATTAATTCGTTTTTGTACTACCACCAAACTGATTCGGTGGATACAAAATTGTACCGGGCCATGCACATTGATTTGGATTCAGAAATTATAGGAAAACTTAATTGGCTGGGGATATTTGATAAAACACCTATTGGGCTCAAAAAGGGAACTCCTGCGCAGATATTAGAGCATATCTTAAAACAAAAATGGCATCTTGAACCTCACGATAAAGACATGACGGTAATGTGGCATAAAATAATCTATAATGATAAAACTTCTCAAAATCCTGTTAAAATCACTTCTTCGATGGTAGTTGTTGGCGAAGATAATGAACATACTGCCATGTCGAAAACTGTTGGTTTGCCAATGGGTGTAGCTGCAAAACTAATCCTAACAAAGCAGTTGGATTTAATAGGATTGTACATCCCAACTGTAAAGGGAATATACGAGCCCGTATTAAATGAATTGGAAAATTATGGCATTCATTTTTCTGAAGAGGTGCATTCAGAAATACCGGGAGTGTAATCTAAACTCTGTCTGGTAATTTTCTTTCATTCAAATTTAATTTATTTTCTGGATTATTAATCGTAAAAGCTTTTTTGAACGGGATTTGAGTTCTGTCAAGGGCGGTGAGGCACGAGCCGTTCATATACCCTTGACAGGTTTTGAATCTTGTTCTTTCTTTGCTTTTTAGAGATTAAAATCAGAGGTCAAGTTTCATTCTGTCGCCAAATTTTATTTTCAGTTGTTGTGCCGTAAGCCCCCAGTTCTGGAGTGGCTGGGTCCATTTTTTAGAGATATTTTCAGTTGCCAGATAAATCAGTTTCAGTAAAGCCATATCGTTGGGGAAAGCACCTTTTGTTTTGGTTACTTTCCGTACCTGACGGTGAAACCCTTCCACTGGATTGGTCGTGTAAATGAGCCTGCGGATTTGCTCATCGTACTGAAAATAAGCCGATAATTTATCCCAATTGGTATTCCACGATTTGATGACAACGGGATATTTGTTTCCCCATCTTTCTTCCAGATTGATAAGTTCCGTTTCTGCCTGGTCTTTATTGACCGCCTGATATACTTTTTTCAGGTCTTTCATGAAAACCTTCTGGTCTTTCGAGGCTACGTATTTCAACGAGTTCCGCACCTGATGAACGATGCAGGACTGTATTTCTACTTTCGGAAAAATGCTTGCTATGGCTTCTGAAAATCCTGACAAGTTATCAATGCTGGCAATTAAAATATCTTCTACTCCTCGGGATTTTAAGTCGGTCAGTACACTAAGCCAGAAGTTAGCCCCTTCACTTTCGGAGATATACATCCCGATCAGGTCTTTTCGACCTTCTTTGTTTACTGCCAATACGTTGTACACAGCACGGCTTACCACTCTGCCTTCATCCCTGACCTTGTAGTGCATCGCATCAAGCCACACAATCGTGTACAGCGATTCAAGTGGTCGGCTCTGCCACGCTTTAACCTGTGGGATAACTCGCTCTGTTATCTCGCTTAATGTGGAATGCGAGATGTCTACATCGTACATCTCTTTGATGTGGTTGGAGATGTCACGAAAACTCATCCCCAGACCATATAACCCAATGATTTTTGGGGCAAGATTATCTGCCAGTACTGTTTCCCGTTTTTTCACCAGTTGTGGTTCAAAACTGCTGTTGCGGTCTTGTGGTGTAGTAATCTCAATTTCTCCTGAATCGGTTTTCAGGGTTTTACTTTTCTTCCCATTGCGCTTGTTGCCTGAAATTCGCTCAAAATCATCCAAATGGGAATTCATCTCCGCATCAAGGGCACTTTCTATAAACTCTTTTAGTAAAGGTGCAAAAACACCATCTTTTCCTGTTAGGGATTGTCCTGTGCGTAACTGCTCAATGGCTTTGTCACGCATCTCTTTAAATTCTTCGCTTTCCATAATTTCTCTGTCGTTACAAAATTAATATTGTTAGACAGAGTTCATTTTACAGTCTCGAAATACCAACAGATTGGTAAAAACAGAGTTCTTAAAAACACAAATGGGAACTACTCTGTTCGAATAGCTCCCATTCACTTTAGTCCACCGAAGTGTCCTATCGTGCCAGGCTACGGTTCCATGGCCGGCTAATTTACATTCGTTAAAATGTATTTTAGCCCTTAACCTTCCTGTTTTACTTTTTACGGTAAAACTTTCCGGTTGTCCGCTCGGTGTTCCGGTTTACCTTCCCGGACGAAGTGTTATTCCCGTTCCATTCATTTAATATGTCTTGCGGCATATTAAACTCTGAAATAAACAATCCAGGTTTTGACACCTTTTTTGTTTTGCAGTTCAACTTTCTAAAACCGAAGTTTTTTCTTGTTTCCTGCACGGATAACTCAATCAATAAAGAACGTCTGATTTTCTTTGCGATTAAATGAACTCGATTCCAGACCAATCTTGTTCAAACTTCGGCTCTTTTGTTAATCAGGTCCGAAAACCTGTATGATCAGAATCCGGTTCCAACTAAGTCACTTTTTTCTTCTCCTTAACTCAAGGGCTGCTATTTATCGCTCACCTGATAACATCAAATGTACATTAAAAATGATATTAAAGTCAAGTGTTTTTTGAATTTTAAATTAACCAAAAATTCACACGAGTTATTAACAATTGTTAATAACTTCTTAGAGGTATTTTGGAGTAGATCTGAATAAAGGCTTGCATAAAAACTTAAACAAGTTTAAATCAGAAATTCAAAAATAATTGATTTGTAATACACGTATTGGTATTGTATTTTCCTGATTGTTGGCTAGTGAGGAAACGGTTAATTTGGAATTACTTTGGTTTAATTTCCAACTTCGTTATCTATCAACACGTAAAACTACGCTATACCAGTTCGCAACCTTTTGTTAGCTTTATTCATCTAAGCATAAAAACCATTAGCTTCTAGTTCTAGCCATTATCTAAAAACTAAAGAAAATGAAACCCAAAAAATTAAAACTACTTACTGTTTTCTTGTTTCTGTTCCCGCTCTGTTTAGTAATAATAGGAGCAGGGTGTAATGATGAAGAATTGAATTTTAAAAACATGGGAGGTTTGGTGTTGTATAATGGAAATCCGTCAGTTGATGGATGTGGATGGATAGTTAAAATTGATACGAATGAATATTCACCGATTAACCTTGATTCTAAGTTTCAGAAAGATAGCTTGGAAGTAGTTCTAAAATATGATACTTTATGTTCTTCATGGAATTGTGGCTGGAGAATGTCTGGTTATCAAGAGATTGATATAAAAGAGATAGAGTTTAAATAATGACTTTACGAAGTCAAAATCTGCGATATAAAAAAATGAAACCAAAAATTATAAAACTTAGTACTGGTATTCTGCTTTTTTTATTTGTTGGGGCAAGTTGTCAAAAAGAAAAGAATGAATTGCCACCTTTAGAAAACAAAATTCTTTCAATAATTGAAACAAATTTTAATGGTTGCAAAGAATCTTTAAAATCATCAGAAACGGAACGGTATGTTGAACTTAAAGCAGAAGGAGAAAATCAACTTAGGCTTAAGTTTATTAATGCAAGAATAAATTGTGCTGGATTAGATACAACTTATGCTGCCATTAATGATGGAATATTAAAAGTAACATTTTTTGATTACAACCTCGCCAATTGTTTGTGTGATTTTGACCTTGACTGTGTAATAGATTCAATGGAAAACCGGGAGTATAACCTTGAGGTCTATGCACATGGAGAGGAGCCTAAAGCAAAGTTTACCTTCACATACTCTTCAATGCTGGATTCTAAATTTATTCTTTACTAGTTAATTACTCCTTTAATTCTCAAAAAATGAAACCTCAAAAGATAAAACTACTAACAATATTGCTGCTTCTGTTGCCGCTTAGTTTGGCTTTACTTGGGCTTGGCGCAGGATGCGAAGAAAATGAACATAATTCACAATGCTACCAAGGAATGGTAGTAATCCTTAATCAGGGAGCTGGATGTCAGAATATTATGAAAATTTCAGAGTCAGCTGAAAACGGACAACTTGTGAAAAACGCTACAATATCTTTTAATCCGGATTTATACGATGGTACATTAAAAGTAGGAGATGTGAAGTATTTTAAGGTTCTTGAATATGAAGAGTTTGGAAATCATATTTCAACTCAGCCATGTACATTTCCACAGTTTGCAGCATCAATAGAATTTTGTAACAATTAAAAAGAAAAAATGAAACCTAAAAAATTAAAACTACTTACTGTTTTCCTGTTTCTGTTGCCGCTGTGTATGGTTATACTTGGAGCAGGGTGTAATGATGATGTTAGAGACACAGCTTGTATTAATCAATCCTATGAAATCATTGAATCACTTAAAGATGTTATCGGGATAGTAGGAATTGACAATAGTTATAATGAATTTATAATTAACATTCATAAGCAAGGTACAATTGATGAGATAATTGTGGCCTATCCTTGTGAACTCTCAAAAGAGTTTAAAAAAGCTGGCATTAAAGTTATACTTGATGGAAATTTATTTGTTGATGCGGACTTACCTGAACCATCGTTAGGCGGGCAAGAAATATTTCGTATTGATATTCAAACCATCTCGATTACTAATTGATGATGGTCCAATCATCATTAGCTTACACTTTCAGGTTTTTCCAGAGGTTTTTAATTATTCTAAGAGATTGAATAGTATAAAATAAAGGCAAATCTCATCTTGTCGTAAATAACAGTAGTTCAGTTATTTGCGTGATGGTGATTTTGTCTTATTAACAGCGAAGTATTATGGCATGCCTGTATGTTGTTGATAATTAATTAGATATAAGCTGGCTAAAAATTTGATTTTGTGGTGCATATGTTCGTAAATTGCAGAGGCAATACCCTAATATTGCAGTTGGACGCTTAAATTTATTAATTACTAAATTAAAACCTTTTTGAAGATGGTTGATGAAAAACATATCGATATTGCCCAATTAAATGAGGCAAGCGAATACCGCGAAAAATGTGAAAGAGAGGAAAATAAAACTAAAAAGCAAAAAAATTCAATTGCTTTATTTTGCAGTTTATTCCTGTTGTTTGCGGTATTTTTTTTGGTTATAAAAGAAGTATTTGTTTTTGACGGGAAATTGAATTTTTTTATATCAATTTTAAGTTTTGGCGCATTGGCCTTAGGAATAGCCTTTTTAGTTCGACTTATTGTACTTTATTCGCGATTCTCAGAAACCCGGAGTATTACTGAGGAAGCTCGTAAAATGGAAGGTACAATTGCTCAGCATTTATTCAAACTGACTTTGTCTGGTTCAAATAGTTAAGGTATTCAGTTTAATTATTATTTCGAAGGGATTGGTTTTTATAGATAAGTAGTTTAATTAATTTAGTTAAAATTAGTACAATATGGCAGGTGCAAATCTGCCATATTGTGTTTTATGAAATTGCCTGATGAAAAATTGGGTTTTATTGAATGATCCTTTTTTGAAAATCTATTTTTTTTATTGTTACATTTATAAATAGGAGTTGCACGTTATATAAAAAAGCAGATCCATTGGACCTGCTTTTTTATTTTCCCTGAGAGAAACAGGGAGTCTTAAAACTAAATTAATCTGAGTTCGATATAAAAACTTACTTGAACATGGCAATATATTATTCAGGACCTTCTGGCATTATGCAAGGACGGGGCTTTGCCCCGCACCCCAGTTCATTTCTTTTCCCGGATGAAAAGAAACGAACCAAAGAAAAATCCTGTCAAAATTAAGCTTTTCAGTATTTCAAATTGACGGATTAGCCCGATTCACGCAATTTTGACGCGCCCGCATTTGGTTATCTTCTTAAATTCAAAGCGTTACGCATTTAGTATTATATCGAACTCACTTTAAACTATGATAATTGTTATTCGTTTAATGAATTACAAATTTTTTGATTGATCTCAAATACCCTTTTTTCGTCAATTTTGATGACTTTTCGGTCGTATGTCATTAACCCATTTACTTCCATCTCAACATCGGTGGTTTGGGTATAAACAGCTGCCGAAAAGCCAACTTTAATCATCTTGTAAAGTTGCTCTCCATATTTTACATACTCATCTGTTACTTCTTTCGAATTTTTAAACTGTACATATCCCCAATTACGTCCGGTAGCCCACAAGTGATCATCAAGTGCTAATCCAATTCCACCATATTCACCCAATACATTGGCACGTTGTCCATCAAATAAGTACATATCGGGGCCAGGGTAGTTGTGAAGGTCAAGCATGTCTCCAACCTGATAATGGTTTCCCCCACTTGCCGGATTAACCAATCGGCTTGGGTCATATGCTTTTGTCCATTCTACAATTTCGGCAGTTTTAAATTGCCCCCATGCTTCATTAAATGGTACCCAGCAAACAATCGACGGATTTGAATACAAGTAGTCCATTATATCTTTCCACTCAGCACGGTAGTTGGCTTCCGATTCAGCACTTCGTTTAAATTCATTCCCATCAAAATATTTTTTGTTTTGCCATTGTGGCGAATCTCCACCACTTGGCATGTCTTGCCATACTAAAATACCCATTTGGTCGCAATGCGTGTACCATCTTGCAGGTTCAACTTTTACGTGTTTGCGAATCATGTTAAAACCAAAATCTTTGGTTTTAATTAAGTCATATTTTAAGGCTTCATCGGTAGGTGCCGTATATAATCCATCGGGCCACCAACCCTGGTCAAGTGGTCCGAACTGGAATAAATCTTTGTTGTTAAGCTGCAAACGAACAATGCCATTTTTATCTCTTTTTGAAGAAACTTTCCGCATGGCAAAATAACTATCCACCTGGTCAACTACTTTTCCGTTACTAATAAGGTTTACTTTAATGTCATAAAGGAAAGGTGTTTTTGTATTCCATAATTTTGTATTTGGGATTGAAATATCAACCGATTGGCAAGCCGAAGCTTTTGCTGAAGCAATTTTTGTTTTGCCATCCATCACAGTTATTTCGTACAAGTCAGCGAAATTTGTTGCCTCAGTTACTAATTCGATGGAAATTCGATTGTTGTCAATATTTGGTGTTGTGCGAATTGCTTTAATGTGCTTTTCAGCTACAGGCTCCAACCAAACTGTTTGCCAAATGCCCGTAACCGGCGTGTACCAAATTCCTTCAGGATTGCTGGTTTGTTTTCCTCGGGGTTGATATCCTTTTTCCGAAGGGTCCCAAACTTTAACAACCAATTTTTGGTCACCTGATTTGTTTAAGAAAGGAGTTACGTTGAACGAAAAAGGAGTGTAACCACCTTTGTGCGATCCTATTTTTATATCGTTTATCCATATGTCCGATTTCCAATCCACAGCTCCAAAGTGTAGGATGATTTGTTTGTTTTTCCAATTTGAAGGAACTGTAAACGAGCGTTTATACCATAACTCATTTTCAATACCTACTTCTTTTTGAACTCCTGAAAGGCTTGACTCAATGGCAAAAGGAACAAGTATTTGTCCATCAAAATTCTGTGGCTCACTGGCACCTGCCTTTGTAATCGCATAATCCCACAAGCCATTCATGTTTTTCCATTCCGTACGTTCCATTATCGGGCGGGGATATTCAGGTAGAACGTTGTTTATATCAATTTTTTCGGCCCACTGTGTTTTGATTTTTTCACCTGTTGGTTGCCATTGAGCAAATGCTGTTCCCAGAATAAAACTGAGTGCAATAAATAAAACTGTTTTTTTCATTTTTTAATTGGTTTGTAAATGATTGATTTTATTTTTTTTGAAATAGCAATCCTACTTCACAGTAAACAGTACACCTTTGGTTGCTTTTTTACTCACTCTTTTTAATGATTTTTGTTTTATACAACGTTTCTACCAATTGACTCCCTTTTTGAAAAATTATTCTTATTGTAAAAATGATTATAAGTGAATGAGTATTTTCTGAAACATAAGTGTATAATAGTTAGAGGAGATTTGTTGAATTTTAAACCACGAAAAAAAATTGAAGACAACTAAACCAACCGGGCCTGCAAAAATTTATCGCTCATGCAGATTGATAACTATTGCGATAGTAATAGTAATAGGGGCATTCTTTTATGGTTGTACAAATCAACCAGAAGTAAAATATCTGCTTCAAAATCCAGTTCTGCCTGGTGACCGGCCAAATCCTTCAGTTGTTAAAATTGGTGAAAGTTATTATGCTTCAACTACAAGTAATAAATGGTCGCCTCTTTTTCCAATATTCAAATCAGACGATCTTGAAAATTGGGAGCTTATCTCCTATGTTTTTCCAAGCGGGGCACCTGATTGGGCTGTCACAAATTTTTGGTCGCCTGAATTATCGTTTGATGAAAAACAGAATAAACTTTTCGTGTATTATACAGGAAGAGATAAAACTACAAATAAAGAATGTGTGGCTTTAGCATCGGCTGATACACCTGAGGGGCCCTTTGTTGACCATGGTCCTATAGTCTCGCAGGGTAACGGGTCAATTGATGCTTTTGAAATTCGTGATGAGAAAGATGTTCTTTTTGTTATATGGAAAGAAGTTCCAAGTGATGCAAATCCAAGGAGTTTGATTTGGGCCCAAAAAATAAATGAAAACAGAGATTCTTTATTGGGTGAAAAACACTTGCTGATTAAGAGCGATCAGGAATGGGAGAAAATTTCCATTGAAGGGCCCAGCTTATTCCGTGTGGGTGATTTTTTTTATATGTATTACTCTGCTGGTGATTGCTGCGATGAGTTTTGTAATTATAAAATTGGAGTGGCACGTTCAAAATCGTTGTTAGGGCCATGGGAAAAATACAAAATGAATCCTATTTTAAATGATAATATGGATTGGAAATGCCCAGGAACCGGAACTGTTGTTAAAAAAGGGAACGACCTGTTCCTTCTTTACCATGCATATAGCAGTAAGGAAGGAATTTATATTGGCAGGGAGGGAGTTCTCGAAAAAATTGTTTGGTCAGATGATGATTGGCCACTTTTCGAAAACAACCAGATTGAAAATAGAAAAATTAATAAAATAAATTTTGAGGATTATTTTAAGGGAGCATTAAATCCTAAATGGAAGTGGAGGGATAGTCAGAATTTAAGCTACGCAACCGGTGATTACGGACTGATGCTTTCGGCTTCAAACGAAAACGAATTATTGGGAAGTTTACTTGTACAAGATATTAAATCAACTGAATTTGAACTAACAACATGCATTGATTTAAGCAAAACAGGTGAATGTGCTTCGGGTGGTATTGCTTTAATAGGAGCTATTAATAATAAATTTGGTGCGCCTGTTGCCGGACTTGGAATTTCTGTGGATCATGAACATGTGACTGTGTGGAAAAATTGCAATCAGCAAACCATAATTTATCATGAAAAAAACATACCTAATGACAGAGAGGTAGAATTAAAAATAGAGGTGAAAAAAGGGCATATTTTAAGTTTTTATGTTTTCGATGGACAGATTTGGGAATTGCTTTCCGACAACATTGATGCTTCACCTCTTGTACCATGGGGCATGGGATTTCGTTTTGGAATTGTCGCAAAAGGCGATCCCAGTGAGTTTGTTAATATTCGGAACATTAAATTAAATAATAAGTAATATGATTTTATGGAATTTGATAACATAATTATTCTTATTATCCTGCTGATTATGAGACGCTGTTTCCTTTAGTAGTAGACTTTTGTTTTTTATATTAATGTTGTGTAAAATGATTGTTTGTTTGTGATTTTTTTTTTCTTTGTGAATAACTATTGAGGGATTAAACTAAGAGGTGGAGATTGGTTAAAATATCTGAAAATACTGATAGGCAAACGATTGCCAAGCTTAAAAATGGAGACATACAGGCTTTTCAGGATATTTTTAACGCCCATTCCACAAACTTATTCCATTTTGCATTTTCATACTTAAAGAATACGTTTGAATCGGAAGAGATTGTTCAGGATGTATTTATCAGGATTTGGGAAATGAGGACGGAAATTGATGAAAAAAAATCATTCAAAAGTTTTATTTACCGAATGACGGTAAACAAAGTTTTTAATCAAATGAAACATCGGGTAGTAAAACAAAAATATGAAGGCTATATACAAAACTTTGACCAATCATATTCCGATAGCCCCGAAGCATTAATGCATTACGAGGAGCTGAATGAAAAAGTTGGCTCGTTAATTTTAAAACTACCCTCGCAGCAACAAGCTATTTTTAAACTTAGTCGAATCGAAGGTTTTTCTAATCCCGAAATTGCCGAGAAGTTAGGTTTATCAATTCGAACCATTGAAAATCAAATTTTTAGAGCAACCAAAGTTCTAAAGGAAAATTTACCCAGTGATTATTTATTTGCCCTAATTTGTCTTTTTTCAGGATTGATATCGTGCTAAAAATAAGAGATTTAGCTTTTAGTAAGAAAAAAAATATAAAATTTGTTAAAATTCAATGAGTAGAGCATGAAATCATATTGTATTAGGTATGGAAATGAAGATTAATCAGGACATAAATATAAGATTTAAAAAACTGCTTGATAAATTTAATGCAGGTGATTGTTCAATAAGTGAGCTTATTGAATTGGAAAAATTCTTTCAGGACGAAGAATCAGTTTCTGCTATTAAAGATGAGATGTTTTTGAAATTGGAAAACCAGTCCTATCCTTCGCTCGAAAAATTTTCGCAAGAACAAACATTTCAGAAGGTAAAAAATCAGATAAAAACACACCCAAAATCTAAAAAACGAGTATTAAAACGGTACGGAAATATTCTTGTGATTGCTGCTTCGGTAATTCTGGCATTTGTTTTTGGTGTTTTAGTTGATGAATTGCGAGATTCAAAACCTGTTACTGAAATAATTACCTATAGCGAAGTGTTTGCGCCATTAGGGGCAAAATCGAAAGTTGTATTACCCGATAGTTCTGTTGTTTGGTTAAATGCAGGGAGTAAAATTGTTTACTCATCTGATTTTAATAAACACGAGCGGAACGTTTCGTTAGAAGGTGAAGGGTATTTTCAAGTGGCAAAAAATAAAACAATACCTTTTGTCGTCGACGCATTTGGATTATTGGTTGAGGCTGTTGGGACAGAGTTTAATATTGAAGCTTATGGAGAAGAGCAAACCATTAAAACAACAATGGTTGAAGGAAAAGTTAAATTGGGACATACAACTGAAAAAATTGCTGAAAACGTTTTTTTGAATCCCAGGTACAAGGCAACTTTTTATAAAAATTCCGATAGCGACATGTTGGCTAGTGGGCAACCGCGTTTGGTAATTAGCCCAAATGTTGATCCTTTGCCTTTGATTTCATGGAAAGACGACCGTTATATTTTTAAAAGCGAATTGTTAAAAGACCTGGCAGTAAAGCTGGGGCGTAAATATAATTTTACTTTTTTGTTTGAAGCCGAGGCTGTGAAAAATTACCGTTTCACTGGAACACTCGAAGATGAAACATTGCAGCAGGTAATGGAAGTAATAAAAATTACTTCGCCTATTTCATACGAAATAAGTGGGAAAGTGGTAACTATTACTGCTGATATGAATAGGACTAAATTTTTTAAGAAGAATAATTAATAAAAAAAAAGGGAACAGATTTGGCCATCTGCTCCCCGAATAATTTGTAACCAAAGTTAAACTAAATCAATGCCGCAAGGTATGGTAACTATTGCCGGCATTAATTGTAAATCATTTAACAAATCAAATGTATGAAAAAAAATCTAGTTAGATTCGTTTTTCCTGCGAGGGGAAAACTTAAAAAAACATTACTTGTGATGAAACTAACATCCTTTTTTATTTTGGCTTTGCTCCTTCAGGTAAATGCGACAGTGTATTCTCAGAGTACAAAATTTGATGGAGATTACCGGGGAAAGTCAATGAGACAAGTCTTTACAGAGATTGAGAACCAAAGTAGGTTTCGGTTCTTCTTCAACGATGATTTTATTAATATTGACCAGGTTGTTGATATTAAAGTTAAGAATGAAAGTGTTGAAGGAATTTTGGATAAACTTTTTGAAGATTCAGAAATCTCTTATATGGTGATGGAAAACGATTTGGTTGTACTAACCAATTTAAAATCATCGCAAACAAGTGTTTTAACAGGGACAGTTGTCGATAAGCAGGGAATTCCCTTGCCCGGAGTAACCATTGTTGCAAAAGGCACCACATCAGGTACTATTACTGATAATGACGGGAAATTTAAAATTGATATCAAGGCTGGCGTTACATCATTGATATTTTCATTTGTTGGTATGGAACCACAGGAAGTATTGATTGGAAGCCAAAAAGTGTTTGATATAATATTAAACGAATCTTCCTTTGGATTAGAAGAAGTGGTTGCTATTGGTTATGGTTTTCAAAAGAAAGAATCATTAACTGGAGCTATCTCAGGTGTAACATCTGAAGATATGGAACGTGTTCATACATCGACCATAAGTGGTGCTTTAGCAGGAAAATTGGCGGGAGTAAGTTTCCGGATGCCTGATGGAAGGCCGGGCGCTGGAGCCACTATCCAAATTAGGAACATGGGCGACCCTTTGTATGTTATTGATGGAATTCAGAAAGATGCTGCCCAATTTAACAACATTTCGCCTAACGATATTGAAAGTATTTCGATACTAAAAGATGCTTCGGCAGCTATTTATGGTGTACGGGCAGCAAACGGTGTTGTGGTTGTTACCACAAAACGTGGAAAAAAAGGGTCAAAAAACACCATCAATGTCGATGCTTACATGGGATGGCAAAACTGGTCGCGTTTCCCCGAAACTGTAAATGCACACGAATGGCAGGTTGGTAAAGCCTATGCCGATATGAACCTTGGTGGAAGCACCAATATTACTCCTGAAGAATTGGCCAAATGGAAATCAGGAACCGAACCGGGATATCAAAATTTCGATTGGTATAATTTTATCATCAAACCTAATTCACCGCAGTCATCAATAAATATTAGTACTTCGGGTGGTTCCGATAAAATTAACTATTATGTATCGCTTACCCGTTTGGATCAAAATTCAGTATTAGGCCGTGAATTTACTTTTGGCCGTACCAATTTTCAATCCAATTTAGATGCTCAAATTACTGACAGGTTAAAAATCAGTACATCCATAAATGGCCGTATCGAAACACGTGAAAATCCAGGTGTTCCGGGAGGTGATGATTATTGGGCTCCGCGTTTTGCGCTGTTCCGTAACCGTCCTTACGAACGCCCTTATGCCAACGATAATCCTGAATACATTAACAACATTGGCCACATGGCTGAGAACTGGGGATTATTGACAAAGGATAAATCGGGTTATGTTCAGGATGATTGGCGGGTTCTACAATTAAATTTTACTGGAGAATACGACATTCCTGTTGATGGTTTATCTGTAAAAGGTACCTACTCGTATTATATGGCCGACCAGGTATACGATGGCCATGAATATACCTATGATGCCTATTCTTATTTTCCGGAGTCGGACGAATACAAAGTAACTTTTGCTAACTTAAATCCATGGCGTGAACGCCGTACCCGCAAATATTTCGAAAATGTAACGCAGTTGCAATTAAATTACGTTAAATCGTTTGGAAATCACAATATTGCAGCTACAATGGTGAATGAACGTATTGAGCGTCGTGAATTGGAAGTGTGGGTACATGCCGTACCAAAAACCAATGCATTGCCGTTGTTGCAATTTGCCGATATGGATACATACAACGACCGTGATGATGAAAATGCACGTATAGGTTATATTGGCCGTTTTAACTATAATTACGCCAATAAATATTATGTTGAAATTTCAGGACGTAAAGATGGTTCTTGGAAATTTGCATCTGACCGTCGGATGGGATTTTTCCCATCGGCATCTGTGGGATGGCGTATTACCGAAGAAAATTTTGCCAAATCATTGTTAGGCGAAAGTTCTTTTGATCTAAAACTGCGCGGTTCATATGGCGAAATGGGAGATGATAACATTAACATGGGAATTCCTTCATGGGACTCCAGGTATGTTGATAATTTTGCTTATAAAACAGGTTACAATTATGCCTCTTCAACTGTAATTATGGATGGGCAAATTGTAAAAGGTTCACGCGACCGTGGTGTGCCAATTACTTCAATTAGTTGGTTTACAGCTAAAATAGCTGATGTTGGAGCCGATTACTCATTTATGAATGGTAAATTAAATGGTTCTGTCGATTATTTCTACCGCCAACGCGAAGGACTTCGTGGCCGTAAGTACGATGTATTGGTGCCTAGCGAATTGGGTTACTCTCTTCCTGATGAAAACGTAAACAGTGATGCTACAATGGGTGCTGAAATGTCTATTTTCATATGATGGCAATTTTGGCGAGTTTAATTATTCGATAGGTGGAAATGTTTCGTATGCACGAAACAAGTTTATCGAATCATATAAACCAACATTTGGTAACTCATGGGATTATTACCGCAATTCGAGCGAAGACCGGTGGGAAGGAAGATACTGGGGTTATGAAGTGATTGGCCAATTTGAATCGTTTGAGCAGATTAACAACTATGCTGTTAATAACGATGGCGAAGGCAACAAAACCATGTTACCCGGCGATTTAATGTATAAAGACATTAACGAGGACGGATTAATCAATGGTATGGATGAAAGGACAATTGGTTTCCCTCGAGACAAAAACCCTATTTTAAACTTTGGTTTTAATATTTCTGCAGAGTTTAAAGGGTTTGATTTTAAAGCTGATTTCTCTGGCGGTTCAATGTACTCATACGAACAAGGCTGGGAAATGCGTTGGCCATACCAAAACACTGGTAATTTATTAAAACAATTTTACGACGATAGGTGGCACCGCGAAGATGCATTTGATTTAAACAGTGCATGGGTTCCTGGAAAATACCCAGCGTTAAGATTTAATACCGGATGGCACAACAATTACAATAAAAACTCATCCTTCTGGTTAACCAATTCGAGGTATTTGCGTTTGAGGACAATGGAAATTGGTTATACACTTCCAAAATCATTGGTGGCTAAAGCTGGAATGCAAAAGGCACGTGTTTATCTGAATACTTACAATTTATTTTCGCTTGACAACTTAAAGAAATTAGGCGTTGAACCAGAAGTGATGGATCAAAATGGATTACAGTATCCTCAGAATACAATGGTAAATATTGGTGTTAACCTTTCTTTCTAAATTTTAAAATGAGATTAAAATGAAACAAGCATTTGAAATATTTCTCTCACATGAGGATCAAACTATGCGAGTTACATGGGTTACCTTAAAAAATTAACAAATATAAACACATGAAAAAGACTTTTTATATATTAATCATGTTGTTTGCCCTAAGTTGGGGTGGTTGCAACGATGATGAGTTCCTTGACAGGGAACCAACCAATATTCTGATTGATGATCAGATTTGGAATGATAAAAGCTTGATTCTATCAGTAGTGGCTGATTTGTATGACAGAATTCCTGAATTTCAAACAATAAGTAACTGGTGGAATTATGCCGATTTTGATGAAGGTTTTGGTTCGGCTTTTGGCGATTACTGGCGTCATAAAAATACCGATTGGAGCTATGGTGAATGGAATTTATGGGACTATGGTTATATCCGTGAAATAAACCTGTACATTCAAAAGGCTGAGTCGGAATTAACTGACGGATTACAAGCGGCTGATAAAGCCCGGTTTATTGCTGAAGGCCGTTTTTTACGTGCTACTGTTTATTTCGAAATGGTGAAACGTATGGGTGGTGTTCCTCTTATTCTAGAACCTTTAACGTACGATTTTAGTGGAGATTCTTCATATTTGGAATATCCAAGGGCTAAAGAATCAGAGGTTTATGATTTTGTAATCAGCGAGTTGGATGCCATCAAAAATGACCTTCCGAACGATGTAAATATTAAAGGAAGAGCTACAACTGGATTGATTTTGGCTATGAAATCGCGGGTAGCCCTTTATGCTGCTTCAATTGCAAAATATGGTGCCAATACTCCTAATGTTTCTCTACCTGGTGGAGAAGTTGGAATTCCAGCTGCCATGGCCGATGGGTATTATGCAAAAGCTTTAAGTGCTGCCGAAGAATTGATTAATAGCGGGACTTATGCCTTGTACAATAAAAAAGAAGACCTTTCGGAAAATTTTGCCAATTTATTCCTCGATAAAAACGGAAATACTGAAGTTATTTTTGTAAAAGATTATAAGTTGCAAAGCGGTAAAGTACAGGGTTTTACTGTTCAGAATCAACCTTGGTCGAGCGCTGAAGACTTAGAAGGTGGACGTTTAAATCCATCTTTAAATCTGGTACAATCGTTTGAGAAACTGGATAATACTTTTGAAACATTCCGTACAAACGAAGGTGATGACTTTGTGTATTACAATAGTCCAAAAGATATGTTTGCCAACCGTGATGCACGATTGGAAGGTACTGTAATAGTTCCGGGTTCGAAATTTAAAGGTAAAGAACTAGACATTTGGGCTGGTTATATGTTTCCCGATGGAAATATTATGACTGGCGGTACATATGGCGAAAGAAAAGAATTACAAGACGGGACTGTTGGCGCTGTTGTTGGTTACGATGGCCCAATCGACGAGTTGGAATTCTCTGCTCAAACAGGTTTTTATTGCCGTAAGTTTATGGACGTTGCAACCGGCTCGGGCCAACGTGGTTTAAACAGTGAAGTGTGGTGGGTACGTTACCGATTAGCTGAGGTTTACCTAAATGCTGCAGAAGCTGCATTTGAATTAGGCGATGCTGGCAAAGCTGCATCCTACTTAAGTACTGTGCGTCAGCGTGCAGGCTTTACAACCGACCTTACTGCTTCTGATATATCATTCGACCGTATTGTTCATGAACGTAAAGTTGAGTTAGCGTTTGAAGGCCATATTTTATGGGATATGAAACGTTGGAGGTTAGCTCACGTTGTTTGGAATGGTGAATCAGTTGATTTAACAACTAATCCGGCAAAAGCTGACGAAGTAAGTACACGCATATTTGGATTGTGGCCATATAAATATTACGATCCGGGTAATCCGAACGATGGTAAATATATTTTTAAAACAGTGTTGCCAAGAGTTGTGTCAAATGCTGACCGTTTCCGTTTGGGTAACTATTATTCAGAGATTAGTGATGAAATAGTGAATAACAACACTCAAATTGTTAAAAATCCTAACCAAAATTAAAGAAGATGACAAAGTTAAGATTGATAATTATATTGGGGATTGTAGCTGGCTTTCTTGCTTCGTGCGAGTTCGACAACTACAGTGAACCCACTTCAATGCTTCAGGGGCAGATTGTATACAATGGCGAAGCTATTGGGGTAAGTTCCCGTGATGTTTCATTTCAATTGTGGGAACCGGGATGGCAAAAAAATTATTCTATTAATGTGGATGTTGACCAGGACGGTTCGTATTCAGCTTTACTGTTTAATGCCGATTATAAACTGATTATTCCTGCCAATCAGGGGCCGTTCAGAAGTAAAACCAATGGTGAGTCAAACTCTGATACTATTTATGTTAATGTAAATGGTAGTAAAACACTCGATATTGAGGTTGAACCTTATTATATGATTCGTAATCCTCAGTTTTCGGCTAGTGGTAAAAATATTTCCGCCACTTTTAAAGCTGAACAAATTATTACGGATGCTGATGCACGGAATATCGAAAGAGTTAATTTTTATGTGAATAAAACTCAGTTTGTCGATTTTCGCTATAATGTGGCGAATGCTGAAATTAGTGGAGGTGATATTGCCGATCCAAATTCGATAAGTATGAGCCTTACTGTTCCTGATTTAACTCCCTCTCAAAGTTATGTTTTTGCAAGAGTTGGTATTAAAATTCAAGGAGTTGAGGACATGGTCTTTTCTCCTTTTCAAAAAATAGATTTGTAGTTTTTTAGTTATTTCAAAGGGCTATTTTGAGTTATTAATGACTCATAAATAGCCCTTTTTTTTCATTTCGTTTTAAAAGTTTAAACCTTAAGTTCTTGTCGTTTAATCCACTAAATTAATTTTCATCATGCCTAAACCAATTGTTTTTAAACTACCTGTTTTAATAGTATTTCTGGTTGTACTATTTTCATGCAATCAACCAAAAAAATTAAATGTCGAAACAATTACCACCGAATTACGTGCACCAGCCTACCCTTTAATTACTATTGATCCTTATACATGCGCGTGGTCAACTTCCGACCAGTTATTTGATAGTCCGGTTGTTCATTGGACCGGGAAAACCCATTCATTGATAGGTGCCATTCGTGTTGACGGGGAAGTATACCGGTTTTTAGGTAAAGAAAATATTCCATTAAAAACCATTATTCCAATGGGAAATGAAGAACTTTGGAAGGGAAAATTTACGACATCTGCTCCTGTAAAAGGATGGGAAAAGAGCAGTTTTAACAGCAGAAAGTGGGAATCAGGTGAAGGAGCTTATGGCACTCCAGGATTTCAGGCAACTGCTACCCCTTGGGAAACAAATGAAATTTGGGTGAGGCGTGAGTTTACTCTTCCTCAATTAGAAACAAGTGCTGATATTTTCCTTGTTTATTCGCAGGATGATGATTTTGAACTTTACCTGAACGGGAAAGAAATTGTGAATACAGGAAACCAGGCAAGAAATGATATTGTTTTAAAAATTGATGCCGCATTGCTTAATAACGGAGGCGAAAATGTAATTGCGGCACACTGTTTAAATCGGGGAGGTTTGGCTTATGTCGATTTTGGCCTTTTTACCGAAAGCAACCAAAAAGAAGTATTTGCTAATACAGCTGTTCAAAATAAGGTGTCACTTTCAGCAACTCAAACACATTATAACTTTACATGCGGACCAGTTGATTTGGCGGTTCAATTTGTTTCACCATTGCTTCCCGATGATTTGGATTTATTATCACGTCCGGTGAATTATGTAAATTATCAGGTAGTTTCAAATGATGGAAATATACATGATATCCAGGTATATTTTGAAACAACACCTGAGTGGGCTGTTAATGAAACTATTCAGGAAGTGGAAGTGTCTACCGGCGAAACCAATGGTGTAAAATTTATCAAAGCAGGTACAATTGAACAGCCAATTTTGGAAAAATCAGGCGATAATGTAAGGATTGATTGGGGATATGCCTATTTGGCTTCCAGTCAAAATAAAACTGCTTCGGTTGCTGTTGGTGATTATTTTAAAGCCAAAGAAACTTTTTTGAATGATGGAACCCTTGTTGAAAATATAAAACAATTGAGGGCCAAACCAGCCAGTAATATGCCGGCAATGGTTTGTGTTGATAATATAGGTGAAGTAACAACAAAACCAATCAGTAGTTTTGTAATGATTGGTTATGACGATGTACAATCGATACAATATTTTGGCGATAACCTAAAAGGATGGTGGGCAAAAGGCGGGGAGGTAACTTTCGATCAGGTACTGCAGGCCGCTGCAGCCGATCACGATGAAGTTATTGCACGTTGTTGTAGTTTTGATAATAATTTATGGGAAGAAACATTGGCTGCCGGAGGCAAAAAATACGCCGATATTTGTGTATTGGCATTCCGTCAATCAATTGCAGCTCATAAACTTGTAAAAGATAAACAGGGCAATTTATTGTTCCTATCAAAAGAAAACCACAGTAATGGGTCCATCGGAACTGTTGATGTTACCTATCCTTCAGCTCCACTGTTTTTAAAATACAATCCTGAATTATTAAAAGGGATGTTAAATCCGATTTTTTATTTTTCAGAAAGCGGCAAATGGCCAAAACCATTCCCATCGCACGATGTGGGTACTTACCCACGCGCCAATGGCCAAACGTATGGAGGTGATATGCCAGTTGAAGAGAGCGGCAATATGGTGACCCTCACAGCTGCTATCGCCCATATGGAAGGAAATGCCGATTATGCAGCCAAACATTGGGATGTGCTTACTACCTGGTCAAATTATCTTTTGGAAAATGGCCTTGATCCTGAAAATCAATTGTGTACCGATGATTTTGCCGGACACTTTGCACACAATACCAACTTATCAGTAAAAGCTATTATGGGTATTGCCAGTTATGGGAAACTAGCTGGGATGTTGGGAAAAACCGAAATCGCTAAAAAATACACAGCAGCAGCTAAAGAGATGGCAAAAGAATGGATTAAAATGGCTGACGATGGCGACCACTACCGTTTAACTTTCGATAAGGCTGGAACATGGAGTCAAAAGTATAATCTGGTGTGGGATAAATTAATGGATCTTGGAATTTTCCCCGATCATGTAGCAAAAACTGAAATAGATTATTATTTGACCAAACAAAATAAATACGGCCTGCCATTAGATAATCGCCGTGAGTACACCAAGTCTGACTGGATTGTTTGGACTGCTACCCTGGCTGATAATAAAGTAGATTTTGAGCAGTTTATTAATCCATTACATGCTTACGTAACTGAAACTCCCGACCGGGTCCCTATGTCTGATTGGTATGAAACTCCTGACGCAACATTTGTTAATTTTAAAGCTCGTTCAGTAGTTGGTGGGTATTTCATAAAATTGCTTGAACCGGAAGCAAATAAATAAACCGGTATGTAAAATCAATAAATTCGTAAAATAATGGGTATAAAAAGGTTGTCTTAAATTTATTCAAAAGCAGTAATTTGCTGTAGTTGAGTAATTGATAGGTCAACCTTTTTTATTCTGCCAGAAATAAAAGGTTAGAAAAGCTTTTAATGAAACCAAAAAACTAGACCATGAATTTAATTATCCGATTAACGCTTATTTCCTGCTTAATGTTCAGTATTTCAGGCTGTGAAACAAATAAATTTGATGGAAACGCCATAGTTGTTGAACGTCCAGTATTAAATCAACAAAATATTTTTTATAATAGTAATAAGGCACCATTGCTTCCTGCCCATTTTATAAAATTACCACTGGGAAGTATCCAACCACAAGGGTGGATTTTGAAGTTACTTGAATTGCAGAAAGATGGATTATGTGGCCATTTGGGGGAGATTAGTGCCTGGTTGGATAAGGAGAACAACGCCTGGCTTTCGGAAGGTGGCGACCATGGTTGGGAAGAAGTGCCTTATTGGCTGAGAGGATATTCTGATATGGCTTTTATTTTTGATGATTTGGAAATGAAAAAAGAAACGATGATCTGGATAGATGCCATTTTTGAGAGTCAAAAAGAAGATGGTTGGTTCGGCCCTCGATACATTGCTCATGGAACTCAAAAATTGGATTTTTGGTCAAACATGGTTGTTTTATTTACGTTGCAGAACTATTATGAATATACAACTGATGAAAGAGTCTTAAGTTTTATGAAAAAATATTTCCAATTCGAGCTTTCAGTTCCCGATGAGGATTTTTTATCGAGCTATTGGCAAAATAGCAGGGGAGGCGATAACCTGTACAGCGTATATTGGCTGTATAATATTACAGGCGATGAGTTTCTATTGGAATTAGCTGAAAAAATACACCGAAATACGGCCGATTGGACACAAAAGTCAAACTTGCCCAATTGGCACAATGTAAATATTGCTGAATGCTTTCGCGAGCCTGCCACTTATTTTATGCAATCGGGTGATTCTGCACATTTAACAGCAAGCTATAATAACCATTATCTAATTCGAAGGACTTTCGGTCAAGTACCTGGAGGAATGTTTGGCTCTGATGAAAATGCAAGAACGGGGTACATCGATCCGCGCCAGGGAACTGAAACATGTGGTTTCGCAGAGCAAATGACTTCCGACGGAATTATGACTCGTATTACGGGTGATCCTCTTTGGGCTGATAATTGTGAAGATGTACTTTTTAATAGTTTTACGGCAGCATTTACTCCTGACATGAAGGCTCTGAGGTACATTACTTGTCCTAATGGAGTTACTGCCGACGATAAAAACCACTCACCAGGAATTGATAATCGGGGCCCTTTTTTAACGATGAATCCATTTAGCAGCCGCTGTTGCCAGCATAACCATGGCCATGCATTGCCGTATTATCTGCAAAATCTGGTAATGGCAAGTAACGACAATGGTTTGGCTGTCATTATGTATAATTCCTGTACTACTACAGCAAAAGTTGGCGAGGGCTCTGAAATTACTTTAATTGAAGACACAAAATATCCATACGAAGAGGAAATCCGTTTTACAGTTAATTCAACTCAAAATGTAAAATTTCCATTGTATTTACGGGTGCCGGGATGGTGCAAAAATGCTTCAGTAAAAATAAATGATTTAAATGTAGATGTTAAAGCAGTAGCTGGTTCATATATCCGTTTGGAACGCGAATGGGCTGATGGCGATGAACTGATTTTAAACTTGCCAATGGATTTGGGAATCAGGACATGGGAAGTTAATCAGAATAGTGTTTCGGTTGATTATGGGCCATTGACATTTTCTTTAAAAATTGATGAGGAATATACAAAAATCAGTAGCATCGAATCGGCAATAGGTGATTCAAAATGGCAAAAAACAGCTGATCCTGAAAAATGGCCGGCTTATACGATTGACTTCAAAAGTCCCTGGAATTATGGATTGGTTTTAAATCAGAACGATATATTAAAATCGTTTACCGTCGTTCAGAAAGAATGGCCAACTGATGATTACCCGTTTACACCAGAAAAATCGCCTATTGAAATTAAGGCAAAAGGGAAAAAAATTCCTTCATGGGGAATTGACCAATTTGGATTGGTGGATGTTCAGCTATTGTATCCGGTAAAAACAAATGAACCGGTTGAAGACATAACTTTGATTCCCATGGGAGCTGCACGATTAAGAATTTCGGCTTTCCCTGTTGTTCAATAAACAAGTTATTCGATTATGAGTAAATTGGTAATCCTGTTTTTATATTCCATTTGGCACTTCAATTCAGTTTTAAAAACCTTCGGGTATAATTATAAAAAAGAAGTCATGAAGAATTATTTTCGAATTATTTTAGTTTTTATAGCCATAATCACTGTTTGTCCCGATGTTTTTACACAGGAAATTCAGGAAGCTCCGGCGCCCTTATTTCGCGATCCGGTTTACGATGGAGCTGCCGATCCTGTTGTATTTTGGAATCACCAGGAAAAAGAATGGTGGATGTTTTACACACAGCGCCGGGCCAACGAATTGACCGCTGATGTGGCTTATTGTTATGGGAATAGCATAGCCATTGCATCGACCAATGACCATGGTAAGACCTGGATTTACCGCGGAACTCTTGATTTGGAGTTTGAGCGAGGGAAAAATACTTTCTGGGCTCCTGATGTGGTTTATTCCGAAGGGAAATACCACATGTTTTTAGCCTACATAAAGGGGGTTCGCAACCACTGGGGAGGAGAAGCCCATATGGCACATTATACAAGTGAAAATGTTTGGGACTGGAAATACGAAGGTTTAGTAACACTTTCTTCTGAAGTTGTTATTGATGCTACAATAATTCAACACAATGGCACATGGAAAATGTGGTACAAAGATAAAAATGTATCGTGGTTAGCCGAAAGTGATGATTTATTTACCTGGAAATGGAGGGATAAACCTGTTATTGACGACCAGCATCACGAAGGACCCAAGGTTTTTTATTTTAAGAATTTTTATTGGATGATAACCGATCAATGGGCAGGAATGGGAGTTTATAAATCGGCTGATTTGGAAAATTGGGTTAAACAAGAAAAACCTATTTTATCAGGCCCTTCTCAAAGGCCTGAAGACACGCCCAGCGGAGCACATGGCGATGTTGTAGTTGTAGGAGAACAGGCCTACATATTTTATTTTACGCATCCGGGAAGGAAAACCCATTTTGCAGCTACAATGGATGCTGATGGGAAATACCCTTATGCCGAAAAACGGTCCTCAATTCTAGTAGCAGAATTAATCATTGAAGATGGAATACTAAAGGTTAAAGACCGCAACAAACCATTTCATTTTTATTTACCCGATTTGGAGTAGTTTTTATTGTTAAATATGATTAGAATTGCAAAATAGAACCTAAAATAACTTGAAACACCTATCATGATTAGAAGAATATTTTTTTTACTTAGTGTATTAGTATTTGGAATAACTGTTACAGGCCAGGGGCAGCTTTTACGGCCTGTTGATTATGTGAATACCCTTATGGGGACTGATTCCGAGTTTAAATTGTCAAATGGAAATACCTATCCGGCAATCGCATTACCATGGGGCATGAACTTTTGGACTCCTCAAACCAATAAAATGGGCGATGGATGGGTTTATGGATACGATGCCAATAAAATCCGTGGATTTAAACAAACACACCAACCAAGTCCATGGATCAATGATTATGGGCAGTTTTCATTGTTTCCAATGACAGGGGAATTAAAAGTTACAGGCGAAGAGCGGCAAAGTTGGTTTTCACACAAATCCGAAACAGCTAAGCCTCATTATTACAGTGTTTATTTGGCCGATTACGATGTAGTTACAGAAATAACTCCTACTGAGCGGGCGGCTATGTTTCGTTTTACATTTCCTGAAAATGAACAATCGCATGTTATAATCGATGCTTTTGACCGAGGGTCATATGTAAAAATTATGCCTTCTGAAAATAAAATTATTGGTTATACCACCCGCAATAGTGGTGGAGTCCCTGAAAACTTTAAAAATTATTTTGTAATTGTTTTTGATAAAACTTTTACTAAAAGTGCTGTTTGGAATACTGATCATTTGGTGGAAGGTATTTCGGAATTAAAAGATAACCATGTGGGTGCTGCTATTCAATTCAAAACAAAAGCTGGCGAAAAAATTCATGCCAGAGTTGCATCTTCTTTTATTAGTTATGAGCAAGCTGAGCGTAATTTAAAAGAATTGGGAACCGATTCATTTGATGAAGTAAAAGCCAAAGGAGCAGCCATTTGGAATAAAGAGTTATCGCGAATTGCCGTTGAAGGTGGCACTGATGAACAGATTAAAACATTTTATTCGGCATTGTACCGTGTATTACTTTTTCCTCGTAAGTTTTACGAGTATAATGAAAACGGGGAAGTGATTCACTACAGTCCATATAATGGGAAAGTTCTTCCGGGTTATATGTTTACCGACAATGGTTTTTGGGATACTTTCCGTGCTGTTTTTCCATTTTTTAATCTGATGTATCCATCGTTAAATGAAAAAATCCAGGAAGGATTAGCCAATGCGTATAACGAAAGTGGTTTTTTGCCTGAATGGGCCAGCCCTGGTCACCGCGATTGTATGGTTGGGTCTAATTCAGCAACTTTAATAGCCGATGCTTATTTAAAAGGTGGCCGAAATTACGATATTAATACGTTATGGGATGCTGTTGTTAAAAACACAAAAAACGAAGGGCCTATGTCGTCAGTTGGCCGTTTAGGAGTCGATTATTACAATAAACTGGGATATGTTCCATACAATGTTGGTGTGAACGAAAATGTAGCACGTACATTGGAATATGGTTTTGCCGATTTTTGTATTTATAAATTGGGACAGGCACTTGGAAAGCCCGAAAAAGAAATTGAAATTTTTGCCCAACGAAGCTTGAATTATAAAAATGTATTCGACAAAGAGAGTAGCTTGATGCGTGGTAAAAATGAAGACGGTACCTTCCAATCTCCCTTTAGCCCATTTAAATGGGGCGACGCTTTTACTGAAGGAAACAGTTGGCATTATACCTGGTCGGTTTTTCACGATATCGAAGGATTAATTGATCTAATGGGCGGTAAAAAAGAATTTGTTGGCATGTTGGATTCAGTATTTGTAGTGCCGCCAATTTTCGACGATTCATATTACGGAGGAGTAATCCATGAAATTCGTGAAATGCAGATTATGAACATGGGTAATTATGCACATGGCAACCAGCCGGTTCAGCACATGATTTATTTGTATAACTATGCAGGCCAGCCATGGAAAACTCAATACTGGATACGTGAAGTGATGAACCGTTTATATACTTCACAAGCTGATGGATATTGTGGTGATGAAGACAATGGACAAACATCGGCCTGGTATGTTTTTAGTGCTTTGGGATTTTACCCGGTATGCCCTGCTGTAGATGAATATGTATTGGGAGCCCCATTGTTCAAAAAAGCAGTAGTAACTCTCGAAAATGGCAAAACAATTACGATAAATGCGACAAAAAATAATTTTGATAACCGTTTTATCCAAAAAATTGATTTTAATGGTAAAACCTACGACAAAAATTATTACAACTATTCAGAATTGATGAAAGGGGCAACCATTAACATTGAAATGGGAAAAGAACCAAATAAAACAAGGGGAATCAGCGAATCGAGTTTTCCATATTCTTTTTCGAACGAAAAATAAAAAGGACGGCTAATTTATTCGCCAACCATAAGGGTTTTACTGAGTTTTAAAATGCTTTTTAATATTTAAAAAGCATTTTAAAACTTTTTTTGTGACCACTATTATTTTTTGGCAAACTTAAAAGTGTGTGTATTTAGCCCTTCGATTACCTTCAATAAATAAATTCCGGGAATTAATTCAGAAACATTGATGGAAGAAAGAGTTCCTTCTATTGTTTTTACTTCTGCTCCATTGGCATTAATAATCGTTGCCATAACATTTGTTTTATAGGGTATTGAAAAGAATATTGAATCAATTGACGGATTTGGATATACATAGATCGATCCATTATTTATTTGTTGGTTTGCTGAAGTAGTAATTTCAGGAGCCGGAACATCCATACTGAATAAAGAAATACCTGCATCTATGTATTGTCCTCCAGTTGTTTGTTTACAATGGATAGCTATTATATTGGTATCGTTTGATTTTAAAGCATTTTTACCGGCTGTATTTATAGGGATATTGGTATAGCTATTTGTCCATCCTTTGGTTGCAGCTGCCAGTACACCATTTATGTATACTTCACAATCTTCATCGTAGTGGATATGTAATATCAGGTTGTCAGTGTTTATACCTGATAAATCGCCAACAAATTCATCTCTGCGCATCCAAATGTCTGAGGTATTCCAAATGGTTCGAACTACCGCTCCGGGTGTTCCCATTGTTCCAAAACCTGCATTGCCCGATTTCCAATTGGAGTCGTCATAGGATGGCAAATGCCAATTCGAAGAAGGTGTATAGTTGGTGTATTTCCACAAGTGAGCTGTATTTTCCGATGATGCTATTACTTCTGAAAAATAAATATCGTGCTCAATTACTTTTTTGTTGGCTTCTTTAATTCTATTTTCATCTGCTTTCACCAAACGGTCGTAGGTAAGTAAACCATTAATTTCAATTTCTACATCGGTTATTTCGGTATAAACTGCTGCGCTTAAGCCATTATTGGTTTTAAACATAGTCAGCATATCAGCGTAACTGTCATATAAATCGAGGTATTCTTCTTCATTATTTGCCATTACATACCCAAATCCATCGTTCCATAAATGCCCTGGAATTTTATAACCCACACCTCCGTATTCGCCACATGCCAGGACCTGGGTTGAACTTTTGGGGCACGCCGGTGGTGGGTAACTATGAATATCCATTACATGGCCAACATTAAAATGGTTTCCACCACTTGCCTGATTTACAATTCGTGTTGGATCCATATTTATTACTTTTTGAACCAACTCAGGTGTGCGGTGCTGCCCCTGGGCTTCATTAAAAACGACCCACATAACAATGGAGGGACTGTTCCAATGTTGTTCAACCATGTGTCCAAGTTCCCTGTCGTAGGCAAACTGATCAACAATTTGCGGATTATTTGTGTAGGAGTTAGCCGAAGGCATGTCTTGCCAAACCATTAATCCTAGTTTATCCGCCCAATAATACCAACGTTGAGGTTCAACTTTTA
Source organism: Prolixibacteraceae bacterium (assembly GCA_963666575.2). Lineage (GTDB taxonomy): Bacteria > Bacteroidota > Bacteroidia > Bacteroidales > Prolixibacteraceae > JABMQB01. The sequence goes on from CAXXYG010000012.1 coordinate 233,611, forward strand.
TGTGTTTGCGCACCATGTTAAAACCAAAATCCTTCATTTTTTGTATATCGTACCTGAGGGCTTCATCGGTAGGGGCAGTATATATGCCATCGGGCCAAAATCCTTGATCAAGCGGCCCCATCTGAAATAAAAACTGATTATTAAGGAACAGTTTTTTAAAACCACCATCCTCTTCCACTGATATTTTACGCATTCCAAAATAACTACTTACCGAATCGATGGGAGTTCCATTTTGTTTTAAAACTAATTCCAGATTGTATAAAAATGGATCGTCGGGCGACCATAATTTTTGATTGGGAATAGGAATAGTTATTTCCTGATTACATACCCCGTCATAATTTTGTACAAGTTTGTTTTCATTATAAATTGATGCTGAGAAAGAGGTTCCTTCAGTTATGCCTGATGTGTTTAAGGTAAGTTTGACCACTTTTTGATTAATATCGGGGACAATTTTTATGTTTTGAATGTAGGTTTCAGAAACCGGTTCCAACCATACCGATTGCCAGATTCCGGTGACCGATGTGTACATAATTCCACCCGGATACAGGGTTTGTTTTCCGCGTGGGTAACCTCCTGAATCGGTGGGGTCAAATACCCGTACTGTAATTTCTTGTTCCCCTGATGCTGTTAGGTAATTGGAGATATTATAACTGAAGGCATCATAACCACCTTTATGAATTCCAAGGCTGGTTCCGTTTATATAAACCTCCGATTCATAGTCAACAGCTCCAAAATGAATGATAATCTGTTTCTCATTCCAATTTTCAGGAACAGAAAAAGTTCGGCGGTACCACAATCTGGAATGGTGTTCTTTTATACCTGAAATGGCCGATTCAACTGCAAACGGAACTAATATTGAATGAGATAAATTTCCCTGAGGGACGGATTCTAGAATTCCCAGCCCAGGTTGGAATTGCCAAATACCATTTAAATTCATCCATAACTTGCGTTCAAGCTGAGGGCGTGGATATTCAGGTAATACATTTCCCGGATCGATATCTTGAGAAAAAGAAGTCATTAATTTGGCTTGTTTCATTTGCCAGTCCTGAGCAAATAATACTGTTGGGAAAAAAAGCAAAATTAGCTTAGCAAAAAGTTTCAAATTGATCATTTTTAAGGAGTGATTTTTTCTGAAAATCTCATGTTTTTTATTTCCTGAATCTTCAGGAAATACCATGAGTGTTGATCAGAATGTTCAGGATTAATACATCTACCTGGCTAAAAACACTCACTTTTAAATTGCTTTATTTTAGAATCACTTTTATCTTTAAATTTTAAATTTATTTTAAATATTAATAATTAAGTTTTCATTTTTAAACCAATAATGAATGAGTAATAATATCAAATTAGTTTTATTATTGAATGTGTAGTCTTGTTTTATTTATGAATTTAAAACTGATAGCGTTTAACTATTAACTCTAAAATCGAATTGCCGTTTATGAAAATCTTATTTCCAGTTTTATTTAGTTTCGTATTTCTACAATTTGTTTTACAGGCTCAGGAACCTCAAAAAAAATCCATGTATAAAAATCCAGTCATTCCTGGCGATATTCCTGATCCTAGTATTATTCGGGTAGGAGAAACTTATTACTCAGCCGGAACAACCTCCGATTTTGCTCCCCACTATTCATTGTATGAATCAGCTGACCTTATTAATTGGAAACAGATAGGATTTATTTTTAACGAAGTTCCGCAATGGGCTTCAGATAGTTTTTGGGCACCAGAGCTTTTTTATAAAGACGGTATTTTTTATGTGTATTATACGGCCAAACGAAAAGGTGACCGGGTATCGTGTATAGGCGTAGCAACAACCAAAAATATATACAATGGTTTTACCGATAAGGGAATTATTATTGAATGGGGTGACGAAGCCATCGATGCTTACGTTTTTAACGATGACAATGGAAAATATTTTATTAGCTGGAAAGCATATGGACTAACTGAAGGAAGGCCCATTGAGATTTTGGCATCTGAATTAAGTCCTGACTGCTTATCATTGGTTGGTGAGCATTTTACATTAACCGATTTTGATAAAGGATGGAAAGGAGCAGGTGATGAAGGACAATGTATGGTAAAACATAACGGTTACTATTACCTGTTATATTCTATCGGTGGTTGTTGCGATAATAGGTGCGATTACCGGGTGGTAGTTTCCCGTTCAAAAAATTTTAAAAGTGGCTGGGAACAATACCCCATGCCAATTATGCAAGGCGATGATAACTGGAAATGCACCGGGCATGGCACATTGGTTACAACTCCCGATAACCGCTATTTTTACCTCTATCACTCATACAATGCTACCGATTTTGAATACATTGGCCGTCAGGGGATGTTAGACGAACTTGTTTGGGATAATTCAACAAATTGGCCCTATTTTAAAAATGGCAATACACCATCGGTTATTGCTCCTGTTCCGTTTGTAAATACGGTCCAGAAACGTGATACAACGTGTGATGATGATTTTTCTTCAGATATGAACCTAAAGTTCTGGCAATGGGATATAAATCAACCAAAACCCGAGATGGCCGTAAAAGATGGTATATTTTCACTTTCATCTACACAAAAAGGAATTGTATTTGTCGGGCAGAGTCCTAAAACAGGAACCTATTCGTTCGAAACTGAAATTTTTGAATGTTCCGACGATTTATCGGGGATTTGTGTTTATGGAAATAAAAACAATCTGTTTGCTTTTGGTGCATCAAAATCTGAAATTAAAGTACTGCAAATAATAGATGGAGAAGAAACAGTTATTTCCGAAACCAAGATTCCTGAAAATAGTTCTGTTTCGTTGAAACTAGAAGTTGTTAATGGCCGTTATTATCAATTTTTCTGGTCGGAGAACAATACCGATTGGGTATCAGTTAAACTTCAAAATGGTTATCAATTTGATGGGGAATTTCTACCACAATGGGGAGTTGCTATGCGCACTGGTTTCTTTTTAGAAAATCACAATAACAATGTGGCTTATTTTTCATCAATGGCATTTAAAAATAATTTTAAGCCACAAAAATAGTAGAAAGTGGTTTTACCATTTAAGGCATGTTATTATTTGGGTATCTCTAAAAAACTTGAAAATGAATAAACCAGGAAATATAGTTTTAAATGGTAGTTTTTTTGTTCGCTGATACACAGCAATATTACTTATATTTATTAATGGTTGTAAAATATTAAAGTTCAAAATTCGAAAATGATTGTTTTTGATATGCCAACTTTTGAAGGTTTCAAATTCAACTGTTCATCTGTAAGTTTCCATTAATTAGTAATATAAAATTTATAGTTTTACTTTCAGAATAAGCCTTATGGAATGGATTTCGAATTCTACTAATCCTTCCATATTATAATCAGAATATGGCTTTAAAAAGTCAAAATACCTTCCTTGAAATCGATTCTTTTTTAAAGAAATGCGATTAATTAACACCTTTTAGTTTCCCAATAGAGTAAAAATTAATTTTTTTTTAATGCATGTAAATGTTCACATTGTCAGTGCTTTGTGTGTGTTTGTTTTTGGTTTTTTGCATTAGGGTTGTTCATGTTAATTGAATATTAATAAGAATGTTAATATTCGGCGGTTTAATTTGATTTTGAATAAAAAATTGAGCGTATGGAGTAAACAGAGTAAACCAAATTATTGATGTATTTAAATTAAATCTATTAAACGTACTAAAGTAAATTATGAAAAAAGCTTTAAAAAAAATCTGTCATTTGTCTTGTCTAGGATCAGGTCGATTTGCAGTTATCCTATTGCTGGTTATACTATTTGGTGCAAAATCTGCATCTGCAGAAAAAATAGTAAAAAACGAATTGAATCTATCTGAACAGGCTTCGAAAGTTATAGGTACCATTTTAGATGGGGCTAATAACCCAATTCCCGGAGTATCAGTATTTATTAAGGGAACAACAATTGGTACTGTTTCTGATGCTGATGGAAACTACACTTTAACGAATATTCCGGAAGACGGGATAGTGGTTTTTTCTTTCATAGGAATGAAAACTCAGGAAATTACTATTGGAAATCAATCCTCGATTAACGTAGTAATGGAAGTCGATGCTATTGGCCTTGAAGAAGTTGTTGCTGTGGGTTATGGAACCCAGAAAAAAGTAACCTTAACAGGTGCGGTATCAACAATCAAAAACGAAGACCTTATAGTAACTAAAAACGAAAACGTTGTAAATATGTTAACCGGTAAATTGCCGGGTGTACGTGTTGTTCAAAAGAGTTCAGCACCGGGTGCTTATGATACAAAAATTGATATCCGTGGGATGGGTGATCCGTTATTTGTAGTTGACGGAATTCCTCGCGACCAGCAATATTTTTCGCGCATGAGCGCAGAGGAAATTGAGAGTATATCAGTATTAAAAGATGGTACAGCAGCTATTTATGGTTTGCGTGCAGCAAATGGTGTTATTCTGGTCACTACCAAAAGTGGTGTAGCCCAGGGAGGGAAAGTGGATATCACTATTAATACCAGCAGTTCGATGCAGCAATTCCTTTATGTACCATCAGGTGTAGGTGCTGCCGATTATATGACTTTAAGAAATGAGCAAAACTGGCAGGACTTTGGTAAAAATTATCTGGTCCGTACAAATGCAATGTTCACTGACGAACATTTTCAGCCATACCGCGATGGAACAAAACAATCATACGATTGGATGGGTGCTGTATTTAACAAGAATACACCACAGTATGAGCACAACATAAGCGTTAATGGTGGTACTGAAAAATTACGGTATTATTTTACCCTGGGTTATTCAAAACAAGAGGGTTCATACAAGAGCGGCGATTATAATTCGGACCGTTGGAACATGCGTACCAATATCGATGCTCAAATTACCAAAAGGTTGAGCGCAAAAATTTCTTTGGGAACTATAATGACAAATACAACCCAACCCAATGGTACAGGTTGGACAACTTATAAACTTTCGTGGTTGGTCCGTCCTGATGCAGCTATGTATGCAAACGATAATCCGGAGTATCCCAATGGCGACACACAATTTTTAAATGAAGGAGCCAATATGATCATACAAACCGACGCTGATTATGTTGGTTATAATGTGAATAAGAATCGAAGGTTTAATGGAACATTAACTCTAAAATATGATATTCCTGGCATTGAAGGATTGTCGGCAAAAGGATCGTATGATTATGCAGCAAGTTTGCCGGATTATACAAATTACAAGCGTGCTTATTCGTTGTATAGGTATAATCAGGATGATGATACGTATGCGTCGATAGCGAGGAATACGCCTTCCGAAATTACAAGAGGTGTTAATTTTAACTTCGATACAAACATGCAATTGGGATTATTTTATCTCAATTCATTTGGCGACCATAATTTTAACAGTTTTCTTATCTACGAAGAAATGTACAGTAATTGGGATAGTTTCAGTGCTTACCGTGAGCTGATGATTGATTCTGAATTTTTGTTTGCTGGTGAAGATAAAAATCAGCGGGCAATTGGAGGTGGCGTAGGTGACCGTGCCAGCAAGTCTATCATCGGTCAATTGGACTATGATTACGCAGGTAAATACTTGTTTGCTTTCAAGTTTCGTCGCGATGGATCTTCCCGTTTCCCTGATGGTAGCCGTTTTGGTTTTTTCCCTGCAATTTCAGCAGGATGGCGTCTGAGTGAAGAAAGTTTTATGAAGGATAATTTTACATTTCTTACCAATTTGAAATTGAGAGGTTCTTACGGAGAGATGGGTGATGACAGTTCAGCAGGTAACTATCCGCCTTCAACCGGTTACAATTTAAATGGCAATGAACTTGGATGGTTCTTTGATGGAACATTAAATGGTGGTGTATCTGCTTCGAGCATTCCTAACCTGGATTTAACGTGGTATAAGATTAAGTCATATAACCTGGCTTTAGATTTTGGCCTATTTGATAATAAACTGAGTGGTTCATTTGACGTGTTCAGACGCGACCGTTCAGGGTTGTTGGCAACTAGTGCCGCAGTAATTCCGGGGACCGTGGGTGCCAGCTTACCGCAGGAAAACCTGAATAGTGACCGTAACCTTGGTTATGAAATATCATTACAACACCGCAACACGATTAGAGACGTTAATTATTATGTAAGTGGTCAGCTTTCGGCTACCAAACATCAGCGAATGGAATGGCTTGAAACTCCGGCCAGCAACTCATACGATAAGTGGAGAAACCGTACCAGTGGACGTTACTCCAATATATGGTGGGGACAGGAATCCGGCGGTATGTTTACATCAATGGAAGACATCCGTACATTTGAACGCCCCATGGGCCAGGGTTCATTACCAGGCGATTGGTGGTTAGTTGACTGGAACGAAGATGGCGTAATTAATGGTGGCGATGACCATCCTATAGCTTCTTATGGCCTTCCGGTTTTTAACTATGGTATTCAATTGGGAGCTTCATGGAAGGGATTTGATTTGGCAATGAATTTCCAGGGTGCTTATGGTGTTTATGTTCAATACAGTGAGGTGCTTGTTGAAGCATTACCTTTTGGCGGACAAAATACACTAACATGGTTCCTCGACCGATGGAAACCGGTTGATGAGAACGCAGACTATTTCCATCCCGATACAGAATGGGCCGAAGGTTATTATCCAGTTACTGGACATGATGGCCGTCGCACAGGTACCAATGGTGTTCAGAATGCATCGTACATGCGTTTGAAAACAGCAGAAATTGGTTACACATTACCCAAAAAATTGGTGGCAAAAGTTGGTGTTGAGAATTTACGGGTATACCTAAGTGGATACAACCTATTAACGTTTACCGGACTTGAAAATGTAGATCCTGAACGTCCAGGTGCATCTGGTGGTGCTTCAACCAATTATATCGACTTCTATAATTATCCTGTAAACAGGACCTTTACAGTTGGTGCAAGCGTTAAATTCTAAAAAATTACAATTATGAAAAAGAAATTTTTATTATATATAGCACTTTTGGGGGTAGTACTTTTTTCATGCCAGGAATTGAATCTGGAACCCAAAGGGATATTAGGTGAACCTGAGCTCTTCGGTAATGAGTTTGGTGTGAGGAAGTACTTTACCGGCCTTTATAACTACCTTCCTATTGAAGATTTTCTTTATTACGGAACTGATTCAGATAATGCTTACCGTCCTGATAACTATTGGGAACAAGGTAAAAAGAGCCTTGGAAATATGAGCGGTGAGTTTTTTAACTCATGGGTTGGGGTTGATAACGATGGTTTTGGTTATTGGCCTTACGACCGCATCCGCGATGTGAATACTTTTATTGAGAATTTCCCAAACTATCAGGATAAATATACTGAGGTAGAATATAACAAGTTGTTGGGAGAAGCTTATTTTTTACGTGCTTTCTTTTACTTTGGATTGGCTAAGCGTTACGGTGGAGTTCCAATTATTAAAGAAGTTCAGAATCCAATTGCTGAAATTGAAACTCTGGAAGTACCGCGTAATACAGAGTATGATACATGGAAATTTATCTACGAAGACCTGAGTTTTGCTATTGCAAATATGAGTACAGCCAGTGAGTCGGGACGGGCAAACAAATATGTTGCCGCCGCTTTAATGTCACGTTCAATGTTATATGCGGGTTCTATTGCAAAATACTCTCAGTACCTGGGTTTTGAGACTGAAGCTGCCACACAGGCTGGTTTAGCAGGAATGGATCCATCTCATGCAAATGAGTTCTTTCAGTATTGTGTCGATGCAGGAAATATTGTTGAAGAGGGGCCTTATTCATTGTATCAGAAAGAGGCAGATAAAGCTGTGAATTTTGCAAACTTGTTCCTCGATCCATCATCTTCGGAGAGTATCTTTATTAAAGATTATGACCAGACAGTGCCTCATAATACGCGATTGCGTCATAGTTATGATGCACTAATGTCTCCACAACCCGATATGTCTTCGTTTGTAGGTGCTGAAAGTTATCCTCCGTATGACTTTATGGAATTATACGACATGCCTGATATTCTTAACCCGGATGGCACACCTGTTCGTTTTGATAACCGCAGCGATATTCGTAACGATATGGAGCCTCGTATGAAAGGAACCATGTTTTTCGATGGAGATGAATTACGTGGTAAAACTTTTAGTATTCAAAAAGGTATTTACAGAAGTTTTAACGGGCCTGCATCAGATGCTGAAAATGGTAGTAATGCTGCCCCGGTTAATAGTTCCGACAACCGTATTTTAGGCGGAAGAGGCTGGACTACTAATATTGATGGAGTTGAATACAATATCACCGGGGCTCATGGGCATTTTGATGACCAGGGCGGTGAAAACAATGGCTGGGGTAGTGCTTTTGTTCGTAAGTATGTTAATCCGGATATGGCTACAAGCGATGTTCGTGAATACCGTAGTGGCCAGCATTGGGTAGTATTCCGTTTGGGTGAAATTTACCTGAATACAGCTGAAGCACTTTACGAATTGGGTCAAAGAGCAGAAGCTTTTAATTATGTTGAAATGATTCGCGAACGTGCCGGTTCAAAGGTTGTTCGTCCTGCTATTGACATGACTATGTCAAATATTGGTTCGGTAAATAATGCAAACTACAGTTATCAAATTGAAGCATCACTACAATTCATCCGCGATGAACGCGAACGTGAGTTGTATGGTGAAAACCACTGGTGGTGGGATCTTCGTCGCTGGAGAACTGCCGACCAGGTATTAAACCAGTTCCGCCACCGCGTTCTTAGCTGTTACTTTGTTGCAGATGAAGGTAAGTACATTTATCTGGATGAAACGAACAGGTGGAACAGAAGTTGGACAGCTTCAAAGCAGTGCTACTATGAACCGATTCCATGGGGAGAAATTGGTAAGAACGAAAATCTTCTACCGCAGAATCCACTTTATTAATTATTAATTTGATACTATTATCATGAAGAAAATATTATATATAATTTTAGGAATAATACTGGTGTCGGTTACTTCATGTATGGAGATCGACAACTGGGACGAACCTGATGCTCAAGTCTATGGAGATGTTATTGATTCATATACAGGTGAGAATTTACTTTCATCGCAAGGTGATTGGGGTATTCGTATATGGGAAAGAACCTGGACAGAATCTGTTCCTAATCACCAATCTCTGACCGTTAAAGAAGATGGTTCGTATAACAACAGTAAATTGTTTTCAGGAACCTACGACATGCTTCCATATGGTGGCCCTTTCTGGCCTGTTGATACTACTAAAGATGTATCCTTTAGTGGAAATACACAGCAAAACTTTACTGTTACTCCTTATTTGCAATTAACTGATTTTGAAGCTTCCTTAAACGGATTAAAATTAACCTTGAAATGCCGTTTGAAAGCCCCAATTCGGGAGGGACTTCCAAATCTTGTTGAAATCAAGCCTTTTTTAAGTCTTAATACATTTTGTGGAGCAACCAATTACATCGATATTGGTGAGTACAATAACAAGAGGAAACAGATCAACCGGTCCTGGATGGAGGAAGTGGGCGATGTTGAATCGAGCGACCTTTACCGCATTGGCTCTATGCCGGTAAAAGCAGGTTATACTTATTATGTTCGTTTGGGCGCTAATGTGAACGATGCAAACAGGAAATATAATTACTCTGAAATTATTAAGGTAGAAGTTCCGGCCGATGCTGTGAATGATCCTAATGAAGTTCCTGATAACTACCTTAATAATGCACAATGGCCATTTAGTCGTTCTGAATGGGATGGTAATCGCTGGGGTAACTTATCAGGAGCTTGGGTTACTAATGAAGCTATGCGTAACCGGGGCGGTGGCCTGTATGGTGGTTATGATGGTGGCTGGGAAGGCCCGGATAATGACAAACAAAGTCTTGGATTTGAACGTTGGGGTGAAGGAGAAACTGAAATCGTAAACGGGAAGCTTTATCAAACAGTTGATCTTCCTGCCGGAGATTTTGCATTTACCATGAGTTTGGGTGGCGAAAATCCAATAATCACCAATGGTGGCGATGACCCACGATATATAGCTGTGGCAGTTGGAGAAACGTTACCTGATATTGAAGATTTATCTTCTGCATTGGCTTCTACCTCTTTTGTAGGCCTTGCAAATGAAGGTGCCAGAAGTATAGAATTTTCGTTGGATGCTCCAACTAAAGTATCCGTAGGTTTTATAGCCAGTTTTATCGGTACTCAGCAAAATGTGAGGGCTTCATGGCTTAAGTTAGAAAAACTAGATTAAGGTAATTTTAAAAAGGTTGTTCTTCACTTCGGTGTTGAACAACCTTTTTCAAAAAGATAGCAGAGTTAGATTTGAAATATTCTGATTAAATGTAGGGCATGTAAACTTTTTAGTTTCATGCTTTACTTTTATTCAAAAGGTACATAAGGGTATTACAAGTGTTAAATAAATTTATTGTGAAATGGCAGTAATTTGAATCTTCTTTTTGTGTATTGCCTCCTTTTTAATTAATCAAGTACAAGGGTACTTTAGTGCATTTAATTTTCACGAAAATGTGCATTACAAAACCATTTTAATTACTTCCGGAACAAATAAACATGAATAAAATGAATCAAAATAATACCATCAAAAGGTGCTTATTAATATCTATTATACTTAGTAGCTATTTTTTGATGTCAATTACAATCTCATCAGCTCAGAACTGGAGGTTAGTAGATACAAAATATCCAACAATTGATAATGTGGTAATTGCTTATTCTGTTGCAGATTATGGCATTACAGGTGATGGTGTTACGGATGTTACCCAACAATTTCAGGACCTTCTAAATCAATTGGGAAATTTAGGTGGAGGAACTTTATTTGTCCCTGAAGGGAAATATGTAATAAAAGGTAACCTCTTGATTCCGAAGGGAATTACACTTAGAGGCGAATGGGAACAGCCTGTAAAAGGTTTACCTTTTGTGGGGACAATATTAATGGCATATGCCGGGAGAGGTAACGAGGATGCTACTCCGTTTATTACGATGGAACCATCATCTGCCGTAATGGATTTGAGTATTTGGTACCCCGAGCAAACCTCTTCAAACATAACTCCATATCCTCCTTCAGTGGTGTTCGGGAAACCGAATTATTTTGGAAATGAAAACTGTAATGCCAAAAATATCACCCTGGTGAATTCTTATACAGGGATTGTTTTTTCACGGAAAAATGGCGGAACATGCCCCACAATTAATGGTGTTTACGGAACGCCTTTGTCAAGAGGAATTGAAATCGATAATATTGTTGATGTGGGTCGTATCGAATGGATCGATTTTTCGCCTGATTACTGGTCGGGCTCAGGATTACCAAACTCACCATCGATTGATGGAAGCCATAAAAAATGGATTTATGAAAACGGAACTGGGATTGTAATGCGACGAAACGATTGGTCGTATACCTGTTTTGTAAATATCGATGGGTATTACAAAGGGTTCCATGCGGTAGAATCAATTACCAGTCCGGGTGCCCAACCTAACGGGCATAATTATTCAATGACCTTTACCAACTGTAAAACGGGTTTGGGCATTAGTTCGGCGAATTCAGTGGGGTTGATGTGTACCGGAATCGAAACCGTAAATTGTGAAACCGGAGTTGGAATTGAAAAAAGCGCTTCTGGCGTAGTTCAATTACATACTTGTTCACTCGACGCTACAAAAAATGCTATTTTAATGCACGAGTCAGCCAGTACCCGCTTAATGGTTTTACAGTCGGATATAAACAGTGGAGCTGTGAATATTAATGGAGGTACTTTTACGGTAACCGATTGCGATTTTAATAATCCCGCTCCACAAATCAGTATTAAAAAAAATGCACGCGCCATAATTACCGGTAACCGGTTTTCTCAAGCAGTTCAGATTGAAGAAAGCTCCATTTTTAAAAACATTATTGACCATACTTCGGTTGTTATGAAACAGTTGCCTGAAATAATTGAGATCAAGCCGGAAATGCATAAACCCTCGCGTATTGAATTATACCTGGCTACCGAAGCACCCTACAATGCTATTGGAAATAGTATTACCGATAATACACAGGCTATTCAATTGGCGCTCGATCAGGCTGCTGCCGATGGTGGTGGTGTAGTTTTTCTTCCTCCCGGAAAGTATAAAGTTTTAGGGAATCTGGTTATTCCATCGGGGGTTGAGCTAAAAGGTTCGGTTGATGTAAGTACTACGCCAACAGGACCTGGAAGTATATTGGATGTTTATGCAGGTCGAAATAATCCCAACGGAGAGCCGTTCCTCAAATTGTCGGAAAATAGTGGTATCCGTGGCATTGTATTTAACTACCCTGAACAGGTTTCGACCGACTTGCCTAACATTGCATCTTATCCATATTGTGTTCAGGCTACAGGTACCGATGTGTACATGATAAATATTGGTATGCGTGGTGTTGATAAAGGCGTCGATCTTTTTTCTTATCCGGGTCATAACCACTACATCGATTATTTGGCCGGGCATGCATTTAATATAGGTATCCGTGTTGGAGGCGGAACAACAAACGGAAGAATTTACAATACACAATTTAATGTTATTGCCTATGCCTGTGGCAGTGAGTCGAAGTACGGAGGATGGCCAAATTCGCCCGATGCCGGAAATTCCCGGGCGTACGAATATGGTTTTAACAATTTTAATTTTATGATATTGGGCGATTGCCAGAATCAGCTTTTATACAACGATTTTCACTACGGTTCGCAAAATGGGTTGATATTAAGCGACATTGATGGAAACGGGCCTTCGGGGTTAAGCATCGGTAGCGGAATTGATGGTTCTCGAAATGCACTTATCATTGATGCCGTTGGTAACGATGGTTTTGATTTTGTCAACTCGCAGATTGTTTCTATAGGCGATCAGAATACAAAATACATTCAAACAGGTGCCGGATATACTTCAGGAGTTACCTTGTTTAATGCCGATTTTTGGGGTAATCCTTCAAACGGAATTTATATGAGTGGTGGTACATTAAATCTTCAACAAGCTAACATCAATCAACCAGGCCAGCAACGTATGGCTTTGCTTAACAGCGGAACTTTAAATATTGAGGCTTCAAGTATTTTCCCCAGTGGTCAGTTATTGGCTTATGGAACAGAGCCGCAACTTTTAATACATTCTTCAATCGTAAATCCAACAGGCATTGATACATCGAGGTGTTTTTTATGGAAAAATAATATGGGCAATGTGCCAGCGGTTTCACTAGAGGCAGCAAAAAACAGAAGTTCCTGGATAGTTTCTGCTTCAAATAATACCAGCTCTGTTTGGAAGGCTATAGATGGTACTGCATCAACCCGTTGGGATACCAATGGTTCACAATTGCCCGGGCAATGGTTCTCCATTAATTTTGGAAAACCTGAAAAAATTGAACAAATTATTCTCGATGTAGCCGCCAGCCCGTCTGATTCACCTCAGAAATATGAATTTTATGTGTCGGATAATGGTTCGGATTGGTATGGCCCAGCGGTTTCAGGTGCTGGAGCCGATGTGATGACAATCGTAAGTTTCCCAACTTCAACAGTTCAATATGTTCGAATTAAACAAACAGGGTCGAAGGGAAACTGGTGGTCGATTAATGAAGTAAATGTTTTTGGCGATGAGTCCGCTATTAGTTTAACCGGGATTGGTTTTGAAAGGCAACAAATTGGATTAGCAATTGATAGTGTTTATAAAGCCAATCCGGTATTTCTTCCCGAAAACATCGACAATAAAATTGTTTTCTGGAAATCGAATAATACAGGCGTTGCCACGGTTGATGCCGAAGGCAATATCAGCGGTGTTTCATCAGGAACGGCTACTATTACAGCCATTAGTATGGACGGCGTAAAAAAGGCAAATCTTACCGTAATTGTCAGTGTCGATGGATTAACGTCAGTTGGTGAACTTCCAAAAAACGATGCCTATCAATTAAATTTGTATCCAAATCCTACTTCCGGAAATGTCAATTTTCAGTACCGGTTAGATCGAACTCAAGAGATTTTTATTGACATTTTTAATACAAATGGAACGGTTGTAAAAACCAAATCTTTCCAATCGAATGTTGGAGAAAACAAGTCATCAATTCTCCTAAATGGACTTTCGCCGGGTGTTTATTTTGTCCGTTTGCGCACCAAGGATAGATCTCAGGTCGAAAAATTAATTGTACGATAGTTCAGATTTAAAAAAGGGAATATGAAACGAGCATGTAAAATACTTTGCACTCAGGAGAGGTATTATAGGCGAGTTCTATTGAATACCATGGAGAAATGAATAATTATTATGAAATGAAAATGTTTAAAGTAATTTATCAATTCGGAGGCTTTTTAACGAAGTTATATTTTCTTTTTCTTTTGCTTGGACTTTCGATACTGTCACAGGCTCAAAATCCATTTGTTCGGAATATTTATACAGCAGATCCATCAGCACATGTTTGGAACGACGGGCGCTTGTATGTTTATCCGTCACATGATATTGCCCCGCCACAAGGTTGCGATTTAATGGATAAATATCATGTTTTTTCAACTGATGATATGGTTAACTGGACCGATCATGGAGAAATTGTTGAATCCGCAAGTGTGGATTGGGGAAGAGCAGATGGAGGTTTTATGTGGGCACCCGATTGTTCTTATAAAAACGGAACTTATTATTTCTATTTTCCACATCCCAGTGGCGATGATTGGAATTCTACCTGGAAAATTGGTGTGGCTACCAGTTCTGAACCGGCAGCAAATTTCGAAGTACAGGGCTACATCGAAGGGTTAAAACCGATGATTGATCCATGTGTATTTGTCGATGACGACGGACAAGCCTATTTATATTATGGAGGAGGTAATCGTTGCGAAGCCGGAAAACTAAAAAATAACATGATGGAAATTGATGGGCAGATGCAGCAGATGTTGGGTTTGGTTGATTTTCATGAAGCTACATGGGTACATAAATACCATGGGGTGTATTATCTTTCGTATTCTGATAATAATTCTAACGATGGAAATCAACTCCGTTATGCGGTAAGCAACAATCCACTTGGTCCCTGGACATATAAAGGAATTTATATGGAACCTACCGGAAGCCCAACTAATCATGGTTCTATCGTTCAATATAAAAATCAGTGGTATGCTTTTTACCACAACAGTTTATTATCGGGGCATGCATGGTTGCGTTCCATTTGTGTCGATTCGCTTTTTTATAATCAAGAGGGCGCTATTCAACTAATCCAGCAAACCCGCGAACATGGGTCATCATATTACGATGAGGCTTTAATTGTTCCGGGGATAATAGAAATGGAAGATTATAACCAGGGTGGACAAGGAACCGCTTTTAGTGATTCTGATACCTCTAACAACGGAAATGCTTACCGCAAAGATGAAGCCGTGGATGTTGAAATGTACAGCCCCGGAAATTACAATATTGGTTGGACGGGTGGTGGCGAATGGCTTGAATATACGGTTAACGTTTTGGAGGCAGGCACTTATGATTTTGAGGTCCAAGTAGCTTCGCCTATTGGCACTTCTAGCTTTCATATTGAAGTAAATGATGAAAATGTTAGTGGTTCTGTTTCCATTCCAAATACAGGAGGTTGGCAAACATATAAAACGGTAACCGTTCGCAATATTCCTTTGCACAAAGGCACACATTTTCTTCGGTTTTTTGAAGAAACAGGTGGATTTAATGCCGATAAAATGACGGTTATTAAAAGCGGTTTTATTTCTGCTGCCAATGATATAAACGTTGAAAAAAACAGATTTAATATCTTTCCAAATCCGGCAAAAGAGAAAGTTTCTGTAAGAGTAACAGGCAATTCATCAGCAGTTTATCAATTTAATATTTGCACAATGGCCGGGCACATTATAAAAGAATTTACAGGTAATACTCCTGATGGGAAAAAGAATTTTGAGCTGGATTTAAATGGAATCAAGGCTGGAACGTATTTGCTGGTTATCAAATCGAATGAAGAACTGTTTATTCAGAAGTTAATTGTTAATTAAGAGGCAGTTAATTAGGTGTTTATGATCAGTTAGAATAACAACGATGTTTTTTTAAATGGGGAAATGACAAATCACTTTGGAGCATATAAAAATCAAAAAATAATTTAAATTTTATAAGATGATCATTAGAAAATTGAAAGGACAAAAAGAAGGGAAACAAATTACTTTGAGCAAATTTGGTTCAGCATTAATTTTATGTGTTATGTTAATTGCAAGCATTGCTGTGCATGCTCAGAAAAATCCATTTATAACACATATGTATACAGCCGATCCATCGGCACATGTTTGGCTAGACGGGCGTTTGTATGTTTATGCATCGCATGATGTAGCTCCTCCTCGTGGGTGCGATTTAATGGATAAGTACCATGTTTTTTCTACCGACGATATGGTAAACTGGACTGATCATGGTGAAATTTTAAGTTCAAATGAAGTGGAATGGGGACGTCCGGAAGGTGGATTTATGTGGGCACCTGATTGTGCTTATAAAGATGGAACATACTATTATTATTTTCCACATCCAAGCGGAAGCAAATGGAATGATACATGGAAAATTGGAGTTGCAACGAGCAAATATCCGGCGAAAGATTTTAAAGTGCAGGGTTATATAAAAGGATTAAAATCGATGATTGATCCATGTGTATTTGTTGACGACGACGGACAGGTTTACTTTTATTACGGAGGTGGTGGTAAATGTGAAGGTGGTAAATTAAAAGACAACATGATGGAAATTGATGGTCAGTTAAAACCAATGGAAGGCCTGGTTGATTTCCACGAAGCAACCTGGATTCACAAATACAATGGTGTTTATTATTTGTCGTATTCCGATAACCACGATGAGGGAAATGATAAAGAGGGTGTTAAAGGCGACAACCGGATGAGGTATGCAACCAGTGACAACCCATTAGGACCATGGAAACACCAGGGTATTTATATGGAGCCTACTGATTCTTATACCAATCATGGTTCAATTGTAAGGTTCAAAGGACAGTGGTACTCTTTTTATCATAACAGTTCTTTATCCAATCACGATTGGTTACGTTCCATTTGTGTCGATAAACTGTATTATAATGCAGACGGCACAATCAAAATGGTTGAACAAACCAAATAGATTTTATATTAAATTGAAATGCCGGCAATTTTCTGATTGGGATTCTGCCTAAGGAAGTGTTTCGTGAGTGGTTTATAAATAATAATTATACAAAGTGGCATGCAAAAGATTAATATTCTCGAAAGTTTATGGGTACTGATAATAGTATTGTTACTGCCTTTATACTCTGTTGGATCTGGATCAGAATTGTTGGCAGGTACAGCAAAAATTAATATAACAACTTCATCGGAAATGCCACTGCACGATTCGCTGTACGCGAGGGTATTATTATTGGAAACTCACGAACAAAAATTGGCTTTTGTAGCTGTTGACCAGGGGATATTTGTCAGTGAAAATTTGGTTAAGAAATGCAGGGAAGAATTGGGGATTTCGCAGGTTCTAATTTCTTCTTCGCATACGCACTCTTCAGGAAAACGCGATGCTGAATATGTAGATTCTCAAATACTAAAAGCGATTCAAAGGGCTGGAAATTCAATGTTTCCGGCACGGATCTCTGCCGGAAGCAGAACTTTTCCTCAATTGGGTTTCAACCGTTTAATTGTCAGAGAAGACGGGCATTCCCGTGAATCGTGGTTCTCCGACGAACATTATACTTCCGAAAATCCCGAACGTATTCCTTTTGGCCCGGTTGATCCGGAAGTTGGTGTAATAAAAGTGGAAGATCTGACCGGAAAACCGCGGGCAATCATTATGAATTATGCCATGCATTCTGATATAGTTTGCAGTAATTATGAAATATCTGCCGATTATCCGGGAGTGGCTTGCCGCAAGGTTGAAGAAGCTTTTGGAAAAGATATGACTTGCCTATTTGTGCAAGGGGCAGGGGGCGATATTGAATCGTTAATTATTAGTTCTCGCCGGAAAGGACCCAACGATCCGTTTAAATCGGATTACCGCACCATCGAACGGGTGGGAGAGTTACTGGCTTATGAAACCATAAAACTAGCTAAAAGTATTGAAGCTTCAACTGAGGAAGAATCGTCCATCGAAGTGATGACCGATACGCTCCATTTTAATGGCCGCTTTAAAAAAGAAGAGGAATATAGTATTCACATTTTAACGCTTTTAATAAATAAGCAGATAATTGTGGCTACTTGTCCGGGAGAACCTTTTATACGGCTCCAACTCGAACTAAAAAGAAAAATAAGGGAAGCCGGTGGAATGCCTTTTTTGTTTGGGTACACGTGGTTCGAAGGAACCTGGCCGAATTATATTCCTGATATTTTATCGGCAGCACGAGGTGGATATGGAGCCGATCAAAGTTGGCCAGAACCCATTGAGGTTGGCGCCGGAGAAAGAATCATGAACAAACACTTCGAGAATTATCTGCGATTAAACAAATTAATGAGAAATGACTACGGACCGGTGGGGTTTAAGGGAGGATCGCAATGGAAAACCATTGAAATACCTCCTCAGGGAAATTAGAATTTTTCCATCAATTACAAAATGAAAACCATTCTTGTTTTTTGCTACGTATTCTTTAAATAAAGGAAAAATAATTATTCATACATCAATTGCAAATGCCGACCAAAAACAAAAAGAAAAATGAAAAAAAATCGAATTTATATTCTCTTACTTGTTATTAGTATTTTCTTCTGTAATTGTAAAAGTGGTGATACTCAAAAGTTGTATGATTTTGATGAAAACGGTATTTCACAAGAAGTATTAAGCAATTACCTCGAAAGATCAGTAACAATGGCCTTTTTTTTGGTGCCCGAAAATCCCGAAGGAAGACGTAGTTATCCGTATCATCAAGACGATATTCGGTTAATAAAAAATATTGGAGCTAAGTTTATCGGCCGTGCCATCTACCGATGGGGAGGTGAAAATCGGCTGAATGATCCGGATTTTTGGAATACGGCACAAGCCCTTATTGATACACTTCATAAATTTGATCCGGAAATTATTTTTCAGGGATGTTTATTTGAAATTGTCACAAGAGATGTAAATACGGTACCAATACCTGCATGGGTTTTTCAGGATTTTAATTTACCAATTAAAGAGCGGAATTTTTCGTATCAAGATATGCTGAATGACAAAGGTATTTTTGTTGACCATTGGCGAAAAGGGAGCAGTGTCCCCGATGTCAGCAAACAAGAAACACAAATGTGGTTTTATTACCTGGCCGGGTCGTATATGAATTTGGGGTGCGAGGCTTTCCACCTTGGCCAGGTTGAATTAATAGGTATGAATGATCCTAAGCGTGAAGCCTGGGTCAACCTTCTTGCAAGAATCAGGAATTATGCAAAAAAACATGCACGTCGTAATTGGGTTATTTTGGATGCACATGTTCCAAAAGGAGATATGATAAAAGATGGAAAAAGCTTAATCGATTTTAATTCTTTTCCACTTCGGATTAAGGAAATTCCTGAAAAGCCATATACCTGCAAACTGGAAGTAAATTACCTCGATGCCCTTTATAAAAAAAGCAAAGGGTGTATTTCGCCAAGTGGCTGGAGTTGTGAGAATCTTCCATATTTGGTGGAGTTTGATAATTATGGAAGAAATGGTTTGCCCAATGTGCCCGATACAACTTCACATTTTGTGTGGGGCTGGGACGAAATTTCATGGTTTGCACAACAAGATGAAGGAAGTAGAAATAGTTGGCTGGAATATGCATTTAAATGGCTGAAAAAAACTGATCAAAATGGCCATTTACAAATGCCGGTAAGTCGGATGATTTCCTGCCCAAATGAAACTGCGGGTAGTTACAGGGCTAATAGTAAAAGAGAGGCTTGTCCGATTGGATACGGGCAGGAAGAAACTATAAAACAGATTTGGGGCAATAAATAAAACGATGATTGAAATACTTCCAATTATAAAATTTTAAATGATTTTATAAGCAGAATAACCTTACCCCATTAAGAATAAATAGCAGAGAAATTGAGTGATAATTATTGGTGTATTTTTTTGAAAAAGGGAGAATGTATCGGATTGAACAAGAAGATACTACTATTTTATAAGTGGATTTCTTCTTGGTTTTAATATTCAAAACACCTGATAAAAGTCGGAAAATTTAATTCATTTTGATACATTTGAATTCAATAAACATAATTGTGGTGAGATTACTGATTTGCTTAAATATCTTTATTTTGTTTTGTGTAACCAGTGGTTTTTCACAGAATGAACTTAATTCAGGTTTATATTTTGCATCATCAGAGGTTGTACAAGACAAACGTACTTCACTAAATCTTACACCGGAAAAACCGATTAAATTATCCGATGGATTAAAATTGGAGTTTGATATTCAGTTACGGTCAGGAGACGGATATTATGGTTATGTATTCAGGATAGTATCGAATTCTACTGATAATTTTGATTTTATTACGAACTATGCTTCTGTAAACGATAATTTCACATTAATATTTAAGGACAAAATACTGTGTACTTTTCGTTGGCAGGATTTGCCTGATTTGAGTTATGGCAGTTGGTTTCATGTTACGTTTAAGCTCGATCTGGAAAAACAACTGGTAGAATTGTATATTAATGATGTGGTTCGAACAGCTTCAATTAATTACAAGAAGGAAAATGTTAGCTTCGATATATTATTTGGTATTTCAAAATCAGCTCCTTTTCAAAGTACCGATGTCTGTCCTATGACATTAAAAAACATCAGGATTTATAATCAAAACGATAAGCTTATCCGAAACTGGCTGTTATCGAAACATACTCAGAATAGTACATATGACGAAGTTGAAGAGGCCATAGCAGTAGTCGAAAATCCAAATTGGTTAATCAACACACATTTATCGTGGAAAGAAACTGCGCATTTTGATTTAAATGCATTTTATGGTGTAGTCAGAAATACTGACACTGACGAATTGTATTTTGTTGATGAAAACAAAATTACTACGTATAGTTTGGGTTCTAACAAATTTGACAGTATTCCATATTTAGATGGCAATCCTTACCGGCAGCTAAATGAAAAACATGTTGTTTTTAATCCGTATACGAATGAAATTTGGTCATATAATTTGGACCAAACAGGCATGAGTAAATTTGATTTATTTAGCAGAAAGTGGTCAGGTAAACCTATCAGTCTGGATGAATCGAATTTTGGGCATCATAATAAATTAATTTCTCCGGTTGACAGCTCTTTTTTAGCCATGTTTGGTTATGGTTTATACCGTTACAATAGTACAATATTTAACTATAATCCTAAAAGTGATTCTTGGGTTAAATACGATAAAAGCGATCAGATAGAACCTCGTTACCTTGCTGCTACCGGGCAATTAAATGATGATACATTGTTAATTTTTGGGGGATATGGTAGTAAAACAGGAAGGCAAGAATTAACTCCGGGAACATATAGCGATTTATACTCGTTAGACCTGAATACTTTGCAGTTTAACAAGTTACAGGATTATAATTTGCCTGAGTTTTCTTTTGTGCCGGCCGAATCTTTAATCGTTGACGATGATTCTACAGGTTTTTATACCTTAATTTTTGATAATTCAAAATATGAATCCCGGATTATGCTGGCAAAGTTTGGTATTTATGAACCTTCACAATTTGTATTTCCCGATTCAATACCTTTTAACTTTTTAGATACCGATTCATGGTCGTACCTGTATTTAAATAAACCGGCAAACAAATTATTTGCGGTAACTACCAATAAATCAAGTGTTCGAATTTACTCTATGGCCTATCCTCCGTTGGTGCAGGATGATGTATTTCAGGCAGTTCGCAGTAAAAATAAGTCTGCCAGCAAATATCTAATATTTATTTTAATCGCATTGGTTTGTTCATTAATCGTATTTGCCTATTTAATAGTTAGGAGAAAATCAAAAACGGATTCCAAAGTTGGGAGTGTATCACCTGTTTTTAATGACGACATGTTCAGCAAGGTTGAGACAATAAAAAAGTCATCTGTACTATTTCTCGGCGGTTTTCAGATATATAATGAGGCAGGAGTAGATATTACATCGGGTTTTTCACCTACCTTAAAACAATTGTTTCTAATTATCTTTTTTAATACAGTACATCGAGGCAAAGGAATTTCTTCTTCGAAGTTAGATGAAGCTCTTTGGTTCGATAAAAGTGAGAAAAGTGCCCGTAATAACCGAAATGTCAATATCAGTAAATTAAGGAATGCTACTGAAGAAGTTGGAGGCTTAGAAATTCTAAGTGAAAATTCATATTGGAAACTGAAAATGTCTTCAAATATTTATTGTGATTATTTGCGTGTATTAAATATCATAAGTAAAAAAGATAACGATGATATTGATGTTGATTCAATAATAGAACTTTCTGGCTTATTGGAGAATGGCGAATTGTTACCTAATTTGCAAGTCGATTGGATTGATTCATACAAGTCTCAATTTACCGATAAAGTTATTGACTTTTTGGTTAAAGTAATTTTTAGGGAAGAGTTTCAAGATGATAACAAGTGCCTGATGCACATAGCTAATAGTATTTTTTCTCTTGATTCGCTTAACGAAGACGCTTTAATGGTTAAATGCCAAATACTCCAAAAAGAGGGCAAGGGCAGTATCGCAATTAATACATACAACTCTTTTTGTAAAGAATATCTTTCCTTACTTGATACTGATTATCCAACTTCATTTAATGATATTTTAATTGGGAAATCCAATAATTAAACAGGAAGTTTAAAATATTGGCTATGCTAATATTTATTTGATTTTTTATTTTTTCAATTTATAAAAACTTGTGAGGTTGATTTTGTAATTGTTTTCACGCAGAGGTTTTTTTAAGTTTTAATATGTGAGTTGGAGGCAATACCACTCTAATGAACTTATGTTTGCAAAAACATTGCTTTTCAAAAAGAAAATTGTATTATAATCCTTAATTTAGTTTCGACTTGAATAGAAGTGCATGTAGATGTTATACTTTGTCAGAATTGGGAATATTATAACGACTTCATACTATTTTTATAAAAGATCTGAATTAATTTAAAAGTTTAGAGAAAATTAAGTCATTTGTTAATTCTCAAATATTTTATTTGAAGTTTTTATACAATTAATGAAAATAAGACCAAACCAATTAAGTATGAAAACAAATACAATAAGGATTGTAAAACAAATTTTTAATCAATACTTCTATTGCTTTTTTATTTTTAGTGGCATATTTTTATCTCAGTTTATTTCAAAAAATGGATTAGCTCAAAAGAATCCTTTTATTACTCATATGTACACAGCTGATCCTTCGGCTCGTGTTTGGGACGATGGTCGTTTATATGTTTATGCATCGCATGATGTCGATCCGCCGCGTGGTTGTGACCTAATGGATAAATACCATGTTTTTTCAACCGACGATATGAAAAACTGGAAAGACCATGGTGAAATTTTAAGGTCGGAACAAGTACACTGGGGACGTCCTGAAGGAGGATTTATGTGGGCGCCCGATTGTGCTTTTAAAAATGGAATTTACTACTTTTATTATCCGCACCCAAGCGGCTCTGATTGGAACAATACCTGGAAAGTGGGTGTTGCAACCAGCACCGAACCGGCAGCTAATTTTACGGATAAAGGGTTTATGAAAGGAGTTGGTGGATTTGCAATGATTGACCCATGTGTATTTATTGATGACGACGGGCAAGCGTATTTTTACTACGGTGGTGGCAGTAAATGTGAAGGAGCCCGATTAAAAGATAACATGATGGAACTTCAGGATGAACTGCAACCGATGAAAGGATTAGTGGATTTTCATGAAGCAGCCTGGGTATTTAAAAGGAAAGGGATCTATTATTTAACTTATGCCGATAATAATTCCGGGAATAATCAGCTTCGTTATGCAATTAGTAAAAGCCCATTAGGCCCCTGGGAATACAAAGGAATTTACCTTGAACCCACAGGTTGCGATACAAGCCATGGTTCGGTGGTTGAATACAAAGGGCAATGGTATGCTTTTTACCACAACAAATCTATTTCAGGGCAGGGAAATCTTCGTTCAATATGTGTCGATAAATTGTATTTTAACGACGATGGGACCATTAAAACGGTAATTCAAACAAAGTAGGTACAATGTATAATTGACAAAACAAATAAAGATATGAGGTATAATTTAACACTGATTTTGATTGTTTTATTGCTGGTAACATCAGCCGTAAAGGGGCAGAAAAAAATACGATTGGCAGTAGCCGGGATGTCGCACGGGCATATTGCATTTATTTTAGGACGCCCCGATAAAGGCGATTTTGAATTGGTTGGAATTTCAGAATCTGATCAGGAGTTGACAGAAAATATAATCGACCGCTACAAACTCGATCCAAAATTGTTTTATACTGACCTGGATGAAATGCTCGATGCTGTTAAACCAGAGGCAGTTGTTGCTTTTGGGTCGATTTATGACCATCTGGCGGTTGTTGAAGCGTGCGCCCCCCGTGGAATTGATGTTATGGTTGAAAAACCTTTGGCAGTAAGTATGAAACATGCCTCAAAAATGCAGAAACTGGCCGAAGAAAACAACATTCATCTTTTAACTGATTACGAAACGTCGTGGTACCCAACCACTGCAAAAACCATAAAAATGGTTCAGGAGGAAAATTTTGTCGGGAAACTGCGAAAAGTGGTTATTCACGATGGACATGAGGGGCCAATAGAAATAGGTTGCGATAAATATTTCCTTGGTTGGTTAACCGACCCTGTTTTAAATGGTGGCGGTGCTATTGTTGATTTTGGATGTTATGGAGCTAATTTAATGACAAAGTTGACAAATGGAGAAAAACCCATTTCCATTACAGCTGTTACCCGCCGATTTAAACCCGAAAAATACCCCAATGTCGATGACGATGCAACAATAATTGTTTCTTATCCTGAGTCGCAATGTATTATTCAGGCTTCCTGGAACTGGCCATTTAGTCGGAAAGACATGGAAGTTTATGGGACAAATGGATCCATTTTTGCAGATAATAGCCATGCTATGCGAATTCGAAATGGAAGTATGGCAGAATCAAAATCTGAAGAAGTTTCAGCAGATGATGTTCACGTATATGAAGATCCCTTTTCATATTTCCACGGCGTAATTACAGGTAAAATTACGCAACCTCCCTTCGGGCTTTATTCGTTGGAAAATAACATGCTGGTAGTTCAAATCCTTGATGCTGCCCGTAAGTCGGCTAAAACCGGGAAAGCTGTTAAGTTTTAATTGTCAGTAACCCATAAATCCATTTAAAATACGGCTAACCTTTTTAGTATTATGACCAAAATTAGAAACATCGTTTATGTTTTATTAATTGTTATATTTATTTTAACAACAGTTGAAGGGCAGGCTGTTACACGTGTTGCCTGTGTTGGGGCAAGTATCACCGAAGGTGCTTTTATTTCCGATAAAAAACACTTTTCGTTTCCTGGCCAGTTGCAGTATTTGTTGGGCGATTCATTTCAAGTCGACAATTGGGGCGTGGGTGGATCGACTATGATAAAAAAAGGGAATCAGCCATATTGGAATACCAAAGAGTACCAACTTGCCTTAAAAAGCAAGCCGGATATTGTTTTTATTGATTTAGGCGGTAACGATGCTAAGTTGATTAATCGCCCTTATTTGAATGAGATTAACCACGATTGCCAGGAAATGATCACAGCTTTTCAGAAATTGCCTTCGCATCCGCGTGTGATTGTTTTATTGCCGGTGGTTTCGTTTGTAACCGACACATCCGGGATTTGGGATCCCGTTATTGTAAAAACCATTAATCAGGGTTTAAGGTTGGCTGCTTATGAAAAAGGTGTAGAAGTGTTGGATATGCATCCGTTGCTCATTAATCACAAAGAACTGATGCCTGATAAAATTCATCCCAATATTGAAGGTTCCAGGATTTTGGCTTTTCGTTTGTTTGAGTTGATAGTTGCCAAGCAAGATAAAAAGTTTAACCTGTTCAGGAAACTTCCTAAAAGTGACGTTCAAAATTTTATGGGTTACCCGTGTAAAGAGTTCACTTTTTCTGGGCGAAATGTTAAGGTAGTTAAACCAAAATGGTCGGCTCCCGGACATCCGTGGATGTGGCGCATGCGTTTTTGGGCACACGAACCTCAAACCGATATTGCCCTTCTGGAACGCGGATTTCATCTGGTTTATATCGATTTGTCTGAACTTTTTGGTAATGACGAATGTATTCAAATATGCAACGATTTTTACGCTTTATTGAAAAAAGGCGGTTTAGCAAATAAAGCTACGTTGGAGGGAATGAGCCGTGGTGGAGTGTATGCCTTAAATTGGGCGGCTGAAAATCCAAAATCGGTTAATGCTGTTTACATCGACAATCCGCTGCTGGATATGAAAAGCTGGCCTTGTGGATTAGGAAGGAGAGAACCAGGTGCCGCTGAATTTGAAATATTTAAAATTGATTACAACATTATTTCCGATGATCAGTTGTTGGCATTTAATAACAGCCCGATTGATAAAATACAGGAGCTTGTGAGTGGGAAATATCCCATCCTGATTTTGTGTGCCGACGAGGATGAAGCTGCTCTTCCTGATGAAAATACACTGCCTTTTAAGAATAAATTTTTGGAAGCTGGCGGTTGCGTTAAAGTGCTACATAAACCCGGTTTTAAACATCATCCGCATAGTTTTCCAAATCCAACTCCAATTGTTGAGTTTATTCTAAAAGCAACTAAAAGCAACAATTTGTTATAAGAGGATAAACCCAATAAAATTTAAAATCTCAAGTACATGAAAAAAAAGATAACGCTATTATTTATTTTATCCTTACTAGTATCTGCAAGCCTTTTTGCAGGCAACAAACATACCAAATCAACAAAGTATCCCTCGTATAAAGGTTTGGTTATGGCAGGTTATCAAGGATGGTTTCGTCTGCCAGAAAACAAAATAATGTACCCTGATGAGAATCAGGTGCGCCTTGATATGTGGCCCGATGTAAGTGAATATAAAAAAACATATCCTACTGGATTAAAGAATGCCGATGGTTCTACATCCCGCTTTTTTAATTCTTCCGATAAAAGTACCGTTGATACCCATTTTAAGTGGATGCAGGAGTATGGTGTAGACGGAGTTTTTATGCAACGTTTTTATAGTGCAGCAAGGCCACGCGCCCGCCACGGTCATGCAACCGATGTGCTCAATCATGCGTTTGAAGCTGCCTCGAAATATGAGCGTGCTGTGGCTGTTATGTACGATTTGTCGGGTTTAAGAAAGTCAGGCGAAGATTGTTCAATTTTAATTGAGGATTGGAAATACCTGGTTGATTCATTAAAGCTCACCAATCAAAAAGGAACAAATACCTATTTGTTTCACAAGGACAAACCGCTGGTTGCAATTTGGGGTGTTGGTTTTCCCGACCGTCCTTACGATATTCGTAACATTGGTTTGGAACGTTTTATCGATTTCCTGAAAAATGACCCTGAATATGGTGGTTGCAGTATTATGATGGGCGTGCCTACTTTCTGGCGTGAATTAAATGCCGATTGTATACATGACCCGTATTTACACGAACTGATTAAACAAGCGGACATAGTTTTACCCTGGATGGTGCAACGTTTTTCTCCGCTTTTACATAATGACATGGATCGGTACCGCGACCTTATTTTGGATGATATTGCCTGGTGCAAAACATACAATATTGGTTATGTTCCCTGCGTATATCCCGGCTTCAGCTGGCATAATTTGAGTGTTCATGAGTTTCCTGATGATATAAAACCATCGGGTTCAATTCCGCGACAAGGTGGTCGGTTTTACTGGCAACAAATGTCAACGGCCATTCGTTCGGGCGCTGAAATGATTTATGTGGCTATGTTTGACGAAGTGAACGAAGGAACTGCCATTTTTAAAGTGACAGATAATCCGCCTGTGAGTAAAGTTGCTGAATTTGTCGGGATGGATGGAAAACCATCTGATCATTATTTGTGGTTGACAGGTGAAGCAGCAAAAATGTTACGAAAAGAAAAACCATTGGTTTTTACGCTACCTGAGCGCAAAGAAAAATGAATCAGAAAACATAAAATACAAAAATGAAAGTTAACAAAAGGATAGGAATGATAGTTTTGATTTGTACCTTTTTCAGTACAATTATTTGGGCTCAATCTTCCGATACAAATAACAAAGAAAAATTCGAAAAACATACCATGTCTCCGGGTTTGGTGATGGCCGGTTATCAGGGATGGTTTAATACTCCTTTGGATGGTGAGGGGCGTGGTTGGCACCATTACGAACGCCACGGAAAATTTGAACCGGGTTATTGCACCATCGATTATTGGCCCAATATGAGCGAATACGAAAAACAGTATGAAACAGCTTTCAGGTTCGAAGATGGAAGCCCTGCAACTGTATTTAGTCCTGCCGATGAAAGTACGGTCCGCCTGCATTTTAAATGGATGGAAGAGTATGGAATTGACGGTGTTTTTATGCAACGTTTTATTTCCGAAATCCGCAATGAATCAGGGATGAAACATTTTACGGGCGTATTGAAATCGGCGAGTAAAGCTGCGCTGGATTACGACCGGTCAATCGCTGTGATGTACGATTTATCAGGAATTACTTCGAATGAAGTGGATATTGTAATCAATGATTGGAAGAATCTGCTGAAAAAGTTTGGTTTCCATAAGCGCACAAAATATGGAAACTATTTGTTTTGTAACAACCGTCCTTTGGTAGCAATATGGGGAGTTGGTTTTAATGATAACCGCAAATATAACCTCGATGACATTGAGAAACTTATTAATTTTATGAAGTCAGACGGAGGTGGTAATTGCTCTGTTTTGCTTGGTGTTCCAACGTACTGGCGCGAGTTTGGCCGCGATTGTGTGAAAGAAAAAAAGTTGCACGAGCTTATTAAAATGGCAGATGTGGTGCATCCATGGTTTGTAGGGCGTTTTAATGAAGATGGCTATGATAATTTTAAGTCGCTCATCGGAAAAGATAAAAAGTGGTGCGAAAAAAATGGGCTAAAATATATGCCCGTGGTATTTCCTGGTTTTAGCTGGGACAATATGCGCCCGGGACGCCCAACCATTACAATTCCGCGTAACTCAGGAAATTTTTTTTGGAAACAGTTGAGTGGTGCAGCGAACGAAGGTGCCGAAATGATTTACGTGGCAATGTTTGACGAAATTGATGAAGGAACTGCTATTTTTAAAACCGCTCACCGGGTGCCGGTCGGCGAAAGTAAATTTATTCCGGTGAATGCTGATATTCCAACCGACCATTATTTGTGGCTTACAGGAAAAGCAGCACAAATGCTAAAAAATAAAGAACTATTACCCATCGAAAAACCAGTTCAGAATGAATAATAAATTCAAAATAAAAATTGTTTTTGTCATTATAGGAGCATTGTTAATTAAAATCTCAATGGCTCAGATACCTGCAAGCCAGCGTGTCGAAAAAATTACGGCCAACTGGTTCGACCGGGCTAAAATTGCAAACGGAGATTTGAAGCCGGATGGCACAACACTTTTATGGTACCAGCAAGCTGCAAAGGTATGGGAAGAAGCGTTACCAATAGGAAATGGAAAACTCGGAGCTATGGTATTTGGTGGTGTTGCCGATGAACGAATTCAGCTGAATGAAAGCTCGCTGTGGGATGGTTATCCCATGGATCCAAACGATCCTTCCTCTTTAGAATTTCTACCCGAAGTGCAGCGTTTGTTATTTGAAGGTAAAAACAATGAAGCGGTAAAACTAGCCGAGCAACACATGATGGGCCGTCCACGCGGCGTAAAACCGTATCAGTCGTTGGGTGAACTTTGGTTTGATACGCCTATTTTGAACGCCTCGAATTACGTTCGAAGCCTGGATCTTTCAACAGCGGTAACGACTACTAAATATACTGCCGATGGTGTTGATTACGTGCGGGAAGTTTTTATTTCGCCTGTCGATCAGGTGATGGTTGTTCATTTTTTTTCTTCCAAAAACAATAAAATAAATTTTAATTTGATATTAAAACGGCAACAGGATGCCGTTTGCGAAATGGTTGCCGGTGATTCCAATTCACTGTTGCTGAAAGGCCAGATCGGCCGCAAGGATAAAAGTGGTAATCAACGTGGCCTGAGTTTTGCCGCTCAGGTAAAAGCCATTTCTAAAGGAGGAAACATCAATGTTTTAGATGGTGTGTTAAAAGTATCGGAAGCTACAGAAGTAACATTGTTTTTGAGTGGTGCCACCAATTATCCTGGCTTGGCTAATTTGGCAAATGGCCCCGATCAATCAATCGATGTTGAAGCTGCATGTGCGCAAACCATTGAGAAAGCAGTATCTAAAAGTTATAGAAAACTAAAAGCTGATCATATAAAAGAACATCAACGTTTGTTTAACCGTGTTGAGTTGAGTTTTGGGGAAGTTGATGCCTCAGTATTGGCGCTACCAACCGATAAGCGATTGGAATTAGCCAGAGAAAATGGGACACCCGACAAAAGCCTGGTAGAAACATTTTTTCAGTTTGCCGCTATTTGCTGATTTCAAGTTCACGTCCTGGTACTATGCCTGCTAATTTGCAGGGAATTTGGGCATGGCAAATGAATCCACCGTGGAATGCCGATTATCATACAAATATTAATTTCCAGATGAACTATTGGCCGGCTGAGATTACCAACCTTTCGGAGTTGCACATGCCACTTTTCGATTTGGCTGATGCTTTGGTGGAGCCGGGGTCAAAAACGGCAAAAGTGCTATACGGAGCTGATGGTTGGGTGGTCCATCATTTAACAGATGCGTGGGGTTATACTACTCCGGCGGATGGACCGCAGGGGATATGGCCAATGGGTGCTGCCTGGCTGGCACAGCATCCCTGGGAGCATTATGCTTTTACAGGCGATGAGGCTTTTTTGCGCGAGCGTGCGTATCCGCTGATGAAAGGTGCTGCTGAGTTTATTTTCGATTTTCTGGTGGTGGCTCCCGAAGGAAGCGCTTGTCCGGGAAAGTTGGTGACCAATCCTTCGTATTCGCCCGAAAATGCTTTTGTTCTGCCCAATGGCAAAACAACGGTTTTTACTTACGGGGCAACAATGGACCTTGAAATTATTCACGATTTGCTGACGCACTGTATCAAAGCCTGCGATATTTTAGGTGTGGATACGGATTTTAAGATACAATGTGAAAAAACGTTGAAAAATCTGGCGCCTATTCAAATCAGCGAAAAAACCGGGCGAATTATGGAGTGGGCTGAAGATTATAAGGAAGTTGAACCGCATCATCGGCATACCTCTCACTTGTTTGGTCTGCATCCCGGAAACCAAATAACCACTTTAGGAACCCCAGAACTTGCCGAAGCAGCACGCAAAACATTGATTGCCCGTGGCGACGACGGAACAGGGTGGGGGCTTGCCTGGAAAATAAATATGTGGAACCGCTTGCAGGATGGCGACCATGCCTTTAAATTACTTTCTGTTTTGTTGGCTTCAAAAACTTTACCAAACTTGTTTGATAATCATCCACCATTTCAAATCGATGGGAACTTTGGTGCTACTGCCGCCATTGCAGAAATGTTGGTGCAAAGCCAGTCTCAAAATGAAGATGGAAGTTATAATTTGCAAATTTTACCCTCGCTGCCGTCAGCTTTGGCTGATGGTTCGGTAAAAGGTTTAAGGGCGCGAGGTGGTTTTGTTGTTGATTTAGACTGGAAAAATGGAAAAGTTACCAGTGTGAGAATTTTTTCTGAAAATGGAAGTCCACTGCATATTTCCGATGGGCTAAATCGATATGACTCAGAAACCACCTATAATGAAATAATAAAACTTGATCATACATTTAATATAAAAGAGCAATGAAAATAAACTTAAACACTAGCCTATTATTACTGATTATTGCATTTTTAGCTTCCTGTACTATACCTAAGTCGGAAACTAATATTGCCACCATTGAGCCGGTTGATTATGTTAATCCATACATGGGAAACATAAGCCACTTGTTGGTACCAACCTTTCCAACCATCCATTTGCCAAACAGTTTATTACGCGTGTATCCCGAGCGCCGCGATTATACCGAAATAGAATTGAATGGTTTACCACTTATTGTGACCAGTCACCGTGGTAGTTCGGCATTTAACTTAAGTCCTTATCAGGGAGACGAAAAAGGATTAAAACCTGTTATACAGTTTCGTTACGATCAGGAAGTGCTGACTCCTTATTCCTATTCGGTTTATTTGGATGAACAAAATATTCAGGTTGATTTTGGTTTGTCGCATCAATCGGCTGCATACGAAATCCAATTTGAAAAAAATGCCCCGGCTTATTTGGTTTTGAACTCCCGAAATGGAGGAATGACCTGGGATGGAAAGGCAATCAGTGGTTATCAATTAATTGAAAATAATACCCGGGTTTATTTGCATATGGTGCCTGGAGAATTGCCTCAGCAGGTTTCAAAATTAAACAACTCAATCCTTACTGAAGCCACAAGTGCCAAAGGCCGGAATGCTTGTTTGGTTTTGAAATATCCGCAAGGAACCAAAAATCTGAAATTGCAGTATGGGATTTCGTTTATAAATGAAAAGCAGGCCAAAGCCAATATGGAGCGCGAAGTGGCTGGAAAAACAGTTGCAGAGCTTCAATCTGCCGGGCGCACTGCCTGGAACGAGGCGCTTGGTAAAATTAAAGTGAATGGTGGAAGTGAAAACGAACAAACTGTTTTTTATACTTCTTTGTACCGTTGTTTTGAACGTCCGGTTTGTATTTCGGAAGATGGAAGCTACTATAGCGCTTTCGATGGGAAAGTACATGACGATCAAGGCCGTCCATTTTATACCGATGATTGGATTTGGGACTCATACCGGGCACATCATCCGTTGCGGGTGCTGATCGATTCTAAAAAAGAAGAAGATATTCTGAATTCGTTTGTTTTGATGTCGGAACAAATGGATCAATTTTGGTGGCCAACTTTTCCCGAAATTACCGGCGATAGCCGCCGCATGAACTCAAACCATGGTGTTGCATCAGTAATTGATGCGTATCGAAAGGGCCTGAGGAACTTTGATCTGGAAAAAGCATACAAAGCTTGTAAGGGGGCTATTACTGAAAAAACATTGGCGCCATGGTCTGGTATGCCTGCAGGTGAACTCGATTTGTTTTACAAAAATCACGGTTACATCCCGGCTTTGAATGAAGGTGAAAAAGAAACCATCCCTGAGGTTCATTCCTTTGAACGTCGCCAGCCGGTGGCAGTTACTTTGGGAACTTCGTACGACGAATGGTGTTTGTCGCAAATTGCTGAAGAACTGGATAAAACCGAAGATGCTGAATATTTTTTGAATGCTTCATTAAACTACCGAAATTTGTTTAATGCAAAAACTGAATTTTTTCATCCAAAAGATAAAGATGGAAAATTTATTGAACCTTTTGATTATAAATTTTCGGGAGGAATGGGAGCCCGTGGTTATTATGGCGAAAACAATGCCTGGACCTATCGTTGGGATGTGCAGCACAATATTCCTGATTTGATTAATTTGATGGGTGGTAAAGAAGAATTTATCAAAAATCTGGATGCAACTTTTACCGAACCTTTGGGACGCGGAAAGTATGCGTTTTATGCACAACTGCCTGATCAAACAGGAAACGTAGGGCAATTTTCAATGGCCAATGAACCATCGCTGCACATTCCATATTTGTACAACTATGCCGGACAACCCTGGAAAACTCAAAAACGTTTGCGCACGCTTTTGAAAGCGTGGTTCCGAAATGATTTGATGGGTGTTCCAGGAGATGAAGATGGTGGTGGCATGTCGTCGTTTGTTGTGTTTTCATCTATGGGTTTTTACCCGGTTACACCTGGAATACCTAGTTATTCAATTGGTAGCCCTTTATTCGAGAACGTTAAAATTAAACTTGAAAACGGAAAAGTTTTTGAGGTTGAAGCCCTCAATGTTTCTGACGAAAATAAATACATCCAATCGGCAATTTTAAATGGAAAGGCACTTAACGCATGCTGGCTTAGCCATGACGATTTAGTAAGTGGAGGGAATTTAATTTTGGAGATGGGAAATAAAAAGAATGAAAAATGGGGAGTGGAATAGAGGCGTTTCATTAAGCCTTTTTTTTTGAATAAATTCCGAAAGGCTCATAAGTTGCTGAGCTTATGAGCCTTTTTTGTTTGATTTGTTTAATTGCATAAAAGAGGCGAAAATATTTGTCTTGATTTTTTTTATAACCAATAAATTTTCATTCCCGCCCGCCCAAACAAAACCGTCCGTTATCTGTTATTTCCAACTATAAAGGCAAAACTGTCTTTTTCCGCAAAAAGCAAAAAAAAAACCAAATTTTGGCTGATGTATTTAGAAAGAATAGATGTATTAACAACTACAGATATAAAGAATAAAACAGTCCTTGATGATTATTATGTGGCTTATTTAAGCCGCCAGTTAAGTTTGCTTGGCCGTCGCGAAGTGCACAATGGCCGGGCACATTTTGGCATATTTGGCGATGGCAAAGAAGTAGCTCAGGTTGCTTATGCACGTACGTTTCAAAAAGGTGATTGGCGGTCGGGTTACTACCGTGACCAAACTTTTATGCTGGCATTGGGATTACTCCAGCCTGAAGAATTTTTTGCCATGATTTATGGAGATACTGATTCTGATTATAATCCATCAACCGGAGGAAGGAATTTTAATAATCACTTCAGTACTCAAAACATTAATGAAAGAGGGGAGATAAAAAATTTAGCAGAGCAATACAATTCTGCGTCTGATATTTCGCCTACAGGTGGGCAAATGCCCCGGTTACTCGGATTGGCGCAGGCTTCAAAAATTATCAGGCAAAATCCTGCCATGAAAAAATCCCTGAATAATAATGTTACGGGTAACGAAGTAGCATTTGCTTCAATTGGCGACGCAAGTACTTCGGAGGGTATGTTTTTTGAAACCATTAATGCCGCCGGTGTTATGCAGGTTCCTTTAGCAATAACTGTATACGACGATGGATTTGGAATTAGTGTCCCAATTGAGTTGCAAACTACAAAATCGAGTATTTCTGAAGTTTTAAAAGGATTTCAGAAAAAAAAAGGGACAAATGGCCTGCAAATTTATACGTGTAAAGGTTGGGATTATCAGAATCTTGTTAAAACATTTTCAGAAGGTATTGCTTATTGCCGAAAAACACATACACCTGTTTTGTTCCATATTAACGAATTGACTCAGCCTCTGGGCCATTCAACTTCAGGGTCGCATGAGAGGTACAAAACCAAAGATCGCCTTGATTGGGAAAATAAAAACGATGCTTTAATAAGGTTTAAATCCTGGATAATTGAAAGTGGCATAGCCGATGTTGAATCAATTTCTGTGGTCGAAAAAAAGGCAACTAAACAGGCTCGCGAAGCCAGGGATAAAGCCTGGCAACATTATACCAAAGGGTATATAAATGATAATAGAACCCTAAAAAACATTCTTCAGGAATTAGTTATAAAATCAGCAGGAGAATATGATAAATTAAATGATCTGGAGGAAATTACTTCAAAACCTTTCCCTACCCGTCGTTCGTTGTTAAGTTTTGCCAAACGGTTGGTTTTTGAATTGTATCAAAATTCGGAATTAAAAGCTGAACGTAGTAAATTATTGGTATGGATCAATGAATTTCAGGAAGCCAGCGCCAACTATTACAACCGTCAATTGTACCGCGAAGGTATTGATTCAGCATTAAGGGTAAAAGCGGTTGAGCCTGTTTTTGAGGCAAATAGTCCAGAAATAACCGGTTCTGAAATTATCAATAGAAACTTTGATGCATTATTTGCTAAATACCCCAATCTGGTAACTTTTGGCGAAGATACCGGCAAACTGGGAGGTGTTAATCAGGGCATGAAGGGGATGCAGGAAAAATACGGAGAACATAGGGTTTCCGATACAGGCATTCGCGAAACAACCATTATTGGGCAGGGAATAGGTTTGGCTTTGCGTGGTTTTCGTCCTATTGCCGAAATTCAATACCTCGATTATTTGCTTTATGCACAATCGACGTTGAGCGATGACCTGGCAACGATGCAGTACCGTACAAAAGGGAAACAAGCTGCTCCGGTAATTATTCGAACGCGTGGCCATCAGTTGCAGGGAATGTGGCATGCCGGATCGCCCATGCAAATGATTTTAGGATCGATGCGCGGTATTTATTTATGTGTGCCACGGAATATGACTCAGGCAGCTGGTTTTTATAATACACTGCTTGAAGCCAACGACCCTGCCATCGTAATCGAACCGCTAAAAGGGTATGGGCAACGCGAAAAAGAACCATCTAATTATGGTGATTTTAAAGTCTCCATTGGAACTCCAGAAGTTATAACTGAAGGAACTGATATTACTATTGTCACTTATGGCTGGAATGTAAATCATGCTGTTAAAGCTGCTGATTTGTTGGTTGAAAAAGGAATATCGGTTGAAGTGATTGATGTTCAAACTTTGATGCCATTTGATATTAACCACCTGATTCTGGAGTCGGTTAAAAAAACCAATAAAGTACTTTTTGTTGATGAGGATGTTCCCGGAGGGGCAACGGCTTATATGTTGCAAAAAGTAATGGAAGAACAAAAAGCCTTTGATTATCTTGACACATCACCCCGAACACTTACAGCACAGGAACACCGCCCGGCATATGGAATTGATGGTGAATATTTCTCGAAACCCAATGTAGAACAGATTTTTGAAATTGTGTTTGAAATGATGCGCAGTATTGATGTAAAAAAGTACCCACATTTATTTTAATAATTTTAGTTCCGAATTGTATCTTGCATATAAATTAATTACAACTTAATTTATGGAAAAAAAGGTAAATTACTTTCTGTGGATTTTGATTATTTTAGTATTTGTTCAATGTACAAATACTGATAAACCAATTACTTATTTAATTCATTTTTCCGAGTTACAAACAAATTCAACTGCCAGTTTGCGTGGCCTTTTTGTTGTTGATGAAAATGTAGTTTGGGCAAGTGGTTCAGAAGGAACAGTGCTTTTAACTACCGATGGGGGAAATAATTGGAAAAACTGTTCTATACAGGGGGCTGAAGAAAATGATTTTCGAAGTATTTGTGCATGGGATAAAAACAAGGCGTTGGTTTTTGGAATTAACGGCCCTTCGTTTGGATATCTTTCTGAAGATGGTGGGCAATCATGGCAAGTGATTTTTAAGGATACAACCGATGGATTATTTTTTAACAGCTTAAAATTTGCTGATGCACGTATTGGTTTAGCTATCAGCGATCCAATTGAAGGAAAACCTTTTCTGATAAAAACCATCGATGGTGGAAAAACATGGAAGCAAATTACCACAATTCCTGATGCTATTGAAGGGGAAGCCAATTTTGCTGCTTCGAATACCTGTATTGAATTTCTGCCTTCAGGAAATGGTTGGATGGTAACAGGTGGAGCAGTAGCTAGGTGTTTTTATTCGTCCGATTTTGGAGAGAACTGGAAAGTGGCTGAAACAACAATGATTTCAGGAACTCCTGCAGCGGGTGTTTTCTCAGTTTGTTTTAAAAACGATTCAGAAGGAGTGATGGTTGGTGGAGCATATGACCAACCTCAATTAAATAAAAACATTGCAGCTTATACTACCGATGGCGGAAAATCCTGGACTTCTTCTGTAATTATGCCTAAAGAATACCGTTCGTGTGTTCAGTTTATTTCTGAAAAAAGAGAAAATTTATTTTTGTCGATAGGTAAAACAGGTTGCGATATCTCAACCGATAATGGTAAAACCTGGAATTTTGTATCGGATAAAGGTTATTATACATTTAAGGTAATTCCAGGTAAATTGGAGGGGTTTTTTGCCGGAGATAATGGACGAATTAATAAAGTTATGATAACTAATTGATTATTATAGTTATATCAACCTCGAAATTGCACTGATTTGTTTTTACTTTAAAAAGACTTGTAACTAAAAGTTTTATTGTGCGTCATAATTTTAGCGGTGATTTTTTAAAATCCCTGTTGTAGTAGGTTTAATTATGATTAAGAGTTGCCATGATAAAAAATTTGTTCAAACACAGTTTACGTTCGCTTAAAAAACAAAAAGGGTACGTTTTTATAAATATTTTAGGATTAGCAATTGGTATTGCCTGTAGTTTAATCATCACACTTTTTGTATTTCACCAGTTAAGTTACGATCAGTATCATGTAAAAAAAGACCGGCTTTACCGGCTGGTTTTGGATGGAAAAATTGGTGACCAGGAGGTGTATGTTTCATCAACGGCTGCAGTCATTGGGCCTACAATTGTAAACGATTTTCCGGAAGTGGAAAGTATATGCCGGTTAAATACCTTTGGTGAAACTATCGTAAAAAATGAAGATGATATTTTTACAATTACTGATTTTGCTGAAGTTGACTCTACTTTTTTTGAATTGTTTTCCATCTCATTGTTAAAAGGTGATATTAAAACGGTTCTAAATGCCCCAAATACTATGGTGCTTTCGGCATCAACTGCAAAAAAGATTTTTGGAAATGAAAATCCAATTAATAAAGCATTAAAAATAAATACAAGGAAAGAACCGTACAGGGTAACTGGTGTAATGGAAGACTTCCCGGAGAATACCCACTTTAATGCCGATATATTAACGTCGTTTATGACTAATCGCAGGTCAAGTGATGGGGAATGGCTGAATAACAGTTTTTCGACGTATGTATTGTTAAAACCAAACACCAATCCTCAGCAAGTAAATGCTAAGTTTCCTGGTATGATTGAAAAATATATTGGGCCACGGGTTTTAGAAATGTTTGGAGTTACTTTGAGTGATTTTCTGGCCAAAGGGAACAGGTATAATTTTAACTTGCAACCCATAACAAAAATACATTTGGATCCTACTGTTGAACATGAAGTTAAACCGGCAACAGATCCAAAATATTTGTACATTTTTGGTAGCATTGCCATTTTAATTATTGTAATTGCTTCCATCAATTTTATGAACCTTTCAACTGCTCAGGCTACAAAAAGAGCAAAGGAGGTAGGAATAAAAAAAGCAAGTGGTTCGTCACGGTGGGCATTAATTATTCAATTTTTATCTGATTCTACCATCATCTCATTTTTAGCATTAATACTGGCTGTGGTTATAGTATTAGTAGCTCTTCCTTCTTTTAATAATTTATTGGGTTCTGAAGTGCGTCTTGGTTTATTTAGCAACTGGTACACATTACCTGGATTAGTGATTTTTTCGTTGGTAGTTGGTATAATTGCCGGCATTTATCCTGCTTTTTACCTTTCGTCGTTTAGCCCGAATGTGGTGTTACGTGGAAAAGTAAGGGACGGGATAAAAAATGGAAAACTTCGCAGTGTCCTGGTTTCGCTTCAGTTTCTGATTTCAATTATTCTAATCATTGGAACAATGATCATGTACCGGCAATTGGAATTTATGCTTAAAAAAGATCTTGGATTTAGTAAAGACCATTTACTGGTGATTCAGCATGCTGGCGATATTGGTGATAAATCACAAACATTTAAAGAAGAACTGTTACGCATTCAGGGAATTGCAAATGTTTCGGCATCAACTGCTGTTCCGGGGCATAACAATAATAATAATGGTTATTCGATGGAAGGCCGTTCGGCTGAAACATTTTTAATGCAAACTAATTGGGTCGATTACGATTTTTTTGATACCTATGGAATTAAACTAGCCGATGGCCGGTTTTTTGATAAACAGCATACCAGCGATAAGGATGCGTGTATTGTGAATCAACGGGCAATGATTGAATTTGGATTGGCTGCCATTAATTCTGCCAGGTTTATTGTAAATGATAACGATGAAACTACTTATCTCCCAATAATTGGTGTGAGTAATGATTTTCATTTTAATTCGCTTCACAACCGAATTACTCCTTATGTTATGAGGTTTAAAGGCGATAATCAGAATTGGGGATATATAAGTGTTAAATTTGCTGCCACAGCTACTCCCCAAACCATTAATCAAATCGAAGATGTTTGGAAAACATTTGCCTCTAATAATCCTCTTCAGTACTTTTTTATGGAAAATGATTTTTCGCACATGTATAAGACTGAAAGTCAAAATGCACAGTTATCAGTCTTTTTTGCCATTTTGGGTATTTTTATTGCGGCCCTGGGATTGTTTGGTTTAACCTCATTTACTATCGAACAACGCACCAAAGAAGTTGGTGTACGCAAGGCTTTGGGGGCATCAACTTCAAGTATATTTTACCTGATATCAAAAGAAATAATTGTGTTGGTTTGTATTGCTACGGTAATTGCCTGGCCGTTAATTTATTTTATAGCCGACAAATGGCTTCAAAATTATTATTATAGAATTTCCCTTGGTTTTTTTGAATTTATCCTGGGATTTTTGATTGCTATTTCAATTGCTTTGGCAACGATTAGTTACCGTACAGTAAAATCGGTAAGAGTGAATCCTGCGCTTACCCTTCGGTATGAATAGCCGGTTTTTTGAATGATTAAATGAGATTCAAATTTAAAGGAATTGAATGCCAATCACTATAATTGATTAAGCCTTTAATAAATTCTTCTTTTCTGATGGCTGTTTTTGCATCTGTATCAATGGCATAAATGTATTCCATATTCTGAATGTATTTGTCTGAAGTCTGACAAATTTCTTTTGGAGTTAGAATTTGTCCTAAAGAAAGTTGGCAGGCTTCCAGAATTCGTCGATCCAAATAATCATTGTAATCATTTTTTAATGCAAATCCTTTTTTCCGGGTTAATGTATCCATACAACCCAATTCGATATTATAAATACATCCTCGGCATACAGCATCAGTCTCTAATACGAGTTTAAGCCGAAGTGAATTATTATCCCTGATTTGATGCGCCACCGAATGGTATGAATGTTTATAGGAATCCAATGCAGGTATATTTTCCTTTGTGGCAAATTCACGAATGATGTCAAAAAAATGGTGAATTCTAATTGTAATATCAAACGATTGTATCATTATATCGATTTATAGTTTTAGCCAGAACAGTACGAATTATGTAATCTTCATTCAAGGCTTTTGTCTTAACCTTCCGTTTTTCGGTTTTTAGAATTTTAAAATTAATATTTTTCGGTTTATATAGTGTGATTACCTTTTTGATTTTTAATTATTTAGAACGTAACAAATTCAGTTATTTTAAGAAGTAACAGGAGATGGGTGTTTTGTAACATAATTTATTCCATTGTTTGTTTAATCGATTAAGCATAATTTTGAACTTCAATTAAAACAATTGGGATTTAGATGAAAGGCAGGCAAGGAAAAAAAGTATCGTTAAAAGATATTGCCAATAAGGTTGGTGTTTCAACAGCTTTGGTTTCGTATGTTATGAACGGGCAGGAGAAGGAAAAAAGAGTGGGTGCTGAGGTTGTGAAAAAAATTAAAAAGGTAGCCGAAGAATTAAATTATACGCCTAATCAAATTGCCCGCAGCCTTCGGAAAGGTACTACAAAAACACTTGGTTTGCTGGTCGCTGATATTGCCAATCCTTTTTTTGGGACTTTGGCAAGAGTAGTTGAAGATGAGGCTAATAAGTTTGGATATACAGTAGTAATAGGAAGCTCAGATGAAGACAGCGATAAACTGGGTAGACTAATTGATACCCTGTGTAACCGGCAGGTTGATGGATTTATAATTATCCCACCAGAAGGATCAGATAACCATATAAGTGGATTATTAAAAAAGGAAGTTCCGGTAGTATTAACCGACCGTTATTTTCCCGATCAAAAAACAAGCTATGTTGTCCTCGACAATTATTCGGCAACAAATGAAGCCACAAAATACCTTATTGGTAAAGGTTTAAAACGAATAGTGATGGTTGCTCATAATTCATCGTTAATTCATATGCAGGAGCGGGTCAAAGGTTATAAAGAAGCCATGGAAGCCCATCATTTGGGAATTCGTGTTATGGTGGAAAAAATGAAGTACGGTGATTCAAAAGCTGCAATGGCAAAATCGTTACTGAAGTTGACTACCGGCAAAGTACCTGTTGATGCCCTTATTTTTGCAACAAACTCATTGTCGATAAATGGTTTGTATTTTATTAAAAATTCCGACCTGAGAGTTCCTAAGGATTTGGCAATTATTGGATTTGATGGCAATGAAGCCTTTGATTTTTTTTATTCGCCATTAACTTATATTAATCAACCCATCGAAAAAATGGGCAAAGAATCAGTTCGGATTCTTATTGATCAAATGAATGGTTCTAATAAAACAGAGCATATAATATTAGATCATCAGTTTATTGTAAGGCAATCATGTTAGTTTGTAACGTTTAATTAAATTTTTTATAATGAAAACAATAGTTCTTTTTTTTATTGCAGGAATCTTTTTTGTTTCCTCATTTGCCCAGTCTGCTTTTAATGGGCTTGATATGAATATGGGCAATCTTTTTAGATTGTCCGATGCTAAAACTTTTTCCATCAGCCCCGAAAATTTCACCGGCGAAAAGGGTAAAGGTGGCATGGCCAGGCTCGAAGATGCAACAACTCCAAATGCTGCCAATGCTGCCGATGTAGCCCGCGACTTGGGGCAGGGTTGGAAAGTTAATCCGTTTATCAGGATAAAACCCGGACAAACATTTACAATGGCTGAAATTGATGGTTCCGGTGCAATACAACACATTTGGATGACCCCAACAGGAAATTGGAAATATTCAATCATTCGTATTTATTGGGATGGGGAAAAAGAACCGTCGGTTGAATGCCCGGTTGGAAGTTTTTTTGGTATGGGCTGGAACGAATACGCGCCTCTGAATTCATTGGCAGTTTGTGTAAATCCGGGAAGTGCCTTTAATTGTTATTGGCAAATGCCTTTCCGCAAAAAATGCAAAATTACAATGCAAAATATTAACGATCAGGAGGAAATGCGCTTGTATTACCAGGTTGATTATACTTTAACCGATGTTCCTGATGATGCTGCCTATTTCCATGCACAATACCGGCGTACAAATCCAAATAGCACATCGGACTATACCATTGTTGATAACATTACAGGCAAAGGCCAGTATGTTGGACTTTACCTTGCCTGGGGAGTTAACAACAATGGTTGGTGGGGCGAAGGCGAAATTAAGTTTTTTATGGATGGCGATAAAAAGTTCCCTACCATTTGTGGCACAGGTACCGAAGATTATTTCTGTGGGTCGTATAATTTTGACCGCGAAGGGCAATACAAAGAATTTACTACTCCCTATGCAGGCCTTCATCAGGTTATTCGCCCCGATGGAGCCTATAAATCACAACAACGGTTTGGGCTTTACCGCTGGCATATTCTTGATCCCATTCGGTTTGAAAAAGATTTAAAAGTGACCATTCAGGATTTGGGTTGGCGTTCGGGGCATCGGTATTTGCCACAAAAGTCGGATATCTCCTCAGTGGTTTATTGGTACCAGACCGAACCTCATGCAACATTTCCACAGCTTCCTTCAAAAGATGATTTAGAGGTTAATTAAGTTTGGTTAATATCAATTTTATTTATGAAAAACTTAATAATTAATGCAGGTGCCTTTTTAGTCTTACTTCTATCTTTAATTGCTTGTACTTCAACAGGAGATAAAAAAACAAAAACAGTGTATTCTACTAAAAATATAAAAGGAACTTACGGGTATGATGTAGCTTTTTTTGCTGAAAACAATATAAAAACTATTGAGTTAAAAGATCCTGAGTCAAAAGCTTGTGTTTTGTTAATTCCCGATTATCAGGGCAGAGTAATGACTTCAACGGCCAATGGAAAATCGGGGAATAGTTTTGGTTGGATTAATTATGATCTGATAGAATCAGGCGAAGAAAATAGTCAGTTTAATCCATTTGGTGGTGAAGAGCGATTTTGGCTGGGGCCTGAAGGGGGGCCGTTTTCCATCTATTTTAAGGAAGGCAAAGAACAGGTTTTTACAAACTGGGTAGTTCCTCCTGCTATCGATACTGAAAGTTATGAGGTGAAAGAGTTAACCGAAAAAAGTGTTGCGTTTGTTAAAAAGGCAGTTTTAAAAAATGCAGCCGGTTCGGAATTTAACATCGCTATTAATAGGACGGTTTCACTTTTATCACCTGCTGATTTATCTGAATTTTTAGATGTTCCTATTCCGCCATCCTTAAATGTTGTTGCTTATCAGTCGGAGAATACCATCACCAATGTGGGAGAAAATGGCTGGGCCAAAGAAGAAGGTTTATTATCTATTTGGATGTTGTGTATGTTTAATCCTTCACCAACAACCACTGTTTTTATCCCCTATAAAACCATCGGTGAAGGGGTAATTGTGAACGATGATTATTTTGGGAAAGTACCTTCCGATAGATTAAAAGTTGAAGAAGGAACAGTTTATTTTAAGATTGACGGGCAATTTCGCAGTAAAATTGGTTTACCACCAAACAGAGCCAAAGAATTGTGTGGAAGTTACGATTCGGATAAAAAAATCCTGACCCTGCTTTGGTGTTCATTACCTAACGAACCCATGGAGTATGTAAATTCAAAATGGGGCGACCAGGAAAATCCCTATGCCGGCGATGTGATTAATTCCTACAACGATGGCCCTGTTGAAGATGGTTCAGTTATGGGGCCATTTTATGAAATTGAAACATCGTCACCTGCCGCTGAATTGTTACCCAATGAATCATTAACACATACACAACGGGTTGCACATATTCAGGGCGATGAAGCTGAATTGGGAGAAATAGTAAAAACACTTTTTAACTTGAATATTAAAGATATTGCCTTAAAATTTTAATTGCCGTTAAAAAAATTAAGTATGGAAAAACATCAAATAATTCCTAAAGGAATTGTCCTGCCATTCGCCCTTTTAACATCGCTGTTTTTTGCCTGGGCATTGCCG
The DNA here is from genome assembly GCA_963666575.2 of Prolixibacteraceae bacterium. GTDB lineage: Bacteria > Bacteroidota > Bacteroidia > Bacteroidales > Prolixibacteraceae > JABMQB01. Next base: position 278,206 of record CAXXYG010000012.1, read on the forward strand.
AATAATTTAACTGATACAATGTTGGCTGCATTTAAACGGATTATGAGTATGACCGATTCAAAAACCGCATGGATACAGGTTTCATGTTATTTATTAGGGTATGGGTGTTTTGCCATTCCTGCAGCTTTGTATATCAAAAAGTTTACCTATAAATCGGGAGTAATGCTTGGGCTTGGATTATTTGCTTTGGGGACTTTCCTGTTTTATCCGGCCATGTTAACTTCAGGAGTAAACATTAATATAGGTTTTTTGATGTTCCTGTTTGCTATTTTGATTTTATTTGCCGGGCTTTCATTTCTTGAAACTTCAACTAATTCATATGTGTGTGCCATTGGCCCTCCTGAAACGGCTACCCAGCGCCTGAATTTTGCCCAATCCTTTAATCCATTTGGAGCCATAACAGGGGTGGTAATCAGTCAGGTTTTTATTTTATCGCAATTAAATACCATGAGCGAAGCAGGAAGGGCAGCTTTACCTGCTGCTGAGTTGGTCAAAATTCAGGTTGCCGAATTAAATGTGGTGACCATGACCTATATGGCTGTAGGTTTAGTAATGGTTGGTTTATTGTTGGCTATTTATTTTACCCGGATGCCAAATATTAAAGAAGACGATAAAAAGTTGGATTTTATTGGAACTTTCCGGCGGCTGATGAAAAATAAAAATTATGTATGGGCTGTTATTGCTCAGTTTTTTTATGTGGGGGCTCAAATAGCGGTGTGGTCATTTATTATCAGGTATACCATGCAACAATTACAATTCGATGGAATAATTGCCCAGTTGGGCCAAAATGCTACCTCGTCCGATATAATTGCCCAGCTTAGGAATGTTGAGCCTATAGCTGCAGGATTTTATAATCTGTGCGAATGGATTGGATTTGATGCTTTATTGCCACGGACTCCCGAACAAGCTGGTGCCACGTATTATATTCTTTCGTTGTTGTTTTTTGTTTCTGCCCGTTTTATTTGTACCGGACTGATGAAATTTATTAAACCTCGTAATTTGTTAACGGCTCTTGCTTTGCTTGCTGTTGTTTGCTGTTTGATAACCATTTATGGCAATGGTTGGATGGGTGTATATGCCCTGATTGCTATTTCAGGATGTATGTCGCTGATGTTCCCTACAATTTACGGATTGGGAATTGCCGGCCTTGGAGAAGATACCAAAATTGGAGGAGCCGGTATGGTGATGGCTATTGCCGGAGCAGCTGTATTGACTCAAATTCAGGGTATTGTATCTGATCAGGCAGGAAGTATCCAGTTTGCTTATTGGGTACCAGCCATAGCATTTTTAATTGTAGCATTTTATAGTGCTGTTATTTGTCGTAAACAATATACTTAAGTAATGTTTGTAAAAAATCTCATTTTGGAAATTGAAATTACGAATAAAAACCAATTAAAATGATTCAAACTCGTATTACGAACCTGGTTACAATCCTCCTGTTTGGAATAATATTCTTTTCATGTTCAAATAAAATTGATAAAAAGAATTCAGGGCATTTATTTAATGGGAATTATTCCGGTAATAACCTTGATAGGGTTGCATTTCCTATTGGAGGAATTGGGGCGGGTATGTTTTGTATTGAAGGTACTGGTGCTGTTTCTCATGTATCGGTACGTAATAAACCTGATGTTTTTAACGAACCTTTCTTAATGGCAGCAATTTCAGTTAAAGGTCTTAAAAACGGTGCAAAAATTTTGGAAGGGCCTGTCCCTGCATGGAAGATTTTTGGAAATCCAAATACTGGTAATGGTGCCGGTGATAAAAGTTACGGATTCCCTCATTTTGACAATGCTACGTTTGAAACAAAATTTCCATTCGCAAAAATTAAACTAGTGGATGATAATATTCCAATGGATGTTTCCATTTCGGCATGGAGCCCTTTTATACCTGGCGATGAAGATAATTCCAGTTTGCCGGTAGGAGGTTTGGAGTATACTTTTAAAAATACCAGCAGAGAAACTATTGATGCTTGTTTTTCGTACCATGCTGAGAATGTAATGAAAATTGAAACTCCCAGTGAATGGGGTGGGCAGTATGAAGAGGGGCATTCAATTTCCGGAATAAAAAATGGATTTTTACTTCAGCAGCAATGTTTTCCTGATAAACCACATTACAAAGGTGATTTTGCGATCTTTTCTGATGATTCGGAAACCATAACTGATTTGTGTTGGTTCCGTGGTGGTTGGTTTGATTCGAGGACTGTTCTTTGGAAGGATTTAGCAGACTTTACTTTTCATGAAGATACCACAACTCAGGGATCACCTGGGGCTTCGCTTTATATTCCGTTTCAATTAGAACCTGGTAAAGAAAAAACAGTCAGAATAATGATGAGCTGGTATACACCACATTCCAATCTTCGTGTTGGATTAGGCCCTGTTTCTGACGAACAACTGAAAACTGATTTAGAGGCATGTGAACCAGCTAGTGGATGTTGTACCGATTTGAGTAATATTTATTATGAACCATGGTATTCAGGAAGATTTAAAGATATTAATGAAGTTGTAAAATATTGGAAAATGAACTATGCCGATTTAAAATCAAAATCAGAGTTATTTTCCAGTTCGTTTTATAATTCCAGTTTACCTCCTGAAGTGGTTGAGGCTGTTGCTGCTAATCTTACAATTTTAAAATCGCCAACGGTACTTCGTCAGAAAGATGGTAAACTTTGGGCGTGGGAAGGCTGCCACGATGGTAGCGGGTGTTGCCACGGATCATGTACGCATGTTTGGAATTATGCACAGGCAATTCCTCATCTTTTTCCAGGATTGGAAAGGTCATTGCGGGAAACAGAATTTTACATGAGTCAAAATTCACTAGGGCATCAGAATTTCCGAACAAGCCTTCCCATAAAAACTGTTGAAGGGCACGGATTTTATGCAGCCTCCGATGGGCAATTAGGAGGGATAATAAAAATGTACCGCGATTGGAGAATTTCGGGAAATACCCAGTGGATGAAAAAGTTATATCCAAGCGTTAAACAAAGCCTCGACTACTGTATTAATACATGGGATCCTAAATTGAAAGGCATTATTGAAGAACCCCACCACAATACATACGATATTGAATTCTGGGGGCCTGACGGTATGTGTACCAGCTTTTACCTAGGGGCATTAACAGCATTAATTGAAATGGGGCAAACCATTGATGATGATGTTTCGAAATATAAAAAACTGTTGGCAAAAGGAAAAAAATACATGGAATCGGAGTTGTATAATGGAGAGTTTTTTATCCAGAAAATTACAGTCGAAGGCCTGGAGGCTAATGATCCAGTGGCAGCTTCAAAAGTTGGAATTAACATGAGTTATTCACCCGAAGCAATAAACCTCCTCCAAAACGAAGGCCCAAAATACCAATATGGTACCGGATGTTTATCCGATGGGATATTAGGTGCTTGGATGGGTAATATGGCTGGATTAGATGATTTTATTGATCCTGAAAAAGTAACAAGCCATTTAAATTCCGTTCATCTTTACAACTTAAAAACTGATTTGTCAGAACACGTTAATCCGCAAAGGCCGGGGTATGGATTGGGCACGGAGGGAGGCTTGTTATTATGCACCTGGCCAAATGGAGGAGAATTGACATTGCCATTTGTGTATAGTAACGAAGTATGGACCGGCATTGAGTATCAGGTGGCGAGCCATTTAATGTTGAATGGCGAAGTTAAAAAAGGATTGGAAATTGTACAAGAAGTCAGGAAACGCTATGCAGGCGATGTCCGAAATCCATTTAACGAATACGAATGTGGGCACTGGTATGCTAGGGCAATGGCCAGTTATGGCTTGTTACAAGGTTTAACAGGTGTTCGGTACGATGCGGTTGATCAAACATTATACATTAACTCACAAATTGGCGATTTTAACAGCTTCCTTTCCACCGAATTTGGTTTTGGGAATGTGGGATTAAAAAATGGCGAACCATTTGTTGATTGCGTTTTGGGCGATATTGCGGTTAAAAATGTGATGGTTGCAGGCGAAAAAAAACAACTTCGTAGATAAGGGATTATTAATTGTGTGAATTAAGGATTGATTTTTTGAAATTATTTGTCTTCATCAAGTTTGATAAAACCTTTCCCAAAGTTCCGAAACTTTGGGAAAGGCAAGTTTGCATCTGATTTGTAATACAATATTTTAACCCTTAATTCACGTTAATTGTTTTTATAGTATTCATGTTTTTTACCAGAATGATAATCCAATTAATAATTATTTATTTTGTATTAAATCCTTTAATTTCGATAACAGGCTGTTCCCCTTTTAAATCGTTGGTATTCATTTTTAAGGTAAGGGTTTGTTCTTCGCCCGGAAGAAGTGAAACATAATTATCGCTCCAAAATACCGGCAAAATTAATTCGTCAGAAGTTGATCCTTTTGCTTTTAGTTCAATAAAAAACGCTAGTTTATCGCTTGGGTTTTTAAGATTAACTTTAACAACCGTTTGGTTTTCCACAATTTCAACACTAACCTCCGATGCAATTTCTGTTTTTGGCATAGCTGATAAAGCTGTAAAATCGGCAAATGATTTATTAGGGGTAACAAACCATTTCGAATTTTCATAATCAAGCACATCTTCTTTGTTCGAAAGCCAGTAAAAACTCTTCGCCACTTCTTTGCCATCGGCTGATTTAATCCTTAAGTCGGCAAAATAGGTTGAGGTGGTTTCTTTTAAAACAGGCATATCAAATACCTGTTTCGAAGAATAGGCATCTACCTCAAAAGGAATATTTTGGAAGAATATTTCTTTCGAATTAATATCAAGAATCCGTATTTCGGCTGTTAGATTGTTTATTGCTTGTAAGTTATCGTTCGACACATAAATGTTTTTATCGCCATAATTATAAATAATATTTAATGGCTTTAAAGCATTTAACGTCCCAAAAAATGCACCGTTTGGCATTAGGTAATAATCATAAAGTTGCCAATACAATTTAGGCCACGAAGCATTTAACATCCATTGAACAATACCTCCTGCTTCAGTTTTGTTTAAAGCAAAAGCCTCAAACATTGGCCTGATAGCCTCGTAATTAGCCAATTGAGCTTTTCCAACAAATTCTTCAATTGAGTGAGCTTCGCCATACCGGTTATTCAAAGCATTGAGGTATCGGTCGATGGTATGAAATTCATGCCTTCCACAATGGTAATCCCAAATTTCGTTGATGGGCCAAAGTTTATCTTCAGGAAACATTTTTCGAAGCGATTCAATTGGAGGGATTTGAGGACCGGGGCCAGTTTCAGTATTAAAACCATACGCCCCACCATTTTTTGTATCAACATACCAATAATTTGGTGTTACATAATCGTATGGCCCATACATTTTTACACCTGTATTTCCTGTTATTTCACTTTCAATCATCTGGCAGGCCATTAAAGCCGGCCGCGTTGGATCGGAAGCAGACAGTGTTTTCAGATACATATTTTCGAGGGCCGGCCTTGGCACTTTGTCGCTGCCTAAAACCCAAACAAAAATACTGGGGTGGTGCCTTAACCACATCACATGGTCATCAAACGATTGATTTATTAATGCCATTTCTTCCGGGGTTTTAATCCCTCCAAATTCATCACATTCTTTACCTACATAATCTTCCCACTCCCACTGGCAACTCCAGCCTGTCATGAGTAAAAGCCCTTCTTTATCACATTCGTCATAAAGTTTTTCGCTTGACCCCCAAAAACCTTCCAGGCGAATACAATTTAAATTCATCAGTTTTGTGTACTGAACCTGGGCTTCAACATTAGCGGCATCTTCCCTTAATAACAAATCATCGGTCCAACCACCACTTCGGATCTGAATATCGCGGCCATTAACTTTATACATACGCGAACCCTGTTCGTTAATGTAATCGGATACTTCGCGGATACCAAAGGTTTTAGAAACAATATCAGAAACGGTATTTTTTGTTTCTGCTGATAATTCAATTGTGTACAGGTTAGGATCTCCCATGGTTACAGGCCACCACAATTTTGCATTGGTTAGGTTTAGTTGCGGAAATTCTTCAGGTGAAAAAACCACTACTTTTTTCTCCTTGGGTTCAAGGTTCACTTCCTGATTAAGTAAAATATTTTCAAATTGGGCTTTAACTGTTGTTTTAATTGCTGTTTCAGAATGGTTGATAACGATACTTTCGATGGTTAGGGCTGCTTCATTTTGGTTCGTTGGATTAATTTTTGATTTAACAAATGGATTTTCAACTGAAACAGGGCCGTTAAAACGAAGGTGCACACCACGGAAAAGCCCCATGTTTTCGTCTGGTGGACGGGGAGTCCAGTCAACAAATCCAATGGTAAAATCGCCCGCTTTGGGAGGGAATACGTTTACTTCCAATTCATTCCCTTGCTTTTTTAATTGTCCTGTTACATCAATTTCAAACCTCCTGAATGCTCCCTTAATTGTATCGGCTGAAGCAATTTTTTGGCCATTAAGAAATACATCGGCGCTGTAGTTGATGCCATCGAAACATAACCGGGTAAAAGCATTAATCTCCCCGTCGGACAAATCAAAAGTATTTGTATATCTCCAATGGGTTTTAAACCATTCTTTGGGAACTCGTTTCAGATTGTCAGAAAAGTAGGGGTTACTAAATTTCCCGCTTTTTACCAATGCTGCAAAAACAGTGGTTGGAACTTCACAACTTATTTTATTGGAGGGAGAATATACATCGGCAGTAATGAGTTGGCCGTCGTCACTCCATTCGCCATAGGGTTGTAGTGACCAATTTTTATCAAGCATAATGTCTGAAATTGTTAATTTATTTTTTTGTGTGCACCCAAAACTCACCATTAAGCTTAAAATAATGGTGGCCATCAATATTGATCTGATTTTATCGAAAGATTTCATCCAATTAAAATTAAAAGTTTTATAAGGTATTGGATGTAACCTGCCTGCCGGTGGCAGACTCCCCATTTTAATAATGCTTGTTTGTAAAGCATTTTTGTTTGGTCGTTTCATAATACATTGATTTTAAAGTTAGTGTAATAGTTAGTTGCTGCAAATTACAAAATTACTATTGTATGCTCCCAATAAAACTTTTTGATATTTTTAAAAATCGCTAAGGAAATTAATAATTATGAAGTATAAAAAATTCAGGGCTGGAGTTCAGGTTCAGGAAAAAATCTTAATATGATTATTTAATGGGAGGATTTTTACGGTAAAACAAGTGTTTAAACAGTAGTTTAATAAGTTCGGGTTTATTGGTAGGTTTTACGATGTAGTCATCATAGCCACATTCTGCCGTTTTATTTTTGCTGGCAATCAGGTTATCCGATGTGTGTGATATTATTGGCAGATTTGGCCTGGTTTTTTTTATCTTTTTTATTATTTGGCTTTCTTTGATGCAATGTAACTGTACATCCATCAAAATCAAATCGATTTTAGAATTGGTTTTACATATTTCAATTGCCTGCAATCCATCATCGGCATGAAGAATTTCGATATTTGTGGGTTCAAGGTATTTCCGTAAAATAATAAAAGATATAATTTCATCTTCAATAATTAGAATTGTTTTTCCTGAAAAAATATTATAAGTCGAAATATTTTTTAATTCAAAATTGTCGATTTTAACAGATTCGGCTAAAACAGGTTTGTATGGGATTGTAAATGAAAATGTAGATCCTTTGCCTGGTTCACTTTCAGCATAAATTTTGCCACCCAGTAACTCAGTTAGCGCTTTCGAAATTGCTAAACCTAAACCAACTCCCTCAAATTGCCGTGTTAAATTCTCATCGGCTTGCCTGAATTTATCAAAAATGAGTTGTTTTTGACTCTCCTGAATACCAATACCAGTGTCTTTGATATCAAAATGCAGGAATTCGCCTGAAAGTTTATAACTAATTTCGATAAATCCTTTTATGGTAAATTTTAAGGCATTCTCTATTAGGATATTAATTATACGTTGCAGTTTTAATTTGTCTGTGGCAATAAAAAATGTTTGATCGTTGGGTGGGGTATGAATTATTTCGATATGCGATTTTAACTGATAGGTTTGTTTGGCTTTAAATTTCGATATTAATTCTGAAATAAATGTATGGAGTACAATGTTTGAATAATTTATTTTTTCAATTTTTAGTTCAATACATGAAATGTCAATTATATCGGTAAATGTTTTTAGTAGATTTAGTGCATTTGATGAAATTGTATCAAGGAAATAGCTGCTTTCATCGTCGTTTTTTATTGAATCTTTTAATACCTCAATTAATCCAATGATAATGCTTAATGGTGTTCGTATTTCGTGAGAAATATTATTTAAAAAGGTTGATTTTAACCGGTCACTTTCTTCGGCTTTTTCTTTAGCAGCTTTTAATTCTATTATGGTTGATTGAATCTCTTCTCCTAACATGTTTAACCCACCCGTAATGGCATCGAACGTATCACCTTTTTCTGAAATGGTTCCACGGTAATCCAGTTCCCCTGCTGCATACTTTAGTATCTGGTCCAGGATTTGTTCATTTTTTTCATCTTCTATAATTTTCTTGCTTTTCATAAATTGCCTTTTAACCAATTAATAGCCTCAGAAGTTGATAAAAAGAATTTTGTAGGTTTGCTCAGTTTATTCAATTTGATGAAAAAGTTGACAACAATATAACTTAATGGCGACTTAATTATAAAAGCCACAGCTATCGTATTTTTGTTATTTGATTTTTTTGCGAAAAGTTTTTGTGCAGTTAAATCGATGGATGATACTTCACGGTTATCAATAAGAAGGGCATAAGGTTTATCGTTTGCAATTAAGTGAACTGTTTTAATAACTTCGTTTGCAATTTCACTTGTTATTTTTGAGTTCTTAATTGGTGTGATATGGATAATACCATTTTCATCCAAAATAAATGTTCCCTGTTTATTGTATATCGTCTGGTTTTTCATGCTCTACATTAATTTTTTGTGTAGTGCGTTTTTTGTTATTTTAATCTGTTTATCCTATATGATGTTGTGTATCGATTGAGGGTTGTTTAAGTTTATTAACTTACATAGATTATGTTTTATTTGAGAAAATATTTCAAATATAAAGTGTTAAATCTACTTAAAAAACCGAGTGCTGATATAAATAAAGAATGTGTTATTTATGGCTCTAATAACAACATTTAATCCTTATAGGATTTAGCTGGCTCTTTATTATTGAATATAAAAATATAAAGAAATTTATATTAAACAAATAAAAGAAATCAACAAGAGTTTATTCAATTTTTTATATCATTCGTTCAAATAGAAAACTAATATTGGCAATGCATAACTTATTATATGTTTAATTAATTTTAGTGAAGAATCTCCGTGTAGCCTGATTTATAATCCGGGCAATAAATGTTTAATTATATCTATAGTTGTGTAAGAAATTGAAAATTAACAAAGTATCGGGTTTAATTTTTATTAAATTGCATCAGGCATTTAATTTTTTAAATTTTTTTGGAATGAAATTATTTAAAGCAATAAGCAAAATTTTTCTCGTAATCATCATCATTAATTGTTTGTATCTAGCAGGAGTTATATTGTATGGTACTTTAACTGACTATAAACCTGATGATATTGTTCAATTACCTGTAAAAGGGGAGGGTAATAATTATGTAATAAATTCAGACACACTTTCATTTTTGTCGTGGAATATTGGTTTTTGTGGGTTGGGTGCTGAAATGGATTTTTTTTATGATGATGGGGAAATGGTACGTCCATCACAAGATTTGGTAAACAAATATACCAATGGAGTTACCGAGGCACTTCAGCAACAAACCCATGTTGACTTTATTATTTTGCAGGAGGTGGATAAAAATTCTTCACGTACTGCTGGTCAAAATGAAGTAGAAATATTTAGTTTAGATATGAAGGACTTTAGCTATTCATATGCCAATAATTATTATGTCCGATTTGTCCCTATTCCTTACACAAATCCTTTAGGAAAAGTGGAAGCAGGGCAAATGAATTTGTCAAAAGTTAAACCAGTATCTTCAGAAAGAATTGCTTATCACTCGGCTTATGCCTGGCCCAAACGGTTATTTATGCTCGACCGCTGTTTTATTGTTTCTCGGTTTAATTTGGACAATGGCAAACAACTGGTTCTTCTTAATACCCACAATTCGGCTTACGATGCCGGTGGCAAATTACGTAATGCTGAAATGCCTATGATAAGGGATTTGATGCTTACCGAATTTGGTAAAGGCAATTATGTTGTGGCTGGTGGCGACTGGAACCAAAATCCTCCGGATTACGATTTAACCGTTGTTGATAAAACATATCCGGCTGTAGTGCGTGAAAAATTAGATGGCACCCTTTTCCCTGAAGAATGGAATATTGTATATGACCCTGTAAGTCCTACGAATAGAGAAATTGATGCCCCTTTACAAAAAGGGATAACGGTTTCAACTATTATCGATTATTATATTCTTTCGCCAAATATTCAGGCACTCGAGGTAAAAACCGTTAACCTCGATTTTCAGAATTCTGATCATAATCCTGTATCTCTTAAAGTTCGTTTGTTAGAATAGAAAATTGGAACTGCACATAGATTTTAATAGAGTATGGTAATCAAATTAAATTATGTGATTGCATCAGGATTAAAATGATTTAGTTATTTTAAAAAGAGAAACAGTTTTTTCTCTAAATATATTTTTACATTTGATAAAACCTAACTAATAAACTGATGATGAAACATATTCTATTTTTAGTAACCGGGCTGTTATTTTTCTTCTCAGCCATTTCTCAGGACGAAAAAATTAATGTAGTTGTAATAGGTGCTCATCCCGATGATTGTGATATTGATGTGGGAGGAACTGCTATAAAATTTGCCCAAATGGGGCACAATGTATTATTTGTATCGGTAACCAATGGCGATGCCGGGCATCATGAAAAAGGAGGCGGTGCATTGGCAAAAATTCGCAGAGCTGAAGCCGAAGAAGCCGGAAAACGGTTTGGCGTCACCTATAAAGTGCTTGATAACCACGATGGAGAATTAATGCCTACCCTCGATGTCCGTCTTGATATTATTCGTTTAATCAGGAATTGGAAAGCAGATATAGTAATTGGCCCACGGCCTAATGATTATCATCCCGACCATCGTAATACGGCTATTCTACTTCAGGATGCAGCTTATATGGTGATTGTACCAAACGTTGCTCCCGATACACCACCTCTTAAAAATAATCCGGTTTTTATGTTTACTCAGGATAATTTTAAAAAACCTCAACCTTTCGAACCTAATGTTACTGTTGATATAACCGATGTTTTCGACCAGAAAATTTTTGCCATGTCGGCTCACGAATCGCAGTTTTTTGAGTGGTTACCCTGGACATCAGGAAGTTTGGACCAGGTGCCAAAAGGAGATAAAGAACGTTTGGAATGGTTGAGTAAATGGAGGACGTCTGAAATTTCAGGTGAAATGAAAGAATCGCTCACAAAGTGGTATGGTGCTGAAAAAGGACGCCACGCAAAGTATGCCGAATCGTTTGAGATTTGTGAATATGGCCGTAGGCCTTCCGACGAAGAAATTAAAAAGTTATTTCCAATGTTGGGGAAATAATTACGCATATAGTTTAATGTTAGTTGATCCCTGATTGTAAAAAAAATATTTTTTTACAAAAGTTTTATTGTATCTTTTTTATTTCGGATTCTATTTTTGTTTGCATTAAAGTATTGTCCGAATAATCCATGTGGATAAATAGGGTGATGTAACATTTTCTAAACCAACTGTTATGATTACAAAAAAGTCTTCATTTGTCCTGTATATCATCTTTTTTACACTTTTTGTATCAGGTACAACCTCTGAAATAATTGCTAAAACTTCAGCATACAAAGTATTGGTGGTTACCGAACGGGGTGGCCAACACGAGCCTTTTGTTGTTGCCGCCCTTGAGTGGCTCAATTCATTTGCCGCTGAACAAAACTTTGAGTTAACAGAGATTAACCACATGACAGAGGTTGATGAGGATTTTTTATCGAAATACAAAGTTTTTATTCAACTTGATTTTCCGCCTTATACTTGGAGTGATAAATCGATGGCGGCTTTTAAAAAATACATTGACAATGGCAAGATAGGCTGGGTAGGTTTTCACCATGCTACTTTGTTGGGCGAATTTGATGGTTATAAAATGTGGGATTGGTTTTCAGATTTTATGGGCGGAATTAGGTTTAAAGGTTACATAGCTGAATTATCTTCAGGAACAGTTACTGTTGAAGATCAAACCCATCCTGTGATGAAAGGAGTTTCCGGTTCATTTGTAATTCCCGACGATGAATGGTACACGTTTGATAAAAATCCTCGTCCGAATGTTCATGTGTTGGCTTCGGTTGATGAATCGACCTATGAACCTGCCTCAGAAATAAAAATGGGCGATCATCCGGTGATTTGGGTCAATAAAAACAAAAAAGCCCGTAACGTTTATTTTTTAATGGGGCATCATCCTAAGTTATTACAATTGAATGCATTTACAACCGTGTTTGGTAATGCTATTTTATGGGCTGCGAAAAAATAATATCTTAAACCAACCAATTATTCCGATATGAATTCTAATAAATATTTACTCAAAAGTGCCGTTGTATTTCTGATGGTATTTATATTGGGAACTGCTTCCAAAGCTCAATTCCCCCGATTTAAAGTATTGGCATTTTACAGCGAAACAGTTGAATCTGACCATGTTGATTTTGCCCACGATGCCATTCATTTTTTTAAAGGCCTAACAAGTGGTAATGGTTTTGTTTTTGATACAACCAGTAATATGGCCGACTTAAATGATGCAAAATTGCAAGATTATAATTTGGTGATGATGTTAAATGATTTTCCACATAATCAGGCACAGCGCGAAGCGTTTCAGCGGTACATGGAAAATGGTGGCGGCTGGTATGGTTTTCATGTGGCAGCATACAACGACCGAACTACCAAATGGCCCTGGGGGCTTGACTTTTTAGGTGGAGGTGTTTTTTACCGCAACAATTGGCCACCAATGCCGGCAAAATTGGTGGTTGAAAATACAACTCATCCTATTACAAAAGGTTTGCCCAACACATTTATTTCGCCTATAAACGAATGGTACCAATGGAAACCAAGCCCTCGCGAAAACAAAGATATCGATGTGCTGGTTTCACTTTCGGCCGATAATTACCCTTTTGGATTAAAAGATATTGTCCCTGATGGTGATTTTCCGGTGGTTTGGACAAATAAAAATTACCGAATGATCTATTTAAACATGGGGCATGGTACCCGTATTTTTACCGATGCTACACAAAATATGTTAATAATTGCTGCCCTGAAATGGGTAGTAGCTACCGATAAAAAAGGCGATGTGTTTAATAAATAATGTGCTTCGGCTAATATATTAAATACTTATTGTGGAAGGAATGGAAAAATCAATCATTCAAAATATACCCAATCGTATTCTTTCAATAGATATAATGCGAGGGTTAACCTTATTTTTGATGCTTTTTGTGAATGACCTTTATGAATCGGGTGTCCCCGAATGGTTAGTCCACACAAAAACCAATTTTGATGGAATGGGGTTAGCCGACTGGGTATTTCCAGGCTTTTTGTTTATGGTGGGTATTTCTATTCCTTTTGCATTTTTTTCGCGACGTAATAAAGGGGAATCAAACCAACAAATTTTGGGACATATTTTTGCCCGGACAGTTAGCCTTTTAATTATTGGCGTATTCATGTTAAACGGTGATCGTTTAAACTCCGAATTAAGTGGGATAGACAATTTATTGTGGTCAATTTTGGTTTATATATTTATTTTTTTTGTATGGAATAGGTACCCGGAAAATCCGGATCGGAAAAAACTATTTTTAGGTTTAAAACTATTTGGTATTATTGGTTTAATAGTAATGGCATTGATTTTTAGGGCTGGAGAACCTGACAATATAAAATGGTTAGAAACAAGTTGGTGGGGTATCCTTGGAATTATTGGTTGGAGTTATTTTGTAGCGACAGTGGTTTTTTTATTGGCAGGTCAGCGAATTTGGGCTAATTTGGTTGTATTGCTCTTTTTTATTGGACTAAATATTCTGTCACAAATGGGATTTTTAGACTTTCTTAAGTCTATAAAACCTGTATTTGGTGTTTTAATTAGTGGCAATGTTCCCTCTATTGTGATGTCTGGTTTGATTGTAGGATTGGTATTAAAAAAATACCTGTCAGAACCTAAAAGAATAATATTGATAGTTACCGTGTTTGCTGTTTTATCATTGATAGCTGGATTTTTCCTTCGGAATTGGTTTATCATCTCAAAAAACCTGGGAACTCCAAGCTGGGCCTTGATTTGTAACGGTATCAGTATGTTCGTATTTGTGTTGCTATATTATATCATTGATGTAATGAAAAAAAATCGATGGGCAAAAGTTTTTTTGCCGGCCGGCCAAAATTCATTAACAACTTACCTGGCTCCCGATCTTATTTATTTTATGATTTGGGGTTTAGGATTACCCATCCTTTTTTACAAACAAGATAGTAGTGAATTATTAGCAGTGGGTGGCTCTTTAGTTTGGGCTTTTACAATGATTGGTTTTGCTGCTTTATTATCAAAAATAAATATTCGATTAAAATTATAGACACAATAAAAATAAATAGTTAGCTATGAAAAAGATACTCGTATTATTCGTTTTTCTATTTGGTTTATCAAATGGACTTTTTGCGCAGGATGAATTGCCTGTTAGGGGATTTTGTATTGCTGCACCTCGTGCTGAAGGACTTGATAAGTTTATAAAGTTTATCGACGAGGAATTGGCTCCACGAAATGTTAATACCCTGGTTTTGCGGGTCGATTATAATTTTCAGTTCGAAAGCCATACTGAATTGCGGAATGAAGATGCTTTGTCAAAGGAGGATGTAAAAAAATTAGTAGCCGTTTGCCAAAAGCACCAAATAAGGCTGATACCTCAAATAAATTTGTTGGGGCATCAATCGTGGGCAGGCAAAACCGAAAATTTACTGACCGTTTATCCTGAATTTGATGAAACGCCTCATGTAAAAATGCCAGAGGATTATAAATGGCCAAATGCCGACGGATTGTACTGCAAAAGTTATTGCCCTTTACATCCCGGAGTTCATAAAATTGTTTTTGAACTAATGGATGAAATTTGCGAAACCTTTGAATCGGATGCTTTCCATGCCGGAATGGACGAAGTGTTTTACATTGGCCACGATAGCTGTTCGAGATGTTCGGGGCACGACAAAGCTGAACTTTTTGCCGGCGAAGTAAATAAAATCAGAAATCATTTGGCATTAAACAACCGGCAGCTTTGGATTTGGGGCGACCGCCTGATTGATGGAAAAACAACAGGTATGGGAATGTGGGAAGCCAGCATGAATAACACCCATAGAGCAATTGACCTTGTTGCCAAAGATGTGATGATTTGTGACTGGCATTACGAACGCCCCGATCAAACGCCCGTGTACTTTGCAATGAAAGGCCTTTCGGTTATTACATGCCCCTGGCGAAAACCGGACTGTGCTGTCGACCAAACGAAAGACATGCTTCATTTCCGGAAAAATGCTACTCCCGAAATGAAAGAACGTTACCAGGGAATGATGCAAACCGTGTGGTCAGGTGCCGATTCATTCCTCAAAGAATTTTATAGCAAAGAACCGGTTGCCGAAGAAAGTACAACGGCTTGTTTTAAAGCCCTTTTTGGAGAAATTAATAAATAAGTACGTATCGGATTTAATAAACTTTAATACAGATTTTTGATTTATTTAACTTATTTGTGAAAAACCTTTATTTTTCGAATAATCATTTATCTATATTTGTCAACCTTCACAAAAAATAATTTATAGGCCGATTGGACAAAAAGGGAAATGAAATAGCAGTGATAAAAGCATTTAAAAATGGTGATTCAAAGGGGTTTGAGAAACTTTTTGAATTGCATCATAAAAAGCTTTATTTTTTTTTATTTCGAATGCTAAAATCAAAGGAGGATGCTGAGGAAATTGTGCAGGATTCGTTTATTAAAATTTGGGAAAGGCGGGAAGATTTTATCGAAGGGCATCCGTTTGAAGCTTTTCTGTATAAAATTGCAAAAAATGCATTTTTAAACCATAACCGCAAAAAAATTAACCGTAAAGTTTTTGAAGATCATTTGACTATTTTGAATGAAATGTCTTCGAATAATACCGAAGAATACATCATTTTTAATGAAACGCGCGAAATTATAAATACGATTATAAATTCTTTACCTCCCAAACGAAAAGAGATTTATTTACTCCAAAAAAACGAAGGGCTTTCACGTCAGGAAATTGCTGAAAAGCTAGGAATTTCAGTCATTACCGTCGATAGTCAGTTATTAAAAGCCAATAAGTTTCTGAAAGAAGAATTAAAACATTTCAGTTTAATGATTCTTATTTTTTTCCTTAATTAGAAACCTGTTTCTCCTCAGATAAAATAATAATTAATTTTTTTTGAAACTCAAGTAATAGTATTTCGGGTTTGAAGTGTATTACTAATTATACAATGGCAAAAATGAAATTAAACAAAATTGAAACCTTAAGGAGATTTTTTTCTAAATCGGATACAACGGCTGATTTGAAAAATTTGTTTTTATGGTTTAACAGTGAAAAAGGGCATTCCGAAATAAATCACGATTTAGACCATTTATGGCAATCCATCGAAATAGATGAATCGATACCCGTTAATTCACAAAAAATGATGGCGAACATCAGAAAAGGTATTCAGCCTAAAAAAGGAAGGTCACTTAAAACAAATTTTTTACGGTTTGTTCCTTACGCCGCAATGCTGGTTATTACAATCGGATTTAGTGTACTTTTTTATTATACCCGGATTTCACTACAACCAAATAATTCAGAAATAGTTTCATATACTTCAGTAATAGCTGAAAACGGGCAGAAATCAAAAATTATATTACCCGATAGTTCAATAGTTTGGTTAAATTCAGGAACAACCCTTTCGTACAACACCAATTTTGCAGAAAATAGTAGAAATATTAATTTAAAAGGACAGGCATTTTTTCAGGTTACAAAAAATAAAAAAATGCCGCTGATTGTGCATTGCAATGATTTATCGGTAAAAGTCCTGGGAACAAAATTTGATGTAAATGCCTATCCCGAAACGGGAAAAGTAAGTGTTGTACTTGAATCGGGG
Organism: Prolixibacteraceae bacterium; assembly: GCA_963666575.2. Lineage (GTDB taxonomy): Bacteria > Bacteroidota > Bacteroidia > Bacteroidales > Prolixibacteraceae > JABMQB01. The sequence goes on from CAXXYG010000012.1 coordinate 295,266, forward strand.
AGTGTTCAGTTGTTACATAATCATATAAAGTCGTTTAACTATACCCTGAAACCCAGTGAACTGGCTGATTTTGATATTGCTGCCAAAAAAGTGGCCATCAAAAATACCGACATTCAAAAGTTCACTTCGTGGAAAGATGGTATTCTAATATTTAAAGATGATCCAATGAAGCAGGTCATTGAAAAGCTCGAGAGATGGTACAATATTAAAATTGATGTGTCTGACCCCGAAGTGTATAACTCAATTTTTACGGGTACAATAAGTAACGAAAGTTACGAACAGATTTTTAAACTTATTGAATATTCATGCCCGGTAAGCTGTGAAATTATAAACCGCCCCGAATCAACTTTGGGGCCCAAAATTATACTTACAAAAAACTAAATTTGAACTTAATAACCAATGCTTATGATATAACAATAAACTATTTAATTAAAAAAGGGAGATGCTGAAACATCTCCCTTCCGAAACTCTTTAATGCCTTGTATTTCTAGTACCTATAGGCATAACTAATTTGAATTATTAATCCAAATCAGAACAAATTTATGAAAAAAAATCATTATTTACTGATTTCCCATTTTCACAAAATCTGGAAATCAAAACTATTTTTAGTTATGAGGGCCGTATTGTTTTTTATTACACTCAGTGTAACAACTACTTTTGCAGTTGATTCATACTCCCAATCTACCCGGTTGAGTTTGAATTTTGAAAGTGAAAAAATTCTAAAAATCCTTGAAAAGATTGAGGATGAATCGGAGTTTTATTTTATGTTCGATGCTACAGTTGTTGATGTACATCAAAAATCGAGTATTAATTGTACCGACCGGTCAATTACAGAAATTTTAGATAATATTTTTGTAAACAGCAATATAAGCTACAAAATTGATGACCGGCAAATTGCGTTAAGTAATACAAACGTTAACAAATCAGTACAACAACAAAAATCTGTTACGGGTAAAGTTACCAGTACTGAAGGTGACCCAATTCCCGGAGCAACTGTTTTTGTAAAAGGAACCACGCAAGGAACAATTTCTGATACTGATGGGAACTATACATTAAAAAATGTTTCAGAAAGTTCAACTGTGATTTTTTCCTTTGTTGGAATGAAATCGCAGGAAGTTGTGGTTGGTAGCCAGTCGGTTATTAATGTTGTTTTAGAAGAAGAATCTATTGGATTAGATGAGGTTGTTGCAATTGGTTATGGATTTGTGAAAAAATCAGATCTTACTGGTTCATTGGCTTCAGTTTCAAGCGAAGATTTTGAAGACCAAAATGTAACACGTGTCGACCAGGCTTTGCAAGGACGGGCTGCAGGTGTTCAGGTTTCACAGGCAGTAGGTGCACCAGGCGGCGAAGTAAGAGTTCGTATCAGAGGAGCCAACTCTGCATTGGGAAGTAACGAACCTTTGTATGTGATTGATGGGTTTGTGGGCGCCGATTTTAACATGATTAATCCCAACGATATTAAATCAATGGAAGTGTTAAAAGATGCTGCTTCGACTGCTATTTATGGTAGCCGTGGTTCAAACGGTGTTATTATCATTACAACAAAAGGTGGTAAAATTGGGACTATTGATGTTCAATACCGTGGCCAGTTTTCAGTTTCAAATGTGATTGGAACAATGGATGTTTTAAGTGCGGCTGATTTTGCTTCTGTGGTGAATGCAAAAAACGAAGCTTTTGGTAACGGTGCTGCTTTTACACAGGAACAAATAAGTGCTTTTAAAACAAATGGTGGTGTTGATTGGCAAGATGAAATTCTCCGGACTGCCTTAAGCAACGAACAACAATTAGGAATTTCGGGTGGAACTGATAAAACAACTTACCATGTTTCAGCAAACTACCTCGATCAGCAGGGAGTTCTTGAAAATACTGATTACAAACGTTATTCATTACGGTCGAATATGACCACCCAGTTTAACGATAAGTTGTCGTTCCGTATTAATATTTTGGGTTCGAACATGACTAACATGAATACCCAAATCCGCAGTGGTGCTGGTAATCCATTTGTACAGGCATTAGCATGGGCACCAACAACTCCTGCTTACGACCAAAATGGAAACTTTACCATCAACGACCCGATTGGCTCGTTAAAAACCAATCCGCTGGCAATGATTTACGATCAGGAAAATAAAACCGAACGAACATTTGCAAATGCCGTTGGAGGATTTAATTATAAAATCGTAAAAGGATTGGCTTTGGATATTCAGTATGGTGTTGATTTCCTTACAAGCCAGACCAAAACATTTTCAGGGAATTATGTTTCTAATTTTAATCCAAGTGCCGGTATTTCTACAATTCAGCAGGTAACTTTACAAAGTACCAACTCATTAAGTTATAATACGGTATTAAACGATATTCATAATATCAGTGCTGTTGCAGTTTTTGAAACGCAGGAATTTAAAGGTAATTATTCAAATGCTACTTCAGCTGGGTTAAAATTTCCCGATTTAAAATACGATAATTTAGGGCAGGCTGAATCTTATACATTAGGTTCTAGTTTTTCAAAATGGACTTTGATGTCATTTTTGGGACGTATAAATTATTCGTTAAAAGACAGGTACCTGTTATCTGTTTCAGTCAGGCGTGATGGCTCTTCAAAATTTTATGGCGATAATCAATTTAGCACATTTCCTGCTATGGCTGTTGGTTGGAATTTAGCACACGAAGATTTTATTAAAGAATTAAATGTTTTTAGTAAATTAAAAGTAAGGGCCAGTTGGGGATGGACAGGTAGTCAGGCTATTCAGCCTTATGCCACACAATCAACCTACGATACTGGTACCCTTTATGCTTTTAATAACGCAGCACTTACTACAGGTATCCAATTAGGTAATCCTGGAAACCAGGAGTTAAAATGGGAAACTACCGAACAAAAAGACCTTGGACTTGAATTTGGTTTTTTTAAGGGAAGATTAACTGGAGAGATTGATTATTTTGAAAAAAATACCACCGATCTTCTGTTGAACCGGCCTTTACCAAATTATGCAGGAGGTGGTGTATATGCCTCAAATGTTGGTGAAATTGAAAACAAAGGTTGGGAAGTTTCTTTAAGTGGTATTGTAATCGATGCAAAAGACCTAAAATGGAAAACTGATTTTAACATCTCGAAAGTAGATAATAAAGTTATTTCATTGGGTGGAATTTCCGACCGGATTTTTACCGGTTCGAATGTTTCAGGAATTGCAACTCAATCAGAATTTGTTTACCAACCGGGAGCTTCGTTGGGTTCATACTGGGGAATAAAATACCTTGGTACATGGAAACCTGACCAAGAAGCTGAAGCCGCTAAATTTGGAAATGTTCCGGGCGATGCCCGATATGAAGACCTGAATGGTGACTTTACTATTGGAAACGAAGATTACCAAATTATTGGAAGTGGTATTCCAAAAACTTCAGCTGGCTGGAACAATACAGTAACGTATAAAAGCCTGACTTTAAATGTTTTCTTTCAGGGAATGTTTGGTGTTGATAAATTGAATTATACAAGGGGTGCTTCATTAATGGCCGACAGGGATGCCCGTCAGGCTACTTTGTCTGAAATTCTCGACCGTTATATTCCAGGTGTGAATGAAACATCCGATTTGCCTGCATTTAGCAAAACAAACAGGACTTTAACTCAATCGACGATGTTTATGGAAAATGGTGATTATATCAGGTTAAAAAACCTGAGTTTATCATATAACCTTCCAACTAATTTATTACCAAACATAGGTGGTGTTAAAGTTTCATTAAATGCGACTAATTTATTAACGATAACCAAGTATAAAGGCATCGATCCTGAAGCAAGTTCTGTGGGAAGTGGTTCCGACCTTAATCAAAGTGTGGATTATGGTGCGTATCCTGCCTCAAGAACTTATACACTTGGTGTTAACATTACATTTTAACAATTAAATTCCTAAGATATGAAGAAGCTATTGATAATAATGTTTGGTTTGGTTCTCCTGCTGGAAACCGGATGCGAAGGCTATTTAGACGAAGATTTACGAGGCAAAGTTTTAGGTGGTGCAGTTTTAAGCTCTCAACCTGGATTAGAGAGTGCTTTAACAGGTGCTTATAAAGGAATGGGTTCAACCTGGTCATATGGATTTTTAAACGGATGGTCGACTGAAGTTTCCCTTGGTGGCGATGATGTAACTTGTCCGGCTAGTATGGGTGACCCTAAAGAATTTGATATTTTTACGGTTGACGCTGCCAATGGTAGTACAGCAAGTGTATATAACGGCTGTTATAAAACTATTCAGGGTGCTAACAACGTAATTACCTATTATAATACAACTGTTGGCGACCCGGATCAAATTCAAATAATTGCCGGTGAAGCTTATTTTTTAAGGGCTTTATGTTATTTCTGGTTGGTAAGGTATTATGGCGATTTGCCATTAATGACAACTCCCGATTTTTCGTTGGATCAATTAACAATGGAAAAATCAAGTGCAGCCAGTATCTATGAGTTAATCGAAGAAGACCTTAAAATGGCTGAGGTAATGTTAGCCGATGAAAAACGTGATATTGGCCGTCCAAACAAAGGATCAGCAAAAGCTGTATTGGCCGATGTGTATATTACTGAAGCCGGCTGGCCACTAAAAGACCAGTCGAAATATGCCTTGGCTGCTGCTAAAGCAAAAGAGGTGATTGATAACCACGAAGCGTATGGTTTTGAGTTGTTACCAACTTTTACTGAAGTTTTTGAAAACGACCCAACACAGAATGGAACTGCCGAAGATGTTTTTGCAGTTACTGCAAGTTTGTCGTTTTGGAGTACTTCAAATGCGCTAGTTGGCTATTGGGCCATGCCTGGTGAAATGGGCGGTTGGGACGTTGTTTATTCTGAATTAAATTTCTTTAAAAACTTCCCTGAAGGGCCACGAAAAAGAGCCACTTTTGCTTATGAATACCCATTAGCTGATGGATCGGTAGTGGGTTGGGAAGACCTTGTCCATAAACATCCTTACTACAAAAAATTGTGGATCAATGAAAATGACCCTGGGTTTTTAAACTATGCTTCAGGATTGCCAAATTCAATGATGCGTTATGCACATGTTTTAACCATTTATGCCGAAGCAAAAGCCCGTTCAGGCGGTCCTGATGCGTTGGCTTACGAATGCTTAAATTCAATTCGTACAAGGTCTGAGCTGGAACCTCTTTCAGGACTTTCAGCCACTGAATTTGCCGATGCAGTGGTTCAGGAGCGTGCCTGGGAATTTGCCGGCGAACGGACACGTTGGTTTGATATCGTTCGTTTGGAAACGGTCGCTGAAGTTAATTCGCACCGCGACCCTGCTGATAATGTAATTACAAAAACAATTACTGAAGCTGATTATACATTCCCTTTGCCAATGTCGGAGTTATTGGTAAATCCGAATCTCGACAATTAATGTTTTATCCTGAATAATAGTCAGGGTAATTAATTTTATTGTTTTTATAGGCATTAACCCCATTTCCTTTTTTGGGGTTAATGTTTATAAATTTTTATCCTACAGTTAGTTTATTTTTTTACCAATTGTACTTTTTTATAAAAAGTGCTTATTTTTACTTTGCTGATTACCAACGATTTTGAAATTTCAATACCTAACCAATGAAAAAGAATTTACTACTAACAACACTGGCTATTTTTTTCTTTAATATAATAGTCGCTCAATCCAATCTTAAAAATCATCTTAAAATTACATTTGAATCGAAATATGAAATTGCCGGTCAAATGTTCTCTCTTAATGATTTAGGGCTTCAATCATCCGATACCTGGGATAAATATAATTACCTTGTATTGGAATTGCGGCCTTCGTCGCCACAACGTTTTCAAATTGGTTTTAATACCAACTGGGGTTACAACGAATTACGGATAATGCCTTATGCCGTAGGGGGTTGGGCACGATTAGCCATTCCATTACGCTTATACCGCGAAAAACCACGTCCATCACACGACCTGGCATCGTTAAACAACATTCCCGGCAATATGGGTTGGTTTAATCTGGGCGATGCCAAAAGAGGCCCGCTGGTTGGTGTCGATTCAATAGGTTTCAGAATGTATGCACCCATTGGCGATCCGACCATTGAAATCAGAAGTATTAGTTTTTCAGAAGAAGATCCCGGTGATATTTATTATGAAAAAACACCTCTCATCGATAAGTTTGGGCAATGGAACCTGGGCGATTATGAAGGCAAAGCCCATTCATTGGCTGAATTAAAAACCGCCTGGAAAAAAGAAGAAAACTCTATAAAACCAGGAAAATTTAATTATTCAAAATTTGGTGGGTATTTAAATGCAAAAACCAAAGCTACCGGATTTTTTCAGGACCGAAAAAATTGATGGCAAATGGTGGTTTGTTGATCCGGAAGGGTATTTATTCCTTTCTGCCGGAGTCGATTGTATCCGTCCCGGAAGTGGAACTCAAACTAAATTTGTCGATAAACGCAAAGGAATTTATGAAGAATTACCTCCCAAAGAATTGGGGCTACTAAAAAATAATACATCTTATGGTAACTGGAATTTACTCAGAAGATATGGGGAAGATTGGCCGAAAAAATCAAATGATATGGTTTTTAAGAGGATGGACGCATGGGGAATAAATACCATTGCCAACTGGTCTGATAAAGGGGTGATTAGCCGAAATAAAAAACCATTTATGCTTCAGCTTTATAATCTTGAAATTGGTGGAGGTATTATGGGTTTGCCCAATGTGTATGCTCCCGATTTTGCCTCAAATATCGAAAAGTCGGTCAAACAACAAGTAGCTGAATATGCCAATAATCCATGGTTAATTGGTTGGTTTACTGGGAACGAACCTGCCTGGATTGGTGAAGAAATCCGTTTGTCGGGCCTTATCCAGGAAAAAGGTGACAGTTATTTTAAAGGCGCCATTAATAAATATCTGGCTTCGGGCGATTCGCCTGAAAAAAGAAAGCAGTTTATTTATCGAACTCTCCGCATTTTCCTTGAAACTGTTGACAATGCTTTGGAAAAATACGATCCAAATCATTTACATATCGGATCGCGGTTTGGAGGTGGTGAAGCACCAGCTATCGAAATTCTGGATATTTGTAAAGATGTGTACGATGTGTACAGTTTTAACAGTTATTCGTTGATGCCCGGAAAAGAGTACATGGATAATGTTTACGGTCGCACCGGATTGCCAATGATAATTGGTGAATACCATTTTGGAACTGTCGACCGTGGAATGGCCCAGTCGTTGTGGCAGGTCGATAACCAAAAAGAACGGGGTGTGGCTTATCGGTATTATGTTGAAAATGGATATGCCCATCCGGCTTTAATTGGTACCGCTTATTTTCAGTGGGCCGACCAATCAACCACTGGCCGTACAAACGATGGCGAAAATTATAATTGCGGATTAATTGATGTCACCGATTTGCCATACAAGTACCAGGTGGAAGCCATGGTTAAAACAGCCAAACGGTTGTTTAAAATCCATTCAGGTGAATTAAAGCCTGTTACAAAAATGCCAAAAAGAGCCAGAGGTTATGGAGCCATTCCCGATGGGTGGAATAAATAAACCGGCTTTTTTATTTGCGAGAACTATAAAATGAACAGTTATTAAAAAAAGAGGATCAAAAAGTAATAGTTTTTAAATTTTTTAATTATTTAAAAATGCATGAGGTTGATCCTCTTTTTTATGATTATTTTTGATTAATAGGATATCTATATTCCTAATAATAACCAACTTTAAACCTAATAAATCAATTCTTATGAAAATCTATAAATCATTTTTTTTGATACTGGTATGTTTTGTTTTTAATAGCATTACTTCATTAGCCGGATCAGAAATCAAAAGTATTTCAATATACCAACAAGCGCCTAAAGATGCTGAAGCCATTTATTTTACTCCTGAAAATTTTGGTTTTAAAACAGATGGATCAGCTGATATTTCAGAAACCTTACAATCAATCATCGATAAATTAAAGGATGAACATAATTTTGGGATTATTTTTATTCCCGAAGGCACCTACAAAATTTCCAAAACCATTTACATACCCAAAGCAATCAGATTAATTGGGTATGGCAAAAAAAGGCCATTGATTGTATTGGCAAAAAATTCTCCCGGTTTTCAGGAAGCAATTCCGACGGATAAAGGGAAAGCCAATTATATGTTTTGGTTTACAAGTAGTACGGTGAAGGATGGACAAAATCCGCGCGATGCCGGTGCCGGTACTTTTTACAGTGCCATGTCAAATATCGATTTAAAAATTGAAAACGGAAATTCCAATGCAGTGGCTTTACGCACCCATTTTGCTCAGCACAGTTTTATTTCGCATGTTACCATTAATATTGGTAACGGGAAAGCCGGTTTATTTGATGTTGGGAACGAAATGGAAGATGTTTCATTTTATGGTGGTGATTATGGCATATATACCACCAAATGTTCGCCGGGATGGCAAATGATGATGGTGGATACCTATTTCGAAGGGCAACGCAAAGCCGCCATTCATTCGCAGGAAGGTGGTTTAACAATTGTCCGCCTTCAGGCTAAAAATGTTCCAACAGTGATTGAAATTGAACCCAATTACAGCGATAAAATTTTTATGGAAGATTGCCGGTTCGAGAATGTCAGTGGCCAGGCTCTGGTGATCAGCAACGAAAACAATCATACGAATCAAATTAGTTTACGGAATATTGCTTGTAAAAATGTGCCGGTGTTGGTTACTTATCGAAGAAGTAATACCCAAACGTTGGGAGATGGGAAAATTTACAACGTCATAAATTATACCCACGGATTACATTTAGAAACGATGGCTGCCGAACCTGAAGTTAAAACGGTGGTTGACATTAAACAGCTTGCAAAATTACCTGAGCCTGTAAAAAAAGATATTCCTGAATTACCGGCAGTTGAAACATGGGTCAACATGGCCGACCTGGGCGCTATTGGCGATGATAAAACCGATAATACAAAAGTATTTCAGGATGCTATCGAAAAATACACCAACATTTATGTGCCACAAGGATGGTACATTGTTTCAGAACCTTTAAAACTCAAAAAAAATACCTGTTTGATTGGACTTCACCCCATTGGAACACAAATTAAATTGTTGGAAAGTACACCGGCTTTTAGTGGTTTTGGGGCTCCTTTACCGGTTATTGAATCGCCTGTGGGTGGTAAAACAATCCTTTCGGGAATTGGCATAAACACAGGTGCCTATAATTACCGGGCAGTTGGTTGTAAATGGATGGCTGGCGCAGAATCGTACATGAACGATGTCAAATTTGTTGGTGGTCATGGGTCAATGAACCGAGGACCTGAAATTCCGTGGAGAGGTTACGGTTCAGGAAAAATCAGCACTCCCGATGAACCGGTTGCAAATCTGGCGATGGATAAAGCCTGGGATAACCAGTACTGGAGCCTGTGGATTACCAACAGTGGAGGCGGAACTTTCAAAGATATATGGACGGCTAACACGTACAGCGCCAATGGAATTTATGTGAATAATACAACAACCGAAGGACGCATTTATGCCATGTCGATTGAGCACCACGTACGTAATGAAGCCCGTTTTAAAAAGGTTTCAAACTGGAAAGTGTATGCTTTTCAGCTGGAAGAAGAAGGCCGCGAAGGTAGGTATTGCCTGCCTATTGAATTGGAAGAATGTAGTAATATGACGTTTGCCAATCTTTATATGTTTCGGGTCATCCGGTTTATTACACCATTCCCTTATTCAATTCGGACGTGGAATTGTAAAAATATGGAATTTCTCAATGTCCATAATTTTGCGCAGGTACGTTTCCCTGCCGATCTGCCATTATATGATATTAATACCACAAACGAAGTTCGTCCATGGGAGTTTACCAGCCTAAAAATAACAGGAAATGAATCACGAAAAACACCCATAAAATCTACAATTGGGAAAGTCGAAAAACTGGCTACAGGGTTTGAATTTGCCGAAGGTATTACACGCGATAGCAAAGGAAATATCTATTTCTGCGAACAACGTTTGCGCCGTATTTATAAATGGGATGTTGAAACACAATTGGTATCGATGGTGGCCGATTTCCCATGGGAACCTCTTTCGTTGGGGTGCGATACAAAAGATAATTTATTAGTGGCTTTTAAATACACACCCCAGCCCGGATATAAAATTAACGGCGAGCAGGAATCGGTGCCTGTATTGCCCGATGCCGGCGGAACTTCGTTTAGTGGTTGGGGAAATTCAGGTTTTGCTACCTGGTTGTATTCCATCGATCCAAACAATCCTGAAGAAAGTATCAAAAAGTTGCCAAAAGTGCCAATGGGGTCAGTCAATAAAGTTGCTAAAGCCTTGTATGCATCCAACAAATGGCGCGATTTTCACGATTTTAATGAGGTGTCGGTTTATGTGCCGGAAGAGTGTTTTGTGGCCCCCGATGGTGTAACTATTATTCCTGAATGTTACGATTTAGCGCGTTCATCATCCATGCTCGAAGCGATCCCCGGAAAACTTTTTTATACTTCGGATGAATACGATAAACGGTTGGTGAAAATGGATGTTGATAATCAGGGAAAATTATCGAACCTGAACTATTTTATTGAACAGGCTGAGTTTGGCTCTGCTGTTGATAGTGAAGGAAATATTTACATTGCCGATGGGCAAATATATGTTTACGACAAAACCGGTAAAAAAACCGGCAAAATTGAAGTGCCCGAACGTCCTTCTTCCATTCAGTTTGGAGGGAAAAATGGGAAAACACTTTTTATTACTGCCCGGTCATCACTTTACAGTGTGGTTGTTAAATAGCTCCACACTTTGATAATTAAGTTGAATTAACTATCAAATATTCATTGTTATGAAGGAATTATTACTTTTCTTTTTTATTGTTTTAACAACAAGTGTTTCGGCACAAATGTCGCTCACCGAAGATGAACAACTGAATAAAAATCTGTTGGAAACCGGCCTTCTTCACAGGCCTTTGCCTCTCGACACAACAAAGTCGTTCGAAGCATATGGATTAAAAAAGAAAGTTTTATATTCCAGACAGTTAAGTGAACTGGAAGATAACAGCGGATGGTCACATTCAGGCTTGGCGGTATTTCGTTTACATCCGAAAGAAGTATTGCCGGAACAGGAAGTTTGCGGCTAAAATTACCTACTTCAATGAATAAATGGCCCGAAGGTGCTCCGTCTGATGGCGATTATTCCAACTATGGTGGTTCAATTGCTTCGTTTAAAGTAAATGACGAAAACTGGGAAAAATACAACCGTATTCTCTTTTACATTTATCCCGATTGTGAAGGAACTCGAAATGTCCATCTTAACTTATACTATAAGAATGACGGAAAAATTAAAATTCCGGATGAATACCACCGTGAAGGAACACACGAAATAAACCTGATCAACCGCCAGTGGAACAAATGTTTTATTGAGATAAGTGAGTTGCCACGCGATAAAATGGTTGAGATTTCATTTGGCGTGCCGGCTTTTGGGAAAGACCGCACTACCGGCGATAGTCTTCAGTTCGATATTGATGGAATTGAATTACAACAAATTGAAGATCCGGAGATTGTTAGTGGATGGAAACCTGCCAAAAACAGAATTGTTTATTCAACATCGGGTTAAAGCAGACAAAGTTCAAAAACAGCCATTGTTACAGTCGATAAAACACAACATAATGGTTTATTCCAGTTGATGGATAGTGAAACAAAACAACCTGTTTTTTCAGGTGAAGTAAAAGAAGCTGATTATTCCATTGGCCGGTTTCAAACCATCAATTTTTCAGAATTTAACAAACCAGGGAAGTATTTCCTGAAATTAGGCGATGTTGTTACGGCCGGTTTTAATATTGGCCCCAACATTTGGGAAAACTCGGCCTGGAGGGTATTAAATTTTATTTTCTGTGAACGCTGTGGAATGCCTGTGGCTGAGAAACATGGAAGTTGCCATGGCGATATTATTGCCAGTCATAACGGAATTAAATTAGCCTATTCGGGAGGCTGGCACGATGCCGGCGATTTATCGCAGCAAACCCTGCAAACCGGCGATGTGGTTTATGCATTGCTCGAAATGGCTAACAAAACAAAAAATTCCAATAAACAACTGTTACTGCGTTTGTTGGAAGAAGCAGAGTGGGGGCTCGATTTTATTTTAAAATGCCGTTTTGGCGATGGTTACCGTGCGAGTAGCGCCGGAATTGTGATCTGGACTGATGGTTTAATAGGCAATTTGGACGACATGAAAGCCCGCGTTCATAAAGGACCTTTTGATAATTTTTTGTTTTCAGGGATTGAAGCCTATGCGGCTTTGTCGATGGATAAAGATCCAATGTTTCGCGAAAAATTAACAAGAATTGCCAAAGAAGATTTTGATTTTGCGTTGGAACGTTTTGCCGAAGTGGGGTATAATGAATTTCCTATTTTCTGGGAACACAGTTATAATACATCCGAAAGCCAGTTTATGGCAACAGCATCGTGGGCAGCAAGTGTGTTGTTTCAGCTTACCAACAATAAATATTACGCCGATAAAGCCGTCGAATTGATCAATTATACGTTGGATTGCCAACGTACAAAGCCTTTACAGGATAAAAATCAAACTAAAGGTTTTTTCTACCGCGATAAAAGTAAAAAAGTAATTGTTCATTTTAACCATCAGTCGCGCGAGCAGGTTTATATGCAAGCACTTACCTTACTTTGTCAAACTCAACCCAATCATAAAAACTTTAAAACCTGGGAGAATTCCATACGAATGTATGGTGATTACCTGAAAAGTTGCATGGAATATACTGCACCTTATGGATTGGTTCCTAATGGGATTTATAACATAAATGAGGCTAAAGATTCGGCCAGTTTTTATGCTCAGCATCTTTTCCCGGGAGAAAATGCAAAAGATGATTATTTAAAACAATTACACAATGGTGTTAAACTGGATGAAGAACATTATCTAAAACGATTTCCGGTTTGGTTTTCATTCAGAGGGAATGCCGCAATGCACCTTGCAATGGGTAAATCTGCTGCTTTGTGTGGGCATTTTCTGAATGATCAAAAATTAATGGATATTGGTGAAGAACAATTGTATTGGATGGTTGGTAAAAATCCATTTGGGCAGTCGTTGGTGTATGGCGAGGGCGATAATTATGCGCAACAATATTGCCCGCTTCCGGGTGAAATGGTGGGAGAAATTCCGGTAGGTATTCAAACCCGCGAAAACGAAGATGTTCCTTATTGGCCGCAGGCAAACAATGCCACATACAAAGAAGTTTGGATGACTTCTGCCGGTAAATGGCTCACTTTGGTTTCAGAATTTTATTCCAACAAATAATATTAATTTTTTAATTATGATTGATAAATCAACCTATTTAGCACTCGATTTTGGTGGTACAAAATTGCTGATTGGCGAACTTAATACCAAAGGCGAAGTACTCAATTTCAAGCGGTATATTACCGGTTATGTCGATCAGTTGGAGGCATTGGAAATTATCAAACAGTCGGTTGATGATTATATTTCTACCGTGGGCTGGGCAACCGAAAAAAAACCTGTTGCGATAGGCATTGGTGTAATTGGGAGGGTGGATAATGCCAATGGAATTTGGTTTCAGATGGACCCAAAAAGAAACCATCCATTGGTGCTACCAAATTATTTGACTGAGAAGTTTGGTTTGCCCTGTTTTATCGATAACGATGTAAAAAGTGCAGCTAAGGCTGAAAAATTAATGGGACACGGGAAATATTCCGACAACTTCATTTTTTTGAACATTGGAACCGGCATTGCCGCTGGAATTGTGGTAAACGGGCAGGTTGTCAGGGGTAGCCATTGCAATGCCGGAGAAGTAGGCCACACAAGTGTTGGTGTAAGTACTGGAATTGTTTGTGGATGTGGAAGAAAAGACTGTGTTGAATTGATTGGTGCCGGCATTGGATTTGATAAAACAGCCAGGCTTTTTCAGCAGAAGTATTCTACCAAATTATCCATTTTGGATGAAACCATACCTGTTAATGTAAAGGAGGTTTACAAATTGTATCACGAAGGAGATGAATTGTGTCAAAAACTTGTTGAATTGGCTTCGGAAGCGTTGGCAAATCTGATTATGAACCTTGTGAGAGGAACCGATCCCGACACAGTCATTTTGGGTGGAGGAATTGTTTCCGACGGATTTATGTATGAACAAATTCTGAAAAAATTAAATCCCACAACCATCCGGTTTGTTTCGAATGGAGTGGTTTTGACTAATCTCGATCCAAATAAAATAGGATTGATTGGTGCCGGAGCGGTGGCTATGAATATTATGAGTTAATAAAGGATATCAAAAAAAAATAAATTTCAAAATAAAAAAAATTACGATGAAAATTACCATTACAAAGGACGAAGCAGAGTTTGACAGGGTGGCTGCGTGGAAAATAATCACCGAAATGTTGGCAAATCCTAAAGCCGTAATTGGTTTATCAACCGGGCAAACTACCAAAAATATGCATGCTATTGTCAGCGAGATTTTTAAATTGTATCCTTTTGATGTTTCAGATATTACTCTTTTTAATGTAGATGAATTAACAAACCTTTCGCGCGAGTACAAAGGCAGTTGTTATACCATGATTAAAGATCAGATTGCCGGGCCATTGGGCATTAAGGAGGAAAATTTTATAATGCCTCCTACTATTTCCGACGATTTTGAAAAAGAATGCCGCATTTTTCAGCAAGAATTAGAGAAAAGGGGAGGAGCCGACCTGCAAATGTTGGGTTTGGGAATGAATGGGCACATTGGAATTAACCAGCCGGGAACACCTTTTGAGAGCGAAACATGGGTTTCGCCAATGGATCCCGATTTTGAAAAACGGGTGCGCGAAGAAACCAATACACCTGCCGACCATAAATTGGGCGGACTAACACTTGGCATCAAAAATATTATGCATACCCGCAAAATTGTATTAATTGCCAAAGGGAAACAAAAAGCTGAAATGGTGGCGAAAATGTTGGAAGGGCCTGTTACAACCGATATACCGGCTTCGGTTTTACAATTGCATCCCAATTGTGAATTCCTTCTGGATGCCGATGCTGCATCGTATTTAAAAAATAAATAATTTTCAAATTCCATCTCACCTAAACTAACTTAAACTAACCAAAACGTGAAACAACTTGAAAAACAAACCAGCTACCTTGGCCCTTTTATCTCCTTAGTATTTTTATTTTTTGTGGTAGGATTTTTAACCACTGCCAATGGTCAATTCCAGGGGCCGTTACGTGAAGCATTTTTAAAAGGTGCGGGCAACTTAAAAAATACATTCACCACCCTGATTACATTTGCCTGGTTTTTAGCCTATCCATTAACCGGCGGAATTGGTTCGGCCTGGATTAATAAATACGGCTACAAAAGTACGTTAATTCGTGCTTCAGTAGTAATGATTATTGGTTTGGGGGCTTTCTTTTTGTCCTCGTGGTTTACCGTAACATTTCCCGATTCGCATGTTAAAATAGCCTCTGCTATTGTGCCTTCCGGATTTTTTATCTTTTTAATAGGTTCATTTATTGTAGGCGCTTCCTCCACCATTCTTCAGGTAGTGATTAATCCTTATCTAAGTGCCAGTTATGTAAAAGGCACACAGGCCATTCAACGTCTGGCAATTGGCGGGACAACCAATTCTATTGGAACGACCATCGCACCTTTTTTTGTGACAGGAATTGTTTTTGGTGGACTGGCTATGGAAAACATCCAGGTCAGTCAACTGATGGTACCATTTTTATCATTGATGGGAGTAATGGGTATTGTGGTTCTGATTTTGTTTAAATTATCGATGCCTGATATTCCATCCACAAAAACTGAAGCCGGCGAAAAACTGGAAAAAAGTATCTGGTCATTCAGCCATTTGAAGCTGGGGGTGGTTGCTGTGTTTTTTTATGTGGGGGCTGAGGTCTGTATCGGGAATAATATCAATTTATACGTTATGGAACTCGAAAAAATCAGAGGCCCGTTTTCTTTTTTCGGGAACACTTCACTGACTTTGTTTGGGATCAATTTTGCCATTCCTGCATTAGCAGCAACTCTTTATTGGGGAGGTGTACTTATTGGTCGATTGGTAGGCAGCTCACTTAGCAAAGTAACACCCAAAGTGCAACTTTTAACAACCTCCACTTCGGCTTTAATTTTGGTTTCGTTGGCAATTATTCTCGATAACACGTGGGTATTGGTAGGAGTTGGTTTATTTCATTCAATTATGTGGGGCGCTATTTATACTTTGTCGATTGCCGGATTGGGGAAATACACATCAAAAGCATCGGGAGTTTTTATGATTGGCGTATTTGGTGGAGCTGTGCTTCCGTTATTGCAGGGAGTAATTGCCGATTCGCTCCATAGTTGGCGCTGGACCTGGTTTATCGTCCTTGGTGCCGAATTGTTTATCCTTTATTTTGCCCTTGTTGGTTCGAAGGTAAAACAAAAAGTTGTAGTGTAGAAAAGGTATAATTTCTTCAAAAAAGTTACTATGAAAGTTTTTATTTGCCTGTTTTTTATGATTGGAATTGGAATCAATGTTCAGGCTCAATTTGAAATAAGTTCATCCCGATTGTGGGAAAATTATCCTCCGGAAATACAAAAGCCGGGTTTTTGGTTGTTTCAAACTGATACGGTTCAAATGGATGACGATGCCGCTTTTGAAGAGGTTCTGCTTTTTAGTTCTGATAATGGCCATTACCCTTATTTCGACCTGTTTAAAAGGTATTATGTTATTCTTGATAATTATTCAAAAACAATTCAATACAGTTCAGAAATAACAATTTCTACCAAAAGAGACTTAAAACTGGAGGACCGGAATAAAGACGGAAAATTTGAATTGTACCTGAGTTATTTTAAAAATGGCGATTTTTCAGTCGATAAAAAAGGGAATAACCTTTCGGTAGAATGGGTGTATGATACTATCGAATGGAAGGAAAAAAATGATAAAGAGTAGAAATAAAATAGCAAAATTATTTTTAATATCGAAAATGAAAAAACACCTGTCTGTAACAATTACTTTCATTTTATTTTTTGGTTTAGCAAATAGCGGTATTGCTCAGCAAAAAATTAAAACGGCAATCATTACCGGCCAGGATGGCAACCATTGGTGGCAAGGAGGAAGCGATGCAATAAAACAAATTCTTAAAAACAGTCATTTGTTTTTGGTTGATATAATTACCACACCTGCAATGGGTGAAGATATTTCAGGATTTAATCCTGATTTTAAGAAGTATAACATGGTGGTAATAAATTATGGAGGAGCCACCTGGCCCAAAAAAGCACAGAAAAATTTCGAGGCTTTTGTTGAAAATGGAGGTGGTGTGGTAGCTATCCATTCATCTGTAATTCCGATGGCCGATTGGCATGGATACAATTCGATAATGGGAATGGGTGCCTGGGATGGGCGAAATGAAAAAGATGGCCCTTATGTATATTGGGCCGATGGTAAATTTATTTACGATTATTCCCCCGGAGGGGCAGGGCATCATGCATTGCAGCGGTTGTCAACCATCGAACACCGGAATACGGAACATGTAATTCTGAAAGGGTTAAATCCTGTTTGGCGCCATTTTAAAGATGAGATTTATTCAAAAATGCGCGGTCCTGCTAAAAATATGGAGGTTTTGGCCACTACCTGGGATGACCCTAAATTGGGAGGATCAGGAAGGAATGAGCCAATCATGTGGACGGTTAATTATGGTAAAGGAAGGACATTCGTAACATTACTTGGCCATGCCGGAAATGATCCTGAATTGAGGTATTCCATGGAATGCACGGGTTTTCAGGTAACATTATTGCGAGGTGCCGAATGGGCTGCAACAGGAAATGTTACTCAAAAAGCGCCTGCTGATTTTCCTACTGAAAATGTTTGTACGTTTAGGTATGAGTTTAAAATTCCTTTTGAATAATTAGAGTTGCTATATTTGCTGTAATGAAATAAAACAAAAATTAAACAGATGAACTTAAATTTTTCGCGATACCTGCTATTGGTTGCCTTTTTTTTCTTTTTTGCCGGAGGCGAAAAAAAGGCTTTTTCGGAAGAAACACAGAAAACAATAATTGAAGAACCTGTCTTTTCTGATTCGGAAGTTGAATTTTGGCTGACGAGCCCTTCACAAAACATTCTGTTTAAAAAACAAAATACGAATCTGATTTTTGGGAAAAAAACCAACAATTTCCCGGTTATTGAAATAAATGAAAATAAAAAATACCAGTCGATTGATGGATTTGGGTGTACACTTACCGGAGGAAGTGCTTTGGTAATTAATTTGATGGATGAAAAAAGCAAGTCTGATTTACTACAGGAACTTTTTGCCAGTGATGGGTCCAATATTGGAATGAGTTATTTGCGAATTAGTATTGGGGCCTCTGATTTAAGTGACCACCTTTTTTCGTACAACGATTTGCCTACGGGAGAAACGGATCCAGAACTTAAAAAATTTAGTTTAGAACCTGAAAAGAAAGATTTGATTCCAATTCTTCAACAAATTCTGGCGATAAATCCAAAAATAAAGATTATGGGTTCTCCATGGTCGGCACCAACCTGGATGAAAACCAATAATGATACAAGAGGCGGAAGTTTATTACCCGAATATTTTGGCACTTATGCATTGTATTTTGTAAAATATATTCAAGGAATGGCTGAGGTTGGTATCCCCATTGATGCTATTACTATCCAGAATGAACCGCTTCACCCCGGTAATAACCCGAGTATGTATATGGAAGCAATTGATCAGGCTACATTTATTAAAAACCATTTGGGGCCTGCTTTTGAATCTGCTGGAATAAAAACAAAAATTATTTTGTATGATCATAATGCCGACCGTCCTGATTACCCCATAAGTATTTTGGATGATCAGGAAGCTGCAAAATATGTGGATGGTTCAGCATTTCATTTATATGGAGGCACCATCGATGCTTTATCGCAGGTGCATGAGGCGCATCCTGACAAGAACCTTTATTTTACAGAACAATGGGTAGGAGCTCCTGGCGACTTGGCCGGTGATTTGTTATGGCATGTAAAAACGTTAATAATTGGCGCTACCCGTAATTGGAGCAAAAATGTGTTGGAATGGAATTTGGCTGCAGACCCAAATCAGGATCCGCATACCGATAGGGGTGGGTGCGACCGATGTTTAGGTGCAGTAACAATTGATGGAAATAAAGTTGTCCGTAATCCTGCCTATTACATTATTGCCCATGCTTCGAAGTTTGTAGTGCCAGGTTCTGTCAGGATAAAAACCAATTTGCCTGAAAATCTACCGAATGTAGCGTTTAAAACACCTGATGGGAAAACAGTTTTAATTGTAGTAAATGATGGTTCCGTTTTTCAGCAATTTAGTATAAAAGGAAATAATAAATTTGTGAATTTGACTCTTGAGAAAGGAGCTGTTGGAACCTATATTTGGTGAAATACCCATAGTTGTTATTATGCTTGACAAACTTTTAAAAGAAAGGTGTTAAGAATAAATTATAGTGGTGGCTTTATTTGAAGTTACTAAAATGTAAGGTTGTTGATCTAGCGATTTACAGCCTTTTTTTCTAAAATCGTTTTTGAGAACCTGAAATAATGGATATTTATCAGGCTTATGGTTTTGATAAAATTGGAGTTTTTCATTTATTTTCTTTAAAGTGCGCAAAGGATATTTTGAGTTTTAAATGTGAATTTTTTAATCATTTATAACTTTTTTGGCTTTAATGTAACTTACAATTATGTATTTCAAACAGTTTTAAAAGTTCTCTAATATCAAACTTATGGCAAGATGATTTCTGATATTGGTGAAATTTTATTGTCGATATTTCCATAAAATTAACAAAACTAAAATATTTTTTTCCAGATTCTGTTCCCGATTTATTCTTTATTTTACAACATATTGTTAACCTGATATAAATTTATGTCAAAACTAAAATATTTTACTTAAATTATTTGATAGGGCTAAAAAGTTGAAAAACAGATCAATGTAGAGTTTAGTAAAAAATAAATTAAAAAATATTGCTATTATGTATTGCATAGTTCTATTTTTTGTACGTATATTTGTATAGCAAATAACAGTGCAATAAAAAGTAATAGTTTTAAAAAAGTTCTATATAAAATGTAACGGTTCGAAAAAAACAACGTCATATTAGTGAAAACAAAACAAAACGTAAATCAGAAACAATAAAACTTAAAGCCATGAAAACAATAAACAATGTTCCGAAAGCAAAATTAGAATCACTGATAATAATTATAAGTTTAGTTTTAACAAGTTTTACATTAAATGCCCAGTATGAATGGAAATCATTTAATGAAACAAACAGTATAAACGAAGTTGCCATGCTTGATTATAAATTTCAGGAGAACTTAAAAATTGAAGTTGAAACAAATTTGGCTGGATTAAATGAATTATCAGAATGGTTATTTGAAACAACCGATGAGGTTTTAGAATTAGAAGAGTGGATGACAAATGAAGCAATGTTCGAAGCCGGTTTAATGACATTCGAAGAAGAAACCGATGCTCCATTAGAACTTGAAGAGTGGATGATGGAAGAAACCAATTTTAGCAATTCTACTTTCGAAATTATGGACGAAACCGAAGATACTCTTGAATTGGAGGATTGGATGTTAAACGAAGAATTATTTGATACGACTGAAGAAGGCGATTCGCCTTTAGAATTAGAAACCTGGATGACGAATGATAAGTTGTGGATTTAACAGATCAGGTTTTTAAAAACGGAGAAGAGAAGACAGATTTGAATAATTATTAAAAGCCAATTAAAATGAAGATAGAAAATGCAAAAGCACAGATGAGGAAGGGAGTATTAGAATACTGCATACTTTCAATATTGAGTGAAAAACCATTGTATGCAAATAACATTATACAAGGATTAAGAGAGGCTAAAATGATTGTGGTTGAAGGAACTCTTTATCCATTGCTTACCCGGCTAAAAAATGCAGGACTACTGGCTTACAAATGGGAAGAATCAACCCAGGGGCCTCCACGTAAGTATTATGAATTAACTGACAGCGGCCGGCAATCTTTAGGCGAATTGGAAGATTCGTGGAGTGAATTGGTTAACGCCGTTGATATGGTTAAAAAGAACAGGGCATAACCATTCATAAATGAAAACGATTAAACAACTTAAAATTAAATACAATGAAAAAGACATTAACAATTAACATTAGCGGTTCGGTTTTTCATATCGAAGAAGATGCATTTGAAGTATTACAAAAATATCTGGCAACATTGGCCAATCATTTTGGGAATGATAGCGATGGAAAAGAAATTATTTCAGACATAGAAGTCAGAATAGCAGAGATATTTAATTCAAAAATTACAAATGAGAAAAACGTTGTTATTCTTGAATGGGTTAACGAGGTTATGGAGATAATGGGTACTCCCGAAACTTTTATTGAAGAAGAAGGAGAAGAAGATGGTTACAGTGGCAGGAATAAGAAAAAAAGAAGGTTGTACCGCGATCCTGAACAAAGTGTATTAAGTGGTGTTTGTGGGGGATTAGGTGCATATTTTAATTTAGACCCGGTTTTAGTACGAATTATTTTTGTGGCCTTATTTTTTGTTACTGCAGGCACGGCAATATTTGCTTACCTTATTCTTTGGATTGCCGTACCAAAAGCTATAAACACAGCTCAACGCCTCGAAATGAGAGGGTATGAGCCTACTGTAAAAAACATCGAAAAATTTATTAAAGAAGAAGTTGATATGGTGAAAGAAAGCTATAAAAAGTTCCGTAAATCAAATGTTTTTTCAAAAAGGAAAAAGAAGTAGGATAGTCGGTTAAAACGTATTTTAAATTCAAAAAAGGAGTTGCCGAAATAAAGGTGGCTCCTTTTCTATTTTCAGAAATATAGTTGTTTTTTTTTATATTTGGGGCGCTGATTAAAAAATATGGTTGAGCCAATCGAACTAAATTTAAAAGTAAACAGAGAAAGTTTTAAAACAATTTTTACGCATTACTTCCAGCCTTTATATCATTTGAGTGTTTTTTATCTTAACGACGACGATGAAGCAAAAAGTGTTGTTCAGGATGCTTTTATAAAATTGTGGGAAAGCAGGACTGAACTCCATTCCGATTCAAATTTGAAAAACTATTTGTTTACGCTTGTTAAAAACAATTGCCTCAATATTCTGAAGCGTAGGCAAATTATGCTAAAACACCACGAGAAAATCAGGTGGATGGAAATGCACTATCAGTATGAAAGCCTTACAAAAATAAATAGCGATTATTTAGAGTTCGAAGAATTAAAAGAGAAAATTGAGAAGGCAATAAAAAACTTGCCTGAACATTGCCGTGCTGTTTTTGAAATGAGTCGTTTCGAAGATTTGAAAAACCGCGAAATTGCTGAAAAATTGGGGGTTTCCCAAAAAACCGTTGAAGCCCATCTTACAAAAGCCTTAAAAATTCTGCGTAAGGAATTAAAAGAGTATCTACCTATTATTGTTTTAATTTCAAATATCCTTAATTGATTAACATTGAGGGTGTTAGTGTGTTTGGTTAAAAATAACCTGATTTTTCATTAGGGTATCAATTAATTGGTTTGTTAATATATAAACAATTCAGAAATGAAGGAGAACTTACTATCACGCATTTTGTCAGGAGAAGCATCTTCAAAAGAGAAAGAAGCTTTTTTTCTGGAATTAAAAGACAACAATGCGGAGGAAGAATTGTATTACGAAGTAAAAAGCCTTTGGCTTAAATCATCTATGCAACAGTCAGTTATTGATGTTGATTCCGAATTTAATGACCTTTGGAAAAAAATTAATAAAAAGGGAAAACAATCGCAACTATTGATTAGGAGGAGAATTTTACAATATGCTGCAATTGCCCTTTTGATGATAGGTATAGGTGCCCTTTCAGGTTATTTTATTTCTCAAAGGCCTCAATATACCAACCCAGGCAAACAAACTTACACAGCCATGAAAGGTAGTGTAAGTGAAATCGAATTTGCCGATGGTACAAAAGTTTGGCTTAATGCCGACTCAAAACTAACTTATTTGTATGACCACAAAAATAAAAAACGTAAGGCTGAATTAACAGGCGAAGCTTTTTTTGAGATAGTCCACATGGATGATTGTCCCTTTGAAGTAGAAGTAGGGCAAATAATTGTACGTGATCTGGGTACTACATTTAATATCAAGGCCTATCCTGAGAATGATTTTATTGAAACATCGCTGGTTGAAGGGAAAGCTGATATTTTAAATATTAAAGGTAATACACTTTTATCATTGAAGCCAGGAGAAAGTGCCATCTATTTTTCTGAAGAGAAAAAAATAGAATTAAGGTCGATAACAAATAATGTTTTGTCGGCTTGGCGGAATGGCAAGTTTGTTATTCGTGACCAACGGCTCGAAGATATTTTTACAGAAATTAGCAGGTGGTATGATGTTGAGTTCAGGTTCGAAAGAGAAGAATTGCGTGATTACCGGTTCACTGGGAACATAAAAAAATCGACAACAGCATTGCACGTTTTAAAAATGCTACGGTTAACAACTCAATTTAATTACCGGATTATTGAAAATCCAAATCAACCCGACGTGATAATTATCTATTAGAATATAAAAATAAATCGAATAATAATTTAAATGAATGATGCCTATGACGAACTGATTTAATCAGGAAAATTAAAAAACCGGGTAGCTTGAGACCAACCCGGTTAATGTTTTTGAAAATTTTAAGCCTTGTAAATATAGCAAATCCTCAAGGCTAATTACTTAACAAAGAACAACCAAAATTATGAAGAAAAAACTGTTTTTCCCAGACATATTATGGTCTGGTGTAAAGAATTTATTTTTAGTTATGAAACTAACCACATTTTTAGTGTTTTTATCAGCAATTACTTTAGCTGCTAGCTCCTATTCGCAAAGTACCCGTTTTAACCTGAATGTCGAAAATGCCAATATTATTCAGGTTTTTGATGAAATTGAACGTTTAACTGAATTTGGTTTTTTATTTAAAACCGACCAATTAGATGTGAAAAAGTTATATACTTTGGAAATTGAAGATGCCGATATTGATAAAGTAATGGATGAATTGCTTGATAATGAGCTTTATAAGTACAGGTTTATCGATCGAACCATTGTTATTACAAAAACTGGATTAGATAATTTTCAAATAGAGAATGCTATTAAAGTTACCGGGAAAATTACATCCACAATAGGAGAACCAATTCCGGGAGCAACAGTAGTTGTAAATGGAACAACTCAGGGAACAATAACAAATTCCGATGGAGGGTATTCATTATCTAATGTTCCGGAAAATGGAACACTTGTATTTTCATTTGTGGGAATGAAAACCAAAACCGCTGACGTAAATGGTAAAAGTCAGATTGATATTATTTTAGAAGAAGAATCGATTGGTTTAGACGAAGTTATTGCCATTGGTTACGGTATGGTTAAAAAGAGCGACCTCACAGGTTCTGTTAGTTCACTAAAAGGCGATGATTTAAATACCGGTAGCAATTCATCTATCGAGCAGGCTTTACAAGGCCGGTCGGCAGGTGTTCAGGTTATTCAATCAAGTTCAGAACCAGGTGGTGGAATGGCAATACGTATTCGTGGTGCTGGTTCAGTAAATGCTGGTTCTAGTCCTTTGTATGTTATTGATGGATTACCTATTGATAATTCATTGGTAATTGATGGAACAGGCCCTGGTGTTGTGGGAACCCGAACTCCTCGTAATCCTTTAAGTTCAATTAATCCGGCCGACATTGAATCCATTGAAATTTTAAAAGATGCTTCAGCTACAGCTATTTATGGTGCACGTGGTGCCAATGGAGTAATTATTGTTACAACAAAAAAAGGAAAAGAAGGCAGGTTAAATATTACTTATAGCGGATATTCTGGATTACAGACTCCCGCTAATCAGATAGAACTGCTTAAACCTCAGGAATACATGACTGCTCTGAATGGTATTTTGGAAGATGGTGGTGGTAATCCTGAAGAAAGAGTTACCGGCGTTCAGGGAAGTGGTACAAATTGGCAAGATGAAGTAACCCGCGATGCTGTAGTACAAAGCCACAGCATATCATTATCAGGAGGAAATAATAGTACCAATTATTTTGCTTCATTAAATTATTTTAATCAGGAAGGGGTTGTGATTAATTCGGCATTTAAACGCTACGATGCCCGCATGAACCTTGATCATAGCATCAATAAATTTCATTTTGGAATAAACTTTACAACTTCACATTCACACGACGATTATGTGACATATGGATATGGTATAAATGAAGATGCAGGTTCATTATATGCAGCATTAAATTTTGATCCATCAATTGAGATTTATAATGGAGACGGTACGTATCAAACATCGTCATATATTACCATCGATAATCCATTGGCTTTAGCAAACGATGAACGGAGTTCTGCCAACAATTACCGAACTATGGGGACTATATTTGGAGAATATAGCATTTTACCCGAATGGAAAGTAAAACTAAATTTAGGTGTTGATGTTCAAAATAGCCGCCGTGATTTTTATGTTGGAAGAGAAACAAAAGAAGGTGCCGGAGCCGGCGGAATTGGTACGGTAAGAGTTGGAACCAGCTCAAACTACTTAGTTGAGGGTACAACAACCTACAACCTGGAAATTAATGAAAAACATAACCTGAATTTTATGTCGGGAGTAACTTTTCAGAATTTTAATTTAGACAGGTTTTCAGGTAGTGGAAGGAACTTCCCAACTGAAGTTACAAAAACAAACTCGATGGGGGCAGCCGATCCTACATTATATTCAATGGGAAGTTTTAAATCAAATTACAAATTATTCTCTGTAATCGGGCGTATCAATTATTCATTATTACAGAACTATTTGTTTACAGCCACTTTTAGGGGCGATGGTTCTTCCCGTTTTGGCGAAAACAACAAATTTGGTTATTTCCCTTCATTTGCTTTTGCATGGAAACTGCATCAGGAAGAGTTTATTAAAAACCTTGATCTGTTTAGCCAGCTTAAATTCCGTGCCAGCTGGGGAAAAACTGGTAACCAGTCTATTGGTAATTACCAATCGCTAACAACTTTTGCCGGCGGTCCAACCGCTATTCTCGATGAACAGAAAGTAACAACCCTTGATCCTTCACGGATTGGAAACATGGATTTAAAATGGGAAACAACCGATCAAACCAACTTTGGTTTTGATATGGGATTTCTTGAAAACCGGATATTTGCTACTGCCGATTATTTTGAGAAAAAAACCAGCGATATGTTGTTGCATCTTCCTATACCTTCGTCATCAGGTTTTGGTAGCATTCTTCAAAATGTTGGAAGTATCAAAAATACAGGTTTTGAATTTATGATCGATTCTAAAAATTTAGTTGGTAAGTTTAAATGGTCAACTTCATTAAATTTTTCAAGGATTAAAAATGTTGTGACTGACTTGGGAAGTGTTTCTGAAATAATACATGAAAGCGCAGGTTGGTCAAATCAAATAGCAGTTATCAGAGAAGGTGAAACTCTTAATTCGTTTTATGGATATAATGTTTTGGGAGTATGGCAACAAGACGATGATTTTAGTGTAACCACTGATCCGGTTGCTCCAGGCGACCTAAAATACCAGGACACGAATGGCGATGGAGCTGTAAATGCCGAAGATCGGGTGATTTTAGGAAACTCATTTCCTGATTATATGTGGGGAATTGCTAATAACTTTTCTTTTAAAGGATTTTCTTTAAATGTATTTTTTGAGGGCGTTGAAGGACTAAGTATGCTAAATAATAATCTAGTAGACTCTTATTTCCCAATTAACTTCCGACGTAACAAATACGCTGAACCATACCTGAATAGGTGGACACCCGAAAATCCATCGAATAAATACCCATCGTTTGTTAATCCTAACGGGCAAGGAAATAAAGCGGTTAACTCATATACTGTCGAAGATGCTTCCTACATCAGGTTAAAAACAGTAAAATTGAGCTATAACTTTAACTTAAAAAACAGGAAGGTTTTTAAGAATGCAGTTGTTTATGTAACAGGGCAAAATCTCTTCACATTTACTAATTATTCAGGTTTAGATCCTGCTAATAATTCAAATGGTAATCCAAGTTTAAAAATTGATTATAACTCATATCCTGTAGCAAAAACATTTATGGTAGGTGTTGAATTGGGATTATAATATAAATCGAAAATTATGAAACGACCATGAATTTTAGCATTCAAAAATACATTTACGAGATTAATTCAAAATTCATTGGGAGTTACATCTTATACCATACAAATAAATAATTTTAATAAGATGAAAAGAAAAATATATACAATTTTAAGTTTGGCATTAGGTATTTTCTTACTGTCAGGATGTGAAAACCTATTGAAGGAAGATATTTATTCTGAACTTGATCCTGCTGGATTGTTTAACACAACCTCAGGAGCCGAAGCAGTCTTGTTTTCTGCTTATGCCGAGGGCAACCTAACAGGCTGGGCTGGTAAAAGCACTTTAAACCTTGAAGAATGGTGTACTGATATAGAATGGGAAACTGGTGGTGGTGAAAACCGGACAGCTGTTTTGATGATTAATTTTACATGGGATGCTTCAACCGATTGGATTCGCGATTTGATGTGGAATAATCCTTATCGTTCTATCCGCGATGCCAATGTTATTTTAGATAATTTGGATGAAAGTTCATTAAAAGACGAACAAAAACAACTTTATAAAGCTGAAGCGCGTTTTATCAGAGCTGTACAGTATTATAATTTGTATACATGGTTTGGGTCTGTTCCTTTAAGGAAAAGTCAATTGGATGATTTGGAATTACCTAAAGTTTCGGAACAAGAATTAGTTGCTTTTATTGAATCTGAGTTAACCGAAGTTGTGGCAAATCTTCCTTCACCTGGTAATGAAGCAAATTATGGACGGGCGCACAAAGGTGCCGCATATGCTTTTTTGTGTAAGTTGTACTTAAACAGCAAACAATGGCAAAAATGTTCTGAAGCGGCAACTAGTTTAATTAGTATGGGGCAGTATCATCTTTTTCCTGAGTTTAAAGAATTGTTTAATGTAGAAAATGAAATAAACTCTGAGTTTATCTGGGCCCATCAGGGTGTAACTGATGGATTGGGGTGCAATTATATTAATGGTGCTTTCCCCATTGATTTTTCAATCGATCCCATATCCGGTTTTCAATGGTCGGGAAATATGAGGAACTGGGCAGCTCAGTACCGTTTGTACGATTCATTTTATAATTCGTTTGAAGAAGGCGATAAACGAAAAGAACTTATTATCTCTGATTTTATCAATAAAAAAGGAGAAGCAGTTTCATTGTTGAATACCAATAATACACGTTCTTTTAAGTATTGGCCCGATGTAAATGCACAGGGTAATGAACACGGAAATGATGTTCCTGAAATTAGGTACGCCGATATTTTACTATCAAAAGCAGAAGCACTTAATGAGTTAAATGGCCCAACACAAGAATCTTTAGATTTAATAAATCAGGTTCGTACAAGGGCAGGATTAGCAAATTTGAATGTGTCTGATTTTTCTTCGAAAGAAACATTAAGAGACCACATTCTGGCAGAACGAGGTTGGGAATTTTATTCTGAACGCAAGCGCCGGCAGGATTTAATACGCCACGGAAAATTTGTGAGTTCAGCAATCGAACGTGGTGTCACAAATGCAAAGCCATACCATGTGAAATTTCCAATTCCTCAAACTGAATTGGATGCCAATAAAGAATTGGTACAAAACGACGGATACGGTAGTTAATAGTTTTTGGTTTGGAGCCGGGCATAACCATTGTGCCTGGCTCTTTATTATATTTCTCTAAATAGAATTAATATTTTAGTGCTAAGTCGATGAAAATCAAAAAACAACGAATTTGTGTTTTTGGGCTTGTTTTTTTGTATTTAGTTTGTCAGGGTAATTCAGGTTTTGCAATACCCATACTCAAAAAAATAAATAATAAGAATATTTTGGTTTTTATTGCTGATGATTTAGCATGGAATGAACTGGGATGTTATGGTGGCAAAAATATATTAACACCAAATATTGATCAACTGGCACAAAATGGAATACTTTTTAACCAAATGTATTCATCAACAACCATGTGTTGTCCAACAAGGGCATCAATTTATACCGGTTTATTTCCGATGCATCATGGTGTAGTTAGAAATCATGCCTCATCAAATCCCAATATTAAAAGTGTGGCCCATTATTTAAATGATTCAGGGTTCAGGGTGGGGCTAACAGGGAAAACACATTTCAGCCCACAAACTGTTTATCCGTTTCAAATAGTCGACGGATTTGAACCAAATTGTGTGAGCAATACTGCTGATTATTCAACAGATGGTATTCTTAATTTTATGACTCAGAATAAAAATCAACCATTTTGTTTGTATGTATGCAGTACAAATCCGCATGTTCCATGGTCTGTAGGTGATCCCTCAACAATAAATCCTAATGAGCTGAAACTTCCTCCTGTTTTACTTGATAATAGTGAAACCCGATTAGCATTTTCAAAATACCTGGCAGAAATAAAATCTTTAGATCAACAGTTTGGCGATGTTATTCTGGCTTTAAAACAGTCTGGAGAATATGACAATACAATGATTGTATTTTGTGGTGAGCAAGGGCCTCAATTCCCTGGAGGGAAATGGACATGTTGGGATTATGGGCAAAAAAGTGCTTGTATAATTAAACTGCCAAACTCCAATAATAAGATTGCTACAACCGATGTATTGGTGCAATACGAAGACCTGCTTCCAACAATACTGGACTATACAGATGGAACTATTCCTGAAGGTTTGGATGGCGTAAGTTTTTTACCTGTTTTGTATGGCGAAAAAAAAATACACCGCGAGTGGGTATTTGGAATCCATAATAATATTCCTGAAGGAACTCCCTATGCAATTAGAAGTATACGGAATAATCAGTTTAAATTGATTGTAAACCTAAATCCCGATTTACTCTATTATGAGAAACATCTTATGGGGCTCGACAAAGAAAAATACTGGTATTCGTGGGTAAGGGATGCAAGGCTGAATACCGATGCAAGTTCGCTTGTAATGCGATATATAATAAGACCTGAACTTGAATTATATGACATTAAAAATGATCCTTGGGAATTAACGAATTTAATAGAGGCAGGGAATTTTAATATGACATTAGTTGAGGAGATGAAATCGAGGCTTATGTTATGGATGGAAGAACAAGGGGATACAGGGAGTGATATTGACACTGAGTAATAGAATTGTTCAAGTTGTATATTCAACAGGGGTTATTAATAACTCACTGTTTAGTTAATAGGTAAAGTTATCCCAAAAATTAGTTTCCGAAGGGATAATTTTTGACTTGTAATTCAAAAAAAATAGAAAAGGAAAACAATGTTAAAACTAATATATTTATCTTTTATTGGAATGTTCATGGTAAATTGTTTGTTTGCACAGCAGGACAATTTTGAAAAACCAAACATATTACTAATAATGGCCGATGATATGGGATTTTCAGATATTGGTTGTTATGGTGGCGAAATTCAAACTCCCAATTTAGACCGGTTGGCTGATAATGGCGTACGTTTTAAACAATTTTACAATGCAGCCCGCTGTTGTCCTACGCGTGCTTCATTATTGACTGGCCTTTATCCGCATCAAACAGGTATTGGTCACATGACCAACACACCTACAAATCCTACACAACACAATTATGGTTATCCGGGTTATTTAGGGTATTTAAATCAGAAATGTGCGACCATAGCTGAAATGTTAAAATCAAATAATTATTCAACATTGATGTGTGGGAAATGGCATTTGGGTTACCACGGAACAGAAAAATGGCCATTGCAGCGCGGATTTGATGAATTTTATGGAATTTTGGCAGGGGCTGCAAATTATTTTAATCCGGAAAAACCAAGGGGATTGATGTTAGGAAATGATACTATTCCCCCTGCTAATGATTATTACATAACTGATGCATTTACTGATAATGCCATTCAATTTTTAAAAAATACAGACAAGGAAGAAAAGCCTTTTTTCCTGTATCTCGCATTTACAAGTCCTCACTGGCCATTGCATGCTTTAAAAGAAGACATTGACAAATATCGTGGGAAGTATTCAAATGGCTGGACCAAGATGCGTAATGCCAGGCTTAAAAAAATGAAAAAAATTGGTTTGCTTCAATCAGATGTTGAACTATCAGATCAGGCAGGCCCCGAATGGAGTGATTTTTCTGAAAAAGAAAAAACAGAGATGGATTTAAGGATGGCAATTTATGCTGCTCAAATTGACAGGATGGATCAAAATATTGGGAAATTGATAAACCATTTAGAAAAATCGGGTGAACTTGATAATACGATGATTATTTTTTTATCAGACAATGGAGCGTGTGCTGAAGGTGGTATGTTGGGCGGGGGTAAATCTGAAAATCTGGAGAGCAAAAAAGGTTTCCTTCTTTCATATGGGGAAGCATGGGCCAATGCATCGAATACTCCATTTAAAATGTATAAACATTGGGTACATGAAGGTGGCATCAGCACACCACTAATTGTTCACTGGCCTAAAGGAATTCCCGATTCGAAAAATTGTAAATGGATTGAACAATTTGCTTTTTTACCCGATATTGCTGCTTCGATTAAAGAGGTTACAAATACCCGTTATCCAAAAAAATACAATGGAAATAAAATAAATAAATTGGTTGGGCAGAATATTTTTTCTGCAATTCTGGACGATAAACCAATTCATGAAAAACCAGTTTTTTGGGAGCACGAAGGGAATTGTGCAGTAAGAGATAAAGACTTTAAATTGGTGAAAAAATATTTAGGGGAATGGGAACTTTATAATTTAAAAACCGATAGAGCTGAAGCTTTTAACCTGATTGATAAAATGCCTGAGCTGGCAAATTGTTTGGTTAAAAAATTTAATACATGGAAGGACAAATCAAATGTAATAGATTGGGCGGTTCTTCAAAAAACACTTCAAAACCACTAAAATAATTCGAATGAAAAAAAGAATACAATTATTATTTATTATTGGTGTTTTACTGGCAAGTTGTTCAGTGCCACAACAAAAAAAAGAGGGCAAACCCAACATCCTGCTTATAATGCTTGATGATATGGGGTACTCCGATCTGGGGTGTTATGGTGGCGAAATTCAAACACCAAATATTGATGGACTAGCCAGTGAAGGAATCCGTTTTACACAAATGCACAATGCCGCCCGATGTTGCCCAACCAGGGCTTCATTATTAACAGGCCATTATCCTCAAACTGCTGGAATCAATGGTATGGGTGTAAATTTGAGTATGAATACAGCTACCATTGCTGAAGTGTTAAAAGAAAATGGCTACCATACCGGCATGACAGGAAAATGGCACCTTTCACAAACTCAACCACTTGATGATCCAAATGAACAGCTACAATGGCTAGCCAACCGTACCGACCATGGCCCTTTTTCACCTTTAGAGAACTATCCTTCCAATAGGGGATTCCAGGAACACTTTGGTGTGATTTGGGGTGTAGTTAATTTTTTTAATCCATTTAGCCTGGTGCACAATGAAACACCCATTAAAGATATTCCCGATGATTTTTATATGACTGATTTTATCACTGAAAAATCACTTGATTTAATTGAAGAATATGGTAACGATGAAAAACCATTTTTCTTGTATGTGGCACATACTGCACCTCACTGGCCATTACATGCCCTTCCTGAGGATATTAAAAAATATGCCGACACCTATAAGGTTGGTTGGGATGTAATACGTGATAACCGCTATAAACATATGTTAGAGTTGGGGTTGATCGATAAAAAAACGTATCCATTAACTGAAAATTCATCAGGGAAAAGTTGGGAAGATTGTTCTGAAAAAGAATTTGAAGCATCCTGTATGGCTGTCCATGCTGCTATGGTCGACCGGGTTGATCAGGGAGTTGGCCAGCTTATTCAAAAACTAAAAGAAACCGGGCAGTATGATAATACAATTATTTTGGTGCTTTCAGATAATGGCGCATCGCCCGAAAGAGGTTATCCACCAGGTTTCGACCGCCCCGGTTTTTTGAAAGATTCAACGATTATTGATTACAATTCAAAAAATCCGGGAAGTGCAACAACCTGGAATTTTATTGGTAATGCATGGGCTAGTACGGCTAATACACCTTTCCGCTATTGGAAAAAAGAATCGTACGAAGGCGGAAGTGCCACACCTTTTATTGTGCATTGGCCTGACGGATTAAAGGGGAAAGAAAATACTATTAACAGAGGAGTTGCTCATGTTATCGATATTTTGCCAACGTGCTTGGAACTTTCTGAATCAGCCTATCCCACTATGGTGAATGGGGAAAAAACAATTCCACCGGTAGGTGAAAGTTTAATGCCTTTGTTGGTCGAAGGAACAGCCATTCATGACACATTGTATTGGGAACACGAAAGAGGGCGTGCTATTCGTATTGGGGATTGGAAAATGTCATCGCTTCCAGGCCAAAAATGGGAGTTGTTTAATTTGTCCAAAGACCATACCGAAAGTAATAATTTGTCGGGAGAATATCCTGAAAAGGTTGATCAAATGAATATGGATTGGGAAAAATGGGCAAAAGGATTGGGAATTACATTACAACAAAGTAATTGATTTTTGTAGTAAATATTTAAAAAATGAAACTCTAAATATTGAATTAATTATTTGGAGGGAACCAACAATGTCTCAAAAGATTTTAATATAAATAAAGATGAATAAAAATATTTTATTATTGCTGATTGCCAGCGTAATGGTTTTTACTGCATGTCAGTTTAAAACAATAGATATAGGTAAAAATACAACTGAAACCCCTACTAATATTTGGACTGCAGAACAGGCAAAAACATGGGGCGAAGAAAATGGTTGGTTACGTGGCAGTAATTTTAATCCAAGTACCGCCATCAACCAATTGGAAACATGGCAAGCCGAATCATTTGATCCGGAAACCATCGACCGTGAATTAGGTTGGGCTGAGGAGATTGGGCTAAATTGTATGCGTGTATACCTGCACCATTTAGCATGGGAAGTTGATCCTGGCGGATTTAAAAAACGTATGGATGAATACCTTACAATAGCCGATAAACATGGTATCAAGACTATTTTTGTGTTTTTCGACGATTGTTGGAATCCTACTTATAAAGCCGGCAAACAACCCGATCCAAAACCGGGTGTACACAACTCTGGTTGGGTGCGCGATCCGGGTGAATTGTTATTCTCCGATCCTGATATCATTCAAGTTCTGGAAGCTTATGTAAAAGACATATTAACTACTTTTAAGAATGATAAACGAATTGTAATCTGGGATTTGTATAATGAACCCGGAAACAATAAATATGGCAATAAATCGATGTATTTATTGCAAAAAGTGTATGAATGGGGATGGGAGGTCCGCCCGTCTCAGCCTATGTCGACAGGCGTCTGGAATCCGGGCTTAACTGATTTAAATAATTACCAATTACAAAACTCCGACATTATAACTTACCACAATTATAAAGGGCCTGAATTACACCAGGCTGCAATTGACACTTTAAAAAAATACAACCTTCCGATGGTTTGTACAGAATACATGGCCCGACGTAATAATAGTTTATTTACCAATATTATGCCTATCCTGAAAAAGGAAAATATTGGAGCTATCAATTGGGGGTTAGTCGATGGAAAATCAAACACCAAATATGCCTGGGATGAACCAATTTCTGACGGAAATGAACCACCACTTTGGTTCCACGAAATATTCAGGAAAAATGGAACACCATACAAACAGGAGGAGGTCGATTTAATTAAGAGTTTGACAAATAAATAAATACACCTGCAAAGTTAAAATTATAATGTTTTACTTGATTGTCCTGCCAAAGGCTATAAATCATACGATTTGTAGCCTTTTGTTTTTTAGTGAAAAGATACTTAGGAGCAAAACAATAACCTTCAGGTTTTGATGCATCCGAAACGTTGGTTATATATTTTAATGGTATCAATGCATTTACCTTCTTTTTAAAAGAAAATTTAGGTTAATAAATAATTGAAGAGAAAGGTATAAATTGGTTTTAATATTCTGGCTGGCTAATTTATTCGAATTATAAGTAAAAGAAGTTTAAGAATTTTTGAGACAGGTAATTCGGTATCTTCAGTAAAAAAATATATATTTGACAGCGGATAAATTGTTGGAATACTTTTGTATTTGTTTCTCTGATTGGAGTTTAAAACAGGAAATAACTGGTTTTAAAACATGCTGAGTGAATTGGGAAAAACAACAATATTTGGTTATTTGGTTTCCACCGTTTCAAAGGGCTTAAATTCAGGCAATACATTTGATTTATTTGAGTTTTGATAATGGATGTATAACCCTAAGTGTCTGGCAGATTTGATTCTGTAGATGGTTTTAGTTTATGAATTATTTTTTGTATACCTAACATTTTAATTATATAATATGAACACAGTTGAACAATTTTTAGAGAAGCACAAAATAACGGCATCAGATGTTGATATCAACCAACTTGTATCTCTTTTTGTATCTCACATGGAAGCAGGGCTCGCTGGGGAAGAGAGCTCACTTTTGATGATTCCTACCTATATTGAAGCAAACAACGAGTTAAAAATTAATGAGCCGGTAATTGCTCTTGATGCGGGTGGAACAAATTTTAGGGTTGCCAAAGTTTATTTCGATGAAAATTTGAAATTAATAACTGAAGACCTTCAGCACAACAAAATGCCTGCAATTGACACCGAACTTTCTAAAGAAGAGTTTTTCGGCACTTTTGCAGAATATCTGAGTGATTATAAAACAGCTTGCGAGAAAATCGGTTTTTGTTTTTCATATGCTACCGAAATTTTCCCGAATAAAGATGGAAAATTAATTGAGTGGAGTAAAGAAATTAAGGCCCCTGAAGTAATTGGCGAAATGATTGGTAAAAATTTACTGGAAGCCATGGGCACTCCAGATAAAAAACTGGTTTTATTAAACGATACTGTTGCTACTCTTTTGGCAGGGAAAGCTGCAATTGGAGCAAAAGAATACGATACTTATATTGGTTTTATTTTAGGAACAGGCACAAACGCCAGTTACATTGAGCCTAATAAAAACATAACAAAAACTCCTGGACTTGATTTAGAAGGCAGTCAAATTATTAACATTGAAACCGGAAACTTTAGCAAAGCTGTAAGATCTGATATCGACCTGCTATTTGACAGCCAGACTAAAAATCCTGGAAGGTATTCATTCGAAAAAATGATTTCAGGTGGATATTTGGGTGGTGTTTGTACCACAGCAATAAAAGTCGCAGCCAGCGAAGGAGTATTCTCTGAAGCATCAAAAGCAAAAATTGAAAACCTCGAAGAATTGTCATCAGAAGAAGCCAACAAATTTGTAAGTGGTGTTGAATTAAATCAAAATAGTTTAACTGCTGTTTTAATTACTGACGAAGATAAAAAAGCCGGTGCAATTATTATTGAGGCAATTATTGAACGTGCTGCAAAAATGGTAGCAGGTAACCTTGCTGCTGTTATTTTAAAATCAGGCAAAGCTAAAACTGCTGAAAAACCTGTTTTACTTACCATTGAAGGAACAACTTTTTATAAACTGAAGAACTTCAGAAAAATGTTTGAAGATTATCTACAGGAATTCCTTACTGGCGAAAATCAACGGTATTACGATATTGTGAATGTTGAAAATTCGAGTTTACTTGGTGCAGCAATTGCAGCAATTGTAAACTAACTCAATATTAAAACTTTATAAGTTAAAGCCTGTAAAATTATTTACAGGCTTTTTTTGTGCTACTACTTAGAATTGAATTGTGCGTTTTACTCCAATAAAATACAGCTGTAAAATTGCTTGTATTACTTCTATTTGCTGAATTGTTCACAAACGAAAATCATATTAATTAAAAATATTTTTTAGATTTGATTCTTTGAACCAAATAATTTTTTCGAAATAAACAGATAGGGTGCCTGCAGAAGACTTTGAAATATTATCAGGAATTCAGCAAAGTGATGAAAAGTCTTTCGACCTGCTTTTTGATATTTATTATGAAAAATTGTGTAATTATTCGGCTTCTATAATTCATGATTTTGATGTTGCCGAAGATATTATTCAGGATTTATTTGCTAAACTTTGGGTCGATCGCAAACATATTAAAATCAAATCTTCCTTTAAATCGTACCTTTTCCGTTCTGCGTATAATGCCTGCCTCGATTATTTAAAGCATTTAAAAGTCAGGGGCAACTATCAATCACTAAATACCAATCAATCTTCTTCTTTTAACGATAGCCTGGAATATGTAGAATTGCTTGAAAAACTGGAAACAGGAATAAATCAGCTTCCTGAACAATGTCGGGCAATATTTAAATTAAGCCGATTTGAAAATCTTAAATATAAAGAGATTGCCAAAAAATTAAATATCTCTGAAAACACAGTCGATACTCAAATTCGAAGGGCATTAAAAAAATTAAAAGAAGGGCTTACTGATTATCTTATTTTCCTCACTATTGTATTTATTCAACTTTTTTAATCACTCGTGTCACGGAAAAACTATTTCCGATCGTCATACTAATGAATCAGTAAAAATATGGATAACAATAATTTTAATAGCGAAAATTTGTTTGCCAGAATTCTGGATGGAAATGCTACAACTCAAGAACAAGAGGATTTTGAACAGTGGATTTCAAAATCGAAGGACAATAAGTTTGAATTTTCGGCCTACAAAAAAATCTGGGAGTCAACCCAATACCTTAAAACATATAACATTAGTGTGGCTAAAATCAAAACCCAGATAAAGATTCTCGAAAAACTAAAAACACGCAAAAACTTTTTGTTTTATTGGCAAAAGGTTGCTGCAATTATTGTTATACCAATTTTAATAGCTTCGGCCTATTTTTATTTCGATAAAAATAAAACCATTGACAATTCGGTTGTTTTAGTTGAAACAGTAACTACTTCTTATGGCTCAAAATCATCGCTCGAACTTCCCGATGGCTCATTAGTATGGCTTAATTCAGGATCAGAAATAACTTTTCCTAAAGATTTTACAGAATCCCGAGAGGTCGAATTAAAAGGCGAAATTTATCTTGAAGTAAAAAAAAGTAAAAAACCATTTATTGTAAAAACTACTTATGGCGATGTTAAAGTACTGGGGACAAAATTTAATGTTAGTGCTTATAATAACATGCCTTTTACAACTACTTTACTTGAAGGGTCAGTTGTTTTAAGCAAAAAAAGCTCAACCAAAGAAGTTGTTTTGGAACCTGGTTTTCAATCATCTTTACAGTCCGGAAAGTTTGAAACACAAAAAGTTGACCCCTACTTATTTACTTCCTGGAAAGACGGGAAATTGGTATTTAGCCGCGAACCTTTTGAGCTGGTTGCAAAACGGCTTGAGCGGTGGTTTAATGTAAAAATTACATTAGAAGGAGAGCCAATAAAAAAACTTTGGTATACAGGGACAATTGAAATGGAAACATTTAGTGAAGTCCTTGAATTGATTAAAAATACAACACCCATTGATTATTCGTTTAATTCAAAAACACGGGTGTTAACTATTGTAAGTAAAATTTAAAATATATGCCTATGTAAAAAGCCAAAAAAAAGAGAGATGGAAAGGTCTAGTTTCCATCTCATTAAATTTGATTTAAAACTGTTTGTAGTAAACCAAAACATTCAAAATTATGAAAAAAAAACTATGTGAACATGGTTTCAGCCCATGTTTATGCAAATTTATTTTAAAGATGAAATTAACGGTAGTCATTTTATTAGTTGCAGTATTAGGTAGTTGGGCTACAACTACCTATTCGCAGTCGACTAAACTAACGCTTAAAATGAATGAATCTTCAATCGAAAATATTTTAAAAAAGATTGAAGATCAAAGTGAATTCCGTTTTTTTTACAATGGAATAATTGATGTTGACCAGAAGGTCTCGGTTGATATTGAAAATAAAATTATATCTGAAATACTCGACGAGGTTTTGGGTGAATCATCGATCAATTATCAGATTATGGGCCGTCAAATAACTCTTTCGGCCGATAATTCAAAATTCACAGTTATTACTAGTTTACAACAACAATCAATTACAGGATTAGTTACCGATGCCTCAGGAACTCCCCTTCCCGGTGTAACTATTTTTGTGAAAAATACCACCAAGGGAACCATTTCCGATGTTGATGGGAATTATTCAATTACCGATGTACAAGATGATGCAACACTTGTTTATTCGTTTATTGGGATGAAAACGCAAGAAATTGCTGTTGCCGGGAAATCGGCAATCAATGTTACAATGGAACAAGAAACAATAGGATTGGATGAAGTAATTGCGATTGGTTACGGAACTCAGATTTCCAGAGCTGTTACAGGTTCTATTCAGCAAATGGCTGGTGATGAACTAGAGGAATTGCCAGTTGCTCAGATAACTCAAAAACTTCAGGGGAAAATGGCCGGTGTTCAAATTAATCAGGCTTCAGGCCTTCCCGGCCAGGGCATGAAAGTCCGAATCAGAGGACAAGCTTCGGTTAATGCTGGTAGCGATCCATTATATGTGGTTGATGGTTTTCCAATTATTGGTGATATCAGCAGCATAAACCCCGATGAAATTGAAAGTATTTCGGTATTAAAAGATGCAGCATCTACCTCGTTATATGGTTCAAGGGCTGCCAATGGAGTTATTCTCATCACAACCAAAACGGGTAAGGCGGGTGAAACAAACTTTTCGTTTAATGCTTATGCGGGTGTTCAACAGGTACCACAAAAAGGAAGGCCTGAAATGATGAATGCAACAGAATTTGCGCAGTTTTTAGGAGAAAGGTATGAAGATGCAGGTACTCCCGTGCCGGATTTTTTACAAAATCCTTCTCAATATGGCGAAGGAACGGATTGGTACGATGCCATGTTACAAGTGGCACCAATCCAAAATTATAATGTTTCATTATCTACCGCTACTGATAAGGTAAAAGCAACAGGTGTTCTGGGGTATTTTAACCAGGAAGGGGTAATGAAAAATTCAAGTTTTGAGCGTTTTTCAATGAGGCTAAATTCTGAATTTACTGTCACCGATAAAATAAAAGTAGGGATTAATTTAGCGCCTAATTATTCCGTAAGGAATTCTCCAAATTCGGATGGTGCATTTTTTACCGGTGGTGTTATTTATAATGCTATGCTGTCTAATCCAATGACTCCTTATAAAAATGATGATGGAACCATACCATTGTTGGCAGCCTATCCGGGTATTGGTTTTGGGTCATTCCCAAATCCATACAGGGCTTTAACTGATATCACCAATGAAACCAAGTCGCTTCGGGTATTAGCAAATTCTTTTGTCGAATTTAGTCCTTTAGAGGGTTTAACTTTAAAGTCAACGTTTAATGCTGATGCGGGTAGCACTAGTTTTCTCAATTTTCAGCCTACAACTACATCACTTCAATTTTGGGTAGCACCCCCGAGGACTTCACAATCAAATAGATATAACGAGAACTATATTACCTGGTTAAATGAAAACCTGGCTACTTATGCCAAAGATTTTGGAGACCATAGCTTAGATTTATTAGGTGGATTTACTGTTCAGAAATATAGCAGAACGAGGGAGCGAATAGTGGCTCAGGAATTTTCAGATGACCGAATTAGAGCAGTACAAACTGCTGCAACAATTATAACTGGCGCAGATATTAATGCTAACACCTCTTCAGATATCCAGGAGTGGGGACTTATTTCATACCTCGCCAGAGCAAATTATAATTATAAAGGCAAATACCTGTTAACAGCTTCTATCCGTAGAGATGGTTCTTCGAGGTTTGGGGCTGATAACCGATGGGGAAATTTCCCTTCAATTTCAGCAGGATGGGTAGTTTCAGATGAATCATTTATGGACAAAGTGGAAGCATTATCTTTATTAAAACTGAGAGCCAGTTATGGTGTTGTAGGAAATAACAATATTGGTAATTATACACAATATGCGAATGTTTCTATAACCAATAATGTTGTTTTTAATGGTACTCAGGCCGGAGGAGCCGCTGTAAGTGGCATTGAAAATAAAAATCTTGGTTGGGAGACCACCAAACAAATTGATATTGGTGTCGATCTCAGTTTATTCAGCAACAGAATTGCTTTTACGTATGATTTTTATAACAAGAACACTACCAATCTGCTTTATAATGTGGATGTTCCGCAGGAATCAGGATTTACTAACATTTCGGCTAACCTTGGGGAATTTAAGTTTTGGGGACATGAATTTACCCTCAAAACCCAAAATTTAGTAGGAAAATTGCGCTGGATTACCGACTTTAATATTTCATTCAATCGTAATGAGGCAGTATCATTAATACCAGGCGTCGACCGGCTTTATGGTGGATATGGTGGTGAGGCTTATGCAACACTTACTGTTCCGGGCGAAGCAATTGGCCAATTCTGGGGTATGGACTGGATAGGAGTTTATGAAGATCAGGCTGATTTTGACAACTCTCCCAAAGCTCAACGATCAGATGTTGGAACTATTAAGTATAGAGACGTGAATGGTGATGGTGAAATTACTTTTGGAGGCGATGCTGATGACAGGACTTTTATTGGTGATCCCACACCCGATTTTATCTATGGTATCACCAATACATTCAAATACAATAACTTCGACCTATCTATAGTATGTTCCGGTTCATACGGAAATGATGTATTTGTTGTTTTAGACCAGGGTGCCGCTAATCTCGATGGGGTATTCAACGTGTATAAAGCCGTTCAGGACAGGTGGCGGCCTGGAAATCCAGGAGCAGGAAGATATGGTGCCAGTTATACTGGCGTATCAGCATCTGATGAACGTGACTGGGGCAGCGACAGATTTGTTGAAGATGGAAGTTACTTTGCTATCAAAAACTTGACATTAGGTTATAATGTTCCCCTTCCGCGTGGGAAAGCCTTAAAGAATGTTCATTTATATGGAAGTATTCAACAAGTTGCTTTATTTACGAAGTACAGGGGTGTAAATCCTGAAGTAAGCACTGGAACCGGAGGCGAAACAAATGTAAATGCTTTACAACTTGGTTTTGACTATGGTGCGTATCCTATTCCAAGGACCTACACTTTTGGTGTAAACATTGGTTTTTAATGTGGGCAAAACATTTATTATTAAAAAAAAATAGAATTATGAAACGAATATGAAATTTAATCTGTGACATTTTTTAAATAAACAGGATTAAATTTCATCGAGAGTTACATACGGTACTATTAAAAACTTAAAATTACAAACGGATGAAATATTATATAATATTAGCAGCATTAGTATTTATTACACTAAGTTCCTGCAAGGATCTTTTAGATATCCCTTCGGATACAGATTTATCAACAGGATCATTTTTTCAAACACTGGAAGACTATGAAAAGGCAATGAACGGTGTTTATGAACCAATGAGGGATTTTTATCAAGTTGGTGCAAACGGGGGAGTGGCGCGTTTCTTATGGGCGAAATGCACTCTGATAATTCACGGTATAGCTATAATCTGGCATTCAGAGCTACTATTGACCAAGAGGATATTGCTGACTTTATCTATGATCCGGCAAATGGTGGCCTGACTCAAAGATATCGAACCAACTACCTGATGATAGCAAGGGCAAATGAAATATTAGTAAGAATTGATGATATGGATTTTGACCAGGCCGCAAAGGACAATATCAAAGGGCAGTGTCTTTTTATGAGAGCCTTCTGTTATTTTGACCTGGTACAGTATTATGGTGGAGTTCCTTTACACCTGCAGCCATCAATATCGTTTGATGATGTGGCTTTACCATTGTCATCGGTAGACGAAATTTATGCACAAGTTATTCAAGATGCAGCAGATGCAGCAATTTTGTTGCCATCGAAAGCAAACCAGGCACCAGGTAGGCCTACTATGGGCACAGCTAATACCTTGTTGGGTAATGTTTATATGGTTTTAGAAGAATGGGCTAATGCAGAAACTGCGTTAAAAAAGGTGACAGGGTATAGTTTAATGAATGACTATGCCGAAGTATTTAATCCAAATAATAAGGGTAATTCCGAGATGATTTTTGAAGCCCAGTTCACTCAGGCTTCTGCACAATTTTCAAGTAACTTCATGTATTGGTTTTGGCCTCAACCCATAACTGATGCTGAAATTACCACTATTTATGAAGACAATGGCCTTACTGCTCCCACTGAGATTCAGATACGCTCTCAGGGAGGTGTGAATATTCCTTCGCCTGATCTTATTGCAGCATACGAAGATGGAGATGTTCGACTTGGTGTAACAGTTGGCATTGGATTAGCTAACGGAGTAATGATGCCATATGCAAAGAAATATTTACAACCTTGCGATAACTTTTTTAGAGAAGATGTGAATTGGCCAATTTACCGTTATTCCGAAGTATTATTATTTTTAGCAGAAGCATTGCATAATCAAGGCAATGATACGGAAGCTCTTACATATATTAATGATGTAAGAGACAGAGCTGGCCTTGGCCCTCTTTCTACACTCACTGATGCAGATATTCTTCAGGAAAGAAGAGTAGAATTGGCTTTGGAAAACAAACGGTGGTTAGACCTTGTTCGCACCGATATGGTCGAAAGTGTATTAAAACCTTATGGAGATAGAATCAGGGCAAATCCGGAGGACTATTACCTCCCTTCAGGAGTACAATTGCGTCCATCTGCTTTTCAGGATTTTAGTAAAACATTCCCTCTTCCTTCGGATGAGGCATTGTTAAGTCCATATTTTTAAAATAAATTTATTATGGCCTTTACTTGCCGTTGAATAATTGTATAGCAACTTTTTTAGTAGAAAATAAACTAATGAGTGTTTATATAGTATAAATTGAAAATATAAATAGGGCTGCTGATTTTTCCTGATATAAAAGGCAGCCCTATTTTAGCATTAATAAAGGAGCCATTTGTTATGAAAAACCTAGTATTATTTCTTATTTTTTTTGGAATTAAAATTTCCATTCTGCATGCTGGTATTATTCCTTCTAAGTTGCGTTGTGAATACCTCGAAAATCCACAGGTAATCGATGTTTTAACTCCCCGGTTGTCATGGGTAAATACTGCACTTGACAATGAACGTGGGCAATTACAAACTGCCTGGGAAATAAGAGTTGCTGGTTCAAAAGAAAAACTGGTAAATGGCCAGTCTGAGTTGTGGAATAGTGATAAAGTTGTTTCCAATCAGTCGTATAACGTGATCTATGAAGGGAAGGAATTATCCTCAAGACAGGATTGTTGGTGGCAGGTAAGGACCTGGGATAAAAATGAACAAGTTTCTGAATGGAGTGAACCTGCTTATTGGCACATGGGGCTGCTTAAAGCTGAAGAATGGAAAGCTTTATGGATTGGAGCTCCCTGGCAGGGCGAAGAAGCTTTGCCTAAACCTACATTTCGTAGGCCCGGAACAACTGTTGAAAAAGAACCACTTCCGCCACCGGCACCAATGCTTCGAAAATCATTTACAATTACAAAAGAAATTGTTTCAGCAAAAGCGTATGTCAGCGGATTGGGATTTTTTGAATTATATGTAAACGGAAACAAAGTCGGCGAGGATGTTTTGGTTCCCAACCTTACTGCTTATGGGAAAAGGCCAGGACTGGAAAATAATTATATTTCTATTCCTGACAATTTTAAAGAGTACAGGGTAATGTACCTTTCTTACGATATTAAAAAAAACCTTGTAAAAGGTGAAAATGCCATTGGAGCCTTATTAGGCAATGGATTTTACAATGCTCCCATCCGATGGACACAATCGTATGGTTCCCCTCGGTTTATAGGACAAATACACATAGTTTATACCGATGGTACTGAAGAAGTTATTGTGAGTGACCAAAGTTGGAAAGCATCAAAAAGCCCAATAACAATGGATTTGATTTACGATGGCGAACATTACGATGCTAGGTTAGAGCAACCGGGATGGTGCAGTGCCGGTTTTGATGATACAAAGTGGGAACAGGTGGCTATACGAAAAACACCAGAAGGGAAAATGAAAGCACATATGTCGCCAACCGACAAAGTGATGGAAAAAATAAAACCTGTATCAATT
This sequence comes from Prolixibacteraceae bacterium, assembly GCA_963666575.2. GTDB lineage: Bacteria > Bacteroidota > Bacteroidia > Bacteroidales > Prolixibacteraceae > JABMQB01. The sequence continues at coordinate 340,097 of CAXXYG010000012.1, forward strand.
ATTAAAAACAGGGATGGAAAATATTATGTCGATTTTGGCCAGGAAATTTCAGGTTGGGTGCGTATTTCTGATGTAGAAGGAGATTTAGGTCAGGTGATAGATTTTGAATATATATGTGAATCAACTGTTGGAGACAATACATATACACTAAAGGGCAATGGACCTGAATCATATGCAGCGCGTTTTACATGGTTTGTTTTTAGGCAGGTTGTAGTAAGCAATTGGCCCGGTAATCTGAGTGCCGATCAAATCACTGCTGAGGCTGTTTATTCCGATGTAAAAACAACCGGAAAATTTGAATCTTCAAATACATTATTTAATAAAATAAATCAAATTTGGTGGCGCAGTCAAACCGATAACATGCATGGAGGAATTGCAAGCGATTGCCCCCAGCGCGAACGTTCACCATATACCGGCGATGGGCAGGTTGCATGTATTACAGTAATGCATAATTTTGAGGCACAGGCATTTTATACCAAATGGATACAGGATATTCTGGGTGCACAAAACCCGGAAACAGGTTATGTTCCCAACGGTGCCCCCTGGCAACCCGGATGTGGTGGAGGAGTAGCCTGGGGAGCCGCAATAAACATTATGCCATGGGAATTTTATTTGCATTATGGCGATGTACAAATGTTGAAAGACAATTATGAAGGTATGAAGGGCTATATCAAATACATGCAAACCTGGACCAATGACGAAGGAATAATGTTTTCACAAGCACCCGATACCGCAAATATAAACCAATGGTTAAACCTTGGCGATTGGTGTACACCGGGTGAATTACCTCCCGATGAGATGGTACATACTTTTTATTTCTGGCGATGCGCCGATTTTACAGCAAAAACGGCTCAGTCACTTGGATTTACAAAAGAAGCTATAGAGTATACCAACCTTGCCGAAAAAAAACAAAAAAAGCATTTCAGAATAGATATTACGATAAAAACAAAGGATCATATGGTCCAAATGGCGCAAATATTTTTGCTCTTAAAATGGGTGTGCCAGCAAATCAGTATCCAGGAGTTTTAGCTGCATTAAAATCGGATATTGCGGCCAACGATGGGCACCTCGATACCGGGATTTTTGGTACCCAATTCTTTTTTGAAGTCCTTGCTGAAAACGGTTTAAATGAACTAGCTTTTGAAGCAATGAATAAAACAACACAACCATCATACGGTTGGTGGATTGAACAAGGGGCAACTACAACCTGGGAGCGATGGGATGGCGATGGTTCCCGTAACCATCCGATGTTTGGCGGAGGAATTGTTTGGTTTTACAGGAGCCTTGCAGGTATGAAAGTTGATCCTTTACAGCCGGGGTACAAAAACATTATTTTTAAACCCCAGCCTGTGGGCGATGTTACATTTGCTTCGTATTCAAATGAAACTTCTTTTGGAACCGCTTCTGTTAATTGGAAAAAGAATAGTGATTCATTTTCCATGGATATTAAAGTTCCGGTTGGAAGTACAGCTACAGTTTATGTTCCCGCATCTGATGTTAAAGATGTAACTGAAAATAAAAGGAAAATTGACGATAATAACGAAGTAAGTTTTCAACGTTTGGAAAATGGATATGCTGTTTTTAGTGTTGGCTCTGGCAGTTATTTTTTTAATTCCCAACTCTGATATTACTTCTTAAATCGGTTGGCACTAATAATATAAAATGGGTCTTTGATCTTTTTATCAGAATATAATTTATTTGCCTTTATCCTAAATATAAAAAAAATGAAACCAAATTTTAGAAACAAAAAAAGGATTCTTTTTTATGTTATTTTATTAGTAATATGTAGTACAATCCTGATTCAATGTCAAGATATGAATGTTCCTTCTGATAATAAAGGAGCTACCCTCGAACAGGGATTTATACATCCACCTTCAGAAGCTAAACCACGCGTTTGGTGGCATTGGATGAACGGAAACGTAACAAAAGATGGCATCCGGAAGGATCTGGAATGGATGGACCGGAGTGGTATTGGCGGATTTCAGAATTTTGATGCAGGAATGACAACTCCTCAGGTTGTTGATCACCGATTGGTATACATGACACCTGAGTGGAAAGATGCTTTTAGCTTTACAACGCACCTTGCTGATTCTCTTGGCCTGGAAATGGCTATTGCCGGATCACCCGGATGGAGCGAAAGTGGTGGCCCGTGGGTTGCGCCAAATGAAGCTATGAAAAAAGTGGTTTGGAGTGAGATTAGAATTAATGGAGGGCAAACTTTTTCAGGTGTTCTTCCTCACCCGCCAACAACCTCAGGAGCTTTTCAAAACATTAGTGCTGAAGGCCCTATTGGTTCAAGAGAAGAGGATCTGAAACAACTACAGGAGTATTATAACGATATTTCAGTACTTGCTTATCGTGTGCCTCAAAACGATTTTACTTTAGAAGAATTAAAACCAACAATTACTTCCAGCGGTGGTACATTCACTTTAGAACAATTAACCGATGGTGATCTGGTTAAATCCAATTCGCTTCCTTATAAAAAGCCCGGAGAAAATGCATGGATCCAATTTGAGTTTACTGATCTGGCAACCATACAATCGTTAACCATTGTAACAGGTGGAGGCGGAAATCCTTTTGGATTTGGTGGCGGTAGAGCCAACCAAACACTCGAAGCAAGTAGTGATGGTTTAAGTTTTCAGAAAGTTATAGATATTACAGGAGGCAGAGCCACCCAAAAAACACTGGCATTTACTCCTGTCACAGGGAAATATTTCAGAGTTAATATTAAGACACCCGAACCCCAGAGAGGACCTGATATGATGGCAATGATGGGTTTTGGCCGTGGAAATCAACCAGCACCAACCGGAACTGAAATTATGGAAGTGGTTTTAAATACCGGAGCACGTATTAACCGTTTTGAAGATAAAGCAGGTTTTGCAGCTGCTACTGATCTGGAAGAAGTTCCAACTCCTGAAGTTTTAAATGCAATTTCACAAGAAAATATTATCGACCTAACCTCACAATTCAAAGAAGATGGCACCTTAAACTGGGATGTTCCTGAAGGGAAATGGAATATCATCAGGCTGGGTTATTCTTTAACCGGACGTCAGAACCATCCGGCATCGCCCGAAGCAACCGGATTTGAGGTGGACAAACTAAATCCGGAATATGTAAGAAACTATTTCACCAATTATCTCGACCAATATAAAGATGCAACCGGTGGGTTGATGGGTGAAAAAGGCCTGCAATATATAATTACGGACAGTTGGGAAGCCGGCACTCAAAACTGGACAGATAATATGTCGGAGGAATTTAAAACCCGAAGAGGTTATGACCTGACAACATGGTTACCGGCACTTATTGGGAAAGTGGTTTTAAGTGCTGAAGCTAGCGATAAATTTTTGTGGGATTATAGAAGAACCCTCGAAGAACTGGTTGCTGAATACCATTACGACCTCACAACCGAAATTCTTAAAGAGAGAGGAATGGGACGGTATACCGAATCGCATGAAGGTGGCCGGGCATTAATTGGCGATGGAATGGAAGTAAAACGCACTGCAGCCGTTCCAATGAGTGCAACCTGGACACCCGGTGGTTTTGGTGGAAATCAGGAAGGCGTTGCTACCCGTTTTAAGGCCGATGTTCGTGAATCAGCTTCCGTATCGCATGTTTATGGACAAAAGTATGTGGCGGCTGAATCACTGACTGCAATGGGAACTGCCTGGGCATGGTCACCACGCCTTTTAAAACCTGTTGCCGATATGGAACTGGCAAGCGGATTAAACCGATTTGTTATACATACCTCCGTTCACCAACCGGTGGATGATAGAATACCCGGGCTTGGTCTCGGCCCATTTGGCCAGTGGTTTACACGGCATGAAACCTGGTCGGAACAAGCTATCGCCTGGACGACTTACCTGGCACGAAGCAGTTACATGCTTCAACAAGGTAAATTTGTAGCTGATATTGCCTACCTGTATGGCGAAAGCCACAACATTACTGAATTGTTTGGTAATAAATTACCGGAGGTCCCCACAGGATATGAATATGATTTTGTTAATGCTGATGCTCTTCAAAAGGTATTAAAAGTTGAAAACGGAACAATTACCTCCCCCGGAGGAGCGGCCTATAAATTGCTGGTGCTCGACCAAAGTACAGCTGAAATGACGGTTCCGGTTTTACAGCGAATTAAAGAAATGGTTACTGCAGGGGTAGTTGTCACCGGTCCAAAACCAGTTCGAACGCCAAGTTTAACGGATGATCCGAATGAATTTAATACAATTGTGAATGAACTATGGGCAGACTCCAAAAGTGAAAAACCAGTTGGTAAGGGGAAAGTTTATTCAAAATACACACTTTCTGAAGTACTGGAATCACTGGAACTTAAACCTGATTTTGTTTATTCAAAACCTTCAGGAGATACAGAAGTATTGTATGTGCACAGAAAAATAAACGATACTGATATTTTCTGGGTGAACAACCGAAAAGACAGGGTGGAAGAACTGGAAACAACTTTCAGAATAAGTGGAAAAGAAGCCGAAATTTGGCACCCCGAAACCGGATTAATCGAAAAAGTATCCTATTCCATCAACAATGGAGTAACTGCTGTTCCCTTACATCTTGAACCCAACGATGCTGTTTTTGTGGTTTTCCGAAATAAAACAAAACAAAATGTTTACTCCATTCCCGAAGTTGTTGAAACAAAACTGGCAGAGATAACCGGGCCATGGGAAGTAAACTTCGAATCAAAAGTAGGCACTCCTTTCCAGGCAAGTTTTGAAACCTTGTCGCCTTGGAATGAAAATACTAACGATGGCATTAAATATTTCTCCGGAACTGGAACTTATACAAAAACTATTAATGTTTCAGCTGACTGGTTAAATAAGGAAGGTCAAATCTGCCTGGATTTGGGAGAAGTAGAAAATCTGGCAGAAGTAATTGTAAATGGTAATTCATTAGGTGTTATCTGGAAAAAACCTTTTAGAACTGACATCAGTGCAACCTTAAAAGCAGGAGAAAATAAACTGGAAATTAAAGTTGTTAATTTATGGGTAAACCATCTGATTGGTGATAAACAACCTGAAGTAACTCAGCCTTTGACTTATACAACCATGCCATTTTATCAGGCTAATTCACCGTTAAAACCTTCAGGATTATTAGGTCCTGTAGTGTTGGTAAATATAAAATAAATAATGGCCCTTTTTTAGGGAATTAGTTTAGCTAGAATATATTCCGGCGGACGCTGTTCGCCGGAGTATTTATTTAAAAAGAACCATAAAAAATAATACAATGAAAAAAATAATACCACTTATTAGCCTGTTTATTGTCATGCAACTTTTTTCATTTGCCCAGATGGGAACTCCCCAAATTGGAGGGAAAGAAGTTTACAAAGGCGATGATGTTGTTTTTCATCAAATTGATGAACATACCTGGGTAGGAACCGGGCATTTAATGTCGAACGAAAGTGTGTATCTGGTTGAAGGAAATAACAAAGCTGTTTTAATTGATGCAGGTACCAAAATTAAAGATTTGGATAAAATAGTGGCTTCAATTACAAAAAAACCGGTTATGTTGGTTGCAACTCATGTCCATCCCGATCATACCGGATCGGCAATCGACAATTTTCAGGAGTTATACCTTAATCCGGCAGATACGGTGAACATTCCTTTGTTTATGCCAAATTATACAGGCGAAGTAAAATTCCTTACCAACAACCAAATTATTGATTTGGGTGGAAGGCAATTGGAGGTAATTTTTACCCCGGGGCATACACCCGGATCAACTACTTTTATTGATAAAAAAGCCCATTACGGATTTAGTGGTGATTCTTTCGGATCAGGAAATTTATTGTTGACTACCAATTTTTCAACTCTCCTTGCAACTTGTGAAAAAACAAGCACAATCATGGCTGAAAATGAAATCAATACTTTTTATCCAGGCCATTATTTTGGAACAAATGTTGAAACCAAACAACGAGTGGACGATATGATCACGCTTAGCAAAGATGCTTTGTCAGGAAAAGAAAAGGGAGTGGAGAATCCCCAGGCAATGTTGGGATTAAATCTGGTAATTAATAAATACGGCGTTCGTATAAACTACAATGAGAAGGCCATTCAATAGCCTTTGATAAAATACCATATGGCAAAAAAAAGATAATCGTGTTTAATTCCAATTAAAGTAAAACATAGGGATCAAAACCATTTGTTTTTACTCACTAAATTTAATCGTATTATGAATCCAATAAACCGAAGACAATTTGTTTCCCGAATATCACTATCAGCTGCTGCTGTGGTGGCTTATTCAAAATTTGGGTACCCCACTGAATATTTTTCAAATCCAAATAGTATAGAAGAGTATATTGGCGTTAATATTACCCATGGTAAAATTCGCGGAATCAGGCAAGAGGGAGTAAATATTTTTAAAGGTATTCCATATGCCGGAAGGATTTCGGGCGACAGAAGGTTTCGAAGGCCTGCACCTCTGGAACCATGGGCAGGTGTACGCGATGTACTCCAGTTGGGTGCACCTTCTATTCAATCTCCAAGAAGAGGAGAACCGGATCCCGCCGAAGATTGCCTTTTCCTGAATGTGTGGACACCGGCAAACGATAATAAAAAACGTCCCGTGATGTTTTATAACCATGGAGGTGGTTTTGTAGTTGGTTCAGGAGGTTCTGCCGGACAGGATGGCGCCAATTTGGCACGAAATTTTGATGTAGTGGTAGTTGAAACCAATCACCGTTTGGGATTGCTTGGATTTTTGTACCTCGACGAAATGGCCGGATCGGATTATGAAGGATCGGGTAATATGGGAATGCTGGACATCGCTGCCGGATTAAAATGGGTAAATAAAAACATTGCTGAATTTGGTGGAGACCCTAACAATGTAATGATTTTTGGCGAATCGGGTGGGGGTGCCAAAACATCATGTTTATATGCTATGCCCGAAGCCGCTCCATATTTTAATAAAGCATCCATTGAAAGTGGTCCTGGTGTGCGGATGACAGAAAAAGAAATTGCTGCCGAAACCACTCTAATGCTTTTAAAAGAATTAAAAATTGAGCCAAATGACTGGCGGAAATTATTGGATGTTCCTGCTGCTGATTTATTAAGTATTCAGGGTACGTTACCTTTTGTTCCTCCTTTTATCGAAAAAAACAGGAATTTAGGAATGATGCGTAGAAATTATGGAGGTTTTGGGCCTGTTGTCGATGTCAAGGTGCTTCCAAATCATCCTTTTGATCCGGTGGCTCCGGATATTTCGAAGAATAAACCTTTGTTGGTAGGATGGAACGAAGATGAATACACCTTTTTTGCCTGGGAACGAAAAGATACAGAATCATTTTCTATTGATTTTGATGGGTTGTTTAAAAAACTAGAGCCTAGATTTGGTGCCGACACTCAGAAAATAATTGATACGTATCGGAAATCAAGGCCAAATGCTTCGGCACCCGATATTTTTGTAGCTATTTCGTCTGTAACGATGATGGGGCTGGGGTCAGTAGACATTGCTGAAAAAAAATCAAAACAAAACGGGGCTCCTGTTTATTTATATAATTTCGGATATAAATCGGAGAAAAAAATTCCTGGTACAGATTACGCTATGGGAACTCCTCATGCTATGGATATTTCATTCAAATTTAACAATGAAATTCCACCTTCTGATGGTTCCGAATCCAAAGAAAGTTTTTTTGGTGGAAACAGGCCGGAAAGGTTTATTGCTTCTCATAAATTTGCCGAATTATGGACAACCTTTGCACGTACAGGTGCGCCAGCTGCTAAAGATGTTCCGAAATGGCCTGCTTATAATTTGAATACAAGAGCAACCATGCGTATTGATGAAAAGTGTGAAGTAATAAATGACCGATATAAAATTGAACTTGCTATGTGGCGGTCCATTGGAAGATTATAAATTCATAACCAAATCAATACAAACAGATAAAAAAAACGTATAAAATCATATCAAAAATGAAAAAACTGGTTACTTCAATTTTTATAGTACTACTTGCATTTTCTGTTTCTGCTCAATTTGGAAACAGAAATCAAAACAGCGAATGGGATGCAAGTTGGGTGTGTGTGCCCGAAGCAGGAACTACTGACGCCGGTTTGTATTTGTTCAGAAAAACACTAAACCTGGAAACTACACCCCAAAAATTCGAGATGCGTGTTACTGCCGACAATCGATACAAACTTTATGTAAACGAAATATTAGTTTCTTTGGGGCCTGCCCTGGGTGATATATCACACTGGAATTACGAAACAGTTGACCTTGCACCTTACTTAAAACAGGGAGAAAATATCATTTCGGCAGAAGTGTGGAACGAAGGTAGTAAAAAACCGGTATCCCAATTTTCATTCCGGACTGGCTTTCTGTTGCAAGGAACCAATGAAGCTACCAAAATCCTCAATTCCAACGATTCGTGGAAATGTATCGAAGATAAAAGTTACACTCCTATCCTACAAACCGTTCGAGGTTACTATGCAGCCGGAGCCGGAGAAAAGATTGATATGAATCGGTCGGTGAAAGGATGGAAATCAGCCAACTTTGATGACTCCAGCTGGAAAAGTGCAAAAGCAGTTTTCGAACGCTCCACACGAGGAATGGGCTTTAACACCCGTGGTGGCTGGACTTTAATTCCTTCCATTATCCCACAAATGGAATTAAGCTATCAACGTTTTGTTTCCGTTCGGAAAACCGAAGGAATTTCTGTTCCAAAAAGTTTTCCTGCCCAGGAGGTGGCATTTGAGGTACCCACTAACACAACAGCAAAAATTTTGTTAGACCAGGAAGTGTATACGAATGCCTATCCAACTTTGATTTTTAGCGGTGGTAAAAATGCAACCATTGTGATCACCTATTCCGAAGGTTTGTACGACGATAAAGGTGCAAAAAACAACCGGAACGTTATTGAAGGAAAAACAATATCAGGAAGACAGGATACGATTATTTCTGATGGATCAATGAAACAGAACTTTACTTCGTTAAACTGGAGAACATACCGTTATGTAGAAATTTATGTAGAAACAAAAGAGAGTCCGCTGACTGTTGAAGATTTTTATGGAACCTTTACAGGTTACCCCTTCGAAATGAATGCCAGCATCAATATCAATAATCCGGAACTGGACAAAATTCTGGAAATTGGCTGGAGAACAGCACGATCCTGTGCAGTGGAAACTTACATGGATTGTCCGTATTATGAGCGATTGCAATACATTGGCGATGCGCGCATCCAAATGATGATTTCGTATTATAACAGTGGCGACGACCGTCAGCCTAAAAATGCACTTAACCTGTGGGATAATTCAAGACAAAAAGATGGTTATACTTTAAGCCGATATCCCGACACGCAAGGCCAGGTAATTCCTACCTATTCGCTCTGGCATGTGAGTGCCTTGTATGATTATCTCATGTTTGGAACCGACAAGGACTTCCTGAAATCAAAACTTCTGGGTTCGAGGCAAATTATGAATTATTTTATCAGTTATTTAGCCGATGATGGTTCATTAAAAAATGTACCCGGTTGGAATTTTACCGACTGGGTTCCAGCATGGCGGATGGGTACCGCTCTTGCTTCCGAAGATGGAAGTTCTTCCTTGATGGATCTGCAAATGCTGCTGGCACTTCAGTCGGCTGCAAGTTTGGAGAAAACAATAGGTTCGAAGGATTTTGCAATACTTTACAATAAACTGAGTAAAGAAATGGCAGAAACAATCCGGAAAAAATACTGGGACAATTCAAAAAATCTTTTTGCCGACACACCTGAAAAAGATAAATTTTCGCAGCATGCCAACTCTCTGGCTATTTTAGCCGGTTTGGTCGACGGTCAAAAAGCCAATGAAATAGGAAAACTGATGTTGTCGGATTCCACACTAACACCTGCCTCCATTTACTTTAAATATTACCTGCACCTGGCATTGACCCAAGCCGGATTGGGTGATAATTACCTCAGTTGGTTGGATATATGGCGTAAAAACATTGAACTTGGCCTAACTACCTGGGGTGAAGATTCAGAGGTGGAAACAACACGCTCCGATTGCCATGCCTGGGGAGCTAGCCCAAACATCGAATTATTTAGGATTATTCTGGGAATTGACAGCGATGCCCCATATTTTAAACGTGTAAAAATTGAACCTCATTTGGGTGGCATTAAAAATATTAGTGGCGAAATTCCCCATCCCGACGGGAAAATATCGGTTAAGTACGATGTCAATAATAAAATGAAGGCAGAAATAGTTCTTCCTGAAAACTTGAATGGTAAATTTATTTGGAAGGGTATTAGTTATGATTTGCAGGGAGGTATAAATAATTTTGAATTGTAAATTAACTTATTAAAGGTTGAAAAAATATTTGTTGGCGATTATTCTCTTAACATTTTAGAAAGAATTGTTTTAAATGTGAAAAACGAGGCGGTAAGTAAAGGATAGTTTTACAAAAGTTTTTCTTTAATATTCAGATAATTTCGCAAATGCATATTAGTTGTTTTGTGTACTTATGGAATAAAGGCTTAATCTATACAATATGTTTAATAAGTAATGATAATTTATAATCAATAGTTATGAAATCAAACCTAAAAAAAAATTCAAAACCTAAATTGTTGATTTCTGTACTTCTGCTTGTAACATTGGTGTTGGCAGTAGTGAATCACAGTTGTATTTCAAATCAGGGGGATAACAGTCTTCTCTCTGGATTTCAGAATCCCCCTAATAGTGCCAAACCGCGCGTATGGTGGCACTGGATGAATGGCAATATTACAAAAGATGGCATTCAAAAAGATATGGAATGGATGAACCGTATTGGAATCGGCGGGTTTCAAAATTTTGATGCTGCTTTTATGACACCCCAAATTGTTGAAAACCGTTTGGTTTATATGACTCCGGAATGGAAAAAAACTTTCCAGTTTGCCACAAACCTTGCCGATTCTCTGGATTTTGAAATGGCGATTGCCGGTTCACCAGGGTGGAGCGAAAGTGGTGGTCCATGGGTGCCTGCTTCTGAAGGAATGAAAAAAATGGTATGGAGCGAAACCAGGGTCGATGGTGGAAAACCGTTTACAGGAGTTTTGCCTCAACCACCTGTGGCTTCGGGTGCATTTCAGAATATGCACCACAATAATCCTGTGTCATTAAACAATGGTGAAGCGAAAGTTTTGGAATACTATTCCGATGCTATTGTAATAGCGTATAAAACTCCTGATACCGATGTATCCATAAAAGATTTGAATCCAAAAGTTACATCAAGTGGGGGGCAATTTAAGCTCGATATGTTAACCGATGGTGATCTGGTTACTTCATCCTTTTTACCATCAGGTTCGGAATCAAAACCTGCCTGGATTCAGTTTGAATTTAAGCAACCCCAAATGTTACAATCAGTGTCGATGGTTGGTGGAGGAAATCCGGGAAGATTTGGATTTGGAAACAGTAGAGAAATACGTACATTGGAATCAAGCGAAAATGGGAAAACCTTTAGTAAGGTAACAGATATTCCTGCTGGTGGTGTGGCTCAAAATACCATTACTTTTCCTCCGGTAACTGCTAAATATTTTCGTGTGTCTGTTGTTTCTCCTCCTGCTCCTGATGGGCTAGGGGCAATAGCGGGACTTTTAGGACGTACTGACGGACCTGGTGGACCTTCTGGTACCGAGATTGCAGAGATTGTACTCTATTCAACACCGCGTATTCATCGGTTTGAAGAAAAAGCAGGATTTTCAGTGGTTACAAATGTGGAGAAATTAGGAACTCCTGAAGTTTTATCTGAATCTTCGATTAACAAACAGGAAGTGATAAACCTGACTGCCCAAATGAATGAAGATGGAACCTTAGATTGGACTCCACCGGAAGGGAAGTGGAATATTTTGCGTATTGGTTATTCTCTAACAGGACATCAGAATAGCCCTGCTTCTCCCGAGGCAACAGGGTTGGAAGTGGATAAATTGAATCCAGAATATGTTAATAATTATTTTAATAATTACCTCGACCAGTACAAAGATGCCACCGGTGGTTTAATGGGTGAAAAAGGATTACAATATGTAATTACCGATAGTTGGGAAGCAGGCACTGCCAACTGGACGGATAATATTATTGAAGAATTTAACAAACGAAATAATTACGATATTTTTCCGTGGCTTCCTGTTTTAACAGGCAAGATAGTGGAAAGCAGTGCTGCAAGCGAAAAATTTCTTTGGGATTTCAGGAATACATTGGAGGAAATGGTTACTGAATACCATTACGATGAACTGACAACTATTTTAAAGGAAAGAGGAATGGGCCGCTACACTGAATCGCACGAAAGCGGCCGGGCTTTTATTGCCGATGGAATGGAAGTAAAACGATCATCCGATATTCCAATGAGCGCCACCTGGACTCCGGGAGGATTTGGCAGAAGTGAAGCCGGTGGAGTGGAAGTGAGGCACGAAGCTGATATTCGCGAATCGGCATCAGTTGCCCATATATACGGACAAAATCTGGTGGCTGCCGAAGCCTTGACAGCCATTGGCAATACCTGGGCATTTGCCCCGGAACGGTTAAAACCAACTGCCGATTTTATGCTTGGTAGCGGATTAAACCGATTTGTTATTCATACTTCGGTGCACCAGCCTGTCGATGATAAAATTCCAGGCTTGGGATTAGGGCCATTTGGTCAATGGTTTACTCGTCATGAGACATGGGCTGAACAGGCAAAACCATGGATCGATTATTTGGCACGTAGTTCATATATGTTGCAGCAGGGAAAATTTGTTGCCGATATAATTTATATATACGGACAAGGTTCTAATCTTACTGCATTATTCGGAACCGAATTGCCACCAATTCCGAAAGGGTACAATTACGATTTCCTGAATGCCGGAGCAGTTCCCAATGTGCTTTCAGTAAAAGATGGTCAGATTATTACTGAAACAGGTATGGCTTATAAACTCCTTGTTCTGGATGAAAGTACAAAATACATGTCGTTACCAATTCTGAAAAAATTGGAAGAATTGGTAAATGATGGTGCTACAATTGTTGGCCCAAAACCTGTAAACACACCATCTTTAAATGATGATGAATCAGAATTTAAATCGATTTCTGATAAACTTTGGGGAGCCGAAGATAAGGTTATTGAAACCGGGAAGGGAAAAATATATGCCGGTAAAACATTGGGAGAAACCTTGATTAATTTACAAATCGAAGCAGACATAATTTCTCAAAATAATTCGGAAGGTAAAATGAAATTTGTTCACCGCAACCTGAGCAATACTGATATATATTGGGTAAATACGTTTGAGAAAAACAGTTCGAAACAAAAGATTTCATTCCGCATATCGGGAAAAGAACCTGAAATATGGGATCCTGAAAATGGAGAAATATCTGCCGTTTCTTATTCAATGAATAACGGACGGACTGAAATTTATTTAAACATGGACCCTGAAGATGCTGTATTTGTTGTTTTCAGAAATAAAACAAATAAAAAATCGGTAATAATACCCGAAAAATCTGAATCAACCATTACTTCTGTTTCAGGCGAATGGATTGTAAACTTCCAACCACAGCGTGGTGCTCCTGAGAAAGCCATTTTTAATGATTTAACATTGTGGAATGAAAATGAAGACGCGGGAATTAAGTATTTCTCGGGAACAGCAGAATACACAAAAACCATAAATGTTGAAGAAAATTGGATTTCAGAAGAGGCTGATCTATGGCTTGATTTAGGCGATGTAAAAAACCTGGCTGAAGTTTTTGTTAACGGCGAATCGATGGGAATTGCCTGGAAAAAACCTTTCCGGATAAAACTTAACAAAGCGCTAAAACCTGGCGAAAACAAGTTATCAGTTAGGGTAAACAATCTTTGGGTAAACCGATTAATTGGTGACCAACAGCCCAGTATGGAAGAAAAAATTACCTATACAACTATGCCATTTTATCAGGCTGATTCACCATTGTTACCGTCAGGTTTGTTAGGTCCTGTTGAAATAATCGAATTATCAAACTAAAAATGGATTAAAGGAAATATTAGAAATTACTGATCAATATCGGTATTAAAATAAAAAGAGGCTGTCCTATAATTGGGGGACAGCCTCTTTGTTTTATATAAATGAATTATTTATTCAATAACCCTTTCTCCTTTGGCATCAAACATGTCTAACATTGTCCCCGCAATATTATTGTCACCTTTTTTTTCTAAATTCAGGTAAACATCGTAACCGCTTGCAACAAAATAAAGTGATATTGAATTTTCTTTTTCTTCAATACTCGAAAATTTTGTTGGCCCATCAGGACTGGAGATTGTTCCTGAAAGTTTTCCGTCGACTCGTTCTATAGTAACAAGCATTTTGGCATCGCCTTCTGGTGTATTTTCAACTACAACATTCCACTTTCCGGCAAAATAATCAACATCGGTTTTGATTTGTGCACTTACACCCATCGATAAAAGGAGGAAAAATATTCCTGCAAATAATAAAATTGTTTTCTTCATAATCATTAATTGTTTTCGTTATTTAAAGTATTGGTATTTTTTATATAAAACTGAACTAAATCAACTATTACTCTTATGTTCAGATCTGGCTATTTTCCTGTTTTTATGACAATTCCTTTTGAAGGGTCAATTGTTGCAATATGTGCTTCTAATTCCTGAATACCTTTTTCGGTACACAAACCTCTGATAAAAACAGAAATTGTATTGAGCATAATATTATGTGGAGTCTCGTTAAACCTTTTAAATAATTCAGTTTCAGTTATTGAACTGTATAAAACATAAATACTTTCCATTGCCACATGGGGAATAATATTTTTATCAAAGAAGCCTTCATTTTTACCATTCTGTATTATTTGCAAAAATTTATTAGCAAATTTTTCAGCTATTGCCTTCTCTGTTTTTGTCTCAAGTTCAGGATAATAATAGTGTAAATCTTTATAAAATAAATCATTAATATCATATGCTCTGTTAATTGCGAGGTACCAAACATCGAAGAAAAGAGAAACAATATTTTGATCTGTTGAAAGATCTTCCAGTAATAAATATTGCTGATTATATTGTAAATGGAGCACCTCTTCCAATAATTCTTCCTTGTTTTTAAAGTACTTATAAACTGTTTTAGTAGAGATACCAAGCGGTTCAATGAGTTTTTTTATTGACATTTTGCGAATGCCAAATTTTAAAAATTGTTCGAGTGCCGTTTGTAGAATTTCATTCTTCATAGAAACAATAGGAAAATACAGATGTTAAAATATTTTCCGTCAAAGTAAATGGAAAATATTTATATAAACAAATTTTCCGTTGCAAATTGTTCTTGGATCCATTAATAATCGTAAATTCTATCGGAGGTGAGATTATATGGAAAACAAAACGTAAACCTGATTTTTACCGGGTGAGTATGATATTTGCCGATGGGCTGATTTTAGCCATCGACTGATCTAATACATTGTACTTTATTGAACCTGATCCTTCAGCTTTTAAGCCAATAGATTCGGCTATTATGATTGAGCCGGGGATGAATTGGGTACCTATTGCCCTTGCCGATGGCAAACTTTTAATTCGTGATCAAAGCCGGCTATTGTGCGTACAGGTGGCTGAATAAATTAAAACAGAAGTATAGTACAAACAGGTTCCTGGCAATTACAGTGTTGACGGAGTAAGCTGCGGTTTAGAAGAATACTATAATTGCCAGAAATATTTTAATTCAGATTGCGAAATTCATTTGGTGTTTTTCCGGTAGCCTTTTTAAACATGCGGCTAAAATGTTGCGGATATTTAAAACCTAACTCGAATGCTATTTCACTTATCGTTTTATCGGCATCGAATGTTTTGTTTTTGGCTAAGTCGATGATTTTGTTCTGAATGTATTCTTTTGCTGATTTTCCGGTTTCCTTTTTTATTAAATCGCCAAAATAGTTGGCCGACAAATGATGTATATCAGCAAAATAGGCAACTGAAGGCAATCCGTTTTTTTTTGGTTTGTCTGATGAAAAATAGCTGTTTAACTGCTCTTCAAACTTTTCTAAAATGCCTTTGTTGGCATTGTCCCTTGTAATGAACTGTCGGTCGTAAAAGCGATCGCAATAGTTCAACAATAACTCAATATTTGATGAAATGAGTTTTTTACTGTGTTTGTCAACAGCGTGTTCTAATTCATAGCTGATTTTCGAAAAACAATCCATTATAATTTGGCGCTCACGTTCCGACACGTGAAGAGCTTCATTTACATTATAATTAAAAAATGAATAATCGTTAATAAGACGGCCTAACGGTGTTCCCATGATTAGATCCTGGTGAAAAGCCACTCCGTGTCCTTTGGGTTGATAGAGTTCTTCAGTTGGTTCCACATCAATAATCTGGCCTGGAGCGAAAAATAAAAGCGTACCTTCCTGATAATCGTAGTTGTTTTTTCCATACCGAAGATCACCGCATTTTACGTCCTTAATTAATACCAAATAGAAACCGAAATAGGCTCGCCTTATCTTTCTTGGTGCAGCCTTCGAATAATCAATAACACCTACCAGAGGGTGCAATGTTTCATGGTTGTTAAAGACATTGTGTTCAGTTATAGTTTCAAATCTGTTTATACTTTCCATATCAAGTAATATTTTATGAAACAAATTTAAACAATCCTTCACATTTACTATTATAATATATGTGATATCAGTAAAAATGGTAGAGGATGCCGTAATATGTATCCAAATGCTTAAATTGTAAGCACTTACATTTGTTGAACAAAAATTATTGTGAAAATGAAAAATGAAAATGCATGTCAGGAAAAAGAAAGCCTTAATTCTTCTTTTTTAGGTTGTATAAACCGATTAAATTTTGTGAATTTTTTTTTAATCTTTTCAGTTGTTATTGGTCTTCTATCCTGTTCTAATAACCAGGAGAATTTTTTGCGTATTCAAGAACAAGGTAGCTTTGCGGTAGGTGGTTCAGTAATAACTAATCAGGGAACATTTGATGCAATAAAACGTACCGCTGAAGGACAAACATTTCATGGCGACCACGCTTATGTTTTTTACCAGATTCCTTTAGAGGCAAGGAAATTACCTCTTGTTTTTTGGCATGGCATCGGCCAGTTTTCAAAAACCTGGGAAACAACACCTGATGGAAGAGAAGGTTTTCAGAATATATTTTTAAGAAAAAAGTACAGTGTTTATTTAATGAACCAACCCAGGCGTGGAAACGCAGGACGAAGTTTGGAAGAGGCTACCATAATACCAGTTCCTGATGAGCAGTTTTGGTTTAACATTTTTAGAGTTGGTGTATGGCCAGATTATTTCCCAGGTGTGCAGTTTGCTAAAGACAAAGAAACATTAAATCAATATTTTCGACAAATGACTCCCAATATAGGGGGATTTGATACAGAGGTAATTACAGATGCCATGTCTGAGCTTTTTAATAAAATTGGCGAAGGAGTTCTGGTTTCTCATTCTCATTCGGGTGGATTTGGATGGGCAACAGCCATTAAAAATCAGAACATCCGTGCAATAGTTTCATATGAACCCGGCTCAGGTTTCCCTTTTCCCGAAGGTGAAGTTCCGGCCGCAATAGAGAATTCGGCAGGCCCGTTAGTGGCGATAAGTGTTTTAAAAGATGATTTTTTAAAGCTTACAAAAATTCCTATTATAATATATTATGGTGATAATATTCCTGCTACACCTGATCCAAATCCGGGAACTGATGGCTGGCGTGCGCGTCTTGAAATGGCAAGATTGTGGCGCGATGCCGTTAATAGCCATGGAGGTGATGTAACAGTTGTGCACCTGCCCGAAATTGGAATTACTGGTAATACCCATTTCCCTTTTTCAGATTTAAACAATGTGCAAATAGCCGATTTAATGGCGAAATGGCTAGAAGAAAAGGGCCTCGATAAATAAAGTAGCGAATGGTGTAAAAAAGGTTCTCTAAATCTAAAAAATATAAGGGAGGAAACTACAGATGAAAAAAAAAGTGAGAAACCATTTTTTAATAATTATGTTTATGGCCACAAGCATTATTTCTTCGGGACAAACTAAACCTGTCAATCCTTTTGGCCTGGTTTATCATGACGCTATTACAGAAAATGTAACAGGCATGGTGAATATTCATCAGGTGAGCTATAAATTGAATGGTATTAAAATTTCAGCCAATATATATACACCTGCCGATTATACTCCGTCAAAAAAATATCCGGCGGTGGTGGTGGCCCACCCCAACGGAGGTGTTAAAGAGCAGGTAGCCGGATTATATGCACAGCGTTTGGCAGAATCGGGTTACATCACTATTGCTGCCGATGCGTCGTATCAGGGAGCCAGCGGAGGAGAGCCTCGTAATGTGGATAAACCGGTTAACCGTATTGAGGACATTCGTGGTATGGCAGATTTTATCACACAATATGCAGGAGTAGAGGCTAGCCGCCTGGGCTTATTAGGAGTATGTGGTGGCGGCGGTTATTCATTAAAGGCAGCTCAAACCGATAAACGCTTTAAAGCTTTGGCTACTTTGAGTATGTTTAATTCCGGCGAGGTTAGGCGCAATGGTTTTATGAATTCAGGACTTTCCACCATCCAGGAGCGATTAAAAAAGGCTTCAGATGCTCGTGCTTTGGAAGCGGCAGGTGAAGAAGTGCGTTATGCTGCCGATACAGAAATAACCGATGAAATGGCAGATAAAATGCCGTTTGAATTGTATCGCGAAGGCCACTATTATTACCATAGAACCCATGCGCACCCCAATTCTACATTCAGGTATACCATGAGCAGTCTGCTTGATTTGATGGCATTTGATGCTGCCACCAATATGGACCTCATCAATCAGCCTTTGTTGATGATAGCGGGTAGCAAAGCCGATACCTATTACATGACCGACAGAGCATTTCGTCTTGCTACAGGTACAAAAGAGAAGGAGTTATTTCTGATTCATGGAGCTACTCATATTCAAACCTATTATGTTCCTGAATATGTTAATCAGGCGAAAAACAAACTCAACGATTTTTTTGGTAAATATTTATAATGAAGATGCTTAATGATATAAAAATAAACAATATGAAAAAAACATTTCTTGGACTATTTATAATAATTATGAGTGTGCAATGGTCTTTCGCACAAAGTGTTACGACAAAAACTTTCACCAAGGCAGAGCAGGAAATCGTTAACCTTTCGAAAGAAAAATGGCAGTTGATGGCAGATAAAAATGTTGACAAACTTGCAACACTGTTCCATGACGATTCAAGATTTATCCATATGAGTGGAACCTGGGGAAAGGAAAGGGAACTTGAGATCATTAAAAGTGGAAGCATCTGGTACAAGCAGGCAGAAGTACACGATGTGGTGGTTAAAATATTTGACAATACCGCCATTCTATGGAACCGCATTACGCTTATAGCACATGTGCGGGGAAATGATGTTTCGAATGAGTTTACAGCTACCGAAGTCTATCAAAAACATGGAAATACATGGAAATTGCTGGACCTGACATTTAGTAGTGTGCGCGATACACATGCCCTTGAACATTAATGGAATTAGTTTTTCCAATGAACCCAAGGTCCAGCAAAAATAGCTTTATGAAACGGACATGAGAAAATTTTCCATACGAACTAGATGATAATAAATGGAAGTTGTATCTGTTATCTTAAATAATAAACAATTATAATCAAATGAAATACTTGATTCTAAATCCTAAAGAAATATTAAAATGAAAATTAAATTTATCGGACTATTTATCATTATGCTGAGTACACAGTGGACATTCGCACAAAATTCTGCTGCAGAACAGGAAATCATCAAACTATCCAAAGACAAGTGGCAATTAATGGCTGATAAAAATGTGGATGTTTTGTCCGAACTTTTTCATGGAAAAGCTGTGTTTGTGCACATGGGCGGCTCATGGGGAACAGAACGCGAATTGAGTATTATTGGCAGCGGTGGAATTTGGTATAAAAAAGCAGATATCCATGAAGTATCGGTGGAGATGATTGACAATACTGCCATCCTTTTAAATAGAATTGATCTGTTAGCTGTGGTAGGTGGAAATGAAGTAACTAACCCATTTATGGTTACCGAAGTGTATGTAAAACTAGAAGGTAGCTGGAAATTAGGTTCACTTTCATTTACCAGGTTGATGACACCTGGTGGTCATTAATAATTATAAAACTATTTAAAATGAAAAAAATATTAACAGGTTTAGTCATAATTCTTAGTTATTGTTTGTATGCTCCTCAAACAATTGGCAATAGTTCTTTTGAGGGGTCGCCAACTGTTAACACAGTCTCTGGAACAGTCCGTGGTGTAACCGAAGGAGATGTTACCAGCTTTAAAGGTATTCCGTTTGCGGCACCTCCTGTTGGGGAATTTCGCTGGCGTCCACCACAACCAGTAAAAGCCTGGGAGGGAGTTCTCGATGCAAGTAAGTTTGGACCTAGTTGTGCACAATCAGGCTGGGGCGGTGCTCCCGGATCAATTTCTGAAGGTTCATCGGAAGATTGCCTTTACCTTAATTTGTGGACACCTACCGGGGCAAAGCCTGAGGCAAAGTTGCCGGTTATGGTGTGGATTCATGGAGGCGCCTTTGTAGGCGGCAACGGCAACACTTCCGGAGATCAGTTTGCGAAAAAAGGCGTTATCCTGATTTCCATCAATTACCGCCTGGGACGCCTGGGGCATTTTGCTTTCCCAGCATTGAGCGAGGAGAATCCCGAAGAAGCCAAAGGCAGTTACGCCTTCATGGACCAGATTGCCGCGCTCAAATGGATTAAGGAAAACGTTGCTGCATTTGGAGGCGATCCAAAAAATGTGACCATCTTCGGTTTCTCTGCCGGTGGGGTTTCGGTACACTCCCTTCTTACCATTCCCGCCGCTCGGGATCTTTTTCATAAGGCAATTAGTCATTCTGGTGGCGGCCGTGATGGTGTTCTTACCGGACGGCCGATTGATAAAGAAAATGCCAGTCCATACTACCCTGTTTCTGCGGAAACGATCGGAATAAATTTTGCACACAAACACGGGATTGAAGGTACAGATGCAGCTGCACTGGCCAAACTACGTGCCCTAAAAGTTGAAGAAATTGTGGATAGTGGACAGGAATCTGATGGACAGGGAGGCCCGCGAATCTATTCAGGCCCGATTCTCGACGATAAACTGGTGGTAGAAACTTCAGAAAGTGCCTACAAAGCAGGCAGGCAGGCACATGTTCCTCTTATGATAGGGAATAATAGTGCTGAAATAGGTGGAGCGTTTGTTAACGCAAGCAGTACAAAGGAAGAACTGTTTTTACTGTTTGGGGAACTGGAAGATGAGGCAAAGGCTGCCTATGATCCTGATGGTAACAAGAAGTTTGCTGAAATACAAACAAGGTTTAATACCGATAAGGTTTGGGCTGAGCCTGCACGGTTCACAGCAGGTTCGTTCACCGCAGCTGGTGACCCGGCTTACATTTTTCTTTTCTCTTACGTCCCTTCTTCCATGAAAGAACGTATGCCGTATGGCCCCGGACACGGAACCGATATTTCATTTGTTTTCGATAATCTGGGAGCAAGAAGTTTTGGGCCGCCTCCGCCCCCTCCAACATCAGAGGACAAAGAGGTAGCCAGGAAAATGAATGCTTATTGGGTAAACTTCGCCAAAACAGGTGATCCTAATGGCAACGGATTGCCAAAATGGCCCCTTTACACTCCCCAAAAGAACGAGATCCTCGATATCCAATCCGATGGTAAACCTGTTGGTAAACCAGATCCAAGGAAAGCGAGACTGGATGTGATTAAAAAGGCTGTGACGTTGGGAGATAAACTACAACCAAATGGTATTTAACCGGTAACGTGAAGCAATAAACAATAGAAAAATGAAAACAATCTTAATCAAAATATTAATAGGATTAGTGATTCTGACGAGTTGTTTTTCCTTTAATCTGAATGCAAAAAATAACATAAATACAGATTTGTTTTTGACACCAAAACAACAAAGTATAATTCCGATTGCGGCATACACAGCCAATGGTGAATTGCTGGATTTAAAATCTGCAATAAATAAAGGATTAGATGCAGGATTAACTATCAGTGAAATAAAAGAAGTTATTGTACACCTGTACGCTTATTGTGGATTTCCACGTAGTATCCGTGGATTACAGACTTTTATGGAAGTACTTGATGAGCGGAAAACCAAGGGTATTATTGATGAAACAGGTGTTGGGGCCTCACCAGTAAATGATGAATTCAGCAAATATGAACGGGGCAAAAAAAATCTGGAAAAACTGATAGGAATGCCATTAAACGGGTCGCAAAGAGGTTATGCTGCTTTTGCTCCTGTTATCGAAATATTTCTGAAAGAACATTTGTTTGCCGATATTTTTGACCGCGATGTTTTAACTTTTACCGAAAGAGAATTGGTAACGGTTTCAGTATTAAGTAGTATTGGGGGTGTTGAGCCTATGTTACGTTCACATTTATCAATTTGTTTGAATGTTGGTTATACTCCTGAGCAGTTAAATGAATTTGTAGGCATCATAAAATTAACGATTGGTAAAAAAGCAGCCAAAGATGCGCAATTGGTTTTAGCTGAAGTCCTCAAAAACAGACAATCGCAATAACACTAAATAAATTAAAAAAGATATGGTGATGAAGTACAATTTTAAATACAGTCTGATTTTTCTGATAATTGTGATTGCCAGTTGTAACTTGGAGAAAAAATCAGACGAAACCATCCGCCAAAGTGAAACCGTTTTTCCAAAAGGCGAAAAAATAACCAGCGAAAATTTTTCAGGAACCGTGTGGTTAAAAATGATGGGGGCAAACGATAGCACACTACATGCCAGGTTTGGCAACGTAACATTCGAACCAAAAGCACGGACAAACTGGCACTCACATCCGGGTGGGCAAATTCTGTTTATTACCGAAGGCCGGGGGTATTACCAGGCCAAAGGCCAGCCAGCCCGATTATTGAATAAAGGCGATTTTGTGGAAATTCCCAGAAACGTTGTGCATTGGCATGGTGCTGCTCCCGATGATGAATTTGCCCATATTGCAATTAGTTTAAATTCCGATGAAGGTGGTGCGATTTGGATTGGTCCTGTTAGCGACGAAGAATACAACGCATCTACTAGGAAATGAAAGGCAACCGTCCTCCAAGACAACTGAATGAATACAAATCATAAATAAACCATTTTTTACTAAAAACAACCAAAATGAAAAACCAATTAATTTTTGTAACAACATTTTTACTGTTGGCTTTTGCAAACACTATTTATGCCCAGGACTGGCCTCAGTTTCTCGGACCCGAAAGAAACAGTACTTCGCCTCAAAAAAATCTGCTTCGTACCTGGCCTGAAAACGGGCCCGAAGTTTTATGGACTGCTAACGTTGGAATTGGTTATGGCGGGCCGGTGGTTAAAGATGGTAAAGCCTATTTACTGGATAGAGATAATGATTACGGCGATTACATGCGGTGTTTTGATATGGAAACCGGAGAAGAGCTTTGGAAGTACGGATACGAGGCTCCGGGAAAAGTAGAGTTCTCTGGTTCAAGAAGTGTTCCGGCTGTCGACGATAAATATGTTTATTCGTGCGGACATAATGGCGATTTGTATTGTTTTGATATTAATACGCATCAACCTTTCTGGAAGAAAAATGTCTGGACCGACTTTGGGGGGCAATCTATCGAGGATTCCGAAGGTGGATTTAGTGGTTTGCAGGGTGGAGGAAACTTCCCTGTTTGGGCAATTGCACAATGTCCTTTAATATACGGTGATTTACTGATTTTAGCATCTCAGGCCACTGAGGCAGGAGTAGTTGCCTATAATAAACTAACTGGAGATGTAGTCTGGAAAACACCTTCCCTTGGAAGATTAGGATTTGTTAGTCCTTCAATCGCAAAAATTGATGGCGAAGATCAGGTTATCATGATTACAGCGTCAAGTGGATCTGGTCGTTTTGCCAGCGGTGATCCAGAACCGAGCAATGTAGTGGGCATAAATCCACAAAACGGAGATGTGCTGTGGACCTATTCTAACTGGAGTTGTTGGATTCCCTCATCAAGCGCTTATGATGTAGGAGAAAACAAAATTTTGGTTATCGGGGGATACAAGTCAGGTGCGGCCATGGTTCAGATTGGGAAAAGTGGTGATGAATATTCGGTTAATGAATTGTTCAAAACCGAAGAATTTGGTGAACACACAAAACCACCTTTGTATTACAATGGCTATTTCTATGCTCAATATTCTACAAATGAACGTCGTGATGGCCTGGTTTGTATGAGTGAAGATGGTGAAATTATGTGGAAAACAAAACGAGAACCTAATTTTGATAAAGGCAGTATGATTTTAACTGATGGGCTGATTCTGGCAACCGACGGATCCAAATCGCTTTATCTGATTGAACCTGACCCAACAGGTTTTAAATCTTTAGCATCAGCTGAGCTGCTTGGATCGGGTCAAAACTGGGCACCTATTGCACTTGCTGATGGGAAACTTCTTATTCGCGATCAAAACAGGATGTTATGTGTAAAAGTGGCAGAATAAATCTGTTTTAATCAGACAATAATTTATTGTAATACAAAGTAATTCAGAGCCTGTCAAAAAGGAATTAATGGTTCTGCAGGTTCACTATGACATAATTTTATTTTTATAAGCTCAAAAACCAATCTATGCAAAAATAATATTGTTTGAATTTTGTAAGTTATTGTTTGAGTTTTGTTTTTCCCGGAACATCTGGCCAACTATTTTTGTTTCATTACAATAGAAAGAAATTTTTAAAATGAAAAAGTAGAAATAATGACATTAAATTTTTCAAAATTGTTTGACTTATTACTTATTAAAATAACCAGGAACCGAATGGTAATCCTTGGCTTTTTAGTCCTGTTTTTATCTGTATTTTCTTCCGCCAAAGGGCAGGAATCAGAACGAAACATTTCTGTAAAATATATTACGGGAAATATAAAACTGGATGGAGTTCTGGATGAAGCAGGGTGGCAAACTGCCGATAAGGGTGGCAACTTTTGGCAGTTTTTCCCAACCGATTCAGCCATGTCTAAATTATCTACTGAGTTTAAGTTAGTTTACGATGATCATTTTCTGTATATTGGTATTCGTGGGGAAGCTGCGTCTGATAAATATGTAGTTTCTTCTCTCCGTCGCGACTTTAGAGGTACCACCAGCGATAATGTTACACTCATGTTTGATACTTTTAAGGATGGTAACACAGCCTTCCTTTTTGGTATGACTCCTTATGGTGTGCAGCGCGAGGCTTTTATTTCACAAGGAGGAGCAGCAGCAGGATTTAATCCTAACTGGGACCAGAAGTGGCAGCTGGAAAGCAAAATATACGATGGTTATTTTATATTAGAAGCAGCTATTCCGCTGACATCAATCAAATTTAATGAAGGAGAAACTGAATGGAGGGTGCAATGTTACCGATGGGATATAGGTGCCAACGAACAAAGTGCCTGGGCTCATGTACCGCAAAACCAACTGTTGTCGAGCCTGGCGTTTATGGGTAAAATGACCTTTGAAAAACCATTGGGAAAATCACATACCCCTTTTGCAATTATTCCTTATATGAATACACTCACTTCAAAAGATTTTGAGTTAGGAACCACCGATAGTAAATTACAATTTGGTGGCGATGCAAAAGTGTCAATTGGTAACAGTATGAACCTCGATATCACTGTAAATCCTGATTTTTCGAATGTGGAAGTAGATGCCATATTTACAAACCTTACCCGGTTCGAAGTATTCCTTCCTGAAAGGCGTCAGTTTTTTATCGATAACAGTGATTTATTCGGGAGTTTTGGAAGTGCAAGGGATGCCATTCCGTTTTTTTCACGTAGAATTGGCCTGGCCCGTAATAATGCCGGCAATTTAATTGAGAACAGGATTCTTGGTGGTGTCAGATTGAGTGGAAAACTAAGTGATGATTGGCGCCTGGGATTTCTGAATGTTCAAACCGGAGAAGATATTAGTAATGGTATTGCTTCCAATAACAATACAATGTTTGCAGTGCAGAAAATGGTTTTTTCACGTTCCAATATCGGGCTTTTTATGGTCAACAGGCAGGCTTTTAAAGAATACGATTTCCTATCGGGTTCGAATGAGTACAACCGCGTATTTGGTATTGATTATAATCTCGCTTCGGCAAATGATAGATGGATTGGAAAATTCTACCTGCACAAATCGTTACAGCCCGATGACAAAAAAGGAAATTTATCTTCTCAGGCTTACCTTATTTACAATACCCGAAAGTGGCGTTTATCAAGCGATTTTGTGTATGTTGATCAGGATTTTACATCCGACCTTGGTTTTATTCCACGAAAAGATATTTTTAAGATTGGGAACTCGGTAACACGTACTTTTTATCCTTCAAATGGAACGATTAACAGTAATAGTTTTCGATTGCTATCGTTAAGGTGGTTTCGTCCAAATCTGGATTTAAAACAAACCGATTATGAATATAGATTTACCTGGACAGCCGAATTTAAGAATCAATCTGAGCTTGAGGTCAATTTAAAAAACAACTATGTTTTTCTGTTAAGAGATTTTGATCCAACCCGTACCCCGGGTGGAGTTCCGTTGCCTGGAAATAAAAGTTATACGTTTAACCAATTTGAAGCGAGTTATCAATCGAACCTGGCCAACTTGTTTACTTATAATTTGGAAACCACAGCAGGGCAGTTTTACAATGGAAACATTTTTTCGGTGGGTGGTGAATTTGCTTACCGTGTACAGCCCTGGGCATCGTTTAGTGTAGCCTTAAATTACGACGGTATTCGGTTACCCGAACCACACTCAAATGCCGATTTGTGGTTAGTAAGTCCAAAAGCTGACATTACTTTCAGTAAATCACTGTTTTGGTCCACCCTGGCACAGTATAGTAGTCAGCGTAAAAATTTGGGTATCAACTCTCGTTTGCAATGGCGTTTTGCCCCACTTTCTGATTTACACCTGGTTTATAATGATAATTATTTTACTGAAGATTTTGCCCCACGGTTTCGCTCAATCAACCTGAAGTTGACCTATTGGCTGAATATATAGTATTACGATGAAAAATGATGTTGGTTCAAATAGAAGAAGAGTAGATGGATCTGCCTAAAATTTAATAAGATTGAACCTGTTTTTCTGAATATTAAAAACCAGTAGTTTACCGCTGATTACTTCACCGTATCCGGTAATAATTTTAATAATTTCATTGGCTTGAAGTGTCCCTGCAATTCCGGGCAAAACTCCGATTAAACCAATGTCATTTTCGTTGTAAATACCATCATTAGGAATATGGGGAAATAAATCAGAATAGGTTGGCCCTTCCTGATAATTAAAAACACTTATTTGTCCCTCAAAATTTAATACCGAGGCGAAGGCCAGCGGTTTATTTAATTTTGCTGAAACCGACCCGGTAAGTGCTCTTGTTTTGTAGTTATCACTGCAGTCGGCAATAACATCATAATTTGCTATAAGATTCTCAGCATTTTCCTCATTTAACCTTAAATCAGAAGTATGGATATCCATTTCAGGATATAAAGCTGTTAGTTTCTGAGCCGCAATTTTTACTTTTTTTAAGCCAACTTCTGCAGCAGTATATAATACTTGCCGTTGCAGATTTGAAATAGTAACCGTATCGTCATCAACAATACCAATTGATCCAACTCCGGCCGCAGCCAGATAAATCAGTAGCGGACTTCCCAATCCGCCAGCACCAACTACTAAAACACGGGCATTTTTCAGTTTTTTTTGTCCTTCCAAACCCATTTCTGGTAATGAGAAATGACGAGTAAACCGGGCTAAATCTTCTTTACTTAGTTGTTTCATGGGGATGATTGTGTTCGTAGTCATGAGGGTTTGTGTGGCAATCGCAGTTTTGCCCCCATTCGCTTGTGCCATCTGCATAAAACTCATGTTTCCAAATGGGTACTTCATTTTTAACTCTGTCGATGATGTAACGATTGGCATCATAGGCTTCTTTACGATGCCCTGAGCCTGTAATTACGACTACAGCACACCCACTTATATCTATTTTTCCAAGGCGGTGAACACACACTGCCTGATTGAGATTAAACCTGTTAATAGCTTCCTCTAAAATCTGGCCTATCATTTTATCGGCCATGGGTTCATAGGCTTCGTATTCCAGGTGAATAACTTCTTTTCCTTTGTTATTACTTCGAACTTCACCACTAAAAAGCACCATAGCGCCACTGTTTGGATGGTGGAATTGATCAAAAAGTTCACTGTAGTTTATACCGTTGTTTTGTATGTGTTTCATAATTTATAAGCTATCCTCCACTTGAGGGTGGAATCAAAAACACTGTGTTTTCTGATTTTAGTATATCGGTTAACAAAACAAATTCCTCGTTTACAGCAATCCTGCTGCTTGTTAAAACTTCTTTTGCCTCCGGTTTTAATGCAACCAATTGGTCGATAATTTTTGAATACGGTGCCCCTGATTCAATACTCACAGATATTTCGCTTCCAAAAAATTTTCGAAGCCCTGCAAAACAGATAATTTTTATGATCATTTTATCCTCCTATGTTTCTCATTGATAATGTACTTCCATGGAATTTTACCGGTTGTTTTAAGCCTAGTAAACCTTTCAGTTTTTCTGTTAATTGGCCATCATCGTTAATAGCCGGCGATAATTTTTCACCATACGAATTGCTAAGGCAACCAAAAAAATAACCTTTGCTATCCATCCGAAGCCGGTTACAGTCGTGGCAAAACGGAGTAGATTCGTTGGCAATTATTCCAAAAAACCCGTTTTCTGAAGTTTGCCAGTAATGTGCTGTTTCAGCATAATCTCTTGGTATTTTTTTAATACTGTATTTTTTTTGAATGACATTTAGTATTTCTCCTTCAGAAAAAAAGAGGCCATTTTTTGACTCATACAAATGCCCCATTTTCATTAATTCAAGGAAACGTACTTTAATTCCTAAATTGGTAGCATAATCGAGAAGTGGAATAATTTGCGATTCATTTTTCTCTCGCATAATTACCGAGTTCAGTTTTACATTCATTCCAGCTTTCACAGCAGCTTCAATTCCCTGAAAAACGCGTGTGGTATTTGGATGACGTGCTATTTGGTTAAAAATTTCCTTATCGATGGCATCGATAGAAATGTTCACTGATTTTACGCCGGCATCAAATAGTTTTGAAGCCTTCTCTTTCAGGTAATAGGCATTTGTTGTAAGTCGTATATCCCTAATCCCTATTTCCTGAATACCATTAATCAACTGGAAAAGGTCGGAATATAATAGTGGCTCTCCTCCGGTTAGCCGGATACTTTTTAAATGTGTCAAACGATGCACAGACGCAATTAATCTTACAAATTCATCTACACTTAGGTTTTTTTCAGAACCTTCAGCGCCGGGTTTCTGAATCGAGATTTTGCCTATTTCGTCGCTGACGCAATAAACACACGCAAAATTACAGGTATTTAATAAACTAATCCTCAGCTTTTCAAATCTTCTTCCCAGTTTATCCTCAATTATTGACATGCATTATTTAACTAAAAAGTACCCTTGATTGTTCAGCTAATTCATACTTTAAAGTATTTTTTTTATCGTTTTTATAGCGGTAGGGAATACCAAAAGGTTCGATGATGTTTTTATGTATTCAAAATATGGTATGATTAAGAAGGATAAAAAAAATTATTTACTCTTAAACAAGCAGGGGCTTTTGCTTGTTATATATTTGATTCATAAAATTTTATCGAATCTGAATAGTGTATTTTAAAGTGGTTTAAATAAATTTTTATGATCGATTAACTAAACTATTTACCTCATAATTAGCAAATTAACAATCAAATAGTATGGCAATTTTTAATCTTAAAATTAACGGGAAAGTGCGTCAAGTAGATGTTGATCCTTCAACACCATTGTTATGGGTACTTCGTGATCATTTAAATCTATTAGGAACTAAATATGGATGCGGTGTTGCACAATGTGGTGCTTGTACCATTCACCTTGATGGCAAAGCGGCTCGGTCATGCATAACCTTTGTCGATTCGGTTGGAGACAAAGAAATAACAACCATTGAAGGTCTTTCAGAAAACGGCGGACACCCGGTTCAAAAAGCCTGGATCGCACATGATGTGGCTCAGTGTGGTTATTGCCAGCCTGGTCAGATTATGACGGCAACTGCGCTTTTAAACGAAAATCCTCATCCAAACGATGAGGAAATCGAAACCGCAATGAATGGGAATATTTGTCGTTGTGGTACTTACACTCGTATTAAAGAAGCAATAAAAACAGCTGCCAAATCGTAAGATTATTCTTATGGAATTTGCTGGTTTTAGAAGGAATTTAATTTTAAATCACACATTATGACACTTGTTAAAACTACATACAACAGACGTTCGTTTTTGAAAACTTCAGTAGCAGCTGGTGGAGGATTATTAATTGGTTTTAGCTGGCTGGCTTCGGCTTGTTCGGCGGAAACTCCCAAAGGATTAAAACTTCCTGATGAATGGTTCGAAATAAACGGATATATAAAAATCGGGGAAAACGGAGTGGTTACCATTTATTCTCCCAATCCTGAAATTGGGCAGAACGTAAAAACTTCGATGCCCATGATCGTTGCTGAAGAACTTGATGTAGACTGGAAAAATGTATTGGTGGAACAAGCACCCTTAAATACAAAAAAGTATGTCCGCCAATTGGCTGGAGGAAGTGACTCAATCAGATCCAGCTGGACAGGATTAAGAATGGCCGGCGCTACGGCACGTACTATGTTACGCCAGGCCGCCGCTAACGAATGGAAAGTTCCATTAGCGGAAATAAATACTGAAAACGGAATAATTCAACATACTGGTAGCAGTAAAAAAGCC
This sequence comes from Prolixibacteraceae bacterium, assembly GCA_963666575.2. GTDB lineage: Bacteria > Bacteroidota > Bacteroidia > Bacteroidales > Prolixibacteraceae > JABMQB01. Next base: position 370,771 of record CAXXYG010000012.1, read on the forward strand.
GGTTATGGTGATTTTGCTTCGGCTGCAGCCCAATTGCAGGCTCCCGAAGAAGTGGAAGTAAAAGATTTAAATGAATTCAAAATAATTGGCAGTTCGCGGAAGAATGTGGATGGACACGGAATTGTTACTGGAAAACCTTTATTCGGACTCGATTATAAAGTAGACGGAATGCTTACTGCGATGATTATTCATCCACCGGCCTTTGGTTTGAAACTAAAATCATACAATCCGGAAGAGGTGAAAAATATGCCGGGAATCAAAGATGTTTTTACCATAAAAACGTATAACGACGATTACAAAAGACAGTGGAGTGATACCGTATCATTTTCTGAATTGGTTGCCGTGGTTGGTAACTCAACATACGAAGTGATGATGGCTAAAATGATGTTAAATGTTGAATGGGAACCATTTACAGATCAGAAATATAGTGCTGCAGGTTGGGGTGGAAATTCACAGGAAGTAACAGTGCCTGCCGGATTGGAGAGCACCGCCGATCACTATGCAAAAATGAAAGCTGCAGCAGCCAAACCTGGCAAAATCGACCGTAGAGATGGAAACCCGGAAGCAGCATTTAAAAAGGCCGCCAAAGTAATTGAACGCACTTATTCTGCACCATTTTTGGCACACAACCCGATGGAACCTCAAAACTTTTTTGCCGATGTAAAAGAGAATAAAGCGGTATTGGTAGGGCCAATTCAAAGTCCAGAATATATGCAGAAAACTGTGGCTGAACGATTGGGATTTCCGCTGGAAAATATTGAAGTACAAATGACACGGATGGGTGGCGGTTTTGGCCGACGTTTGTACGGGCATTTTATGGTAGAAGTGGCATTGATTTCACAAAAAATGAAAACACCTGTTCAACTTGTTTATACCCGCGAAGATGATATGACTTTTGGTATTTACCGCCCAATGTACCATGCTGTGTACAGCGCTGCTCTTGATGCCGACAATAATTTGCTGGCTTTTCATGTGAAGATGGGTGGAATACCCGAAAATGCAGAACATGCCAATCGTTTTCCGGCTGGAGCCTTAGATAATTACCTGGCAGAAAGCTGGGCCATTAAATCTAATATTAGTGTGGGAGCAATGCGTGCTCCGGGATCAAATTTCCATGCAGCTGCTGAACAATCATTCTTAGATGAATTAGCTGAAGAAATGGGGCAGGATCCAATTCAGTTTCGTCTGGATTTGTTGAAACGTGCACAGGAAAATCCAGTAGGAGAGCGTAACGATTACGATGCAGCACGTTATGCCGGAGTTTTGGAGTTGGTTCGTGAAAAATCGGGTTGGGATACTAATTCAGAAGGAAAGAACCGTGGAGTGGCAGCTTATTTTTGCCACAACAGTTATACTGCACAGGTGTTAGACATTGTTATGAAAGATGGAGAACCAATTGTCGAGAAAGTATACAATGTAAACGACTGTGGTATTGTGGTTAATCCGGATGCAGCCATTAATATGACCGAAGGATCGATAGTTGATGGAATTGGGACTGCTATGTACGGTGAAATTACTTTTTAACCAGGGCGAACCTCAACAAAATAATTTCGACGGGTACCGAATGATACGCCATGCAGAAGCTCCGAAAAAAATTGAGGTGTTTTTTGTGGAAAATAATATTCATCCAACAGGTTTAGGCGAACCACCTTATCCTCCAGTGATGGCTGCACTTGCTAATGCTATGTATAAGGCTACCGGAACACGCTACTACCATCAGCCTTTTGTGAAAAATAAATTTGAAGTTTAATAAGTCTGGAAAAATTTATTTGCGATGACACACGAGATTTTGCAGCTTTTTGAAACCATTAGAATCTGGCAGCAGTTAGGAAAAAAAGCTGTTTTTGTTTCAGTAGTTGCTTTGGAAGGATCTTCCTACCGTAGACCGGGAGTGCGAATGATAATCAGCGAAAATGGAGATTCTGTAGGTGCTGTGAGTGGTGGTTGTGTTGAAAAGGAAATTGAGCGACAAGCACAAACTGTTTTTCAAACCGGGAAGGCAAAAATAATGGCTTACGATGGCCGGTTACGAATTGGTTGTGAAGGTGTTATCCACCTACTAATTGAACCTGTTTTTCTTTCTGAAGAACTTTTAATTGATTTTGAAACAGAAGTTGAACAAAGAAATAAGTTCCGTATGGATACTTATTTTTATCGAAAGGTGGGCGAATATACAAATACAGGAACCATAATAAACCTTAATAAGAAAAGTTATTCTTTAAATCCAACTTTTAATACCCAATTGGTAAAAGGCCAGGAGTGTTTTTCACAAACTTTTAATCCGGTTTTTCAGCTTTATATTTTTGGTGCCGAACACGATGCCGTTGAATTAAGTAAAGCAGCAAGCTTATTGGGTTGGAAAGTTACTGTTGTGGCATCGGCTGATGAGTCAAAATCATGTGACTATTTTCCCGGAGCTACTTCGTTAATTTCACCTACGTTCGAAAATATCGATACATCCTTTGTAGATGGACAAACGGCTGTGGTTTTAATGACACACAGTTTTAATAAAGATGTTCAATATCTTTTGGCGCTAAAAGAAATAAAACCTGCTTACCTCGGAATACTGGGGTCAATGAATCGAAGAGAGAGAATTTTGTCAACTTTATTGGAATATGATCCTGAAATTTCAATCGAATTTTTAGAACAAATATACGGGCCTGCAGGAATTAATATTGGAGCTGAAAGTGCTTCGGAAATTGCGGTATCTATTCTTGCCGAGATTTTAAGCGTTGTCCGAAATCAACAACCAATGGCACTGAAGGATAAAATAGGAAGTATTCATGGCTAAAATTCCGCACTTAATTTTAGCAGCAGGCGCTTCAAGTAGGATGGGGCAACCCAAACAATTACTGCCTTGGGGTGGGCAAACACTAATTGAGCACCAGATTCAAATTCGTCTTCAAACAGGTGAGGAAGTTGTGGTGGTTTTAGGAGCCAATTCCAAAATAATTTTGCCAATCATTGAAAAACTACCAATTATAATTATTATAAATCCAGAATGGGCACTAGGCATTGGTAATTCGCTGGCTTTTGGAATTAGGGAGTTAAACAACAAAATTCCTGATGCAAAAGGAGCTTTAATTTCGCTTGTCGATCAACCATTAATAACTATAATTCATTTAAATAAATTATTCAAAACATGCGTACCCGGAAACCAACAAATTATTGCTTCTCAATCCGCTTCAGGATGGACAGGTGTACCCGCACTTTTTGATAGGTTTTATTTCGAAGAATTAATAAAACTGAATGGGGAAGAAGGAGCCAGAAAAATCATTAAAAAATTTGCATCGAATGTAATTCCCATTGATGCAAGAGATTTGCTGGAAGATATGGATACTCCGGAAAGTTATCAGTATCTGCTGAAAAGATTTTATAAAAAATAAAGATTCATCGGGCAGCTGCCGAATAGAATCCTCCAAAATTTATTTTTCAATTTTTAAGTCCATAAATGGCCTTTAGTACCCGAGGGGAATCGAACAGATATCTTAATCCAGCTCTATATCGATAACTAATAGCAATTAAGATTTGCTTGTTAACCGAATTGTTCACCAATAATTTGATCTGAGATAGCTTAATCTGAATCTTTAATTAATCTATCCCTTTTGTCCCCTCCAACAGCTCCCTGATATCAACATCCAAAACCTCAGCAATCTTTTTAAGAGTTACCAGCGAAGGTTGTTTATTAGTATTACAATGAATTGGTAAGTAAATAAAGAAATCCACTAATCCCCAAATCAAATTATAGAATAAAAATCTCCTTTTATTCTTATAATTATCCATTTTGTATTGATATTTTAAACTACTTTATTAAATTTGTGAACTGAACATTATAAATAACGAAGTGTCTGGTTCTCAAAAAAAGAATGTTATTTGGGCGGTTTACAGCGATTCACGCAGTGTATTTACACTTACAGATATAGCTGTCCTTACTGGCGAAAGCAATTTTACTTCCATCAACGCAAAGGTAAATTACTATGTTAGTAAAGGAAAACTATTTCGACCGCGAAAAGGCATTTATGTTAAAGCCGGGTACAACCCCGAAGAACTGGCATGTGTCCTTTACACCCCATCCTACATCTCGCTTGAATATGTCCTTCAACAAGCAGGTATTATTTTTCAATTCGATGGACGCATAAACGCCATTAGTTACCTCAGCCGGAGTATTATTATTGAAAAACAGACATATGCTTATAGAAAAGTAAAAAGCGAAATATTAATCGCCACTGAGGGGATAAACCAAAAAGGGAGTGTCAATATCGCTTCTCCCGAACGGGCATTTTTAGATACACTTTATCTCAACAAGGAGTATTTTTTCGATAATCTAAATCCATTAAATAAAGAAAAGATAAATAAATTAGTACCTATATATAATTCAAAAACACTTACCGGCAGAGTGCAAAAACTACTTTTTAATGGTTAACATAAACAAACATAAGTTTTTCCTGGTGCAAATACTCAAGGATATTTTTTCTGATATTGAGTTAGCTAATAATCTGGGATTTAAAGGAGGCACGGCATTGATGTTTTTTTACAGCCTTCCTCGTTTTTCAGTCGACCTTGATTTTAATCTGCTTGACCTTGAAAAAGAGAAAAAGGTTTATGAAAAGATTAAAAAAATCCTACTCAAATATGGGCCAATATTTGATGAAGCAATGAAGTTTTATGGGCCAATTATTGTCCTTGATTATGGATTTGGGGAACGAAAACTAAAAATTGAAATTTCAAACCGCCAGTGGGACAACCATTACGAAATAAAGAACCTACTTGGAATCAATATGAAAGTAATGGTAGCCCCTGATATGTTTGCTCATAAACTATGTGCTTTGCTCGATAGAAATGAAATAACTAACAGGGATATTT
>CAXXYG010000013.1:0-120282 GCA_963666575.2 Prolixibacteraceae bacterium
TATTTTTTTACATGAAAATTTCATAAATTTAATAGAATCAAAACTATATAACCATGAAACAGTTTACAATTATTTTAATAATCTGTCTGTTTTGCTTTGGATATTGTTTTGCACAGGAGGGGACTAAAAAATCCAGGAAACAGATCAGGGCAGAAAAAACACAACAAAAATCTGAAAAATAATTCAAGTAATTAAGTCGAAAGATTTTATATTTGAAGCGACTCATGCCAATCCTCTTACCGGGGGAAGTATATTCCTAAATTCTTACTACGAATTACACATTAAAAACGATTCGGCGTACTGTTGCCTGCCCTTTTTTGGAGTGGCATACCAGGTAGAATATGGCAGCCGGGAGGGTGGAATAAAATTCAAAGAAAAAATAACTGATTATTCCGAAAAATTTGAGAAAAACAAGTTTTCTATTCATTTTAAAGTTTACAGTAAAAGGGATAATTATTCACTTTCGCTTACATCTTCAACATTGGGCTATGCAACATTAGTGGTTAACAGCAACAACCGGCAATCGATCAATTTTTCAGGGATAATTAAAATCCCCAAAGAATAATTTTACAAATTAAAAGGTAAAATTCTTAAAGGGATAATCTCTTGCGGTGATACTTTTACCTGCAGCGGAATTATTTCGACCCCATTTTTATAAGCTTTTCGTAATATTTTCGAATAGTTGGGGTCAATTTCTTCAGCCGGCCAAAAGTGTCCACATCCATTCGTTGAATAATGTATAACATCACCGCCCTAATTCCCTGCTTTTTTACCCTTATCAGCGCTTCGAGGTGTTTTTGCCCACGGGTTGTAACCGCATCAGGAAAAAGGGCAAAATTTCCCTCTTTCATGGTTACATTTTTAATCTCAACAAAACACTTTCCATCTGAATTTTCAGCATAAATATCAAAACGGCTATCTTCAAAAGTAACTTCCCTTTTTATGGCCGTATACCCTCTAAACCTACGATTTCGTTTTTCTGCATTGCTTCAAAAACAAACCTATTGGGGTTCATGGTATTAATTCCAACCCAATTTTTATTGATCCGGATCATTTCCCATGTAAACTTGGTACGGCGTTTTGGATCATCGACCGGAGTGAGATATACTTCAGCACCATCTTCCAAACAACTTTTCATTGAACCTGAATTGGTACAATGGCAGTTACTTCCAATCCATCATCGAGTTTAACATCAGCTAAAAAACGTTTGTAACGTTTTATCAAGGTACCATGTACCAATGGTTCATTAAAAGTCATAATTTTTCTTGTTCTAATTTTACTTAAAACAAAAATAAACAATCAAAGTTTAAACGGAAATCGTGACAGAATAGCAGTTTACAGCGTCAGAAATTTATAGTTGATTTTTTTTTCTAGAAATCAAAACTTAATAATTTATCAGGCCCCGAGGATTTAATGTATTTTACTAAACATTTCGGGCCGTATATCACCTTTGACATATATTAATGCATTATCATCGCCGCCAACCAATAAAACCATCTCTTTAATGGTTTCATTTTCACTCATTTCCCAAAAATAGTAACATCCTGTTCGTGGTCACGGATGACTAATAATTCCTCGTATTTACCATCGGTATTTATGTGTGAATAAAACTCTTTATGCAGGTTTATTCTGGAATCAGAGTTTTCATCGATTACCAATACTTTTACTTTATCGATTGAATGCAATAATTCGCGTTCCTCCTTCTCAAGGTCGGCCACCCGGGAAGCAATTCGAATAGCAAAACCGGGAACGGTAAAAGCAACAACACCTTCGCGCCACCTGTATTTTCCAAATGCATCAGAAATGCCTGATTCGTCGTAACACGATGTTAAAAATGCACCTAAAACAACTAATAAAATAATAATTCGTGGCTTCATAATAATGTATTTTTAATTAAGACGTTTACCTCAAAATTATGTTACCTCAAATATGCAGATATATTAAAAATAAGAGAAATATTTTCGGCCACTACAAGTAAATGGCCGTTAAACAAGAATGGAATATTTATTCCTAACACCCCCCTGTCCACCTTTCGTGATAATAGATCAACGAATCAGTTTAGTACGCTCAAGTAACGTGGCGATAAGTTTACATATCATTTTAGCAGGATTATGTTTCACGGAGATAGGTTAACACATCATTTTGGTTCGATCACGTTGCGCGGCAATCGGTTAACGTATCATTTTGCAACCTTCACGTATCACATTGATAGGCGTACGTTCCAAAATGATACGAAAGCACATCAATATCCCAAATTTTCACCCTTATCAACAGCGGGCACACCTTTTTCCATCCATTCGGGCATTGGTTTTCCTTTTAGGTAATGGTTAAAAAAACTGAACATACGGGTACTTAAATCAACTCTGTTGGCCCAACTTCCAGCTTTTAAATTATGTGGTTCGCCATTATAGGTCAACATCCAAACAGGTTTATTTAAACGCCTGAGAGCTACAAAAAACTCGATCCCCTGGTACCAGGGAACAGCCCCATCGTTATCGTTGTGCATGGTGAGGAATGGCGTATTAACTTTTGGAGCATAAAAAATAGGCGAATTTTCGATGTACAACAAAGGTTTTTCCCAAAGCGTACCTCCTATCCTGCTTTGCGTATGTTCGTACTGGAACATCCTGCTCATTCCCGATGCCCAGCGAATTCCACCATAAGCGCTTGTCATATTACTCACAACAGCCCCACCCATTGCGGCCGCAAACATATCGGTTTGAGTAATCAGGTAAGCTGTTTGATAACCTCCCCAGCTCTGTCCCTGAAGGCCTATTTTGTTTTTATCAATAAAACTATAATTGGCAACAAGGTTTGATATACCACTTACAATACTATTATAGGCACTTTGCCCCGGGTACCCAATTTTATAGGTAATATCGGGAATAAAAACAATGTACCCGTTGCTTGGGTAAAACGATTTATTTATTATTGACCTGCTTGGCGAAGGACGATAATATTGGTGCAGACTCTCACTCATCCGTTCATAATAATAAACAATAGTTTGGGTACTTTTTCCCCGGGTCAAAATTTTCAGGCAAATACAATAGCCCTTTTAAGTCTTCTCCAGTAAACGAACTCCATTTAACCGAAATGACTGTGGGCCAAATAAAATTCACCTGCTGTGGATTGGCATATGAAATCCGTTTTGAAGATTCAAAATTGCTAAGGCTGTACCATAAATCAGGAAAGGTTTTAACATCTTCTTTGGTCCATATAATCCGTTCTGCATTTTTTGCTTTCTTTGGATTTGAAAACTTGTATTTATCCATTACAAGCAAACGTGGTGTTTTGGCTGTATTAATTTCGGCAGCAAAAAAAACCCGCCGACATGGTCCGCTCGTCAAAAGCTTTGAGTAACATTGGTTTTTCTGCCGAAATAAATTCCTGTTCGGGATCAAGCTTCACATACCTCAGCCGTGTTTTATTCCTGCGGCCAAAAGCATGCGTAATCAATACCGGTACCTTTACCCCCGTAGGATCAACCTTCCATATATCGTACCGGTCGTATATAAAAACAAAACGGTCATTTTCCGACCATCCGGCAATGCCATATGGCCTGGGTTCGAATGGTATATCATTTAATTCATTATAGAAATTTACGGGCAATATTTTTGTTAACGATATTACTTCCGGATTTGCAAGGCTGGTTGAGCGTGAATAATAACTACTATCGGATTGTTCGTACCATACAATAAATTTACCACCAGGAGAGAGATGAACACCTGATTTTTCCTCAGCAATCATCCGTTTAATACCTGTTCTTAAGTCGATTAAATAATAATCGCCAGGGACCTTTCCTGTCCAGCTTGCAGCTCGTTGGTACGGAATATTATCGATTCCAAGTGCCACATTTGCATTGCCTTTCTGGATGGTACGAATCGATTTTATATTTAAATCAGCCAATTGAATAACTTCAGATGTATTCACATGATAAACAGCCAAAAAAGTCCTTTCTTTTTCTTTTTTCATCTCAACTTTTTGCTGAGGTTGAAGTTTTAGGTCCTTCCAGTTCCATATATCCAATTTGGGTTTCTCCTCATCTAAAATTGAATCTTTTTTTTCAGGCTCAGGAATTGGCGCATTTCCGAAGTACAGTTTACTTCCATCTTTCGAAAAATAAATACTTCCAAATTTACTGGGCGACCACCCAATTGGTATACCTTGTGTTTGACTACCAACAATTTTTTGGGGTGTATTTTTTTCAATAGAACTGTGGTATAAACTGAACATTTTTTCGTCAATGGTATCTTGCGAAAACAAAAAAGCATATTGACTGCTCGTTTCATCAATTGCTAATTTTTCAGCCCATCCTTCGGCATTATAAACTGTTTCAGCAACACCTTTTTTAGTATCGAAAAGTTGAACAGTTGAAAAAGTATTTGCGGTATCTTTTGTTTGAGAAATAAAAATTAATTGTGCACCTTTTTTAGCAAACTTCACTTCGGTGACATTAGAAAAATGAAGGGTATCTTCCAATTCCGGATTACACATTATTAAATCATCGCCGGGTTGTTTTACTTCCTCCTTTTTCGACGGTTTATCGTCAGTTGTAGTAGAATCTTTTGGTTCCTCCAGATTTAACAACAAAGCAATCCAATCAGCATTTTCTTCAGGTATAGCAAACGACTTAATATTAGCATATTTAACAACCGAATGATTTTTAATATTAAAAACCCCAACACTGTCAGCAGGCATTTTATCTTTTTTTACTTTATCAAGCTTTGCTTTCCGTATCACCTGTTCGGGTTGTTTAATCTTAAAAACGACAAAATTATTCTCGGGCGAAATAACAGCATTGTAACCTCTTAAGATAGTATCCGATTTTTGTTTCTGAGCCCTGTTTATTATTAATACACCATCTCCTTTTTGTGGATTTAATTCGTAAACCACAATGTCACCATTGTTTGATATTTGCTGATTATTTATAGTTTTCCAACCGGCAAAATCATCAATTGACAGTGGTTTTTTTACAACATCCTGTGAATACGAATAAGAGGCAATAAATAAGAATAAAACAAATAATAATCGGAACATAATTTTGTACTTAAATTATTAATAATTTTTACCACAAAATAGCTAATTATATTTAATTTACTGAAAATTAGCTCCTGTTTTAACAATCACACTCTGAAACATTTAATAATTGATTACATTTAAAATGTATTTATAATCAAGCATTTATAAATTCCATTTCCATTATTTTTTTGTGAATTATAGTGAATTGGTGTTTTTGTGGCATTAAATATTCGCCACGAAGGCACAAAAACACAAAATTCCACAAAAAGTAAAACACAAATATTTCAGATAAAATATTTTATTATAATCCTATTTATCTGCGAAATTATAGTCATTGATGAATGATTTTAAGGACAAGTGTAGTGTTTCATTGCTTGTTTGAAAGTAGTGTCCCACTTTTTTTATAATTTCGTTAAATTATCAAAGAAGATTATAAATATTCACTGTTTTCTTTTTAAAAACAAACCACTTGAAAAATAAAACTAAACAAATACAACTAACAATATGTAAGGCTGATACAAGTACAGACATAACCCTCCCTATGCCTGAGTCATCAATTTCGGCAGGATTCCCATCACCTGCCGACGATTATATTGAATTAAGTATCGACCTCAACAAAGAACTAATAACACATCCAAGTTCTACTTTTTTTGGCCGTGTAAAGGGGTATTCAATGAAAGATGCAGGAATTGAAGAAGGCGATATTTTAGTAATAGATAAATCACTTTCGCCTAAAAGTGGCTCGGTGGCAGTATGTTTTATTGATGGTGAATTTACGGTAAAACGCCTTAAAAATATCAAAAACAACCTATACCTAATCCCTGAAAACCCTGAATTTAAACCACTTAAAATTACCAATGACAATAATTTTCAGGTGTGGGGAATTGTAACTTATGTGATAAAAAAAATGTAATGTTTGCGTTAGCCGATTGTAATAATTTTTATGCTTCGTGCGAAAGAGTTTTTAATCCTTCGCTGGTAGGAAAACCAGTTGTTGTATTATCCAATAACGACGGGTGTATTATTGCCCGTTCAGAAGAAGCCAAACAAATTGGTATTAAAATGGGAGTGCCTGCTTTTTATATAAAAGAACTAATTGACAAACATAAGGTGAACGTTTTTTCATCGAATTATGCCTTGTACGGCGATATGTCGTTGCGCGTAATGAACACTCTTTTTTCCATAGCACCCACAATTGAAGTATACAGCATCGATGAAGCTTTTTTAGATCTAACTAAATTCCCTGCAAACTGGTTACCTTCGTTGGGTGAAAAAATGGTTGAAAAGGTATTTAAAGATACCGGGATTCCAATTGGCGTTGGCATAGCTCCCACTAAAACGTTGGCAAAAATTGCGAACCATCTGGCAAAAAAACAACCGGGCTGTAGTTTAAAGATACTGGCATCCCCCGAAGAAATTAAGGAATCACTCAAAAAAATACCAATTACCAGTATTTGGGGAATTGGAAAACAACATGCGGTTTTTCTGGAGAAACATAACATTTATACCGCATATGATTTCACCAAAGCTCCTGATAACTGGATAAAAAAAAACCTGACAGTTGTAGGCCTACGTACAAAAAAAGAACTTTTGGGAGTTTCGTGCCTTAATATGGAAGAGATACCCGCCTCAAAAAAAGCAATTTGTACATCGCGGTCATTTGGGAAAAGTCAATCAGAACTACAACCCATCGAAGAGGCTGTTTCTTCATTTGCCAGCAAGTGTGCATTAAAATTGCGGAAACAAAAATCGGTTGCGAACCAAATAATGGTATTTATCCACACCAATGCGTTTCGGAAAGACCTGCCACAATATGCACGAAATAGAATTATTAATTTGCCTGTAGCAACCAACAGCACTCCTCCCCTTGTAAAGTTTGCCCGCATAGCATTGCGAAGTATCTTCCAAAAAGGATTCGATTATAAAAAAACCGGTGTTATAGTTTTGGGATTACAGAATCAAAATGAGGTACAACGGTCGCTATTTGAAAAACCTACGAACAGCCGCTACGATGAACTGATGAAAACAGTTGACAAGCTCAACAGCAATTATGGCAACGAAAAAGTCAGGGTAGCCTCCATGGGGCATAAAAAAGAATGGAAACTCAGGCAGGAAAAACTCTCTCCTTCGTATACCACCGACCTCGACGATATAATAACCATTAAAACATAAACACTTATCTTAGTTTACAACAACATTGTCGACAGTTGCAACTACAGCCCCAACCCATATTCTGCCACCTTGCTGATTTAACTCAAAATCGGGAGTTCGGTGTTTTGTCCCACAAAAACCAAAAACAGCACGATAAATCCCAGGTTCCATTTTGTAATAATCAGATGATTGAAAAGTATATTCAACTTGTTCACCGCTTTTAAGAATTGAAAAATCGCCCATTGTAATATTTTCCCAGTGGGGATTGGAAACACTCCAACGGATAAAAGACCCTGTACCTGTTTCAGTATTAACAAAATGAATTCCTCCTGTAAAATAATTAAAATTAAGGCCTCCCATTTTTACCGGGTCAAGAATATAATAATTGATCGGGTCATTATTTTTTACGGTGATGGAACAATCAACTGCTGAATGGTCACCTACTGAAGATACCTCAATATTATTTATGGTAACCTGAAGCCCATGATGTAATAAATTCTCAGATTGTAGGGCATTTATAATTCGTTCATCATTCCGAAAATCCAAAGAATCGATGTGACACCCGATTTGAATAATTTTGGGGCCGTACAAACTATAATCGGAAATATAAATAGGTGCCTGAGGTAGAGATGATAATACTGAAGGAAAAATAATTCCATTATAAATTGTATCGTTCCCAACTAACACTGCAAACGTTGAAGTTACCTTTGTAAGGTCCAATTCTTCCTTTAAAAAAAGAAGGTGCGATGAACTATCGTAATATTGTATGTTATTTTTTGTTAATTGCGTTCCATCAGAAAAAACAAAAGAAAATCCTGTATCGCTTTTAAGGTTTAAATTGTCATTATTTAAAAGCTCATTACAGCCAAATAATAAGAACAAACAAACCGAGGAGATAATCAGAGACAAAACAATTTTTTTCATAGTAAAGGTTTTATTAACTGATGAATTTAAGACACAAAAGGTTGCGTGTTTTGATTCCATTTTAAGGAAACCATACAAGTAAGTCTATACAAAACCGCAACTTTAAAAATACAAAAAAAAAACTCCATAAAATTGTAATTTAAAACCCTTTCTTTGAACCTATACAATTTATAAATAAAAAAACCTTACAATAAACTATCATGAAAAATCTGGCTATTTTTTTACTCATTGTAGTGTTTTATTCATGCAATCAAGAAACACCTAAAATTTATGAATGGCGGGGCGACAACCGTGCTGGTATTTACAACGAAACAAATTTATTAAAAGAATGGCCGGAAACCGGGCCTTCCGAAATTTGGTCGATTGATATTTTGGGAGCCGGTTACGGATCGCCAATTGTTACTGAGGATAAAATTTTTATTACCGGAATAGACACTACCATTTCAGATAGCACTGCTGTTTTATTCTGCTTTAATTTAATGGGCGAATTGCAATGGAAAACAGAATATGGCGATGAATGGATCGAAAACTTCCCGGGATCGCGCTCGGCGCCAACAGTAGTAGGTGATTTGGTTTATGTGGGATCGGGAAAAGGCGACCTGTATTGTATAAATGGCGAAACCGGGACTATTGCCTGGTCAAAAAAATTCCTCTCAGATTTTGATGGGCAATACCCACGTTTTGGCCAAGCCGAAGCAGCATTAAACGACGGCGATAAAGTTTTCTGGACACCCGGAGGTAAAGAACACAATGTTGTTGCTTTAAACCGGTTTACAGGCCAACTAATTTGGAGTTGTAGAGGTTTTGGAGAAAGGCCGGCTTATAATTCACCCAAACTCATTCAATTGCCCGGCCGAAAAATTATAGCCGTGTTTTCAGCTTACCATTTAATGGGAATTGATGCATCATCCGGGGAACTTTTATGGGACCACCTGCAAGACAATACATCTGTTGAAAAAAGGAAACCCGGAATTGGGGACACTCACAGTAACACTATTCTTTACGACAACGGAGCCATTTATTATGCAGCCGGCGATGGTAATTGTGGTGTTAAATTATCTCTTTCAGAAGATGGAACAAAAATAACCGAAGTATGGCGTAACAAAACATTTGATAATTATATGGGAGGAATATTAAAAAGCGGCGATTATTTGTATGGTGGCGGAACCCGTAAAAAATTCCTGTTCAGCGCCAACGCTATAACCGGAGAGATAACCGATTCATTAAAAATTGGCACCGGTACCCTTGTTGCAGCTGATAAAATGCTTTATTATTACAATGCAAAAGGAGAATTAAACCTTGTTAATTACAACCAGGGCCAACTCACTTTAAAAAGTTCATTTAATGTGGAAAAGGGTACAAAAGAACACTTCTCACACCCGGTTATAAAAAATGGGACTTTGTACCTCAGGCATGGAAATAGCCTAATGGCATACACCATTCAGCAATTAAAACCAAGTACATAATCATTATAGGAACTGCTTAGAGTTTTAAGTATTTTAAAAACTCATCACGCACAGAAGTATCTTTAAACTTACCGGAATATTCGGAAGTAACAGTGCTGCTTGTTTCATCCTGAATTCCCCTTGCTGATACACACATGTGCTTTGCATCGATAACAACCGCTACATCGTCGGTTTTTAATATACTTTTTAATTCATTTGCAATCTGAACAGTTAACCGTTCCTGCACTTGAGGACGGCGGGCATAATAATCGACAATTCGGTTTATTTTGCTTAAACCTATTACTTCGCCATTCGAAAAATAGGCTACATGGGCCCTTCCTACAATGGGTAAAAAGTGGTGCTCGCAGGTTGAATTCATATTTATATTCTTTTCAACCAACATTTCGTCGTACTGAAATTTATTTTCAAAAACCGAAATTTTGGGTTTATTGGCCGGATTTAAACCATAAAAAATCTCTTTTACAAACATTTTAGCCACACGGTGTGGTGTCCCCCTCAAACTATCGTCGGTTAAATCGAGCCCCATCGCTTCCATAATATCGGTAAACCGATCTTCAATAATAACCATTTTTTCTTCTTCTGACTTATCAAAAGCATCACTTCGTAATGGCGTATCAATTGATGTTGCTACATGGTTATCGCCTACCAAATCAAATCCACTAATATCATCGATTGTTATATTTATTTTTCCATTACGTTTTCCGTTTACTGGTTTTGTAAAAACTGTATCTTTCATTGTTATAATATTTAATTCACAGGTAATAACATACTAAATTGTATTTTGTTTAATTTATTCCATAAATACCTAAACAAAATTTACAATTTACAGTAAATCAACCATAAAACGTAGAATAATAAACAATTGTGTCCGATAATTGTTAATTCATTAGTATTAAACCATTTAAACTCTTTATACATTATTTTGTAAGATTTAGACGCAACCAAACCTGAAAAAATCAATCTTCGAAAAGTTGATACATCAAAATGTGCTATCTCAAATGGAAAACAAATACAAAATATATCCGGAATACAATTTTGGCGTTGCAAAACTCAGGCCAGGAAAACATTCATTTGAAGATATATATCAATTTGCAAAAGAATTCAGGGATGATAAAAACTTTTCGACTGTACACTATATGCTAACCGACCTTCATAACTGTAAATTTAATTTCGAAATAAGTAAAATTAAACAGTTACTAAAACTGGTTAAAGAATACAGGAAAGTTGACAATCAGAAAATGGGGATTTATTTACTGGATACTCCAATGGAAACAGCTTATTCACTGCTATTTTTTAAAGCACTGGGGCAAAACAGGGATTATTGTTTTACCTATGAAAAAGCCTATAGTTTACTTGAAATACCCATTCATTTTGCTAAGTTTCAAGAATTAGTTGATTTTTAATTTTCTTTAATCAACACCCTTTACTTTCATTTTTAATGTATAAACAGAGGTCCTTGCTGTAATAAAAAGAATATCTCTTTTTTTCCCGGCAAAACACACATTCGATGGGCTTTCGGGCACGTCAACTTCTTCAATCAATTCACCTTCAGGAGAATAAACCCAGACTTTGCCCGACGTGAGGAACACATTCCCTTTGTTATCAATTGTCATACCGTCGGAGCCTTTTGGCGCAAAAAATGTTTTGTTTGCCAGGCTGCCATCAGGTTGAATAGTGTATTTCCAGATTTTACCATCATTAATATCGGCAACGTACAAAATTTGGCCATCAGGCGTTCCTATCAATCCGTTAGGTTGTTTGTAGTCATCAATAACACGGGTAATCTCTCCTTCCTGACTCAGGTAATAAACCCCACGCACATCCTGTACTTCTTTGTGACCTTCTTTCCACCAGGTCCGGTGATAATAAGGGTCTGAAAAATAGATTCCTCCATTTGGGGCAATCCACAAATCGTTGGGTGCATTTATATGTTTGCCATTATATATTCCATCAAACAATACGGCCATCTTTTTATTCTCATCAAAAACACCCAACTGGTTATGAAGGTCGGCGCACACCACCAATTTCCCATCACTATTAAAGTAAGTTCCATTGGATCGGCCGGTTCCTTCGAGATAAAGAGAAATCCCCTTTTTTTCATCCCATATAAAAATCTTATCGTTGGGTTGGTCGGTAAAATAAACTCGCCCATCGGGGGCAACCGAAGGCCCTTCGGTAAAAGCAAAACCTGTTTCAACCAGCTGAACAATGGCATTTTGGGCAATCAGAATATCATTTTGAGCCTTCACATAAAAAGTAAAAATGGCCAATATTAATAGGAAAGAAATTTTTTTCATAATTATAAATTTTCCTAAAAATACGATTACTTACTTACAACCACAACATGGTTTTCTTTTAATCCATCAGCTTTAGCCTTTACTTCAATTTCCCCCGCCTGCCCTTTTACTGATTTTAATATCAACATGGCCTTGCCATAAAATAGTTTCCGGTAGTTTGCTACAAATGGCTCATACGATCGGGGATTACCATTACCAACTCCGGCAATAACTGCCGGGCCTCTTATCTCAAAATTAATCAGGTTATCAGCCAATGGGCACAGATTTCCATCTTTATCATAAGCTTCAGCAAGGATATAACTCAAATCGTCGCCGGTAGCATTTATCTCACTGCGGTCGGGCGATAATTTTATAGAATAGGGTTTCCCTGCTGTTTTTACAACGGCGTCGCCAATTATATTGCCTTCTTTGTAGGCAACGGCTTTTAATTCGCCAGGCTCATATACCACATCCATCCACATCAGCCGGTACCGTTCAATAGAAACTTCAGATTTTGGATTTTTGAATTTTTTACCCAACGATTTTCCGTTCAGAAACAGTTCGGCACCATCGCCGTTTGTATATACAAACACCGGAACATTTTTCCCTTTATACCCTTCCCAATTCCAATGCGGAAGAATATGCACCCTGTTTTTTTCAGGTGCCCAATGGCTTTGGTACAAATAAAACCTGTCTTTCGGAATTCCGCACAAATCAACAATCCCAAAATAGGAACTACGCGAAGTCATATATGGCGTAGGTTCACCCAGGTAATCAAAACCAGTCCAAACAAATTCACCGGCAATGTATTTGTCATTTTCCTGCCACATAAAATCGTCATCGGCAATTTCGGCCCAATAGGGTGCATGAAAATCGTATGAACTGACCTGGTTCGATTTGGTAAAATCGGTTTTTTTCGCAGGTAGTGGCAGTTCATAAAATCCGCGTGTACTTAACGCTGAAGCCGATTCGCTGATAATTACAGTTTTTGAAGGGTCGAGTTTTCGGGCAAGGCTCCACCGTTGGCCGTAATTCCATGAATGGACATCGTATGAATCAAAATGACGCCATTTGGCATTTCCTTCCTGATCGCAAGCCATGGTCACCGGCCGGGTATTATCATATTTTTTTACAAATCCCACCATTGCCCCCAATTTCTGTAATCCATAATTGGTATTGGTTTGAACATCGCCCATTTCGTTACCCACACTCCAAATCACCACCGATGGATGGTTCCTGTCGCGTTTTACAAAGTTGCGCAGGTTGCGTTCTCCAAATTCATAAAAATCGGTTTCGGAAGTAATATCAGCTTTATCGTCCCATTTGTCAAAGGCTTCATTAAAAACTATAAAACCCATTTTATCACAGAGTTCCAATAATTCAGGGGCACATATATTATGGCTGTTTCGGATAGCATTACAACCCATTTTTTTCATTGTTTCGAGCTGCCGTTCCATGGCACGTTTATTAAAAGCGGCTCCAAGAGGCCCTTGGTCGTGGTGAAGGTTAACTCCTTTCATTTGGAGGTGTTTTTCATTTAAGAAAAATCCTTCATCGGCAGTAAACTTAAATGTCCGAAATCCGAAGGGTGTAATTTTAGTGTCGACAACAGTAGTTCCTGATTTGATTACTGATTTAACACTGTATAAAACAGGATTGTCAATATCCCAACGTGTAGGTTTTATTACCGAAAGCCAATGGTCAATTTCAAATAAAGCACCAGCTTTTATTTTTTGGGTTGATTCTGTTTTACCGATTTCATTTCCTTCAGGGCTTAGGATTACTGACTCAACAGTCACCTCCTTATCCTCCAATTCAAAATTATTAACCTCCGTAATAATTCGAAGGTCGGCATATGTATTGGTAACTTTTGGAGTCGTAACATATATCCCCCATATAGCCGTGTGAACAGGATTAGTAACTAACATCCTGACTTTCCGGTAAATTCCGGCGCCGGGATACCAGCGGCTTCCATGTTCCCGGGTATCAACGTATACTGCTATGTTATTTTCTTCTCCAAAATTTATAAATTCAGTAACATTCAAGTAAAATGAATTATATCCATAATCCCACCTCCCAGCCAATTGGCCATTGATATAAATTTCAGGAAAAGCCATTATCCCATCAAAAAGAAAATATACAATCTTCCCATTATCTTTTGAAGCCACAGTAAACGATTTCCTGTACCAACCCTCTCCTTTCCATGGAAGTTTACCCGTAAAACCCATTTCCTTTTCGTTAAAAGGGCCGGTAATGGCCCAATCGTGCGGAATGGTTATTTTTTCCCATGAAGAATCATCAAAACTGACACTTTGGGCTTTTGGGGGATTTCCTTTTGAAAAACTCCAGTTATCATTAAAATTGATGAAATTTTGTGAAGAGGCAATAAAAGTAAATGAGGTAAGAATCAGAATAATAAAAATTACTGACAGATTTTTTGATTTCATTATAATTGGTTTAGTAGTTATAAACTAATTTGTACTGATTATTCTTTTTCGTAAAGACTTACAAATACCTCAAGGTACCTAGTTCAAATCCTAATTAATTAATTCAACTCCATTGTATTGAGAAGAAGAAACAAAGAGTCATATATTTACTGTATTACAATTTACGTATATATAGCAATTCTATTTTCATTACACAATAATTATTAGATCACGCTTCCAAAATTATATAAAGCTGCAAATAATTGACCCAGACACTTTGTTATACTTCAACAATGTGGATCACAATCTATTTTGCATCAATTTATTATGCACATTTAAAATAATTCCGTAACTTATGTAGCAATTCAATCGTGTTTATAAATATATATAAGGCAAAAACAACTTTATTAACATTAAACAAATGTGATAATAACCTTCAACCTTTTTATATTCTGATAAATCATGGCAAGAAATACTACTAATATAAGTTTTGAATAAATAAAAAATACTGATGCTCCACTTGAAGAACTATTAATTCAATAGATAATTCTAATTCATTCCTGAGATAATAAACTAAAATTCAAATTAATGACTCAAAAAAAATTAACACACAACATGCAAAAGCTTATTATAGAGCTTAAAGAGATCGTTCGTAATCCTGTTGTTGAATCAGCATATAACGATGCAATTGCCAATGTTCAACCTATCCTGTCAAATGGTAAAAAAAATCCATGGGTTGGAAAAGACATCAACTATTTTATTAAATATTTTGAAGACTGGTTCACATTCCTCCCACTTCCGGATGACATAAAAGAAAAAGATGAAAAAGCAGATGGGCTGGGTTTTATAGAGCCATTCACCAATTTCTATTTAAATAACAAAAATGCATATTATTTCCTGAATAATTTTAAAAGCGCAAAAGACGGTAAAAACTACACCACAGAAATTTTTGATTGGACGGTTAAATTTATCATAGCTCGCGGCAAATTTATGGATTCACCAGAATCACTAAAACACCTTGATGACTGGATGAATGATCCTTCCACAAAGATTGAACAATTTATTGTACCCAAGGGAGGATTTAAATCATTTAATGAATTTTTTATTCGTGAACTCAATCAAAAACTGGACCCAAAACCAAGGCCAATTTTCGAAGAAAAGGACGATTCAATCATAACTGCTCCAGCCGATTCAGAAATTAATTTTATTCAAACCGATTTAACTTTAACCACCCAACTTAATGTAAAAACACGTCAACTTAATGTAAGTGAACTATTAAATGGCTCAGATTATGCCAAAAATTTTGTTGGTGGCACAGCTGTTTCGTGTGTACTAATGCCAGGTAGCTACCACCGGTACCATTCTCCAACTAATGGATATATTGTTGAATCAGCTGAAGTGCCTGGAATTTATAATGGTGTAATGGATGGCGAACATTGGTTTAACAAAGGCAATATTGGCGAGAGCACCACTGATTTTAGCATTTTTGAAGATTTCCATCGGGCCTATTACATCATTAAAACCACCATTTTTGGATACGTAGCCATGGTTCCGGTTGGCTTAAATACCATCAGTGCTTTAAGCTTCAACACACTTATTTCTGAAGAATCAACTTTAGTTCCCAAAGGAAGCGCCCCGGTAAAAATTGAAAAAGGAAAAGAATTGGGGCATTTTGCGTATGGAGGTTCACTTAATATCTTGTTGTTTGAGCCTGGAGTGTTCCAATCCGTATCTGTACTAATGGGGCAACGAATTGGAAGTTTAAATAAAGCCCAAAAGCATAAGCACCAGAAAACCAAACTTTAATGTAATTAATAAACTCTGAGCGAAACTCATTTTTTTCATTTAAACAGAATTAACATTTAAACTACTAAAACTATCAATTATGCCATTTATTAAAATTTCAACATTGCCAAACAAGCTGAAAAAGGCAAAAATCATGAAAAACGTGGAAAAGGCTTTATACAGCTGTGAAATTGAAGGAAAAAAACTAATGCCCGACAACATGGCAACATGTATGTGGCAAACACAAGACTGTGTGGTACATAAACTTAAAGGCTACAAAAAGTTTAACCCAAAGTTAGTGGAAATCCCGGTGTTTGTCGATTTGTATGCAAACACCATGTTCAAAACTGAAGAGGTAGCTAAAATTATGGAAATAGTTGCTTCTGAATTAAGTAAAGGTACCGGTGTCGATCACAACTATATTTTTATTCAAACACATGTTGGCAAATCGGGATATGTATTCATAAACGGTGAGGTTTGGATTGATGATAATACCGAAGAAATTGATAGCTCATCGGCGGAAAACTAAATTAATTAAATCATAAAACTCATTAAAACTATGGCTAAAGAATTAAAACAACCAGAAAAAACGACACTAAGCAGTGAACCTACAAAAACCAAACGATTACTGCTTCAGGATTGTCATTCGGCCGGAGATATTATTGCTGCACTTGAGGATGTATGGACAGACCACCCTGATTGGAAAAAGCTTCTTGAAAAATCGTTAAAGGATGCTGATATTTATGCCAATACACATCTAAACGATAAATACAAAGAACACTTTAATCTTCACAAGGTTTATCCCTATTCCGAATATTGCAACTATCTTGAATGGCTTGTAGAATGGGCTCCTCATCAATACAATGAAGGGTGGGATGAGGACATTGATCCGGCCGATGTATTTAACAATGAAGTATTTTTCCAAATTGTAAAATTTTATTGGGTTTTGGACCAACCAACCGGACGGAAGCTTCAAAATATAAAAGACCCTTTACGGAAAAGCCCCGGGAACGATTTTACAGATTGGATGGTTCATTTTGCCAACGATTGGGGACATTTTCTTAATACTGAGAAATCGATTACAGAACAAACCCTTAAATCTTTTATCGCCGATCCTGACTTTAAAATGTTTCAGTATTTGGTACCAGCTGAGGCATACACACCGAGAGATGAAAATTCAGGACTTAAATCAAATGGGCCAAGTGGCTGGAGGACTTTTAACCAATTTTTTGCCAGACAGGTAAATCCTGGTATGCGGCCTGTTGCCGGCATGTTCGATGACAGAATAGTTGTTTCTCCTGCCGATTCAACATTTAAAGCAAAATTTCAAATAACTAAAGATTCCATTGTAAAAATAAAAGGTACTCACAAATACCATGTAGAAAAACTATTGGATGGCAGTCCATATCAGGGCAGGTTTAGCAATGGTTTGTTTTACCACGCCTTTTTGGGACCAAATGACTATCATCGGTTTCATGCTCCGGTACGCGGAACAGTATTGGAGTCCAGAGCCATTCAAGAAAAAGTATATCTAGATGTAGTAATAGATAATGGGATTTTTGATGCACCTGATGGTTCAGAAGATGGGTATGAATTCACACAAACCAGAGGTTTGATTGTATTGGACTCACCAATTGGGCTGGTTGCTGTGATCCCAATTGGCATGGCACAGGTATCTTCTGTTAATATGCCTGCTGTTGAAGGAGCATACCTTAATAAAGGAGAAGAATTTGGTTATTTTCTGTTTGGAGGTTCAGATATTATTGTACTGTTTGAGGCTGATAGTAAAGTAACTATAAATACGGCACCCAGAGTTCATTATAATACAGGAATGGCGATTGGTGAAGTTGTAAAATGTAGTGGATTGTAGAACCACCAAAGAAAATTCTAATACTGAAGCCAATACCCAAAAGTAAATAACATTGCTCTATAATGAAGTAAATGAGGCATTTAAAGAATCCTTCCTTCTGATTGGAGCTGGTACACTTTATTGATCAGCCAGATAAGATGTCAATTATATAAAAAAGTAGACATCAAATAGTGGGAAGGCCAATTGGTATATTTTCCCAAATATTTTTTTGCTTAAAATTAAAAATAAGTAATTACAATTAGTAGCTATACTTGGGCATTTAAATCTAAACCTCTTAGTTAAAAACAAAAATCCACCCTATGGAGGTGGATTTTTTATTCCAATTTGTCAAACTAAAGTAAAAAATTAAAGGTGAGTGACAAATTCATAATCACCCGATTCTATTTCATATATGGCTTTACCATTTTCATATTTTAGAAAAGTAATCCCTTTCAATTCATCGGCAGGTTTTCCACTTTCGGTTATATTCTCCACCGCTATTGCAGGTAAATAAAGGGTTGCAGAAGTATTTCCCGGCACTGTCAAATTATAAGTTATACTTCCATTACTATTTATCCATGCGCTGCTAATTTTTCCATACATCGAATCGTAATACCCTTCAGCCCACTTTGTTTCGCCAGTTGGGTCTGGCTCAGGCTGCAGGATAAAATGTTTAAATCCGGGTTCATCGCGTTGAATACCTATCGAATAAGCCATCATCCATTGCCCCACAGCACCAAATGAATAATGGTTAAATGAATTCATACTGTTATTTCCTCCAAAACCATTTTCAACGGTGTACCCATTAAGACGTTCCCAGATTGTAGTTGCACCCTGGTCGATTGCATATAACCACGAGGGATACTGATTATTTTGCAATAACTTATAAGCCAAATCACTGTACCCATTATCCGAAAGGGCTTTACTGATCCAGGCAGTTCCAATAAAACCGGTCATCAATGAATTTTCAGGACGGGTAATTCCATCATCATCTACGTTTTTACGCTGAACAGTTTCAGCCAGGTTTTTAGCCATATAAGGGATGTTCTCTTCACTAAAAGCTCCTAATGCTAAACCTACAGCGTATGATGTTTGTGTATCAGCCAATTTATATTCAGGTGGGATTCCAGGATTTGGGCCAAATCCACGTCCTCCGCCAATAAGCCCAACCGTTTTGTACTCGTCATTCACAAAAGTTGAATTAAAAAAATCTTTCCTTTCCTTATACATTTCCATAAATCTCTCAGTATCTTCATCTTTCCCAAGCAATTCAGCTGTTTTTGTCATTATTTCCAAATCAAAAATATGGTATGCAGTAGTAAGGAACGCTGTACCTAATTTGTTATTCTGTGGCCCCAGCCAATCGCCCAATTGCCCATCAGTACTTATACCAGTTTTAGGATCAATGGTAGTTGCCAAATAGTCGATGTAAGCAGCCATGGCATCGTAATTCTCATCGAGCAAAGCTATATCATTGTATTGTTGATAGACTTCCCAGGGAACAGTAATTCCGGCACTTCCCCATAAAACACCACCAAATCCGCCTCCTACAGGTGACACATCGGCAAATTTTCCGGCTGGAGTTTGAACGTCGCGCATGGCATACATGTGGCGCTTCAAAAATTGGTTTGAATTTGAAACATAAGTGGCAGTGCGTGAAAATACTGAAATGTCGCCCGACCACCCCATTCGTTCATTACGCTGCGGGCAATCGGTAGGAATCGACAGGAAATTATCGACATTCGACCAAACCAGGTTTGACCATAACTGATTCACTTTTATATTTGAAGTATTATAATCGGCAGTTAAATTTACGATTGAACTAATTGCCACACCTTGAACTGCTTCAAGTGGCAAAGGAGCATCAATTCCGGTAATTTCAATAAATTGGTATCCTCGTGATGTAAACTTAGGCTGAAAAACCTGCTCACCATTTTTCATAATATAAATATCCTGGCAAAGTGCAGCCCGGTAATTTTCGGTCATTAACATGCCCACATTTTCACCCGATGCTTCCTGGTCAGGATAAAGCATTTCAGACACACGTAAGATCATCCGATTGCCGGCTTTTCCATTTTGAATGGAAATTTTAGGTACACCAACAAAATTCTGTCCCATATTATATACAAATACACCTGGCCTGACTTCCTCCATGCTTTTAGCTGTCAACACTTTATATACTCCGGCATTATTACCAATCTGGCCAATCAAAGCCATATTTTTGTAGTCAAAAGTGGTAACTGTTCCGTCAAATCCGGATGAGCTACCCATAAAAGCTGTATTTTGCAAAGAAACTTCCACTGCCTGTTTCCATGAACTATCATCAAAACCAGCCTCAGCCCAGCCTTTTATGGCTGCTTCTTTGGTGGCATCGTAAATTTCGCCTAAATCGAGGCTGCTATATAGCAGAGGGCCATCGTTATAATATTTCCAGTCTTTATCATTAGAAGTAATTATATCATGTGAACCATCATCATAGGTAATCACCATTTTCGCCAATAACGATTGACGGTCGCCAAAATGGTTCCAAATAGAACCAAAACTTAACAGGCCACTCCACCAACCTTCTCCCATCATTGCGCCAATGGCATTTTCACCCTTACGAACCATTTGAGTTACATCATATGTCTGGTACATATGGGTTTTGTTGTACTGGGTTAATCCCGGATTAAAATAATCATCTCCAATCCGCTCGCCATTTAAAAATACTTCGTAAATACCACGGGCTGTAACATACAATCGCGCATCGCTAATGGTTTTATTTTTAGTTTCGAATTCAGTACGCAACATAGGTGTTGAATTTCGACTAGGATTGGCAACTATAAAAGTACCATCGTCACTTCCATCTACTTTAAAAACACCATTTTCTACTTTTAATCCTGATTCCGAATTTTTAATAAAACCAGAAAAAATACCAGTATAATTGGCCGACAAATCTTCTTCGAATAAGGTATTATTTGGTTTCCGGTTGTTCACAATATTTATATCCGAAAAAGTTGCTTGCTGGCCGGCATCAACCGAAAAACCAATATCGCAAGCCATGCCAAAGGGAATATAATTGCCACCTGACCCCATTGGATTCAGGTTAACAGAAGCCCCTGCATTTCCCCTACGAAACCGTGCCGGAATAGCCGATACTTCTGTAGTGGCTTCTTTTACAAAAAAATCACTCTTACCATCAACTGTTATAGCAATTCTTCCAAATTCACTATTGATAGCGATTTTATGCTTTTGATTTTTATTATGGTTATGAATAACCGAAGTTTTAATCTCAAAAGTTTTTAAAGGTTTCACCGCTGAATCATCTTTTGTATAGCCAACACGGTATACATTAATTTTTGCAGTTCCGTTACTTGATCCATCCACTGCACCAATATCCAGTTCAAGTTTAAAATAACTTTCATCCTGCTTATTTTCAATCTGAAAAATATTTTTATTCTTGTCCATCAGACGTAAATCGTTGGCTCCAAAAACCAATGCGGCTTTACTGCTTCCTTCTGTTATTGTTAAATTGTAAATTAGATTAAAAATTAGTTGATAATGCGAATAAAAAACGAGGTCGTTATCACTTCCACCTATCCATGTAGCTCCATCCCATGCTGACAAATTTGGATTGGCATTCATCAACCCGGTTTCAAACCACGCTGTTTCCGAAAACATTTGGTTTTCCTGATTCCACATATTTA
This sequence comes from Prolixibacteraceae bacterium, assembly GCA_963666575.2. GTDB lineage: Bacteria > Bacteroidota > Bacteroidia > Bacteroidales > Prolixibacteraceae > JABMQB01. The sequence goes on from CAXXYG010000013.1 coordinate 21,583, forward strand.
CTGTCCAATTATACCTTGTTGAAGCTTTTAAAGGAGTTCCGTTGTATTTAATTGCCAATGACATATCACTCTCAATTTTTTCGGAATCCCAAACAACAGTACCCGAAGGTTCTTTAACTATAATTTGATATGCTAATTGTTTGGCCCCTCTTTCTGAAGGTGTATCCATTTGCCATGAAAAACGTGGAATTTCAACATCAATTCCAATAGGTGTTTTACTATATTCAACTGTTAAATTTTTAATAAGCGGCACATCCTTAGTGCAACCAAATAAAAATACCACAGACATTATGATGGATAAAAATCCCATCATTTTACAATTTTTAATCATAATTTACAATTTAGAATCTTACTGATTTACATTAGTATCTGCCTGGCATAATTTACGCAGGTTTTTACCTCTTTAACAGAATTAGACCAAGGTTTAACATCGTATTCAAGCTCGATGTCACAATAGATCGGCCATTTTTCTTTTTTTATTAAAAGCAGCACATCAGCCAAAGGCATTTCACCTTGTCCCCAAACCTGGTTTGTATTTGCAGGTTCGGTATTTGGCCCTGTTTTGTCTTTTATATGAACACTAAAAATACGCTTGTGGTATTTTTTGATAATTTCGTTTGGATGAATTCCTGTAGATCCCCAAAAATGGCCGGCATCAAAATTCATCATCACAGCCGGAGAAACTGCCAGGAATGGATCATAACTAAATCCGGGTTCGGCAAATTGCATATGTTGATGGAACACGGCATACATGCCATGTTTCTCAGCAATTGGCCCTAATTTATTTACGGCATCTTCTCCAATTTCTTCACTTATTCCCTTGGCTCCCATTGCTTTTGCTACTTTAAAGGCATATTCAATTTCTTCATCCGACCAACGTGAAGGCGAAAATTTAACAATATGAATATCAATTCCTGCCATGTCAAATAATTTGCGTGCACCTTCAACTTTTGACATTGGCAAATCCATGCGCCATTTTTTCATTGTTTTATTATATTCATCAATGGTTGCCTGTTGCTCAGGTGTTAACTGAAAACGACGACGAGGTGCAGGAGTAGCAGTTGGTTTTGTTTCATCGGCAGCAGCTGGTGCAGGAGGTGTAGGTGGTGCAGGTGGCCGGCGAAACATGGCCATCATTGGGTTCTCTGGTGCACCAAGGTAGGTCTCCAGGTCATTGCCCATCAACTCTAAGGAACTAATTCCGGTTTCCTGGCAATACTTAATTATATTCTCTACTCCACCTGGCATGGCACGCCAACTGTACGTAATTGTACCTATGTGTACACCTCCAAAATTGGAATTAACTTTTTCAGATACTGATGGGCTTTTAAAAGCATAATTCATAGGAATAGCAGAAACCGCCACAGCAGCAGCTGCACTGGTAAGGAAATTACGCCTTGAAAATTTTTTTCCCGATTTATTTATATTTTTCATTTTTTGATTTTAATAATGTGATTTACATTTATTTCAAACATAAAAAAGGGCTACAGCCTGAGAAATTCATTCTGCAGCCCTTCCTAAATATAACCAACTATAAATTTAAGTTACAGACTCCACCCCTTACGGTATTCGTAATGAAACAAATCATTCGCTTCAGGAAGGTTAGTAATTTTCATATTTTTAGCATCGTATTCTAAAGTCACATTAGCCCTCTGGTTTTTAACAGCAATATTTGTTAACAACATAATTTCTGTTAATTGAGAAGAAATAGAAAAATCGTTACATGCTTTTTTACCGTTTTTAATAGCATCAAAAAAGTCTTCAAAAATATTTCCTGTACGGGGAAGCCATGCATCAGGCCCCTTAAAATCAGCATCGGCAGGAATAAGTTCAGGCATAGCCCCGTGGCTACCGTGACAAATAATTCCTTTATCGCCATAATAAGTAGCATCTTTCATTGCACGGCCAGCTTCCAAATCAGCAGGGCGTTCAGGCCTTAATCCACCATCGCACCAGCTAACTTTAACTGCAGGCCTATAACCACGTGCCGGGAATTCGTAGGTAACCGTCTCGCATAATGGCATATAATCAGTACTATAAGGTGAGCTGGTAGCCTGAATTTTTGTTGGCATACCCAAATTAAGAGCCCAAATAGGTGCATCAAAAATATGGGCACCCATATCACCCATAGCCCCTGTGCCATAATCCCACAAACCTCTCCAGTTAAAATGCAAAGCTTCGGGATTAAATGGTTGTTGTGCTGCAGGACCTTGCCAAACATCGTAGTTAATATGTTTAGGCACAGGCATTCCGGCCGGGCGTTTTAAATCACCTTGGGGCCAAAATCCCATAGGCCGGTTTGTAGATAATTCTACTTCGCGAACCAATCCAATCACTCCCGACTGAATCCATTCAACGGTTTTACGAGTCCCTTCAGTAGCATGGCCCTGGTTCCCCATCTGAGTTACTACATTAAATTCTTTTGCAAGCTTGGCCAACGTACGGCATTCATGAATTGTTTTAGCCATTGGTTTTTCAAGGTAAACATGCTTGTTCTCGCGCATAAAAGCAGCTGCAATTGGAGCGTGGTTATGATCGGGTGTTGCAATCATAACGGCATCAATTGATTTATCCTTTTCGAGCATCTCACGCCAATCGGTATAAAGTTTAGCCTTTGGATATCCTTTAATTATATGGCCGGCATATTGGTGGTCGACATCGCACAAAGCATAAATATTTGCCAATCGAATTTCTTTTCCACTTCCGGCAGCTCCCATCTGAACTGCCGCATTAGCATTCCCGGTGGCGCCACCTCTGGCTTCCATTCTTTTTCTCATTTCAGCCATACGAGCTTCCATTGCAGCCATTTGTTCTTTGGTCATTGGCGTGCCATTCATATTTCTCATTGGCCTAACTATTGGTATATCGGGTGTAGCAATTTGCTGAATATTACCACCTCCCTGGCTACCAACACCAATTCCTGCAACATTAATCATATCGCTTGGAGCAGTATTTCCACTACCAGCCATTACATGGCGCGGAACAATGGTGAAAGCAGCTGCAGCTGCAGTTGTTGTACTTAGAAAATTCCTTCTGGATAATTTTTTCGATTTGTCACTCATAGTTTAGGATTTATTAGATTTATAATGAAATAAAATTAGACTTCTAAATCACACAATGGTTTAAAAATCATTTAATACACTACTGAATTATTTATGTTAAGTTAAAAAGGAGGGCCTTTCGACCCAACTTTTTTTCCTATTCTTATTAATTTCCCATACTATTTCAAGCAACAACCTGAATATAATTGATTTACATGCATACTATTTATTCAATTAATGGATTTAATAATACCTCCGTATCAGGAATATTAAATTTTGATGTGATATTTGTAAAAGCAGTTGGAACCGGTAAATAACCTCCCTGAAAATAATAGTCCTCGGGATGTGCTTTTACTTTTGCTCCGTATTCTGCAATAACTGAATTTACTTTACCTGTACGCACTAAATCCCACCAACGTTTTCCTTCAAAAGCCAATTCAACTCTTCGCTCAGCAAGAATGGCTTCACGTAATTCTTCCTGACTATTTGCATCTGTATTTTCTAAACCAGCCCTGTTTCGAACCTGATTTAAATAACCTTTGGCAACATCTATCCTTCCACCTTGCTCATTTACTGCTTCGGCCAGGTACAATAAAGCTTCGGCGTACCTGTATACAAACAGGTTATCATCAGTTTGCCTGTAAAGCGAATGAGGATGTAAATACTTGATACACATTGGCCATGTACTGCCATTGGCATCATCGGCAAACATAATTGATGCGTCGTACCTGACATCACCTTCGGCATATGCTGCTATTAGTTCAGGTGTTGGTGTATTAAACATTTCACCTTCGGCAAGACCCTGAGCATTTCCAATTCCTGTTAAGGCTTGTAATTGATCGGCACTTAATGGGTAAGGGAACATATTATAAACAAATGAACTGGCATAATCGGCAGAAGATGCTGAATACTGAATTTCAAAGATCGACTCTGAATTATTTTTATTTGCCGGATCAAACACATCGGCATAATTTGCAACAAGTGAATACCCACTAATTTGTTTAAAAGCTGTTTCGGCCAAAGCCCAATCTTTGTACCAGGCATGTACTTCGCCTAATAACATCGAGGCTGACCCTTTGGTTACCCTACCCGGTTCTTGGTCAGCTTTGTTTTTTAACAATGATACTGCTTCAGTAGCATCTGCAATTATCTGAGCCACTACTTCAGCCTCAGCCGACAATGGCAAACTGGTTCCATCAAGTGTTGTTACAGGTTCCAGATGGAGAATCGCATCGCCATACAAACGCACCAACCACCAATAACTATAAGCTCTTAAAAATAAAGCCTGCCCTTTGATATTACTTTTTGAGGTAGCATCAAAATCAACACCGTCGATTAAAGCAATTATTTGGTTTGCACGCGATATCCAACTGTAAAAATCGTTCCAATAGCTCGAAAACTGTTGGCTATCATAAATAAAATCGGCTGCACCTTCGGCACCACCTGTTGCGCGGTAATTAGGATTTAATACATACCGTGAATTATCGGAATGCATATCTCCAATAAGAATAGCGGGTGAAGTTGACACATCGGTATTGGGGCCAAACCAAACTCGCATTGGGGCATAAATACCGTTCACTGCCGACTCAAAATCAGCTTCCGTCTGGAAATAGATTGGGGTACTTAGCGATGATTCTGAAGGTAGCTCCAAAAAACTCTCAGTGCATGAACTGAAGAATAGTGTAAGCATACCTACTATTATAATTTTTATTTTCATCTTAATTATTTTAAATATTTAACTGTATTTGATACAACTCGATTAGAATGATCATTCTGCTTTACCAGTGTCATAAATACTCGTTTCATACCTTTTATTTAATTTGTTTTATACAATTTAATAAAACTAAAATCCAACATTTACACCAAAGGTAAAAGTCCGTGGAACCGGATAGGCAGCATAATCATCGCCCAAATAAAGGACTGAAGCTGTCTCTCCTGAAATGGTAGTCCCAACTTCAGGATTATTGCCTGAATATTTGGTAAATGTATACACTTGTTGCGCACTCGCATATATCCTCACGTTGCTGAGGAACTTGATCCTACTAACATCAAGGTTATAACCAAGCGTTATGTTTTTTATGGTCAAATAACTACCATCTTCAATAAAACGGCTGTTAAACCAGTCGCGTTCCATTCCGGTTTGTGTGGTTGTGGTACCATATAATCCATCACCCGGATTTTCAGGTGACCGCCATCTGTTTTCGACTTCTTTCAGAACATTAAATACTCCATCGAGATTGGTTGTTCCTTGTTCAAAACGGTTGGCAATATCGTTTCCTACTGAACCAGACATAGTTATTGAAAGGTCAAAATTTTTGTAAGCAAATGTATTTGTCATTCCCAGCAGAAAGGTTGGAGTCGGGTCTCCAATAACTACCCGGTCGCCCCCTGTATCGGTATTAAGAACCTCGCCATCGTTATTATTATCTTTAAACTTGACTGTTCCAACTGCCGAACGGCTGGCTTTTGGCGAACTATCGTAATCCTGTTGGTTTACATAAACACCATCGTGTTCCAAACCCCAGAATAATCCTAAACGTTCGCCTACCTTGGTTATATGTCCGCCGCCATAAATGGCGTCAACATTATCGGCTAGTGAAATTACTTCGTTGTCGTTAAACGAAATATTAAAATTGGTATTCCATTTAAATTCGCCAACCATGTTTCGCGACTGAATGGAAATTTCATGCCCCCAGAACCTTAATTCACCTGAATTACCAGTAAACGTTGTAAAGCCTGAAGAAGCAGGAATATTAAAATCGTATAAAAGATTTGTAGTTGATTTTGTATAATAATCGTATGATAAATCAATTCTGTTATTTAAAATAGCTACATCAATACCTATATCGAGCTGTTTAGTTGTTTCCCAACCAAGTTCTGCATTACTCAGGTTATCAACATAAGTCCCACCGGCAACTGAATTCCCAAAAATGGCATTTTCTCCAAGGTTAACTAATGCATAATGGGTATAATTACCAATGTTGTTGTTTCCGGTAATCCCCCAGCTAGCCCTTGTTTTTACCAACGAGAACAAACCATCTTTAGGGAAAAAATCTTCTTCGGAAACAATCCATCCTACCGATACTGAAGGGAAATTACCCCAACGGTTATTTACACCAAACCTCGATGAACCATCGCGCCGAATAGCTAATGAAGCCATATATTTCCCTTTATAATCGTAATTTACCCTAGCCAGGTACGAAAGCAACGACCACTCCTGTGTATCGCTATCAGTGCCAGCAAATTGAAGTTCAGTGGCAGCATCGACATCATTAATCCTGTCATCGGGAAAATTAGTTGCCGCAATATCCATTGATTTAAACTGAAATTTTTGCGTCGAATATCCAGCTAAACCAACAAAACGGTGGTTTTTAATTACTTTAGAATAAGTAGCGGTGTTTTCCAACAACCATGACAGAGCCCATGAACTTCCATATTCGGCACGCGCAGTTATAGGAGGTGCAGTTGCAAAACCAGTTGAAGAGGTTGAAGGATTAAAAAATTTAGAATTGGCTGAATTTAACTGCAGGTTAACGGATGATTTTAAAACCAAATCAGAAATTGGTTCCCATTCGATATAAGCATTCGATAATAATTTAAGGTTTTCGGTAGTGGTTTTAATCTCCTGTGCTGCCCTGTAATAATTGGGTGCTGGGAATGCACTAATCCCTGGAATCCATGCTGATAATGGCAATGTCCCATCCTCATTTTTATAAGGCACTATTGGCCATGTCAACAAAGAATTATACAGTAATCCACCCTGCCAAAAAATAGCATCGTTCGACGGCGTAAAGTTTTTACTTACGGTTGGAGCAACATTAAATCCAAGGCGTAATTGTTTATTTACTTTAAATTCGGAATTAACACGTAATGAGAAGCGTTCGTAGCCTGAATTTAATAAAATCCCTTCCTGGTTAAAATATCCTGCAACAGCCGAAGTACTGAATTTCTCTGATCCGGTAGAAAGTGACAAGGAGTAATTCTGTACAGGAGCTGCCCGAAACATAATATCGTACCAATCGTAACCTGCACCATATTGTGCCGGATTTTGGAAAGCAGCAGGGACTGTTTGCCCCAAATCCTCGTACGATTCTTTTTTAAACTGGGCAAATTCCTGCCCATTCATCATTTCAGGGCGGCCTGCTTGCGGTAGCGTTTGAACTCCATAGTATGAAGAAAAGCCGATTTTGGTTTGACCCGTTTTGGCATGTTTTGTTTCAATAAGAATTACACCATTTGCTGCTCTCGAACCATATAATGAAGTTGAAGCTGCATCTTTCATTATTGTAATTGATTCAATCTCATCAGGATTTATATCACTCAAATTTCCTGTTATTGGGAAACCATCGATAACATATAAAGGGTCACTCCCGGCAGAAATTGAACCTTGCCCCCTTACTCTTATTTGCATTGCCTGACCTGGTACTCCAGTGTTCTGATTAATCTGAACACCGGTAACTTTTCCCTGAAGAGTTTGCGTAACCTGCGCAACAGGAATGTCAATCAAATCGTCGGATGTAATTGTTTGAATAGAACCAGTAACACTCCTTTTAGTTTGAGTTCCATACCCCACAGCTATAACTTCCTCAAGCCCGATATAATCCTCTTCTAAAACAATACTAAAGTTACTTTTTACTCCAATAACCACTTCCTGTCCTTTCATTCCCACAAACGAAAAAACCAGAATCTGAGCTTCGTTGGGCACTGTTAGCTGAAATTCACCGTCCGAATTTGTAATAATTCCAACTGTTGTACCTTTTACCATAACTGTTACTCCTGGCAATGGAAGGCCATTCGAATCCTTCACCGTTCCACTAATTTCCTTTTGGTCGGGTTGTTCAGCCTTGCCTCCAATTATGAGCGGTAATTCTGAATTTTGATTTTCCAAAATAACAATTTGCCTGTCGTAAATTTTGTAGGTATTAACCACACCTTCAAAAACCTGGTCAAGGACTGACTCAACCGATTGGTCTTTAACATTTACATTTACTTCGCGATTTACATCCAGCGACTTTTCGTTGTACAGCAGAATAAATTCGCTTTTTTCCTCAATTTGCTTAAACACTTCTCGTACAGTAACATTATTTAAACTGATGTTAAATTTTGTTGCCTGTGAGTAACTGTCGGCTGCCGACACAGCAAAAACAGCAAGCATTAAAACGGTTAGTAGCTTCATCTTTAGCAAAATTTTTCGCATGCTTCCACGAGGAAAGCATAGCATTCTACGCTTTTTTTTCATAATTTTGACTGTTTAGATTAAATACTCTATTTAATTTACATTAAGAACCGGAGGGCATGCAGGCCTTCCGGTTCCTTTATTTTTAATCCCTTACGGGAATTTTTTCAATGTAAAGTGTATTATTAATTAATTTGTATTTTAATTTTGCCACATCGTTTAACACAAACATTACCTCTTCAATAGATTCTTTTAAATCCAATTTTCCACTTATCAATTCTTCAGAAGGGAAACTGTCTGATACAACAATTTTTACATTATAATAACGTTCAAGGCTGGCAAAAACATCTTTTAAACTTTGTTTTGAAAATTGAAACCACCCGGCAGTCCAGGCAATATAGGCATCGGCATCGGGTTCATCCGAAACTTTTACATCTTTACTTTTTTTGTTAAATCGGGCTTTTTGATTTGGTTCCAGCTTAATCACATCTCTGGAAAAACCCAATAGTGCTGGTTTACTTATTTCTACTGAACCTTCGAGTAATACAGTTTCGATATTGTTATCAGTTGGATACGCTGATACATCGAAGCTTGTTCCTAATACTTCAACGTCCAAATCGGTAGTTTTTACGATAAAAGGTTGTTTCGTATTTCGAGCCACTTCAAAATAAGCTTCCCCTTCGAGGTACACTTCACGATTTTTTTTCTGAAACTTCGAAGGAAAAGCAAAACGGCTTCCAGCATTTAAACTGACTCTGGTACCATCGGCTAAAACCAATTCCGAAGTTTTACCATATGGAGTAATCACTTCGTTCATTTGAACCTCGCCTTCATTAAACATATTAATTTGCCGAAGGTCAATTACACTGTCAGTACCGATAATTAATTCGTCGCCCCGATTCACAGAAATTTTTGAATTTTCCTTTTTTATCTGTATCTCTTCCCCACTCGACAATACCAATTTTGTATCACGAAATCCTGAAATATCACTATTTTCAGCAAAACTATATCCTAAATTTAGTTTTTGGTGGTACAGGTATGCAAGGCTGCTAAAAGCAACAAGGAATACAACAATCGCTGCCCATGAAATGGTATTCTTGATTTTTTTGGAACGGGCCTTTTTTAAATGTAATTTGTCAAAACGTTCAACATTTTGCCAAATATTAACCACATCATCTTCTTTTAATACTGAATACGTATCGCGAAGTAATAAAACTATTTCACGGGCTTTATAGGCTTTTGGTTTAAAAGCCGGATTGTCAGCTATCCTTTTCTCCCATTCAGTACTGTTGCTGCCTTTAAGTACCCATGAAATAAACTCACGGTCTTCAATTAATTCCTCTAACGTAAGTTTCAAATAATTATCATTCATTTATAATTTATTAGGTCGTGTCTAATAATATAAAGCCACTGAATAGTTTTCTGTGGACAATTAATATCCATTAATTTAAAAATAAACTGAGCGAAATAAGAAAGTATCATTAAAAACACTGGTTACTAAACCAATACCTTCAATTTTGAAGTAATAAAATTAAATGGCTGAAAGGAATTCAGTGTAAAAAAGAATAATTTCGGAACTGGACAACTGCTTTTTTAAGGATTGAAGTGACCTGAATACAAGCTTCCGGGCCGAATCATATTTTAAATCCATAAGTTCACATATCTGATTGTACTCAAAATCGCATGTATAACGGTAATACAATATTTCGCGCTGTTTAGGGCTCAATTCAGCAAGTGCTTTTTGCACCAGTTTTTCACGGTGGCTTAACTCTTCGCGCCCAATCATTTCATATTCAGCCGAATATACTATTTGAGCCTCGGGATATAAAAAATCAGTTTTTTCGTCAGTAATTTTTTGTTTCTTCAAATTGCGGAACAACTTACGACGGAATGCAGTAATCAAATAGAATTTTATATTATCGTTAGCCCCAAGGTTTGAACGCAGCCGGATTAAATCAAAAAAAAGGTCCTGAAGTGTATCTTTAATTAAATCTTCATTGTTTGAAAATTTACTTCCATACCGGTAAAGAAATTGAATGTTCTGATAATAAATATGTGAAAGGGCATACTTTTCACCTGCTTTAAAATCTTCCCATAATTTTTTATCCGAATACATTGTCCGTTAAGTTAATTAGCCCAAAAATTTCTCTTAAATAACAAAAAATAAATAACTATTCCATACTGTATTGTACTGTCCTGCTACTGTCCCTGTCACGCAACATCTTTACTATGAACCGGACATTTTGTAATATTGTATAAATTAAACAAACTAAACTCTGCTTTATGAAAAAAATACTGGTGCTTTCAGCGTTACTATTTGCCTTCATCTCAATCACTTTTGCCCAGAAGGATTATGTTCCATCTGAAGAAAACCTTAAAAATCGCGAATGGTTTCAGGATGCAAAATTTGGATTATTTGTGCATTGGGGTGTCTACTCGAACATGGCAGGTGGAGGTGACATGGGTATTGCCGAATGGATTATGAATCAAAAAGAAATCCCAATCATCCAATATGAAAAATTACCGTCGTTTTTTAACCCTGTGGATTTTGACCCTGCGGAATGGGTTTCGCTTGTAAAAAAAGCCGGAATGAAATACATTACCATTACCAGTAAACACCACGATGGATTTGCAATGTACAATTCAAAAGTAAGTGATTATAATATTGTTAAACGCACACCTTACAAAAAAGATATTCTGAGAATGCTAAAAGATGAATGTGATAAACAAGGTGTAAAATTGTTTTTTTACCATTCACAACTCGACTGGCACCACCCCGATTATTATCCGCGTGGAAGAACAGGGCAAGGTTATACCGGCAGGCCCGAAAGTGGCAATTTCAGTAAATATATTGATTACATGAATGCGCAATTAACTGAGTTACTTACGAACTATGGCGACATTGGTGGAATTTGGTTCGATGGTATGTGGGACAAAAAAGACGCTCCCTGGCGCCTGGATGATACTTACAGCTTAATACACCAGCTACAACCCGGAGCATTAATTGGAAGTAATCACCATCTAGCTCCAATTCCGGGCGAAGATTTCCAAATGTTTGAAAGGGATTTGCCAGGCGAAAATTCGATGGGTTTTAACCAAACCGGCAGTATTTCGGAATTACCACTCGAAATGTGCGAAACAATGAATGGGTCATGGGGATTTAACATAAAGGACCAGGACTACAAATCCACAAAAAGATTGATACAAACCATGGTAAAGGCAGCTGGATTTGGTGCAAATTTTTTACTAAATACCGGCCCAATGCCAAATGGGAAAATACAACCTGAAAATGTTCAAACCCTTCTGGAAATGGGGCAATGGTTGGAAAAAAATGGTGAAACAATTTACAGCACCCGAAAAGGGCCTATATCTCCCAAAAAATGGGGTGCTACAACTTTAAAAAATAATACTATATTTGTGCATGTGTTGGAATTGGAAGATGAAAATTTGTTGATTCCAAATATATCGGGGAAAATAAAATCGGCCACTTTTTATGAAAGTGGCGAAAAAGTAACTTTCAAAGTAACTGATTATGGTATTTTATTTAACATCCCTAAAGAAAAACAAAATAAAATTGATACTATAATTAAGATTACAATTAAAAAAACGACAACTACTTAGTTAAAGATACCTTATATCACCTACTTTTTGAAAAACAAACGTTCTAAACGGCTACTAAGAAATTAGTGGCCGTTTTTTATTCAGAACCATTATTAATAGAACATATTTACGTATCTATATGTATAAAATTATTATTTTCATGGCACTTAAAAAAGCTGCAACTTTTTAGGTATTTTATTGTTAAAGAATTAAACGATTTTATAAAAAAACTAAAAATAATAACATGTTCGATTTAGACCTGATAAAAAAGGTATATGCTGAATTACCTGGAAAAATACAAAAAGCAAAAAATACTTTAGGGAGGCCCTTAACCTATTCCGAAAAAATTCTTTATTCGCACCTGTTTGAAACACAACAGATTGACAATCTCGAACGAGGTAAAGCATATGTCGATTTTGCCCCCGACAGGGTAGCTATGCAGGATGCCACAGCTCAAATGGCTTTGCTCCAGTTTATGAATTCGGGTAAAAAAACCACTGCCGTTCCTTCTACAGTCCATTGCGATCATTTAATACAGGCACAGGTTGAAGGAAAAGCCGATTTACTGGTTGCCAAAAACATGAACAGTGAAGTGTTTGATTTTCTGGAATCGGTATCAAATAAATACGGTATTGGTTTTTGGAAGCCAGGTGCAGGTATTATTCACCAGGTTGTATTAGAAAATTATGCTTTCCCGGGTGGAATGATGATAGGAACCGACTCACATACAGTTAATGCTGGAGGCCTTGGAATGGTTGCAATTGGCGTTGGTGGTGCTGATGCGGTAGATGTTATGGCAGGCATGGCATGGGAACTTAAAATGCCAAAATTAATTGGTGTAAAATTAACCGGAAAATTAAATGGCTGGTCGGCACCAAAAGATGTTATTTTAAAAGTTGCCGGAATTTTAACTGTTAAAGGTGGTACTGGCGCTATCGTTGAATATTTTGGAGAAGGCGCCGAATCACTTTCAGCAACAGGTAAAGGTACCATCTGTAATATGGGAGCCGAAATTGGTGCAACCACCAGCATTTTTGCTTATGACGAAAGTATTAGTAGGTACCTTGAAGCAACAGGAAGAAAAGAAGTTGCTCAACTGGCAAATGAAATAAAACAGCATCTGTCTGCCGATCCTGAAGTATATGAAAATCCTGATTTATATTACGATCAGCTAATTGAAATAAACTTGTCGGAATTAGAACCACATATTAATGGGCCATTTACACCCGACCGTGCTACACCAATATCCCGGATGGCTGAGGTGGTAAAAGAAAATGGCTGGCCAAATAAAGTTTCAGTTGGGTTAATAGGCAGTTGCACCAACTCTTCATACGAAGACATTTCACGGGCTTCATCAATTGCCAAACAAGCAGTTGATAAAGGACTTCAAGCTCAGGCTGAATTTACAATAACCCCCGGCTCTGAGCAGGTGAGGTATACCATTGAACGCGACGGCTTTATCGATGTTTTTGAAAACATGGGTGGCAAAGTTTTTGCCAATGCTTGCGGTCCTTGTATCGGTCAATGGGCGCGCCCGGGAGCTGAAAAACAGGAAAAAAATACCATTGTCCATTCTTTTAACAGGAACTTTTCAAAACGTGCCGATGGGAACCCAAACACACACGCTTTTGTGACTTCGCCTGAAATTGTAACAGCTCTTGCCATTGCAGGACGATTGGATTTTAATCCCATTACCGATACGCTAACCAATACCAAAGGGGAGCAGGTAAAATTAGATCCACCTACAGGAGAAGAATTGCCTTCAAAAGGTTTTGATGTAAAAGACCCTGGATTTCAAGCTCCTTCAGAGAATGGCGCAACCATAGAAATTAATGTGGCTACCGATTCAAAAAGGCTGCAATTATTATCGCCTTTTAAGCCATGGGAAGGGAATAATATAAATGGCGCAAAACTATTAATTAAAGCTTTGGGGAAATGTACTACCGACCATATATCGATGGCTGGCCCATGGTTAAGGTTCCGCGGCCATTTAGATAATATTTCGAACAACATGCTTATTGGTGCAGTCAATGCCTTTAGCAGCGAAATAAACAAAGTAAAAAATCAAGTTACCGGCGAATTTGATGAAGTACCAAAAGTACAACGTTTTTATAAAGAAAATGGGATACCAACTGTTGTAGTAGGTGACCACAATTATGGAGAAGGCTCTTCACGCGAACATGCAGCTATGGAGCCAAGGCACCTGGGAGTTGTAGCTGTAATTGTAAAATCATTTGCCCGAATTCATGAAACGAATCTGAAAAAACAGGGTATGTTAGGTTTAACTTTCGCCAACGAAAACGATTACGATAAAATAATGGAAGATGACACCTTCAATTTCTTAGACCTTGTGCTTTTTACTGAAGGAAAACCACTTCATGTTGAAGTAGTCCATTCAAACAAAACAAAAGAAATTATTGAATTAAACCACACATTTAATCAACAACAAATTGAGTGGTTTAAAGCAGGCTCAGCCTTAAATTTAATTCGTAAACAAAATTAGAAATTTACTAACCGTAAAATTGTTACATAAAACCAACAATTAAATCGGTAATAAAATAACCAGTAATTCAAAAAAAATGCAAAAAATCAAAGTTAAAAATCCGGTAGTCGAACTGGATGGTGATGAAATGACACGTGTAATTTGGGATTTTATTAAAAAAAAATTAATTCTTCCTTATCTTGACATCGACCTCAAATATTACGATTTGGGAATGGAAAACAGGGATGCCACCAATGACCAGGTGACAATCGATTCGGCACATGCCATTCAAAAATATGGAGTGGGTGTAAAATGTGCAACAATTACTCCTGATGAAGCAAGAGTTGAAGAATTTGGATTAAAAACCATGTGGAAATCGCCCAATGGGACTATCCGTAATATTCTGGGCGGCACTGTTTTTCGAGAACCAATTTTGATCAATAATATTCCCCGGCTAGTCCCTGGCTGGACCAAACCCATCTGTATTGGAAGGCATGCATTTGGAGACCAATACCGGGCTACCGATTTTCTGACCAAAGGGAAAGGGAAATTAACTATCACTTTTACTCCAGAAGATGGTAGTGAACCAATTCACCATAACGTATACGATTTTGAAGGCGATGGAATTGCCATGGCTATGTACAATACTGATGAATCGATCCGTGGTTTTGCCCATTCATGTATGCAGCAAGCCATTGTTAAAAAATGGCCTTTGTATTTATCAACAAAAAATACCATCTTAAAAAAGTACGATGGCAGGTTTAAGGACCTTTTTCAGGAAATTTATGATGCTAATTACAAAGAAAAATTTGAAGAACTTGGAATTACATATGAGCACCGGTTAATAGACGACATGGTGGCCGCCGCAATGAAGTGGGAAGGTGGTTATGTGTGGGCATGCAAAAATTATGATGGAGATGTTCAAAGTGATACCGTAGCGCAAGGTTTTGGTTCTTTGGGCTTAATGACCTCAACACTGGTTACTCCCGATGGAAAAACCATGGAAGCCGAAGCTGCTCATGGAACCGTAACCCGCCATTTCAGGCAACACCAACAAGGAAATCCAACTTCAACCAACCCAATTGCTTCCATATTTGCATGGACAAGGGGTTTGGCTTTCAGAGGTAAACTGGATAACAACCAGGAATTAATTGATTTTGCAAATAACCTTGAAACGGTTTGTATTGAAACAGTTGAAAGTGGTAAAATGACAAAAGACCTGGCATTAATTATTCATGGGAAAGGCATTAAAAAAGAGAACTATTTAACTACTGAAGAATTTCTTTCGGCTTTAGATGTCAATTTGAACAAAAAAATTGTATAAATTTATAAGGTGCTGTTAAGTTGAAAAAAGAAAAAATGGAATTCAATGGCAAAAATATTGAACTTTTAAACGGAAAATTAAAAGTTCCCGATTATCCCATAATTCCTTTTATTGAAGGCGACGGGATAGGGAAAGACATTTCTCTGCCTTCGCATGCTGTTATTGACGCTGCCGTAAAAAAAGCCTATGGCCCATCTAAAAAAATTGTTTGGAAAGAAGTTCTGGCTGGTGAAAAAGCTTTTAAACTTACCGGAAATTACCTTCCACAGGAAACAATTGATGCTTTTAAGGAAAACCTTGTTGGGATTAAAGGGCCTTTACAAACACCGGTTGGTGAAGGAATCAGGTCATTAAATGTGGCCTTGCGCCAAATCCTCGATTTATTTGTTTGCCTTCGCCCCATTAGGTGGTTTAAAGGAGTTCCTTCGCCTGTCAGATTTCCTTCGCTGGTTGACATGCATATTTTTCGTGAAAATACGGAAGATATTTACGCTGGAATTGAATACATGACAGGTGGAATTGATGCCAAAAAACTGAGGGATTTTTTGATTAACGAAATGGGTGTTGACCAAATTCGTTTCCCCGAATCATCATCTTTTGGCATTAAACCAATTTCAAAAGAAGGGTCTGAACGGTTAATCAAAGCAGCCTTTCAATACGCCATCGAAAGAAAATTACCTTCGGTAACATTGGTACACAAGGGTAATATCATGAAATTCACAGAGGGTGCTTTTAAAAACTGGGGGTACGATTTAGCTGAAAATGAATTTGCCGGCGAAACTTTTACCTGGCGGCAATATGAACTTATAAAAACGGGCAAGGGGCAAATGGATGCCGATAAAGCCCTAAATGAAGCGAAAAAAGAGGGCAAAGTAATTATTAAAGATGTTATTACTGACGCTTTCCTTCAGGAATCACTTTTACGGCCTTACGACCATTCGGTTATTGCTACAATGAATTTAAACGGCGACTATATTTCAGACCAGTTAGCAGCAATGGTAGGCGGTATTGGTATTTCGCCGGGAGCAAATATTAACTACCGAAACGGATATGCAATATTTGAAGCTACTCATGGTACAGCGCCGAACATTGCAGGTACAGGAAACGCAAATCCAAGTTCGTTGATACTTTCGGGGGTTATGATGTTGGAATACCTGGGTTGGGATATGGCGGCCGAATATGTGTACGATGCTATGGAACACACTTTTGCAAAAAGAAAAGTAACTTCTGATTTGTTTAATCAAATGGAAGGTGCCACTTTGCTTTCAACGAGTGAGTTTACCACTGAAATTATTAAAAACATACATTAAAAAAGACAAAATAAAATACTATGGAATATATTAAGAACAGGTTTTATCAAAAAGCCAGCAAGTGTACCAAAGAGTACCAACGGTTAAAAAAAGACCACTCAGACAAAGTAATTGCCAATGTTACAATTGGCCAGGTATTAACCGGTATGAAAGGTGTTCCCAGCCTTGTAACCGACACATCAAAACTCGATCCTGAAGAAGGAATCAGGTTCCGCGGTTATTCAATTCCTGAATTGCAACAAAAATTGCCACGCCTGAGCGAAGATGGAGAACCATTGCCAGAAGGGCTGTTCTACTTAATGCTCATTGGAGAGCTTCCTGAAAAAGACGATGTGCTAAATATATCGAAAGACTGGGCTACCAGGTCGCATGTACCGCAACATACTCTGGATGTGATTGATGCCATGCCAAAAAACTCAAAACCAATGACACAGTTTAGCGCTGCAATTATTTCAATGGCTACTGAGTCGGTTTTTCAGAAAGCCTACCGGGCCGGTGTTAATAAAAAATTCTATTGGGATTCAACTTACGAAGATGTAATGAATCTTATTGCCAAATTACCAGTTGTAGCGGCTTATATTTACAGAAAAAATTTCCATAACGATCACCATATCGAAGCTAACCCCAACCTCGACTGGGCTGGAAACCTGGCTCACATGATGGGTTTTGATTCAGAAGATATCCGCAGGTTGTTCAGAATGTACATGGTTATCCATGCCGATCACGAAGGGGGAAATGTTTCAGCTCACACAGCCCACCTTGTAGGTTCTGCATTAAGTAATCCGTACTATGCTTATGGCGCAGCAATGACAGGGCTCGCAGGGCCGCTACACGGATATGCCAATCAGGATGTTATTCACTGGATCTTTGAAATGACAGAAGCTCTTGATACGGAAACTCCATCTGATAAACAAATTGCTGATTACTGTAAAATGACATTGGAAGAAGGCAGAGTGATTCCTGGTTATGGACATGCAGTATTACGCAAAACTGACCCTAGATATACTGCTCAGGAAGAATTTGCTAATAAATACATCAAAGATGATAGTTTGGTGAATATTGTGAATCAGATATACAAAATTGTACCACCAATTCTTTCAGATGTAGCCAAAATTAAAAATCCTTGGCCGAATGTTGATGCTTATAGTGGTTCGTTGTTATATCACTATGGTATTAAGGAATACACCTTCTACACTGTTTTATTTGGTGTATCAAGGGCATTAGGAGTTTTGGCATCGCTTGTAACTGACCGTTTGTATGGTATGCCAATTGAAAGGCCAACTTCTCATCCATTAAGATGGTTCCATGAACAAGCCCAAAGTGATTCAAAAGGCTGTTAATAATCTATTATACTATAAAAAAAATGAGGCTGTTTATAATTAATAGCCTCATTTTTTTACTCATTATTTATTTATTCAATAACTATTTGTTTTCCTTTTAACTTAATTTCCGCTAGTATTACTCCTGAGGTAAATGCATCAGCCGATCCCTTAAAACCAGGTTGTTTGCCACCAACAGATACCTTAAACAAACCAGGTTCAATTACGCGATCTCCTTTTTTATTAATGTTTGAGAATTGCCTTGCATTTAATTTAAATTCCACCTCTTTTACTTCGCCACTTTTTAGGAAAATCCGTTTAAATCCCTCAAGTTGCCGAATAGGCCTTACGGTACTGGCTTTTTCATCAGTAAGGTATAATTGAACAACTTCATCACCATCTTTTTGCCCCGAATTTTTAACGTTTACTTTTATGGTTACAGGCTCTCCAACTATACTTGTCTCAGGCAGCTTAATATCGGAATATTCAAACGTAGTATAACTTAGTCCAAAACCAAACGGATAGAGAGGTTCACCGGTAAAATATTTATAAGTACGTTCAGCCATATCATAATTTTCGAAAGCCGGCAGCTGATTTACCGATTTATAATAGGTAACAGGCAACCTTCCTGCCGGATTTACATCACCAACCAGAACATCGGCAACAGCATTTCCTCCCTCCTGCCCCGGGTATCCTGCCGAAATAATCGCATCTATATTTTCATTGGCCCAATTAATGGCTAACGCACTACCATTCATCAAAACAAGGACAACAGGTGTGCCTGTGGCTTTAATTTTTTCCATTAATTCGCGTTGTGTATTTGGCAATTTTAAATGGGTACGGTCACCACCTGCAAAACCATCCACCTCAATTGGCATTTCTTCCCCTTCGAGGCGCTGCGATAATCCCAAGACAAGAACTACAATGTCAGAATTTTGCGCCAATTCAACAGCTTCCAAAAGCATATTAGGTTTTGGAACCGACCATAATAATTTTACATCACCATCGCCATGCCAGTTGTTATACTCATAAACTAATTTGTATTTTTTGCCGGCTTCCAGTTCAACAGCTTTCTCCTGGTGAAATGCATGGTGGATATTATTAACACTGTTCACCACTTCTCCATCAATAAAAATCTTTAACTCAGGCATTCCCCAACTTGCAATCTGGTAAGTTCCCGAGTTAGGAGGCACTAAATAACCTGTCCATCTAATACTAAACGCATCAACTGGTAAATCAGGTGATGGTGATCCTGAATCCCAATAAAAATTAATATTATTATCAATTCGTGTAAAAACCGGCTTCCCACCTAACGAATCGTTTGCAAAATACTCACCAATAATCCCTTGTTTTCCATCTTCGGTTTCGAGGTAACACGATGGAATTGGTTTAAGGTTGTGAATCCCTTCAGCCAAATCAGAACCTTCGGCATAGTTCACTTTAATTTTAGGTTCAAACTTGTTCTTAAGCCCCTGCAATACAGTTACCGGGTTTTTAGAGATCCCATTGTAATTACCAACCAAAGCTTCCCAATTATCGGCATTTGGCCCAATAACTGCAACCGATTTAATATTTTTTGACAGGGGTAATATACCTCCCGAATTTTTTAATAAAACAATACTCTTTTGAGCAGCTTCACGTGGAAAGTGATTTATGAATATCGGAAGCGTTTACCGAAAAAAGGAATTTGTGCATATGGAACCATTTCTTCCGGATCGAACATACCCAATTTAAAAACGTGCTGTAAACAACCTGCTCACTGCCACATCAATGTCTTTCTCTTCAATTATACCTCTTTTCACCGCCTCTGGTAAATATGGGTATGAATCTCCACAATTTAAATCAGTCCCTCCTTTTACAGCAGCAGCGGAAGCTTCGGCAGCATCTGCCCGAAAAATCCTGAAATTTATAAAAATCACTGATCGCCCCAACAGTCAGAAACAATGTACCCTTCAAAACCCCAATCTTTTCGCAAAATATTTTCAAGAATAGGATTGGCACAAGCAGGATAATCACGGAATTGGTTATATGCTCCCATAACCGAATAAACATTACCTTTTTTCACCAAATCTCTAAAAGCAGGTAGATATGTTTCGAATAAGTCAACATCACTTATTTGTGCATTAAAGATATGCCTTAATGACTCAGGCCCCGAATGAACCGCATAATGTTTGGCTGTGGCAACTACCTTTAAATAATTGGGATCATTACCTTGCAATCCTCTAACAAATTGCACGCCCATTTGGCCAGTTAAATAGGGATCCTCACCATATGTTTCATGGCCTCTTCCCCATCGTGGATCGCGAAAAATATTAATATTAGGCGACCAAAAAGTTAATCCCTGGTAAATATTTCTTAATCCTTGCCTGGCAAATTCATGGTGTTTGGCACGGGCTTCATCCGAGATTGCAGTTTGCTACCCTGTACATTAAATTAGTATCCCATGATCCCGCTATTGTTATCGATTGGGGGGAAAACCGTTGCGTAACCCGCCCTGGCAACTCCATGCAGACATTCATTCCACCAATTATAAGCAGGAACATCCAGCCTGTCAATGGCCCGGTGCCGTATAAACCATCTGGTCAATCTTTTCTTCCAGGGTCATCTGAGACACAAGATTTTCAACACGTTCCTGAATCGAATAATCAGTATTCAAATAAAGCAAGGGATCGGTTTGAGCTGTTGCTGTTACGGAGAAATAAGCCATAACAACAACTCAAAATAAATAGGTTTTTCATAATAATCTGGCTTGACTGTTCTGTTTCGTTCTGTTAGCAAAGATAAATGATTCTATTCAATATAAAACTATTTTTACAGCAGGAAATTAATAATTATCTCTTGGCCTCCTCCATTTCTTTTGTACTTTTAAACAAAAAATTCAATGAATTCAATCGTAAAACTATTACTAGCTTTTTTTATTCTTTTTTTATCCAATCAGGTACAATCGCAAGAAACAATCATTCACTATTTGTCAGGAACCGGAGAAGACAACACCGTTGATTGGGATTTTTATTGTACAGAGGGGAAATAATTCAGGTGTATGGACAAGCATTGCAGTACCTAGCTGTTGGGAATTACAAGGATTTGGAAAATACAATTATGGACATGATAAAGATTCGGAAAGGAGGCAAAGAAAAAGGACTTTACAAATATAATTTTCAGGTTCCTTCTGATTGGAAAGGCAAAATTATCAATATCGTTTTTGAAGGTTCTATGACTGATACCGAAGTAAAAATAAATGGCCAATCAGCCCGGTAAAATTCATCAGGGGGCATTTTACCAGTTTTAAATATGATATCAGTAAATTATTAAAATACGGGAAAGAAAATTTGCTTGAGGTAAGTGTTGCCAAACATTCGGCTAATGAATCGGTAAATGAGGCTGAACGCCCGTGCCGATTTTTGGATTTTTGGAGGTATATTCCGCCCCGTCTTCCTGGAGGTAAAACCCTTCGGAACACATTGTTAGAACAGCATTAAATGCCAAAGCTAATGGCGATTTTTCGATTGATATTTATACAAAAAACATAAAACATGCGACTCAACTTTCAGCTCAGATTAAAACAATTTCGGGCGAAAATTTAGGTTTTGCATTTACATCCAATATTGGCAAAAATTCGGTTTTCACACAGCTTTTAACTACTGCAAAAAATATAAAAACATGGACGCCGGAATTCCCTTATTTATACAAAGTTGAAGTATCTCTCCTATCTCCAGATGGAATAATTCATTCCGTTTCTGAGAAATTCGGATTCCGGACAGTTGAATTAAAACCAAGAGATGGATTTTATGTGAATGGTGTAAAAATTAAATTTAAGGGAGTTTGCCGACATTCATTTTGGCCCGAAAGTGGCCGTACAATGAGCAAACGATTAAGTATTGAAGATGTAAATCTTCTGAAGGAAATGAACATGAATGCCGTCCGTATGTCGCACTACCCACCCGATTCACATTTTCTGGATGTATGTGATTCATTGGGTTTATTTGTGCTGGACGAATTGGCAGGATGGCAAACCAACTATGATACCAAAACAGGGTCAGAATTAGCCCACAAAATGATATTCCACGATGTAAACCACCCTAGTATTGTAATTTGGGACAATGGCAACGAAGGAGGCTGGAATTATGACGTTGACCATTGGTTTGAAGAATTGGACCCTCAAAAAAGGCCATTGATTCACCCATGGCAGGTATTTAAAAATACCGACACTCAACACTATAAAGACTGGGATTATGGTAATGCTACTCATCAGCACGGGCATAATGTTACTTTCCCCACCGAGTTCCTTCATGGGCTGTACGATGGAGGGCATGGTGCCGGGCTTGAAGATTTCTGGCGCCAAATGTGGCAGAATCCGCTTTCAGCAGGAGGTTTTTTATGGGTTTATGCCGACGAATCTGTTGTGCGCACAGATAAGAACAGGGAATTGGATGCCGATAAGAATCATGCTCCTGATGGAATTGTTGGCCCCTACCACGAAAAAGAAGGTAGCTTTTTTACCATCAAAGAAATTTGGTCGCCCATTTTTTTTGAAAAACGTTTTATTACATCCCATTTTGACGGGACCTTTAACATCGAAAACCGATACCACTATACAAACATTAACCAATGTCATTTTAAGTGGAACCTGGTAAAATTACCTTTACCGGGCGAAACAAAACAAACATCAGTAGCTTCAGGCAAAACTCACTCACCAAATATTCAACCGAATCATAAAGGAGAACTTAAAATTGACCTACCAACCGATTTTACCTCTGCTGATGTTTTGTACGTCACAGCAACTGACCCTCATGGAAAGGAAATTTATACGTGGAGCTGGCCTATTAGTTTACCTGAAAAAGTTTCAGGAATTATTGTTGACAAAACCATTGGAGAAATCACCAACTTCAGTGAAACCGATGAAACCGTAACCCTTACTGCTATTGGTACCGAAATAGAAATAAGTAAAAAAACCTGCCAGCTTCAGAATATAATCGCTAATAATAAATCTGTAAGTTTATCAAATGGTCCTGTTTTTATTGAAACTATCGCCGAATCAGATGGTGTAAAAACTTATCGCGAAGGAAATAATGTGGTAGTGGAAGCCATCACAAAAAACAAACTGAAACAATTAAAATGGACTCTTTACCCCTCAGGGTGGTTACGCCTTGATGTACAATATTTCCCTCCTTATAACACCACATTAATGGGTATTACTTTTTCTTATCCTGAAGAAAAAATAAAAGGTATGACATGGATGGGCGATGGACCATACCGTGTTTATAAAAATCGGCTCAAGGGTACAACTTTTAATGTTTGGGACAAAAAATACAACAATACAATAACCGGCGAAAGTACTTATGGTTTAGAATACCCTGAATTTAAAGGATTTCACAAAAACCTGTATTGGGCAACTATCGATACTGAAGAACAACCTTTTACGGTTGTTTGTGCCACCGAAAACATTTACCTGCATATGCTTACGCCTGACAAACCCCAAAAAGGTGAAACAAATTATGCATTTGCAGAATACCCAAAAGGAAATATCTCTTTTTTACACGGCATCAGCCCAATAGGAACTAAATTCAGGAGTGCGGAAAAAACAGGGCCTATGGGGCAAAAGAATGCTTATACAACTCATGGGACAGAGTATCCCAAAGACTTGACGTTGTATTTTAACTTTGGAGAAAATTAATCCAAATAGTTCTTAAAATTAGCATAAAATGAAAGATAATTCCAATAAATTAGCTGTAGTATGGTCGAGCGGTGATCCTGAAGTAGCAGAGAAAGTTTGTTTTATGTATTCATATAATGCAAAAAAACAAGGTTGGTTTGATGAAGTTAAATTAATTGTATGGGGCCCTTCAGCAAAACTCCTTAAAAAAAACAAACAACTACAGGAATCCATCGAAAAAATGCAGGAAATCGGTATTAATATTGAAGCCTGTATTTCATGTGCATCAATGTATGGTGTCGATCAACAGCTGGCCGAAATGGACATTGATGTAAAGGGAATGGGAGCTCCACTTACAGCGTATTTAAAAGAGGGTTGGAAAACTCTTACTTTTTAACTTTTTCCTCCACTGCCACAACTTTATGCTGTGTCCTGAAAAAAAGTGTATTTTCGGAGATGGCAGGTGTTGCCATAATTATATCATTCATTTTATTATGCGCTAATAATTCATATTTATCGCCGGCTTTAATTACAAATACATCACCTTTTTCGGAGCAAAAATAAACTAATCCACCAGCTGCAATTCCCGACGCAGTAAATCCACCAACAGGGCCAAGGCTTTGTTTGTATTTCTCCTGCCCCGAAATCGCATCAAAAACAGTTAACGAACCATTTCCACGAAGATTGTATAATAAACCGTTATAAATCAGAGGAGTTTGCATGTATGCCCCGCCTCGTTTTATACTCCAAACAATAAACTTATTGGTAGTACTATCGGGGTGAAGGGTAATATCGCCTTTAGCCGAAGGTTTAACCACATAAATTGGTGACCAACGCCCATGTGCATTATTAATATAAATTAAACCGTCAGCAACTACAGGTGTGGGTGTAGGTGCATCACCACCACCGCTCATTTTCCAGATTTCCTTACCTGTTTCAAAATCGTACCCTCCCATATGTTTCCAGCCATTCACCAGAATTTGTGTTTGGCCATCCTTTTCGTAAACGGTAGGTGACGACCATGTAGAATTTTCAATTCGTGGCGTAGTCCATACCTCTCGCCCGGTTTCAACATCGTAAGATGCAATAAAACAATCGCCCAGGTAATCGCATTGTACAATTACTTTTCCTTTGTGAATGATAGGCGAACTGGCAAATCCCCATTCAAAATCAGGGTCTGTAAAGGGGCCGGCATTCATCTCCCCAAGGTCATTTTTCCAAAGCAGATGGCCATCCATATCATAACAAAACAATCCTTCGGAACCAAAAAATGCCACCAGGTGTTTTCCATCGGTTGCAGGAGTACAATTGGCCTGTGATGCTTTGGTATGCCTTTGGGTACGGGGAATTCCTTTATGCGACAATTTCTCCCAGATAATTTCGCCTGTGTTTTTGTTAAGGCAATAAACCTTAAATTCATGTACCGATTCATCCTCAACGGCATCAATATCACCATATAAGCCTACTTTTAACTCATCGTTTCCTGAACCACTTATTGCCGTTGTTACAAATAACTTTTCGTCCCAAACTACGGGGCAGGAATGGCCAAGCCCGGGAATTGCAATTTGCCATTTTATATTTTCTCCGGTTTTAACATCCCACTCAACAGCAGTTTTGGATTTTTCCATAAATCCTTTGGCAAAAGGGCCTCGAAACGAAGGCCATTGTCCGAAATAATCTGTTTGTGCTTGTAAATAACTCTGACCAAAAATCAAAAAAGCAAACAGGAAAAAACATTTATATCTCATTTACATATATGATTAGTTTTAAGAATTGGTCTAAGGTTACCCTTTTCATTACATGTAAAAATAAAAAAATCTGACCATTGCCTTGCGTTAAATTAAAACATTCAAGATAAAAAGATATTTTCTACAACAAATGATTCCGATTGTTTTATCTTTAAATCAATCCGTTAAGCCAAAAACATCTAATTACTGCATTAAAACGCTAGATGATTCAACAAATTTTCATCTCCTAATATTACAAATCCACGATATTTTAATAATTTTATCAAAAAACATAAACCAACAAAATGAATAACCAAAAAGCTAAATATGTTACCAGCCAGTATGGGAGGTACTTTTCTATTGTATTTAACATCAGTATAATTTTTATTACACTATTTGCCTGTAACCCAAACCAAAATACTAATAAATCAGAAATTCCTGGTGTAACAACCTCTTCGGTTGAAAATAAATTAGATTTATCGAACATCAAAGTTGGGTATTGCACTCCCTCCCTAAATGCGCCGTTCTATGTGGTACTTTCACAATTTATTCAAAAAAATGTTGAAGAATTTGGAATGCAATATGTTTCAACCGATGGGCAAGACGACATTATAAAACAAATCACTTCGGTTGAAGACCTGACTGCATCAGGTATTAATGTACTCATACTGAATCCACTTGACCACAAAGCCCTTGTGCCTGCAGTAAATGCAGCAGTCAGATCAGGTGTAAAAGTATTTATAGTAGATAGTTATATCGATGAAAAAGCCAATTATATAACTTCGGTACAGGCCAATAACAATGGAAATGGCGAATTAATTGGCGAATGGATAGTGAACAAAATGGGTAAAACCAAAACAAAAGCTGCGCTTATTAGCGGAAGCCAGGGAAATCCTATTGGTAAGGAAAAACGATTGGGATTTATTCGTGGTTTTTCGGAAACACAATTAATGGCAAATGGAGATGTGGAGTTGAATATAGTCGCACAAGGATGGGGAAATTGGACCAATAATGGAGGATTAAAAGCCATGGAAGATATTTTGGTGGCTCACCCCGACATTAACCTGCTGGTAGCCGAAAACGATGCCATGGGAATGGGGGCGCTAAAAGCAATTAATGAAGCAGGTAAAGCAGCTGATATTACGGTAGTAGGTTTCGACGGGCAAAAAGAGGCCTTTGAATTAATACAAAAAGGTGAAATCGGAGCAACTGCCATGAACAGCCCTAAAGAACTGGCACGACTGGTTGTGGAATCTGTTGTAAGATATCTGAATGGAGAAAAACAAATCAATAAAGTAATATACACACCTGCCGTACTAATTACAAATGATAATGTGGATGATTATTACAATCCAAAAGCCATTTTCTAAACATTAATTCTCGAACATATTATTTTATCTATAGTGGAAGACAGAGTAGAATTAAGAAATATCTCAAAGTCATTTGGAGGGATTAATGCCTTAAAAAATGTCACATTCAAAACAAAACCAGGCGAAATTCATGCGCTTGTTGGCGAAAATGGCGCAGGCAAATCAACCCTGATGAAGATTCTTTCAGGTGCCTATTCAAAAGATAACGGGCAACTGTTTATCGATGGGCAAGAAGTTAACATCAGGAATACACACGATAGTAAAAAGTTGGGAATTGGCATTATTTA
This sequence comes from Prolixibacteraceae bacterium, assembly GCA_963666575.2. Taxonomy (GTDB): domain Bacteria; phylum Bacteroidota; class Bacteroidia; order Bacteroidales; family Prolixibacteraceae; genus JABMQB01. The sequence continues at coordinate 48,872 of CAXXYG010000013.1, forward strand.
CCAAGAATTTTCGCTGGTACCCGAACTGTCAGTTGCCGAAAATATTTTCTTAAATCAAACCAATATTACCGGGTATTGGATTAAACGGTCAAAAATAAATCACAAGGCTGCTAAACTTATCGAAAGTATTGGTTTTAAAATTGACCCAGCGGTTCAGGTTGATTCATTAAGTATTGCCGACCAACAAATTGTTGAAATCGCTAAAGCTTTATCTGAAAATGTTCAGGTGATAATTCTCGATGAACCTTCAGCTGTATTAGGGTCCCAGGAAGTCCAAAAACTTTTCGACACATTAAAAAAACTTAAAAAAGAGGGTGTTGCCATTATATATATTTCTCATCACCTGAATGAAATTTTTCAGATTGCCGATCGAATAACTGTTTTAAAAGACGGAACTTCAAGTGAAAGTTTGCTCGCCAAAGCAACAGATAAAGATTCGATAATTAAGCTTATGTTGGGTAGGCCGCTAGAAACCATGTTCCCCCGCCGGGATACAATTATTGGAGAAGAAATTTTAAAAGTTGATGGCCTCCATTTTGTTGACCAAAACAAAACTATTTCACTTTCAGTTAAAGCAGGCGAAATAGTAGGAATTGCAGGTTTGGTTGGCAGTGGCCGTAGCGAAACTGCCAGAGCAATTTTTGCTGCTGATAAACGAAAAAAAGGAACTGTATTTTTAAATGGGGAAAAAGTACCTCTCCGGTCGCCCCGCGAAGCTGTAAAAAAAGGAATAGGCATGGTTCCCGAAGACCGGAAACAGCATGGTGTAATACTTTCTCTGTCGGTACAAAAAAACATTAGTTTAACTAATTTACAAGCAATTGCCAATCGATTTGGATTTATAAACGCCAAAAAAGAGAAAGAAAATATAAACAGCCTGATTCAAAAACTTACCATTAAAACTGAAAATGAAAATCAGGAAGTGGGGACATTAAGTGGGGGGAATCAACAAAAAGTGGTTCTTGCCAAATGGCTAAACCGCGAATGTAGCGTATTGATAATTGATGAGCCTACACGTGGAGTTGATGTAGGGGCTAAAGTTGAAATTTATAACCTTATCAACGAACTTTCACAAAAAGGAGTTGCATTGTTGGTAATATCATCTGACACCTCCGAATTAATAGGAATCAGCGATCGAATATTGGTAATGCGCAAGGGGCTAATTCAGGGAGAATTGGAAAAAAAAGATTTTACCGAAGAAGCCATTTTACGTTTATCAATTGGTGCCACAAAACAAAACTCTGCTTGACAATTAATAGGATCTTAAAATTTTACATTAAAAAAAATGAACCTGAAAATCAGCCTAAAAAAATATTTACAAATAATTATTAAGTACAATACTGTATTTATATTCCTGGTAATGCTTTTGGTTTCGGCGCTTGTTTCGGATGTGTTTTTTACATCCAACAATCTGTTTAATCTGGTGAGGCAGGTAACACCGGTTGGTATTATAAGTATGGGAATGCTGCTGGTCATACTTACTGGCGGGATTGACCTTTCAGTAGGTTCAATTGTTGCAATGACGGGTGTACTGTGTGCCTTATTTTCACAAACTATGCCTTTGCCTGTGGCAATTATTGCTGCACTGGCAAGTGGATTACTTGTTGGCAGTGTTTCGGGTTATTTGGTTTCCATTCATAAAATAGCACCATTTATTGCTACCCTCGCGCTAATGTCGATTGTTAGAGGGCTTGGTTTTATGTTTTCAAAAGGCGCTCCAATCCTTGTCAGTGAAGAAGCTTCGGCATTAACCGATTTTGGAAGTGGTAGTTTTATTGGTATCCCATACCCTGCTCTTGTGCTGTTTGTAATTTTTATAGTCACTTCTGTTCTGTTAAAATATAATGTGTTTGGCCGGACCATTATAGCTATTGGAAGTAATGAAGAAGCTGTACGGTTATCAGGCATCAGTGTACCAGCTTTTAAGTATAGTGTATATGCAATAGCCGGTGTGTTGTCGGCAGCAGCAGGAATTATTACCACTGCCCGAACATCAGTAGGCTCGCCCGTTATGGGAGTTGGAATGGAATTGGATGTTATCGCAACGGTAGTAATAGGTGGCGCAAGTTTAAGCGGAGGAAAAGGTTCGGCTTTTAATACACTTTTAGGTGTTTTGATATTAGGAATGATTGGTAACATTATGAACCTAATGAATATTCCGGCTTATTCACAACAAGTTATTAAAGGTTTAATTATCATTTTCGCCGTATTATTACAACGATTTCAAGCAAAAAGTAACTGATTCATATGCAAGACATTAAATTTTTAAATACAGAAAACCTATCTCTACTTCCAAATGAAGTAAAAATTCCAGACTATAATCGTTCAAAAATCCAGACGGGTATTGTACATATTGGAGTTGGCGGTTTTTTTAGGGCTCACTGTGCATTTTATACCGATAAGGTTTTGCATAAAAATACAACCAATTGGGGTATTTGTGGTATGGGTTTATTGCCAAACGACCGTAAAATAATTGATACCCTCAACCGCCAGGATGGTTTATATACATTAATGTCAACTCAATCAGATGGGGTGTTATCCGCAAGAGTAATCGGTTCGATGATCGATTTTGTTTTTGCACCCGAAAATCCTCAAATAGCCATCAAAAAAATGGCCGATCCCGCAGTTAAAATTATAACACTTACAATTACCGAAGGAGGTTATAATTTTAATGAAGCTACCAAAGAATTTCAGATCGAAGATCCCACAATTCAATGGGACCTGAATAATCCCCAGCATCCTAAAACGGTTTTTGGATACCTTACCCAGGCGCTAAAAAAGCGCAGGGACAATAACATTCCGGGGCTTACCCTTCAATCGTGCGATAACATACAAAAAAATGGTGCTGTATTAAAAAAAATGCTTCTATCGTTTGTAAAAAAAGCACAGCCCGATTTAATCGATTGGATTAACCAGAATGTTACTTTTCCAAATAGTATGGTCGACAGGATTACCCCTGTTACCAAACCTTCGGACATAAAAAAACTCAAATCGGAGTTTGAAATTGATGACGGATGGCCGGTTGTTTGTGAGCCATTTATCCAATGGATTATTGAAGATGATTTTGCAAATGGAAGGCCTGAGTGGGAATCGGTAGGTGCCCAATTTGTTCAGGATGTTGGTCCCTACGAAAAAATGAAAATTCGATTGCTCAATGCCGGGCATTCTTTACTGGGATTTTTAGGTACATTATACGGCTGCAAAACAATTGATGAAACTATTGAACTTCCGATGTTTCGGTCTTTCCTTCGTGAATTTATGGATAAAGAAGTAACACCTGTTTTAGGCAACATTAAAGGAATAAATATTGAAGCCTATAAAGATACCCTGATTCAACGATTTGGAAATAAATACATTAAAGATGAGCTTTCGAGGATCTGCCTGGAAAGTTCAGCTAAAATACCAACATTTTTATTGCCTACCATAAAAGAACAGTTAGTTAATGGAGGATCCATACATAGAGGCACCCTGGTTGTGGCAGCCTGGTGCCGTTACCTGGAGGTGGCTGGCACTCCGGGATACAATTACACCATAGATGATAAAATGGCGACTACTCTTCAAACTGAAGCCAGAGCTTCCATGAGCAACGATCCAATGGCATTTTTAAAAATCAGGCCAATTTTTGGCGATTTGGTAAATTCCAAACAGTTTGTTGAAACCTACCTTCACCTTATTGATACTATCCGGCGAAGTGGAATAAAAAAAACAATCGAGGAATTACAAATGAGCCAATAATTCATTTTTTTTACAAAAACAAATAAAACATGCGACAAGCACTTTTGCTAAAACCGGGAGAAATTAAGTTTCGGGAAGTACCGGAGCCAGGCCAACTTAAAAAAAATGAAATTTTATTACGGATAAAAAAAATTGGCATCTGTGGTTCCGACATTCATGTATACCATGGCAAACATCCTGCTACACCCTACCCCGTGGTTCAGGGGCACGAATATTCAGGAATCGTTGAAGCTGTTGGGAAATCAGTTCAAAATGTATCTCCGGGTGAAAAGGCAACTGCCCGGCCGCAGTTGGTTTGTGGGATTTGTGGACCATGCAAAAAAGGGCAATACAATGCCTGCCAGGAATTAAAAGTTCAGGGATTTCAAGCCCCGGGAGTCGCACAAGACCTGTTTATTATTCCTGAAGACAGAATAGTACCATTCCCCGATACTATGACCATGGAACAGGGAGCCCTAATTGAACCGGCAGCGGTAGGTGCTCATTCCACCAACCGTGCTTCCAACCTAAAAGGGAAAAATGTTGTTGTATCGGGTGCCGGAACAATTGGAAATTTAGTGGCCCAATTTGCCAAAACCAGGGGAGCAAAAAAAATACTTATTACCGATGTGAGTGATTACCGGTTGAATATAGCTAAACAATGTGGAATAGAAGGTAACCTGAATATTGCCAAAACACCATTTGATACTGGCGTTACATCTTTTTTTGGTGACGAAGGATTTCAGGTAGGTTTTGAGGCTGCGGGTGTTCAGGATTCGCTGGATGTTTTAATGAAACACGTCGAAAAAGGAGGAGATATTGTAATACTTGGAGTTTATGCAAAAAATCCGGTAATAAATATGTTTTATTTAGGCGAACACGAGCTAAATGTGTTTGGTTCGATGATGTACCGCCACGAAGACTATTTATCAGCAGTTGAGATGATTTCAGCCGGTAAAATAAAAACTGCCCCACTTCTGACAAAATCTTTTCCGTTTGAAAAATACACCGAAGCATATGATTTTATCGAAAAACAAGGCGATAAATCCATAAAAATTATGATTGACCTTTAAATCGTCATTAAATAATAATTATTGTAATTACCTGATCAAAAAATAATTCCTCCAATTTTGTATCTTAGTCATCACTAACTTCAAAATTAGCTACCATGAAAAACATTAAACTCACAGGAATAAGTATCATTTGCCTATTTTTATCAACCTTCCTTTTTGCCCAGAATCAGGAATCGGTACCTGTAACTCTTAAAAATATTTCAGGGAACCTGTATGAAATTATGGGTGGAAGAGGTGCCAATGGAGGAGCTTTCATTGGCGAAAATGGTGTTTTAGTGATCGATTCAAAAATGGATGAGATTTCAGTAAAACAAACCATTGATGCTATTCAGAAAATAACAGACAAACCAATTAAATACCTCGTTAATACCCACAGCGATGGCGACCATATTATGGGCAACAGGTGGTTTCCAAAAACCGTAACTTTTGTGGCTCACGAAAATTGCCGCAGTGATTTTTTTAAAGAAAACTTTGGAAGGGCCTCTGACTGGGGCGAACCTGAATTTTTCCCTTTTGTACCCTCCCTTACCTTTATAAATAACATGGATATATGGATGGGAAATACAAAAGTGGAGCTGCATTATTTTGGGGTTGGCCATACCACCGGCGATTGTGTGGTTTATTTCCCTGATGAAAAAGTGGCTTTTATTGGCGACCAGTTTTTTAGCGGCCGCCCTCAATTAATCCATTCCAATAAAAATGGCAACTCATTTGAGCATGTTAAAACCCTCACAAAAATGCTGGAAACTCTCGATGCTGAAAAATTCAGTAGCGGTCATGCTGATATTATTGGAAGGCAGGAAATAAAAGAACACATTCAAACCACCGTAAAACGCCAGCAAAAGGTTCAGGAATTAATAGCCAAAAATAAAACGCAGGAAGAAGTTATTGCTGAATTCTCTGAAGTTGAAACCAGATTGATAACTTCAATTTTTAATGAAATTAGTTCAAAGTAACGTTCATTATAACGTATGAATATACATATTAAGCGTGTTACTCCTAACGATCCTGAATTTGTGTCACTGATTGATTTGCTCAACCTTGAACTGTGGGAACGAAATCCAGGTCGTCAGCAAGAGTATGTCGCTCATAACATTTTAGCACCCGACAACCGGGCACTGGTATTAACGGCTAATAACGTACCTGTTGCCAGTGGGGCTTTCCGGAATCTTGGGGGAAATACAGCTGAAATAAAACGGATGTTTGTTAAAAAGGAATACCGGGGAAAAGGCATCAGTAAATTAGTTTTATTGGAGCTGGAAACCTGGGCAAAAGAGGAAGGCATCACCTCCACCCTGCTCGAAACAGGGCTTAATCACCCCGAGGCAATTGGACTCTATAAAAAATCGGGTTACCAGAGAATTAAAAATTATGGCCCCTACTCAGATATGCCCGAAAGTATCTGTATGGGAAAGGAGTTTTAATTGGTGATTTGTGATTTTAATGTGCTTACGCCCCTTCAGTACTAATGGTTGAGGTTGTCCTTGCACATAGGGCAATGCCCGATGTGGTTGCTTGTGCCCTTTCAGGGCAAATAACAAAGAACCTATTGAAAATACAATGAATACACATCAGGTAAAGTTTCCAATTGCCGAATTTTTATATCCTTATAAAACACTTCGGCAGCTTCGCTTTGTAATTGAATTTTACCTTTTACCAAAGGCACTTTTTTGCCTTCAGAAACATACCTTGAATTTTGTAAAATCATAACAACACGGCCATTGACAATGTGCAAACTTTTACCTTCAAAACATATTAATTCCAGTGTATTCCATTCACCGGGTTTATTTTCATAATTAGCGCTACGCAGACAAAATCCCTGAATGGTTTCCCCTGTTCCTAAAGGGATAAAAGATTGGCTTTTGTGTGCCACAGGATTCATAATATATTCGGGAATAAATGCTTTTATATCGATGGCAGAATTTGCCTGGCTCCAAAAATCTCCCATATGGCCTTCCATAATCTGGAATTCCTGCGACAACATCCACGACCGCCAGTGTTCAGCACCCAAAGGGCCTATTGAATGATACAAAATACCCGAATCTTTTAATAAGTTTTTACGGGGTTCCCATTTTTTATCGCCCCATTTTACCTGTAAACTAAAGTGGTAATTGGCATATTCTTCTTTTGTAAATACACACCCATATACTTCGCCACTCACTTTTAATACAGGCTCATTTTCCTCTTCAATAACGGTAAAAACATTTAATTTATCGTTGTTTAGCCCCATTGGCGGGATGTCATTCCCATCACTGTCCTTTGGCACTCGGCCATCATACCCAATTTTATGTTGGTAACTGAGGTATTTATCCCATTGAGTTAGGTCCTTATCTAATAAGTTTGTCCATTGGGGTTCATCTTTACATGAAAACACCGCTATTAAGGCTATAAGCAGAAGTAAGTTTCGCATAGGTTTAGATTTTGATACTAAAGTAATGAATCTTTCCCGAAGTTTATGCTTATACCCCTACAGGGTTGGTGTTCCGTTTAAAATCAGCAACCTTGGTTAGGCTAAAAGCCTAATCGCATTAACATCGTGCCACGTCCGGTGTTGAATTAATTTAAAAAAACACCTCCGACCTTATATTTTTTACGGGGACTCCGGCATCTTCCAATAAATCGGATACATCATTAATCATTTTTGCATTACCACACAAATAATATATTTTATCCATTGCGATAGGTTGTTGAAATAAAAAATCGGTTACACGCCCTTTGAATTGCCCGGAAGTTTCACGTGATGTACAAAGGGTGTACTTTTGTGGAGGGAAATAAGTACTATTTCCTGCATCTTTTTTATTACGTACACCATGAAGAAGTTGGTAATTAAGAGTTGAAATTGATTTTACAAAACTCTGGAAAGGAGAAATGCCGGTGCCAGTAGCAATAAAAACAAATTCCTTCTTAAGAATTTCATCTTCCCTCAAAACAAAAAATCCAAATGGCCCTTCCACTTCAATAAAATCTCCTTTATTAATACTTTTAAGCTTCGAAGAAAAGTTACCACCTTCCACTTCTTTTACCAGTACTTCCAAATAGGGACTATTTTCTGCACTGGCAATGGAATATTCACGGCTCTCAGCCGATTCAGGAAAAGAAAGTACAAGGTACTGCCCCGACTTAAATTTAAATCCCTTTCGTTCGAACCGGATGTAAAATAGTGATTCAGTATAAAAATGTACTTCCAGAACTGAAGTTTGAAATTTTGCCATCATTCAAATATCATCAATCAAAAATTGCAAATCACAAATCATCATGCATTTACATGCTTTTCGGCATGGTACGACGAACGCACCAGGGCATGGCTTTCAACAAACGAAAAACCAAGTTTAAAACCTTCAATTTTATAAAACTCAAATTCTTCAGGACGAATATATTCTTCGACTTTTAGTAGGTGAGGATTTGGCTGAAGGTATTGCCCAATTGTCACCACTTTTACATTCACATTCCTTAAATCGGTAAGTGTTTGTAAAACTTCCTCCTTTTTTTCTCCCAATCCAAGCATAATGCCTGATTTGGCAACGGTCCCCGAACCGGCTATGTATTCAAGCACTTTTAAACTCCTTCGGTACCTGGCATGGCTGCGAACCAGCGGAGTTAACCTTTCAACGGTTTCAACATTGTGCGATATAACTTCGGGGCCTGCATCAATCACTTTTTGTATCGATTCAGTTTCACCATTAAAATCAGGAATTAATGATTCAGTGGTGGTGTTTGGATTTAGTAGTTTAATCTGCCTGATAGTTTCAGCCCAAAAAGATGAACCGCCATCATCAAGGTCATCCCGGTCGACCGATGTGATGACACAATGTTTTAAGTTCAATAACTGGATTGTTTTAGCGAGTTTTAGAGGTTCTTCCCAATTGACCGGATCAGGAATTAAATTGGGTACTGAACAAAACCTGCAATTACGTGTACACTTGTTCCCCAATATCATAAAACTAGCTGTTCCTGCATTCCAGCATTCTCCCCTATTCGGGCAATTACCACTGGTACAAATTGTATGAAGTCCGTTATCTTTTATAAGATTTTTAACTGTTATAAAATTTTTACCCTTTGGCATCTGTGCTTTCATCCATCGGGGCAACCGCTTTGTTGGTTTTAACTGGTTTATATCAATTTTAAAATCTAATTTTTCCTCCATGACTATTTCTTTAATCCACCAATCGCACCGGAATGATGTTAATATTATTTTGGGCAAAAAGCTCTTTTGTAAGGACTATATTTTTTGTAAAACCCAACAAAAAACCACCTCCACCTGACCCAAGGATTTTTAAATACCAGTTTTTATTTTTAAGTCCGTCTTCAATAATCACATCCCAGTTTTTTGGTATCATCCCTGTCAAATTCTGTAACTGAAACCGTATCAATATCTCAAGCTCTTCAAAAAAAACTTCCCAGTTATTTAAAAAACTACTTACACTTTTATTATTACTTGGTATATATACATTTTCAAATAACCTCCTAAAAAATGTGTTTTTGTACTGTTGTTGAAAATAATTCATAACATCACTTGTCGAAGAATGTATTTGTGTATTAATCAGGAAAATGCCTACACTTTCATCGTAACTTAAATCACTTAATCCAACTATTTTGGGTGGCTTGTTATCAGCAATTAAAACAGATTTATTCAGAAAAGAGACCAAAGGATCAATACCTGAACTATTACCATGGTAAAATGACTCCAATTGAGCCAGATAAGTTTTTAATTCACCCAATCTATTGGTTGTAAATTCGGGCAATAAATTGTATTCTTCAAAAACGGAGGCGACCAAAGCCCCTGAACTTCCTAAACCATAATTTTGGGGTATAGTTGATTCAAAATAGAGTCCATTTAGCAAATCTTCTTCAAACCTTAAAATATCTAAAAACGATATATTTTTTCCTTTCAGAAACTGTAAAAAAGCTCCTAGTTTTTTCTGATTGGCCAAAACAATACTATTTGGATTTTTATCGAACTTTAGCCTGCCCAAAAATTCTGAAAAAGGAATTGCCAATGCTGAAGAACCATACAGCACAGAATATTCACCAAATAACATTAGTTTTGAACTAAAGGTTTTTACCATAATACCCTATCTCCTCCGGACCTCCACCCTGTTTATCATGAATAATTTTTCCTTCACTACAAAATAAAACCAATTCATTATTTATAAAAAACCGCACCTTGTCACGTCACTTTTTCGGGATACAGTACATGTACATTAGGCCCGGCATCAATAGTAAAAACAACTGGAATATTTGATTGTTTCCTAAAATCACGAATTTTTTCGATTACCTTGAAATGTATTTGGTTTTAACAACACATACCAGGGATCGGAAGTAAGCATCAACGCATGTATTGCCAAAGCTTCTGCTTCAACAATAGCAGCAAATTTTTCAAAATCACCTGTTTTTAATTGCCCCAATTAATGATTTATAATTATGATTTGCCTGCTGAATCCTGGTTTTTTTATAAACGTGGTTATCCATTAATTGATGTCCCTTGTGAACTTCCAACTTTTTTGGGGCTTCTCATCGATTATTAAAATGGAATCCAACAAATTCTGAAATATAGGAGCAACTATCAGTATCAAGCTGACTGAGCAACTAAATCGGATGAATGCCCTGGTAATACATTTGATAAACCCCATGCACACATAACCTCCATACACCGACCGGCAGGCACTTCCGGAACCCAATCGGGCCAATTCCGAAGCTTTTGTAAAAAACTCATCGTCCATTTCGCCATCTATTAATACGGTACTCAATCGATGTTAAACACAATGCCAGCGAACTCATTGCCGAAGCCGATGAAGCAATACCCGCCGAATGTGGAAAACTATTGCTGCTTGTTATTGAAAAAAAATATTCTGTTAAAAAAGGCAACTGGGGAATTAAAGATTTTAAATAGTTGAAAATCCTGTTTTGAAAACCACCATTTTCTTTTCCTTCAAACCGGAACTCGAACGTAATAAGGCAGTCGGATTGACTTTTTTTTGAATATTCAATTTTTGTTTCCGAATACGAATTTGCCAAAGTCATACTCAATGACGGATTCAAAGGAATTTGATTGGGAAGTTTTCCCCAATACTTTACCAATGCTATATTTGAAGGACTTCGCCATTGAACCTTCTTAGTTTCAGATTTGTTTGCCATTCAACTTTAATCAACAATTTCGTCAATTACAAGTTCATGCCATTTAAACAAAGTTGTTAATCCTTTTGATTCAAAATACAATCTTATTTCACTTTCAGGTTTTTCTGAAGCTACTAAAACAAAATCGCCGCCCCATGCACCCAATGGTTTAATTATACCATCAAAATCGGTAAAATATTGATTTTGAACCGATGTAACATTTAATACTTTCTCCATCAACAAATTATGCTCACTTAACATTTTTCTGAAAAGCACAAAGTCAGACTCAAAACTTATTTTTTCGGTTATTTCTGAAATGGAATCAATTTCAATTTGTGAAGGACGATTATGTTTTAGATACCACCCTATACTTTGTTCTGTACTTTTTTTATTCCCCAGCCATACCAGATAAAGGTTTTCAGAGAAAGGCGGATTAAAATTGACAGGTTGAATTAACCGTCCCTCCGCTTGATTTTGGTAAACGATTGGAGTTTTTGCCCTGGCGCATGCAATATCATAACCCGATCCGTTAGATACTATATTATTTAATTCAAAAGGGTCAATATTTGCCCAATACGCCAGGTTCGAAATAAGTGTGCTGCTACTTCCGAATCCCCAATCGGGCGAAAATTCTAAAAAATTATTAACTGCACACAAATTTTTTTCTGAGAGAAACTCTGGATTTAACTTTCTGGCCGCAAGAAGTAGATTACGTATATAATCCACATTTCCAAAATCCATATTATTGGTAATCCTGATAGAATCAATTAAAATAGTACTGTTAAACCAGCATTTATTATTAAAAAAACTCTTCCACCTTATAAAATTATTTGTTTCACCTCTTTCGACAGTCATTTTTTGCCCCAGTTTTAAAGGAACAGCTAATGCTTTTGCCCCATTTAAAACAAGGTATTCGGCAGTAATCAATAATTTACCTTTTGAATAAAAACTTTGGGCCATTAGTTATTTTTAATAAAGTTTTCAACTTCGGAATAAACAACCGTTTTGCCTATGAAATAATCCTCGGCCAGTTGTTTTTGTGCTGGTGTAGCTTCTAATTGTGTAAGTATATTTTTTAGGTGTAATTTCATATGGCCTTGTTGAATACCTTTACCAATTAATGCAGCGATTGCTGAAAAATTACTTGCCAGTCCGGCAACAGCAAACAATCCCATTAATTCTTTAGCCGAAGGATTCTGCAACAATTTAAGCGACAATTTAGCCAGAGGGTGAATACTGGTTGTACCTCCAACAATTCCAATATTCATGGGCATTTTTATGGAAAAGCGAAACCTTTCATCTTCAATATTTATTTCTGATAACCCCGAATAGGCCCCATTGCGGCAAGCATAAGCATGGCCAGCTGCTTCAATGGCGCGCCAATCGTTTCCGGTAGCTATCGCCAACGAATCGATGCCATTAAAAATCCCTTTATTATGCGTAACAGCCCGCGATACATCAACATTCGAAATTTGAATTGCTTTTTGAAAACGATTAGCAAATTCACTACCAGACATGCCTTCAACAAATCCATTTAATTCATCAAAAGCACATTCAACTGAGGCTTCCACCAAACAATCGGGTGTATAATTTGATAAAATTGCCATTATTATTTCGGGTTCTTTTTCAGAAGGAAACTGATTTTTCAGGAAATCCAGAAACACCTGCCCCAGTTTTTCAAGAACTGAATTAATAAAATTTGCTCCCATGGCATCCTGCGTGTCAAAATCAACATCTAACTGGTAATAATTTGGGATATCAGCGGTTTTATCCAGCAACCGAAAAGCAAGGATTCCACCACCTCGCTGACGCATATTTTGTGTAATATTGATCAGTTTCTGATTTTGCTATTTTTAAAAACTCCGGAAAAACCTTTCCCAACACATCAATTTCCCCTTGCCAAAAAAAATGAACCTGCCCTTTTTTAATGGTTCCAATACTGTGGTTTTAAATCCCCCTCGTGCATACCAAAATTTTGCAGCACTTGCCAAAGCTGCCACTACTGAACTTTCTTCGGTAACCAAAGGCAGCACGTAATTGGTGTTATTTATTTTGAAGTTAGGAGCCAAACCAAAAGGCAAACCAAAATGAGCGGCAGTATTTTCACTCATACTATTTAGAATTTCAGAATCGGCTTTGTTGCCCCAATTATAGGATTGGATTTGGGCAGTACTTTCGCCGGTTAATTCAGCCACTAAAGCAACTTTTTGCTTTTTATCCCATTTCGAAAAACCATTAATAAACTGAATTTCCTTCATCCCAATTATTTTACTTTTAATAAAGCCTGAGCCAACCTGTAACCTTTTAGCTGGTTCTCGACAAATAATTGAAGTTGGCTATAACTGTTTTGAGCGTGTTTTAAAAAAGCAGCTCCCTGCCCATAAACAGCGGGCAAAGGGCTTTGAGAAACCAAATAATAACCGTCTAAAAAATTAGCAATACCACCTGATATTATTAATTGTTGACACTTGGTATTTTTTTCATCCTGAACAATTTCTTTGATATAATTAACCATTTCGAAAGCCGAATGCCCAACATAAACAAGTGGTTCAAATGGATTCGCTTCAGGACTATCAGACCTTAATACTTCCAGCTTTGAAAAATTCGTGCCTCCAAATGCTCCAAACTCGATGGCTGCCAAAGGTAATTTTAACAATTGCCGGAGGCTTTTGGGGCCCATTCCCTGCCCTACCTCTTTGACTATAAGTGGAAAATCTATTTTCTCAAGTAATCGTTTAATGGTATCAATGGGTGGATTTTTTACATAGTCACCTTCGGGCTGAAACCACTCCTGCATAAGATTTACATGAAGAATTAATCCATCGGTTTGAAGCTCATTAACTAACCGAATTATATTATCTGTTTTTTTAGTATGAAGCAATTCTTCAACTTGTGCAATTCCTAAATTAGCATAAAACGGAAGGTTGTCACCAATTATATTTCGTAAATCAAAATCGGGCCAAAATATTTTGTCGGTTAATAATTTCCGGCATGAACCAAGCCCCATACCAAATCCAAACTCACGGCAAACCTGCGCTAACCTGGAATTTATTTCCCCGGCATTTTTTGTTCCTCCTGTCATGCTCGAAACCCAAAAAGGAGTCCGCACCTTTTTTCCCAGAAAAATAAATTCCTCGTCGCCTGATTGTGGATGGCCCGATAATAATGGTTCATAATAAAACCTTTTATCGTTTTTGAGTTCAGTTAATTGTGCCTGAAAAGCGAGGTTTATGTGGTCAGATTTACGGTCATTCATTATAATAATTTATTTATCAATGTATATAACACAGTTCGACAAGCTCACTGTGACACAAAATAAAAATCTCAGCCATATTGAACAGTCGTACTATTTTTACTTAGTTATTATAACGCTTCGATAAACTGCGGATGACACTCCAGTCATGGTGAGCTTAACGAACCATTTTTGATAATATAGTCTTTAAATCTACAACAAATTTTCTTCAGCACTTTTAATTATTTTACGCGAAATGACCATTCGTAAAATTTCGCTGGTACCTTCACCAATCTGTAATAAACGCTGGTCGCGGTAAAACCGTTCGATATGGTTTTCGCTGAGTAAACCGGCACCACCAAATATTTGTATGGCTTCATCGGTCACTTCTTTTGCCACTTCAGAACAATACAATTTAGCTATGGCCGATTGTTTTCCAAATTCAAATCCATTATCTTTTAACCAACAGGCATTATACAACGTATTCCGGGCATTTTCGATTTTTACTTCCATATCGGCAAGCTTAAAAGCAACTGCCTGAAATTCGGCTATTTTTTTTCCAAATTGTTTCCGTTTAACCGCATATTGTGCAGCCATTTCGAATGCCCCCTGTGCACAACCTAATCCTAAAGCTGCAATTGACAACCGGCCATTATCAATGGTTTTGAGCATAATACGAATCCCTTTCCCTCGCTCGCCAAGAATGTTTTCCTCCGGCACTTTAACATTATCGTATTTAATATGGCCATTATCGGCTGCACGCCAAACAAGCTTGCCAGTCATTGGTTTGGAGGTAACACCCATCGAATTATTCTCAACCAAAATGGCTGAGATCTCCTTTTTACCTCCTGCCCTTGCTCCTGTAATTGCAGCAACAGTAATACCTTTACTTAAGGCTGAACTACCGTTGGTGATAAACAACTTAGAACCGTTTATATTCCAAAAACCATTTCCCAAATCAGCGGTTGTTTCCAACCCCTGGACATCGGAGCCAGCATTTTTTTCAGTTAAACCAAAAGCCCAAAGATTTTCGCCATTACAAAGCGAAGGAATGTATTTACGTTTTTGTTCTTCGGATCCAAACTCTACAATTGGCCCAATACCCAACGAATTATGCGCAGCCACAGTGGCAGCGACAGATCCATCGACCCGTGCTAATTCTTCAACAGCAATTATATAACTTAACGTATCGTAACCTCCACCTCCATAATTTCTGGGGGCATTGATCCCAAATACACCAGTTATACCCAATTTTTTAATCAAATCAACAGGAAACTCTTCGTTTTTATCGTATTTTAAAATAACAGGTTTTATTTCCTTTTCAGCAAAAGCCCTGATTTTTTCCCTCAGCTTTGTATTTTTTTCTGTAATTAATACGTTCATATTTAACTATCACACAAATTTTAAAACTCTAACTCCACCAATAACTCATTCTCCTTCACCTGATTGCCTTCTTTTACTTTAATTTCTTTAACGACAGCATCGGCCGGACTAACAATATGGTTTTCAATTTTCATGGATTCCAGAATAATCAAACTTTCACCTTTTTTAATCTTTCCTCCTTTTTTAGAATTTATTTTTATAATCCTTCCGAAAAAAGGAGCAACTATTCTACTGTCATAACTGTTTTTTGCCTGTTTTGTTTTAATAATTTTTGCCTCATTTAGCAGTCCGTTCGAAAATACCCGGAAATTTAAAGCCCCATATTGAATTAATGTACAATCATGACCTGGATAAACCTGGGCCATATATTTTTGATTTTCAACTAAAAAAACCAAATCATCCTGGTTTAAACCAAAACTTTTCGACAAGGACTTGCTTATTGCCGGCAACAACATTAATTTTCTCACCATAGTTTGTACAAACTACTTTTTGAGGTGTGCCATTAATGGTAATAATGAGAGATTGTGTGTTCTTTAAATTGCCAATCTGCAACCATACATTATCTGGTATAACTTTTTTAAGTTGAAAATGATAAATCAAATAAAAAATTTGCACAAAAAACTGTGCCTCAACAAACTGTTCGGTTAGTTTATAACTGAACCGATTATAATTATTTTCGATAAAATCTGTCGAAATTTGATTCTCTATATATTCCTTTTCATTTAAAAGGTTAACCAAAAAAGGAATGGTATTCGGCAAGCCCAGCAATACCGTATTATTAAGTAAAAATTCAAGTTGTTTTTTTGCCATTTCACGTGATTCTCCAAATCCAATCAACTTTGCTAATAAAGCATCGTACTCGGCAGGTAAATGGTGTGGCAGTTGAAGGTGTGTGTCAATTCGGCTCCCCTCCATTTTTGGGAACTCAATTTTTACCAATTCACCTGAAACAGG
Source organism: Prolixibacteraceae bacterium (assembly GCA_963666575.2). Lineage (GTDB taxonomy): Bacteria > Bacteroidota > Bacteroidia > Bacteroidales > Prolixibacteraceae > JABMQB01. Next base: position 65,342 of record CAXXYG010000013.1, read on the forward strand.
AATAAAACTATTTAAGGGATTTTCGGCGTAAACTCTGGCTTCGATAGCATAACCACTAATTTTTATTTCCTCTTGACTATATGTGAGTTTATTACCTGAAACAATTAATAATTGTTCCTTAACAATATCAATACCGGTTACCTTTTCAGTTACACCATGCTCCACCTGGATACGGGTGTTCATTTCGAGGAAATAAAAGTTTTTCATCAACATCAACAAGGAATTCAATGGTACCCACTCCCGAATAATTAACAGCCTTTCCAATTTTTAAAGCTGCCTGAATTAATTTAATTCGTAATTCTTCAGAAATTGAGCTGGCAGGGGCTTCTTCAATTATTTTTTGATGGCGACGTTGTAATGAACATTCCCGATCAAACAGATGAATCAGGTTCCCAAAATTATCGCCCAATAACTGAATTTCGATGTGACGCGCATTTTTAATATACTTTTCAATGTATAATTGCCCATTGCCAAAATAGGTTAATGCTTCACGATTAGCTTGTTCTATTTTTAAGCCTAATTCCCTATGATTTTCGACAATATACATTCCTTTACCACCACCACCTGCTACTGCTTTTATGAGCAAAGGGAATTCAGGAATCGAGGAACCATTTATATTTGATTCTTTTGATAAAACCAAATTTTCCAATACTGGAACACCACATTGCTGGGCTAATTTTTTAGCTTCCTTCTTATCCCCCATTTTTCGAATAGTTTGAGTTGAAGGGCCAATAAAAAGTAATCCATTTTGTTGACAGAGTTCAGCAAATCGGTCATTTTCTGATAAAAATCCATAACCCGGATGAACAGCATCACACTGTTCGTTTTTAGCCACCTCCACCATTTTTTCAGGAGAAAGATAAGTTTCGGATAAACTTTTATTACCCAAACTTACAGCTTTATCGGCTAATTGCACATGCAAACTATTACAATCGTTTGCGGTATAAGTGATAACTGTAATTACACCCAATTCTTTAGCCGAACGAGTAATTCGTGCTGCAATTTCACCCCTGTTCGCAATGAATAGCCTATTTATTTTGTTTCTACTCATCACGTTCAGAAGCCGTTTTTTTACTGATAAATTTTTCCAACCGCAAACTGGCTCCTTCAGAGTTTATCATTTTAATTAAATGCGTTAAAGTTTTGCTCAAATTTTGTTTTGTAACAAATTTGTTCCCCACCATCTGCCCCAAAGTTTTTATGTTTGTTTTAGCCTCGTTTCCACCCTCCGACAAATTACCAATCAATAAATCTGAAGTTTTTTTCATCTTTTTTTCTTTAACAACTTCCGATATCAACCCTATTTTTTTGGCAAAAGAAGCATTAAAAAATTCGCTTGTTAGCATCAATTGTTGAGCAGGTTTTACACCAGTTTTTTCAAAAACAAAAGGAGAAATTGTACTGGGGGCAATACCCAGATGGACTTCCTTAAATGCCAATCGTGTATTTTTAGTACTGATTACAAAATCGCAGGCAGCAGTTAATCCAATACCTCCACCTATAACCAAACCATGGATTTGAGCAATAGTGGGTTTTGGGCAATTATACAACGACCATAAAACCTGAGGCAAAATATTAAGTTGTTCTTTTTGTTTTTCAACAGGTAAATCGCGCAATCCTGCAAACCAGGAAATATCGGCTCCGGCACAAAATGACTTTCCTTTTCCTGAAATTACCAATACTTCAACAGTATCATTTGTAGAAACTAATTTAACAACCTCGTTTATTTCAACGAGCATTTGATAATTTAAGGCATTGTGAACCAAAGGCCTGTTAAGCTTTAAAACTGCTTTTCCAACCTTCTCTTTATAGGTGATATATTCAAATTTGTTTTCCATAACTACATCCTAAAAATGCCATAATTGGGGGCTTCAAATTTTTTGTTTAGTGTAACAGAAATTGCCAGAGCCAATATTTTACGGGTATCAGCAGGATCAATAACACCATCGTCCCACACTCGTGAAGTGCTGTGCAGGGCGGTTTCTTCCTCTTTAAATTGGTCAATCAGTACCTCTGCTTTTTTATTTCCGACACTTTTAAGTACCATTTCTGCTTGTTCGCCGCCCATCACCGATATCCTGGAATTGGGCCACATAAACAAAAAGTTTGGGTCAAATGCCCGTCCTGCCATAGCATAATTCCCAGCCCCATACGAATTCCCAAATACCAATGTCAGTTTTGGAACCGTAAGATTTGCAACTGCATGAATAAATTTTGCTCCATCGCGTGCAATTCCTCCATGTTCAAATGTTCTTCCTACTACAAATCCGGTAATATTCTGTAAAAACAAAACAGGTGTCTTGCGCTGATTACAAAGCTGTACAAAGTGTGCCCCCTTTAGCGAACTTTCAGAAGTCAAAAAACTATTGTTTCCAATAATTCCAACGGGAAAACCCATTATATGGGCAAAACCAGTTATCAATGATTTACCATATTCAGCTTTAAATTCTGAAAATCGACTACCATCAACAATCCGGGCAATTAATTCGTGTACATCAATCTGTTTTTTTGAATCATCAGATATTAAACCATACAATTCTGATACATCATAAATGGGTTCATCTATTGATTTTGTTTCTAATACCTGTTTATCTGGTTGTGAAAATGAAGCAACACAATTTCGGCATATTTTAATGGCTTCAATATCGTCGGCTGCAAGGTGGTCTGCTACACCCGAAATTTTCGTATGAACATCGGCGCCACCCAATTCCTCCGCAGTAACTTCTTCGCCGGTAGCGGCTTTAACCAACGGAGGGCCACCTATAAAAATAGTGGCCTGATTTTTTACCATAATAGTTTCATCACTTAACGCAGGAACATAAGCTCCCCCTGCTGTACATGAACCCATTACTACTGAAATTTGTGGTATTCCGGCTGCCGACATTTGTGCCTGATTGTAAAAAATGCGGCCAAAATCAAATCGGTCGGGAAAAACACTGGCTTGCTCAGGCAAATATATTCCACCTGAATCAACTAAATAAATACAGGGCAAATGGTTCTGAAAAGCAATTTCCTGAGCCCTGATGTGTTTTTTAATGGTTTCTTTAATGTAAGTGCCACCTTTAACAGTAGCATCGTTGGCCACAATAATACATTCTCTTCCATTAACCAGTCCGACACCTGTAACTATCCCAGCTGATGGGAATTCATCGTTATACTGCCCCAAAGCAGCCATAGGTGATAACTCAAGGAAGGGTGTATACTCATCGATTAACAAATTAATACGTTCGCGTGCCAATAATTTTCCACGCAATTGGTGTTTCGAAATAGCCGCTGAATTACCATGTACCAAAGTTTTATCCAACTGCTCATTATAGTCGTGAAGCAATTGTGAGTATTTTTCGAAATTTATTTTAAATTCCTGCTTATTTGTATCCAGTTTTGATACAATCGGAGGATATGCCATATGTTATAAAATAAAAGACTTATAAATCTTTCTATATGACAACTACAGGGATTTTTGGTTCATTTTAAATAACTATTTAGAAAACTTTTTTTATCGCCTTGCTATTTCAGAAAATAAAATTCCGAAAATTAAAAAGTAAAAGTGTAAAGTTCCTTAATCAATTCAAAAAGGAGGCAGATAACATCTTAATTATTCTTTGAAATTGCAATTAGAGTATTACTACTATTGTTGCATATTGCACGGCCTAATTTTATCAATTCCGGAAGCAAAACCTTAAGTTAGGGATTAGGAGAAGTTCCGAAGAATTGAGGAAAGGAGGCAGGAAGTTCAATCGAATTCCTTAAAAAACACTTCACCGGAAATTCAATTTGATTCAAGTTTCTTTCATCGAAATAAAAAACTCAACGGCCTCTGTTGTTAAATAAATAAACAACAGAGGCTGTTAAAAAAGCGATAACCAAGAGTTTAAAAACAAGGTGGAATAACTATTTCTTAAGAACCAGTTTTTCAATCTCTTCCAACGATTTGCCTTTGGTTTCGATAAGGGCAAACCTGTAGAAAAGAATACTAATTAATGTTGCCACAACAAAAAAGATAAACACATTCCCAACTCCAATTGCTCCTGCAACAATTGGGAAAAGTAGCGCAATTACAACATTAAAAAACCAATGAGAAAATGAACCTATTGCCATTCCCTGGGCACGCACGCTGTTGGGAAACATTTCGGAAAGAATTACCCAAATAACGGCTCCTTGCGAAAAGGCAAAAAAGGCAATATAGCCTATTAACAAAATCACCAAAATGTAACCGGTAGTATTCCCTGAAATAAATGCCCAGCTAAAAATGCCTAAAAAAATGACCATTCCAACCGAACCTATATACAACAATATTTTACGGCCAAATTTATCAATAACCGACATGGCTATAATGGTAAAAATAAGATTAGTAAAACCTATAAGTACGGACTGTAATAAAGCTGCTTCTCCCGAAAATCCGGCCTCCCTGAAAATATCGGTGGAATAGTACATGATTACATTGATGCCGGCAAACTGATTAAACATACCAACTCCAATTCCTATTAATACCAATCGCATATATTTTCGTTTGAATAGAGAAACTTTTTTAAGTTCGCCTTCTTCTTTAAGCGAATCCTGAATTGAATCGTATAATACATCTACTTCATCGGCAGGAGTTAGCCTTTTAATTACCTCAAGAGCTTCATCATCTTTCCCAACTTTCACTAACCAACGTGGGCTGCGTGGAATCATAAATAACAATCCCCACAAAATTGCGGAAGGAAAAACACCGGCTAAAAACATCCAGCGCCAGCTGCCACCTAAAATACTATCGATCATATAATCAGAGAAAAAAGCCACCAGAATACCTGTTACAATAGCCAATTGGCTTGTTGCTACCAGCTTTCCACGAATTTTTGCAGGCGATATTTCAGAAATATACATTGGAGTTAATACAGAAGCACCACCAACGGCCAATCCACCAATAAAACGGGCAGCAATAAAAATCCATAATTCAGTGGCTAAACCTGTTCCTATCATCGATAATAAAAACAAAACAGCCATAATTTTTAACATATAGCGCCGGCCATATTTATCACCAGGTTTACCAATTAAGAGGGCTCCAAAAACACACCCAACCAAAGCTGTACTTACCACAATACCTTTCATGGCATCAGTAAGTTGGAAATAATCAGCTACATAATAAATAGCACCATTAATTACAGCAGTTTCAAAACCAAACATTAATCCGCCTAAGGCAGCGACAAAAGTTACAAAGTACAAATAGCGTTTCATTATCGATAAAAAGTTAGTTATAGTATAATTCCAAAGATAAACATTCATCAGGAATCTCCTAACTTTAAAATATTAACTAAAATTAAAAATGAAGAAAAATAAATTGTATGCCCGTTCTTGCAAGTGATAGCCAGAGGTAATTCAAATTATAGAAAACGTTTGATAACTTTTATTAATTCTTTTGATGTTTTTACACCAGTGCCAGTCCAAACTGGTTCACCACTTTTAAAAACCATTATTGTAGGAATACTTTTTATATTGTATTTGGAAGCGATATAAGGGTTTTTATCGACGTTTACTTTTATAATCCTCACACTTTCAGCACTCTTACTTTTTACTTCTTTTAAAATTGGTGCAATTTGTTTGCAAGGGGCACACCATTCGGCATAAAAATCAACCAATACCGGCTTTTCAGATTTAACTATATTGGCAAAACGGCTTATCATTTAATATTTTTCTTTCTATTTATAAAATCAGAGATAAAATCTCCAATCAAATAACCAACTACACTACCCCAAAGGGTACTCCAATACCAAACTGATTTTATAGCACATGTACCACTTTCGCAACCAACAAAATACCAGTATAAAAAGCCTCCGGTCGCGCCCAGAAGTAAAAAAATAATTTGAATTCTTTTTGATTTGATTTTTTCTTTCACTCGAATTACTTCTATTAATGATATTTTCTATCATTGTTTAACCGACATTTTAGATGTTGATTGTGTAATTTTTTGTGCCTGATTATTTTAACAAAAAACAGGAAGTATAGTTTGATTTCTATTAATCAATAAATCCTATAACACATAGATAAAGACAATAGAGCTAGCTTTTTTTTATAAACTTGTTAAAGCTAGATGTCAATTATGCTTATAATTACTTGAAATACTGCACTTAATAATTACAATAGATTGTAACTTTTTCACATATCAACTCACACTGATTGCAACCACGTCACAATCGTCCCTCTCTACGTGTAGAGAGGGACGAGTCATAAAATTGAATAGAATCGATAAAATATCATATATTTCATTTAACTTTTGACAACTTCAATTAATACTTATCACTTTCATCAAAAAAAACTGATAATTTTTAAACATTAAAACAATATACTATTTTAGTGATTTTAGTTTAAACCTATTGATCCTAAAATGAAATATTTTATTCATATTATCTGTTTATTTTTTTGTGCTTTTTCGCTAACAGCGCAACAGTTGCCAATTAACAATTCACTAATTCGCTCATTTAAACCCGATTTTTCATCAGCCATCCGGCACTTTGACCTGGATAATGACGGCGATCCGGATATCATTAAATCATTTATCAATGATACTATCCCAATCATCTGGATTGACGATGACGATGACATGGGCACCGCCGATACAGAAGGCGACCTCGATAACGATTGTTTGTTGGTTGACAGGAATAATGACGGTATTTTTGCCGGCCCTTATGATTTAAGCCTCGACTGGGTGGATAATAATTCAGATGGAACTGCCGACATGCAGGTTATAGTCGAAAACAGTAATCCCAATATTACTAATTATTGGGAATGGTCAAGCAATTACATGTGGATAATCGACGATGAAGATGATCAGGAGTTTCATTATGTAAACTGGAAGAACCTGGTACTTCGCGCCTGGGAACATTCGGGCTCAACCAATTTTTATGAAGATTATCATGGGCAAACCTTATTCCAGAAAGCCCACAATCCCCAGTTACCGGTTTAGCGACCTACGTTACAGTTGGGAAAATCCATTTTTATTTTATGATACTGACGGCGATGAACTTACTGAAATAGCCATTCGTTTTGAAGACAGTTGTGAATTTGAAAAGGAAAAATCTTCGGATAATAAAAAGGTAGATATAAAACCTACAGCCATGGTCGATCACACATACATGAGCTTCGACCTTGATAATGACAATGGTCCTGCCAATGAATTTGATTTTGATATGAGTATCTATTTTTCCGGTGAAGGTTTTTCATATGCCAATCAGGTTCATCAATTTGATAATATGAGAGGCCTTCCTGAAGCAAATAATTTGTTTTTTGATGACCGCTGGCGGAAAATGGACGAATTAATTTATACCGACCACGATTCGGCCTGGCTCTTTGTTTTTGAAAAAGGCAAGTGGGATGCCTGCTGGTTTGTTTTTGACGAAGACGATTGATTGTGAGCGTTGGGAACGTGTAGAATTCTACCAGCCTAAAAAATCCATTTAAAATTGGAATGAACAAAGGAGGGATAGATAATAATCCTCAAGCCGATGCAACTGGCGACCGCGGCGAATGGGATATGGATAATTCGGGGAAAGGAAACCTGTACATTGGTTTTGATGGAAAAATCCATCCTATTTGGCGCTGAAAAAGGCTATTGGCGAATCGATCAGGATGCTGCTTCGTACCAGGGTTGGGGTGGCTTATATGCCGGAAAATATGAACGTGACCAATCAAATCCTGAAAAATTCCCAACTATAGGTTATGAAGACACCAATGGCGATGGATTTTTTAACCTTATAAAATTCGATATGGATGGCGATACCTTATTCGAACAGTCATTTAATTTGTGATCGATTATGGCATCAATAGTACCGTCGAAACATACAATACAGGCTCAAAACCACCCGAAAAATTAAATGATTTATTCAAATCGGCAACCGAAAAAAACTGGGAAAATGCACTTGAGGCTGTTGAGGCAGCCAAACGTTTAAATATCAATTACAAATGGTACAACCGGTTTTTAAATCCTAAAAGTCTGAATGAAAAATACCAGTATGCCTGGTGGTTTCAATATTACCTGTTCACAGATTTTATGGAAGCGGCAAAACTTCAAAAAAATGTTTTATTAAAAAAATCTATTGTAAAAGCTTATTTTACAGGTGATTGGAAAAACGTAAAATAATAATTACAAATTAATCGTTTGAGAAATGTTTTAAAGTTTTTCGGTATTTAGAAAATACTACCGCCCGTGAAATAAATCCAAGGTATTTTCCGTCGGCAATTACAGCTAAATTGTAGCGCCCCGATGTTTCAAACTTTTCGGCTACTTTTTCCATATTATCACGTGGCGAAATGTAGAACTCAGGCATGTACATCAGGTCTTTAACGAGTACTTTGTCGTACAACTCTGTTTCAAAAATAATAGTACGAATATCAGCCATTTTCACCATTCCTTTTAAAAAACCTTCTGCGTCAACAACAGGAAATAAATTGCGTTGCGAATTTGAAATGGCTTTTACCAAATCTTTTAAGGTAGAATCAGGTGAAATCACCTCAAAATCGGTCTCAATTAAATCTTTTAATTCCATCATTTGAAGCACTGCTTTATCTTTATGATGGGTTCTTAATTCACCTCTACGTGCCAGGCGTTTAGTATAAATAGAATGTGGTTCAAACCGCATAATGGTTACATAAGCCACGGTCGAGGTCACAATTAACGGAATAAACAAACCATAACCACCGGTAATTTCGGCAATTAAAAAAATAGCAGTTAGCGGAGCATGCATCACTCCGGCCATCATCCCAGCCATTCCTGCCAATGCAAAATTTTCTTCGGCTAAACCTAAGTCATAAAAAGTATTTAAGGCCGCTGCCATCAATAACCCAGCAACAGCCCCCATAAATAATGTTGGTGCAAAAATACCTCCAATTCCTCCCGAAGAGGTTGTTAAAGCCATGGCAATCACCTTAAAAATCAAGATTCCCACAAGCACAATCAAAAAGATATATGGATTGTCCTTAAACTCAAAAAACATGGAATTGTTTAATAAATCAGAACCAGCCCCCTTAAAAACTTTTACAATACTAGTATAACCTTCACCCCATAACGGTGGAAAAATAAATATTAAAAGCCCTAGAGTAAAACCACCGACTAACATCTTTACCCATAAATTTTTCAAGAAACCCATCTTCTTTTCAATATACATGGTCATTCGGGTAAAATAAAATGAAATCAGCCCGGTAAAAATGCCTAATAAAATATAGATGGGCAGATTACTAATTAGAAATGGATTAACCTGTGTAAACCTCAAAAGTACAGCATCACCCATAAAAAAATACGAAAGAATAGTAGCAGTAACTGCCGATATCATCAAAGGAATGATGTATGCCATTGTCATATCTAGCATGAGTACTTCGAGGGTAAAAACAATACCTGCGATCGGGGCATTAAAAATTCCGGCAATTGCACCAGCAGCACCACAACCAACCATTAGTGTAACGTATTTGTAGTTGAGTTTGAACAACCGTGCCAGATTTGAACCGATGGATGCACCTGTAAGAACAATGGGTGCCTCCGCCCCTACTGACCCTCCAAACCCAATGGTCATTGAACTGGCTATCATTGAAGTAAAAGTATTGTGTTTTTTAAAGTGACTGCCTTTTTTTGAAATTGAGAAAAGAATTTTTGCTACTCCATGCCCTATATTATCTTTCACCAAATATTTAACAAACAGAACTGTTAGGAAAATACCAACAAGCGGATACACCAAAAACCATATACTTTGCGAATTTATGGGAAACCAATGTGTTAATTGTTCGCCAATAAAATGAATCAGGTTTTTTAAAAGTAATGCAGCCGTACCACTCAATAAACCTACAAACAGGCTCAACACATATAAAAACTGTTGTTCAGAGAAGGCAGAATACCGCCAGGCAACCAATTTATTGTAAAAAGCTTTTGCTTTCTGATTTTGTCCTTCTTTAAACATGAGAAACATCAATTATATGCTTTCGGTATTTGGTAAAAACGCGAGCCCGGGAAATAAATCCTTTGTATTTACCATTCTCAATCACCGCCAAGTTATACCTACCCGACGACTCAAATTTATTCGCTACAACCTCCATGCTGTCATTAGGGTCGATAAAATATTCGGGCATATACATTAATTCATCCACCCGTACTTTATCGTACTTTTCGGTATCAAAAATCATATGCCTTACATCATCCATTTTTAACATTCCTACCAATTTACCGGTATCGTTAACAACCGGGAACAAATTCCTGTGGTTTCGCGAAATAGCTATGGTTAAATCCCTCAAAGTTGCATTTGAAGAAATTACTTCAAAATCAGTTTCAATTAACTTATTAACTTCCAGCATTTGAAGGACATTGGCATCTTTATCGTGGGTCAACAATTCTTTACGCCGCTCTAATTGTATGTGATACACCGAACTTGGTGTAAGAGTTCGTACCACCAAATAAGCAAAAGTTGCTGTCACCATTAATGGTACAAAAAGTTTGTACCCCCCCGAAATATCTGCTATCAGAAAAATGCCTGTCAGTGGTGCATGCAGTACACCTGCAATCAATCCTCCCATTCCTATCAATGCAAAATTATGACTATTAAGTTGTTTAAATCCTGTCATATTTACTACCTGAGCAAACAATAAACCGGTATTTACACCCATAAATAGCGTGGGCGCAAAAATACCTCCTACTCCTCCTGCCCCAAATGTAAACGACGTTGCAACTATTTTAAACAGGACAATCATTACCAGCAAAGCAATAACTACCCAAATCTGGTCTTTGTATCCATAAAAAAAGCTGTTGTTAAACAAATAATCAAGATTTCCTTCAAGCCCAGAATTTATTGATTCGTACCCTTCGCCATATAATGAAGGAAATAAAAATATTAAAACTCCTAAACCTATCCCACCGGTTAACAACCTAACAATTTTACTTTTAAATTTTGCGAAAAACTCATCAAAAAAGAGGTAGGTTTTTATAAAATATACCGATACAAAACCAGCTAATATTCCCAGAAAAATATAAAAAGGAAGGTCTCCAAGAACAAAAGCTTCCTTCACTTCAAAAGGATATAAAACATCCTGACCAAGAAAAAAATACGATGTAACAACCGCAGTAGCTGATGAAAGCAAAAGAGGTACCAGTGAAAACACAGTAAGGTCGATCATTATTACTTCTACAGCAAAAACAATAGCGGCAATAGGTGCTTTAAAAATAGCTGCCATCGCCCCTGCGCAGGCACATGCCAACATTAAGATTGTATTTTTATAATTCAACCTAAAAAACCGGGCAATAAACGAACCCCATGCTGTACCGGTTGCAACGGTAGGGCCTTCCAATCCTACCGAGCCACCAAACCCTACTGTTAATGAACTGGCAATTACCGATGAAAATAAATTATGATTACTAATTTTCCCTTTTCTCTTTGAGATACTAAAAAGAACATTGGGGATACCATGCCTTACATCAACGCGAATCACAAATTTTATAAAAAACAATGCGAGTAAAATTCCCAGCAATGGTAAAGCAAAATAGATATAGTTATGCATTTCGGTCGAAACCAGCGAATTAACAAACCGCTGAGTCATCCACACTGCATTTTTTATAATCACCGCAGCCATTCCGGCTAAAAGCCCAACAACTATACTCAGTACTGTAATAAATCCTCTCTCACTTAGATTCCTGAGCCTCCAACGGTGGAACCGTGCCAATATCGGTAATTTGTTTGCCATATTTCGCCTACAAAGTTAATAATTGCGAAGTATATTCATTTGTTTTTGCCCATTCATTAAAATTGAGCAAGAATAATTAACAAACCTATTTTTTCTTTTTCTTAAAAATACTTTTAATCTTTTCCCAAACCGGCTTTTTTTCTTTTTTCTTTGCAACTTCAACTTTATCAGGGACTTTTTCTAACTCCTGTTTATCTTTCTTTTTACTAAATATTTTTGCCAGATCAAATTTTTTCTTTTTCACTTCCAGAACTTCTTTATAAAGCGGAATATTTAATTGAGCCAATAACTCACCATCTAATTGGTTAAACTTATTATTTGATAGATGGGTAAAACCGGGGTCGTTATACGTTTTATGAAAAAACTTTCCCACTACTGGCAATGCCATGTAAGCACCCTGCCCATATGTTTCTGATTGAAAATGAACCCTTGGATCATCGGCTCCTACCCAACAACCAACAACAAGGTCAGGCGTCATACCTATGAACCATCCATCGGCATGATTTTGGGTTGTACCTGTTTTTCCGGCAAAATCACCTTTTATTTTATAAACCGATCGTATACCCCTGCCAGTACCTTCATCCACCACCGATTTTAACATATGCACTAAAACATCGCAATTTTCAGGAGAAACTACCGGTTCAGTTTCCTGAATAAATTCAAATGTTTCCAATTCATTTCCATTACGGTCTTCAATCTTTAACAAATAATTTGTTTTAACGGGTACACCACCATTAGCAATTGTTGCATAAGCTTCAACCATTTCCTGCAACGAAATGGATGCCACCCCCAAAGCTAAAGATGGGAAACGTGGCAAATCGGCAGAAATACCCAATTCTTCAGCTACCTCAATGACATTGGAGATACCGGTTTCCATCATTACTTCCACTGAAACAGTATTAATGGATTTTGCCAGGGCGCCCTGCATCGAATAATACCCTCCATAATGATCGTGCGAATTACGAGGCGACCAATCCTGATAATCGGAATAAACTTTCTGCTTATTGGTATAATACTTTTCAGGGTCTAATCCTTCTTCCAGCGCTGCCAAAAAAACAAATGGTTTAAAGGTGGACCCCGTTTGCCGTGGAGCAGTTACATGGTCGTATTGAAAAAACCGGTAATCAATACCTCCAATCCAGGCTTTTATGGCACCTGTTGAAGGTTCAATGGCAATAAAACCAGTATTTAATAATTTCAAATAATGTTTTAATGAATCGAGCCTTGAAATCGTTGTATGATCTAATCCTTCCCACTTAAAAAGAGTTGTAGAAATCTGTTTGTTATAGGTTTCCAAAACTTCATCATACGATTTTCCTGATTCGGAGGAGGAATTATAGGTTGGTGATTGCCTGATTGCACTTTCGATTATTTCAGGGTATTTTTCAAATACATTTTTTACACCCCTGTCATTGTCAAAAACCTTTTGCAGGTTTTTCATATACTCATTTACCGATTGAGTGGCATATCTCTGAAGATTATAATCAACGGTTGTAGTAATTTTTAATCCATCGGTATACAAATTATATGGGTCATCGTCTTCGTTTGTATGGTTTTCGCACCACTCAAGTAACTGTGGTTTTAGTTTTTCGAGGAAATAAGGGGCAGGCCCCTGATTATACGTAATTACCCGATACTTAACATCAAGTGGTTTTAATTTAAATTCAGCGGCCTGGGCAGCAGTCAAATAGTCGTATTTTTCCATTTGACTAATAACTAAATTTCGTCTTTTTAAAGCCCTCTCGGGATGAGTTCGGGGATTATAGTAGTTATTGGCTTTTAACATCCCAACAATTACAGCAGCTTCATGGACATCGAGGTTCATTGGAGTTTTTGAGAAAAAACGTTCGGCAGCTACTTCAATACCAAAAATATTCTCAGCAAACGAAACTGTATTCAAATACAAGGTTAAAACTTCTTCTTTAGAATAAATTCTTTCAAGTCTGTAGGCAATTATCGATTCACGCAATTTGTTAACCGGCATGGTTAAAGGGCCATATTTTACCCGTGGGTATAGGTTTTTAGCAATTTGCTGGCTTAACGTACTTCCACCCCCCGACCGTTTATTCTGCAAAAGGATGGACTTTACCAAAACCCGTAATAAAGCCATTTCATCTACTCCACGGTGACTGTAAAACCTGGCATCTTCGGTAGCAATTAATGCATTAAATACATTTTGTGAAATTTCGTTATACTTTGCATTACTCCTATTTTCAACATAATACCGGCCCAACACTTTGCCATCAATTGAATAAACTTCGGAGGCTACCGGATTATTAATCTGAATAAGTTGCTGCTTGGATGGTACCGGGCCCAATACCCCAAAAAATACCAGGAAAAAAAACAACACAACAAAAAGAAATACTATGGCTGCTCCTTTAAGTGCAAATAATAAATATTTCTTCCTTTTAGTAATAATATGCTTTTTGCTAGGTTTGCGTTTTGTTGCGCCCTTTTTTTTGGGTGATTTTTTTACTGGTTTTTGTACCACGTTCTTTATTTTTTTCAAAAATACAACACAGTCAAGTAATAATTACTCAAAAAATGTAGTAATTTTAAACATAATCCGGTTTAAAACAATCAGGAAGGGTGTCATATAAATCCATAAAAATTAAAATTACCGGTGCCAGTGGTTATATTGGTACCGAATTAATGTCACAACTTAAAAATCAAGGATTTAATGTATCTGCTTTAAAAAGGGCCGACCTATACTCTCATACTGAAACATTATCACGTTTCATTAGCGGAACTGATATCGTTATAAACCTGGCAGGATCACCCATCCTAAAGCGCTGGAATACAACAAATAAAAAAACCATTTATAAAAGCCGTATTTCTACCACAACAAACCTTGTAAATGCCATAAATCTGCTCCCAGCCAACCAACGGCCCAAACTTTTTATAACAGCATCGGCTATAGGAATTTATAAATCAGGTGAAAAACACAATGAAACGAGCACTAATTTTGATACCGGATTTGTAGGCAAGGTTGTTTACGATTGGGAGAATGCTTCGAAAAATTTAAATAAAAATGTTCAGAGGGTAATATTTAGGATTGGTTTGGTTTTAGGCAAAAAATCTCCCACAATAAAAAAAATGGTTCCTGTTTTTAAATTTGGACTGGGCGGCGCAATTGGAAAAGGAAACCAGCCTTTCCCATTTGTACATATCAACGATGTTGTAGCTGCATTTTTATGGGCAATAAAAAATGGGCGAATTGAAGGAACTTTTAATTTAGTTGCTCCACAATCAATTTCCAATAAAGATTTTACAATTGCCCTTGCAAAAAAACTTAGCCGTCCGGTTTTTTTTAAAATCCCTGAGTTTATCCTTAAAATAATTTATGGCGAAGCATCAACATTACTTACCGAATCACCGGAAGTGATTCCTGTACAATTATTAAAATCGGGATTTAAGTTTAATTTTCCAACTATAAAATCAACCATTAACAACACACTGGCATAAAAAAACCCGATGTAAAAACACCGGGTTTAAATATATGTGTTATAAGTAATCTCTTATAATTGTGGGCCTGCAGCAACTAACGCTTTGCCTTCTTCGTTGTCAGTATATTTAACGAAGTTTTTGATGAAACGACTAGCTAAATCAGCAGCTTTTTCATTCCACTCAGCAACATCAGCGTAAGTATCACGTGGGTCAAGAATGTTAGTATCAACACCTGGCAAAGAAGTAGGAACTTCTAGGTTGAATACAGGAATCTGTTTCGTTTCAGCTTTTTCGATAGAACCATCAAGAATAGCGTTAATGATACCACGAGTATCTTGAATAGAGATACGTTTTCCAGAACCATTCCAGCCAGTGTTTACTAAATATGCCTCAGCACCGTTAGCTTCCATTTTCTTCACTAATTCCTGACCGTATTTAGTTGGGTGTAATGTTAAGAATGCAGCACCGAATGCAGCTGAGAAAGTTGGAGTTGGAGCAGTAATTCCACGCTCAGTACCTGCCAATTTAGCAGTAAATCCTGATAAGAAATGGTATTGAGTTTGCTCCGGAGTTAATTTTGAAACTGGAGGCAGTACACCAAAAGCATCAGCAGATAAGAAAATTACTTTTTTTGCGTGGCCTGCTTTTGAAGGTACAGCGATATTTTCGATGTGGTTGATTGGATAAGATACACGAGTATTCTGAGTTACAGAACCGTCAGTAAAATCAATTTTACCATTCGCATCAACAGTTACGTTTTCTAATAAAGCGTTACGTTTGATCGCACCAAAAATTTCTGGCTCAGCATCTTTATCTAAATCGATAGTTTTTGCATAACATCCACCTTCGAAGTTGAAGATACCGTCGTCATCCCAACCGTGCTCATCATCACCGATAAGCTTACGAGAAGCATCAGTAGAAAGCGTAGTTTTACCGGTACCAGAAAGTCCGAAGAAAATAGCAACATCACCTGCTTCGCCAACGTTAGCTGAACAGTGCATAGAAGCCATTCCATTAAGAGGTAAATAGTAGTTCATCATTGCGAACATACCTTTTTTCATTTCACCACCATACCAAGTACCGCCAATAACTTGCATTTTTTCAGTCAAGTTAAATACCGTGAAGTTCTCTGAGTTTAATCCCTGAGCTTCCCAGTTAGGGTTAGTTGTTTTTGATCCGTTCATTACAACAAAATCAGGTTCACCATATACTTCAAGTTCTTCAGCTGTTGGGCGAAGGAACATGTTTTTCACAAAGTGAGCTTGCCAAGCAACTTCCATAATAAATCGAACTTTCAAACGAGAATCTTCGTTAGCACCACAAAAAGTATCAACTACATATAATTTTTGTCCTGAAAGCTGTTTAGTAACTAAACCTTTTAATTCAGACCATACTTCTGGAGTTGTTGCTTTGTTATCGTTTTTAGCGGTTTCCGAAGTCCACCACATTGTATCTTTAGTAACGTCATCCATAACAATAAATTTGTCTTTAGGAGAACGACCTGTGAATACACCAGTCATTACATTTACTGTATCCAACTCGGTTAATTGAGCTTTTTCAAAACCTTGCAAATCAGGTTTCATTTCTTCTTCAAAAAGTTGTTCGTAAGATGGGTTGTATACAATCTCTTTAACATCATTGATGCCATACTTTGATAAATCCAATTTTTTCATAACAATCTAATAATTAACTTTATATAATAAACAATCAATCTACTTGCTCACAAAAATAGTTTTTTTTCCCAATCGGCTTTTTAGAACAAATCTGAATACTTAATAAATTCAGTTAAATTAACAAACCAAATTTAATGAAGTTCACCAACAGCCTAACATACACACACTTAGGGTCCACAACCTAAAAAAAGGATGTTAAGAAATCTTTAACACCCCAATTAAATATTATATATATAAAAAATTTACCTATGACCTTGGATGGAATTGGTGAATAGTTGATTTTAGATAATCTCTGTCGAGGTGAGTATAAATTTCGGTAGTTAAGATTGACTCATGCCCTAACATTTCCTGAACTGCCCTTAAATCAGCACCTCCATTTATTAAATGAGTAGCAAATGAATGCCGGAATGTATGTGGGCTGATTTTTTTATCGAGTCCCACTTTATTCGAAAGATTTTTGATAATTGTAAAAATCATTACCCTACTTAACTTCCGGCCTCGGCGGTTTAAAAAAAGCACATTTTCGCTGTCTTTACCTACTTTTAGCGTTTTACGATATCCGTTTAAATATTTATTTATCTCATGGATTCCATTTTTACTAATTGGCACTAATCTTTCTTTATCAGCCTTGCCTTCAACTTTCACATACCCTTGTTCGAAAAACAGATTTGTAATTTTAAGGTTTACTAATTCAGAAACACGTAACCCACAACTATAAAGAGTCTCAAGCATAGCTTTGTTGCGCTGCCCTTCAGCTTTCCCTAAATCAACAGCTTCAATAAGCATATCGATTTCTTCCATGCTTAGAATATCGGGTAACTTACGGCCAACTTTAGGCGATTCAAGCAACGATGTTGGATCGCTTGAAATTTTCCCTTCAATTAATAAATACTTAAAATACGATTTAATCCCGGAAATTGTCCTCGCTTGTGTCCTTGGACTGACTCCTTTTTCATTAAGTGCTTCAACAAAACTTTTTAGGTGTTGAAGCTTAACTTTTTCCGGAACCAACTTTTTAAAATTCAAATCCAAAAAATCAGCTAACTTGGTAACATCATTTATATAGGCCGACACAGAATTCTGTGACAATGATTTTTCCAACTTCAAATAATTTTCATACCCCTTTTTACTATCATCCCATTTCATAACATTCTTATTATCTTTGTTAAATAAACTAATATTAATAGATTTGGTTCAAATATAATCACCAAAATAAGAGATCTTTACTATTTTACTAAATAATAATAAGAATTACGTAGATAAATAAAAAAAGTTATACTAAATAGCTCAATAAGAAAAAAACCATGAAAATTATAATTATCAACGGGCCAAACCTTAATCTTTTGGGAGTTAGAGAGAAATCGGTGTATGGCGATCAAGACTTTATTTCCTATTTTAAGACACTTCAAAATGATTATTTAGATAACAATCTTGAATATTTCCAATCGAACATTGAAGGCGAACTTATTGACAAAATTCATGAAATTGGTTTTAACTACGATGGTATTATAATAAATGCCGGGGCTTATACCCACACTTCGATTGCAATTCGCGATGCCATATCAGCTGTTTCTACTCCGGTAATCGAAATACATATATCAAATACATTAACCCGCGAAGAATTCAGGCATAAATCGGTTATCGGGCCTGTTTGCAAAGGGTGTATAATGGGTTTTGGATTAAATTCATATAAATTAGGCATTGAAGCATTAAAACAAATAACAAACCAATAAAACTACCGCAACAAACTATTTTAAATCTGTATTTATACTATAAAAAGGCTCAAATTTAACTTTAGCTCCTGATTTTTACGTTAAGTATTATTCCATTTTTATTCACTAAACGAATAATATTCACTATCTTATTTAAATTAAAATACATTTGTGCGAATTTTAAAAAATGGGAAAATGAGGCAGACGAAAATTATAGCTAGTATTTCAGATAGCCGCTGTGAAGTTGATTTTATAAGGTCGTTGTACAATGCCGGAATGAATGTGGCTCGTATAAATACTGCGCATATAACAACCGAAAGCGGGAAAAAATTAATCGATAATATCCGTGAAGTTTCTGAAAAAATTGCCATCCTGATTGACACAAAAGGGCCTGAAATTAGGACAAAGAATGTGCTACAGGAAATTACCGTCAAACAAGGTGAAATGATTGACGTATCGGGCCAATTTGAAAATTCAGATCAAAAAAACCTGAGTGTTTCATACACCGGGTTTGTTGCTGACTTGCCTATTGGTGCTCAAATTCTAATTGATGATGGCGACATTGAATTGATTGTTTCAGAAAAAACACCAACCAAATTAATTTGCACCGTTGGAAACGATGGTACTATTAAAAACAACAAAAGTATCAATGTTCCTTCAGTTTCAATTCAACTGCCTTCAATTTCGGAGAAGGACAAAAAATTTATACTTTTTGCCATAGAAAACGACCTGGATTTTATCGCCCATTCGTTTGTAAGGAATAAAAAAGACATAGAAGCTGTTCAGGAAATTTTAGATGAACACAACAGCGAAATTAAAATTATTGCAAAAATTGAAAACCTGGATGGAGTAACCAATATTGATGAAATATTAAAAGAAGCCTACGGCATTATGGTTGCGCGAGGTGATTTAGGCATTGAATTACCCGCTGAGAAAATACCAACCATCCAGCGGCAACTAATCAGGAAATCGGTTAAATATAAAAAACCTGTAATTATTGCCACACAAATGCTTCACAGTATGATTGAGCACCCAAGGCCAACCCGAGCTGAAGTAAGTGATGTAGCAAATGCAATATTTTCACGAACAGATGCCATTATGCTAAGTGGCGAAACAGCTTATGGCAAATACCCGGAAGAAGCTGTTAAAACATTCGATCGAATAGCCAAGGAAGTAGAACCCAGCAAACAAAAACGTAATGACATAACTATCCCTCTGGTACAACAAGAAACACCCGTTTACCTTGCCGATTTAGCAATTAAAGCTGCTAATGAATTAAAACCCAAAGCCATTGTTACCTCAACCACTACAGGGCGCACGTCCAGATATCTGGCTGCTTTTAGGCCCGACGTACCAATTATTGCCATGTGCCATTCGATGCGGACTGTACGCGAAATGGCTCTTTCATATGGTGTTGAACCAACATTCCTCGAGGTTAAAAAAAATAAATTTAAAATTGAAAAAGCAGCAATTGATTCTTTAATAGCCGATGGTTTAATTACTGAAGATGATTTGATAATTTACATTGGTGGCCGGTTCGGAAAAGATTGTGGTGCAACCTTTATCGAAATATCAACAGCAGGTAAATTAACTTAATAAATTAGTAATCTACCTAAAATCAATAACCTCAAGATCCTTATATTTTGATTTGTCAAAAACAAAAAATGAATCGGGAATTGATTGGTTGGTGACCATATTGTCTATTATAATGGTAGTTGAACCACCATCAAAATCATACACAATTCCTGATTGAATCATCATTTTAGATTTATCAATTTTGATTGTAATTTTAGAAAAATCTTCACCTTCATTTTGAGGAATAAGGTCGATCAAATATAAAACAGTGCCTCCTTCACTCTTTTCGGATACAAATTCGAAATTAAAGTCACCTTTATAAATCTGAAATATTTTAGCAGGGTCCAATAATTCGTCTGATTCTTCATCGATTAACGAAATGGTTACTTGATTCCCATCTTCCATATATGTCCATATTGTTTGACCGTCTGAAAAAATCTCAACTCCCATTTCGGGAATAGTTACATGGTATTTTTTACCGTTCAAATCAATTGACCCCTTATAAGCCTCATTCATTCCGGCATTTTCATTCTCCATTGAATATGAGAATGATGCTTTAATTGTTTCAAATGCTTCGGTTTTTTTACTCACCTGCTCTAGAATATTTTGAGCTTTGTTATCATTTTGCGCAAATGAATTAATACAAAAAAATATAAATCCTATAATAAATAATTGTTTCATTCCTGTTTTTTAATTCAAACTATTCAATAACTGTTCCAAACTATACTCATCCTGAATAAGCACCTGCCTGGCTTTGCTTCCTTCACTTGGGCCCACAATATTTGCTGCTTCTAATTGGTCCATAATTCGTCCTGCCCTGTTATAACCTATTGCCAATTTACGTTGAATCATCGATGTTGAACCTACTTGGTTTGCTACAACCAACCTGGCTGATTCTTCAAATAATTCATCTGTATTCTCAAGGTCGGCAACAGAACCATTGTCGTCATCACCCACATACTCGGGCAATAAATATGGCTCAGGATAACCTTGTTGGTCCGAAATATATTTACAAATTTCTTCCACTTCAGGCGTATCAACAAACGCACACTGTACCCTTGTTAAACTACTTCCGGTTGAAATTAGCATATCACCTTTACCAATTAATTGATTGGCACCTGGCATATCAAGGATGGTTCTGGAGTCAATCATTGATGCTACTTTAAAAGCAATCCGTGTCGGGAAATTGGCTTTAATAACACCTGTAATAATTGTAACCGAAGGACGCTGTGTTGCTATTATCATGTGAATACCAACGGCCCGTGCCAATTGTGCAATTCGGGCAATAGGCATTTCTACTTCTTTACCGGCTGTCATTATCAAGTCAGCAAACTCATCAATAACCACAACTATATATGGCATAAACCTGTGCCCTTTTTCAGGATTTAAACGCCTTCCAATAAATTTTACGTTGTATTCTTTTATATTCCTGACATGTGCTTTTTTCAATAAATCATAACGCGAATCCATCTCAATATTAACCGAATTCAGGGTATTTTTTACTTTCTGAACATCGGTTATTATTGAATCTTCTTCGCCTGGGAGTTTTGCCAGAAAGTGTTTTTCAATTACTGAATAAATGCTTAATTCAACCTTCTTAGGATCGATAAAAATAAATTTAAGCTGAGAAGGGTGTTTTTTGAATAACAAAGAAGTTATTAAAACATTTAATCCCACCGATTTACCTTGTCCTGTTGCACCAGCAACAAGAATATGTGGCATTTTAACTAAATCGAACATAAATGTTTCATTCGAAATTGTTTTCCCAATAACAACGGGTAATTCAGCGGAAGTTTCCTGAAATTTTTTGGAAATAATAATCGACCTCATGGAAACAATTTCGGGGTGCTGATTTGGCACCTCAATACCAATTGTCCCCCTCCCAGGGATTGGGGCAATAATTCTGATTCCCAAAGCAGCAAGGCTCAGGGCTATATCATCTTCGAGATTTTTAATTTTTGCTATACGGATACCCGGTGCCGGCACAATTTCATACAAAGTAATTGTGGGGCCAATGGTTGCCCGAATTTTAGTAATTTCAATTTTATAATGGCGAAGGGTTTCGACAATTTTATTTTTATTCGAAATAAGCTCTTCATTTGAAACTTCAGCATTGCGCGATTGATGTTCAATCAACATGTCGGCAGGAGGTACCTTATAATTTGATAGATCAAGTGTTGGGTCATAATCAGCAAGGGGCTCTTTTGATAATTCAGGCTCTTCTTCTTCAGGCAGTTTTTCAACAGTTAATTCCAAATCATCTAATTCATCCTTAGGGACCTCTGTTTCATTATTTTCAAGCGATGGGGAAATTTCAAGTCCATTATCATCTATTTCATCCGGATCAAATACTGCCTTGACTATATCATCGTCTTCAATTACTTTCGAAATCGAATCATCAACTAATAAAGCTCCATTATCATCATCAATATCAATGCCATCTGGTCCAATATTCTCTAATTCTGAATCAGCATCTGTGGTTTTTGATGCAAAAATCCTTTTTAACCAAGGTATTAAATTTTCGAAACTGGCAATTAAAAATACAAAAGCCGAAAATACCAATAATAAAAGTGTACCGGTTTTTCCAATTACCGACTCAAGCCATAAACTACAAATAAAACCATACCTTCCTCCCAGATAAGTATAAATCGAAACATCATCTTTTACAAACAAAGCACCCAAGGCAATTGAAACCCAAATAATTATAAAAATAGAATACCATAAATTCTTTTTCAGGTTAACCAGTTTTTTACCTAAAATTTGCAGGCCGCTAATTATCAGCAAATAAACAAATACGAATGAAATTATTCCAAATCCCCTGTTAATAATTACCTCTGATAAATAGGCACCGGTTTTTCCGGCTTTATTCCCAACTTTAACATCCGAATTAAAAACGAGGTCGCTCCAGCTTAAATCCAACTTACTTTGATCGGCTGCCCCATAAAATAAAAATGAAATAAATGCCACCAGAAAAAAAACTGCAACTGCCAAAAAAAGTGCACCAAAACCATACCTGAACTTATCACCTTTTAAAAATGAAGTACCCGGTTTTTTAACCTTTTTTTTCGTATGAATTTTTCCTGCGCGTCTCTTCTTTGTAGCCATTAGCATGTGTAAAACAATGTGCAAAGTTAACGAAAAATATTTAGTGTGCCTTTTATCTCTGGGCTTTTATAGCATCTGCTTCAGATATTACTTGTACCTAATTAAATACACCTAAGGTGGTTAATAACTATCTAAATAACAAACACTAAACGTATCCATATTTCCCAATTATTTATTAATTTTCCCATAAATAGAACATAAAAGCAGCTACTTTTTATGACAACGCATTGCCTGTCAATTACTTCGGGTACCTGGCATGTGTTTTGATATTAAAAATCATCAAATCAGTGGTTTGGACGCTTAAATTGAGAAATTTATATTCAATAAAAAAAACTAAATGAATAATATTTTCAAGCTATGTTTTTTCATCTGTTTACTTTTTACATCGTCAGCAATTAAAGCGCAAAAGGATAAAAGCGTAAATGTTGGGATAACCATAATGGAATCATCAAGCTTAAATTTTATCAATTTAGCCGGAAACACTGCCCTGTATTTACAACCCACAGCCCCAACTGAAGCAGGAAATGCATTGGATTTTAGTAATGCAACAAACAGCGACATATGGCTTAATTATTCGTCAATTGTCAGGCCAGGAACATCAAAAAATGTAATGGTTCAAATTACTGACGGTGAAATTCCCAATGGGCTCACACTTAAAGTTATTGCTGGTGAAGATGTAAAAGAAGGAAAAGGAAAAACAGGAAATCCTACCGGACAAGTTGTATTATCAAACCAGGCTAAACCCGTACTTACCGATTTAAAAAGCTGCTATACAGGAATCGGGGTTGCCAAAGGCCATAACCTGACTTATTCTCTCGAACTATCATCGTTAGACGATTATAACCAATTAACTTCGACTACCAATACCATTTCAATTACCTACACTTTTATGGAAAACAATTAACAACTGGAAATCTGGCATTTAACTTATCCCATTTTAATAAAATTCAATTGTTTAAACATATGTTTTTCCATAAATAAAATTGTTTTAAAGCATCTATTTTCTAACAAAAACACCTATAAACATCATATAAAATCAGTTTGCCTTTATTTATGTTTGCATTATTACAAACATCGATCAATAAATGATGAAAAAACTTGCAGTAGTAGCTTTGGGAGGAAATGCCTTATTAAGAGGCGATGAAGCAGGGACTATAGAAGAACAGGAAAAAAATGCAACAGAAACGCTTGAGAACCTGATCTATTTAATACGTGATGGGTATGACCTGGTTATTACACACGGCAATGGGCCCCAGGTAGGCAATATTTTAATGCGTAATGCTGCTGGAGAGGAAATGTACAATATTGCACCAATGCCACTCGATATTTGTGTTGCTGATACTCAGGGAGGAATTGGTTATATGCTGGAACGCATGATTCGTAATGTTTTAACAAAACATGGAATTCAGAAAAATGTTATCACACTGGTAACAATGGTTGAAATTGACCCAAAAGATGAAGCATTTAATAATCCTTCGAAAAGAGTTGGGAAAATATATAAGAAACAGGAAGCTGAAAAATTAAACAAACTAAAAGGCTGGGAATTTAAACCTACGCCAAAAGCCGATGATGGTTTCCGGAGAGTGGTTCCATCACCACAGCCTATTTCCATAATCAACAAAAACACCATACAAACCCTGGCACAACAGGGTAACATTGTAATTGCAGGTGGCGGCGGCGGAATCCCTATTTATTTCGACGAAAAAAATAACATTCGTACATTAGATGCTGTTATTGATAAAGACATGGCTTCAAGTTTATTGGCAGTTAATATTAAGGCCGATGAGTTGTATATTTTAACTGATGTACCATTTATTTACAAAGATTTTGGAAAACCTACGCAAGAAAAACTTGAATTTTTGGATTATGCAGATACTATAAAATACAAAAATATGGGGACTTTTTCCCAGGGAACAATGGAGCCAAAAATTAATGCCTGTTTGTTTTTTATTAAAAACGGAGGTAATAAAAGTGTAATTACAGAAGCAAAAAAACTGGAAGACAGGTCATATGGCTCCAAAATCACATTGTATTACGACAAATAAAACAAACAACTATGGCAATCAATTTAAAAAACCGTAATTTTTTAAAACTATTGGACTACTCTTCTGATGAAATAAACTATTTAATAGAATTCTCAAACGAACTAAAAAAAGCCAAATATGCTGGTTCTGAACAACAAAAGCTTACTGGTAAAAACATTGCTTTAATATTTGAAAAAAGCTCGACACGTACACGTTGTGCCTTTGAAGTTGCGGCTTACGACCAAGGGGCACATGTTACTTACCTTGGCCCTTCAGGGACACAAATTGGTTCAAAAGAAACGATGAAAGATACTGCCCGTGTTTTGGGCAAAATGTACGACGGCATACAATACCGTGGCTTTGGACAGGATATTGTTGAGGAATTAGGCACATATGCCGGAGTACCTGTTTGGAATGGGCTGACCAATGAATTCCATCCCACACAAATTCTGGCCGATTTTTTAACCATGCACGAACATTGCGCTAAACCACTGTCCGAAATTAAATTTTGTTATTTGGGCGATGCACGTAACAATATGGGCAACTCATTAATGGTCGGAGCTGCAAAACTAGGTATGGACTTTAGAGCTGCAGCTCCAGCCGAATGTCAACCCTCAGAAGAATTACAAAATACTTGCAGGGCAATTGCTGCCAAAACTGGCGGAAAAATTATGATCACTTCCAATGTTGAAGAAGCGGTAAAAGGTTGTGATTTTTTATATACCGATGTATGGGTATCAATGGGTGAACCGGATGAGGTATGGGCACAACGCATAAAACAACTCCTTCCTTACCAGGTAAATAGCAGTGTTGTAAAAATGACTCAAAATCCAGAAGTGAAATTTTTACATTGTTTGCCTGCTTTTCATAACCGTGATACAAAAATGGGAGAAGAGATCTTTCAAAAATTTGGCATAAATTCAATGGAGGTTACCGACGAAGTGTTTGAAAGCCCGGCATCGATTGTTTTTGACCAGGCTGAAAACCGGATGCATACAATTAAGGCAGTGATGGTAGCCACATTAGGATAAAAAACAAAAGGCTGCCCGTGTGGGCAGCCCTCAATAACTAACTAAATAAAACTATTATGACTATTCTCAAAAAAATCTGCTGCTGTTGCTATATATAACTTAAATTAGTCTCTTGATATTGTGCCTAAGCCCTCAATATTTTTATGAACTTCGGGATTGCCTTTGTACTTAATTTTCCCAACACCTTCAATTTTGGCATATAACTCCTCAGTAGTATATACACTTGCAGTTCCGACACCTTCTATTTTAATACGTGCCTCTTTTGTTTTTAATTCATCGGCATCTAAAAAACCGGCTCCCGATAATCGGGCTTCCAGATATTCAGCTACACCTTTTAATTCATAAAAAACACCACCTTCACCAATAACTTCAATACTATTTGCTTTTAAGTCCATTTCAATTTTTGCTCCTCCTTCAACATGAAGGTAAAAATCATCAAGGTCGACATATCCTTTGGTTTCAAGCTTCACACCACCCTGAATATGTAAACTTTCCAAATCCTTAAAAGTGATGTACAAAATAATCCTTTCAAAATCGAGGTGTCTTTTAGTGACAGTCAGTTTCAGAAATTCATTGTCATTATCCACATCAATATAATCGAAAGCATCACTATCAGAGGCTTTTATAGTTAATGATGCCTGGTCGTCCTGCTTTAGAATTACTTTATAACCTCCTTCAAGGTAAACCTTTCTGAAATTATTAACCTCGTAGGTACGGCTTTCGAAATCGTCGTACTGAGCATTGCTTTTAAGCGTACACGAAGCTGTTAAAAATCCTATTAAAAAGGCAATTGAAGCGAACTTAAATAGTTTCATGGTTAATAGTTTATGGTTTTCTAATGGCTGGTATTTTAGTTTCTGTAACCAAAAATAACAGCCTTTACCTGCGAAACTAAAACTAATTCGATAAACCGCCGTTTTTTAACGACGAATGGAAAATGGAAGATAAATTCCGGAGAATGAAAAAAGTAAAAAGGAACGGAGATTAAGGTACTTCGGAAGTACTACCCCCTACCTCTGAAGTACCCCTCCCCACTTTTTTTGTGCATGATCGGACAAAATAGCTGCGGCTTCGATGAAAAAAAGTGCAACGACGAAGAAAATTTGTCGGAACATGGACAAAATAAATGTAACACCGAACAAATTTAGTGGGAACACGGACAAAATAAGTGCAACACCGAACAAATTTAGTGCGGCAACGGAGAAAAAAAGTGCAACGATGAAGAAAATAAAGAGAATGTTTAATTAAATAAATGCAATGTTTGACAAAATAAGTTGAATGGTGTAGATAATTAAGAGACTGGTTAATTAAGTGTGAGACTGTTTAATTAATCCGTATTTCTTTTCGCTGCAACAACCAATTAAAGCTTTTACTCTTTTAGGAGAACCGATTTTCCATAATAGTCCTCCATACCATAGGTGTCCATATCCATTTTATTACCGTTAATGGTTGCTTGAATTTCAATAATGGTTTTACCTTTTGTCCGAAAAGTAAATTTAATACTGTTTCCTATCATCGACAAATTTTCAATTTTATAAGTGTCCTTTGGATTTGATACAGATCCAAACACCCGGTCTCCTTCGGTATTAAAAGCTACAGACAATTTATCAGTTTTATTTACCCAATTCCCCTTAAAAAACTGTTTTTCTTCCTTTTTTGCGCTCTCAGAATGTGTTACTATTCTTTCCAAATATTCATTTAAAGTTAACCCACCTGCGGTAAAAAATTCTTCCGGAAGAATTGGAAATATCAATTCAGTAGTAAACTTTCGAACTTCCTGATGTGAGTAGGGTATAAATTGACCTAAAACATTACCACCATTTTTAATGTCCATATTACAAATTAAAACAGGCTCCTTATTGGAGAAATCGATATCAGCCATTGATATACTTTTTATTTCAGGGTTTAACCGTGTTTTAAAATAAACCTCTTTTTGCCGGGCATCATAAATGACCGACCATTCCGGTTCATCATTAACCTTAATTTTATCGAGCATATAAAATCCATAGTCGACACTATTTTCTGAAGGATTAAAGGCATTGAGTAAAACATCTGTTTTTATAAACCGGGGGATTTCAGGGTCATTTATATCTACTTCGTACTCTCCTCCATAGGGTTTAAAATATTTTATTAATTCCATTTCCCGGTCATAAGGTGTATTAAAAAGTGCGGGAATTGGCATGTTTTTACCCTTGTGTACCACAACTTTACCATCGGCAAATGCAATTGCAGCAGTATTGCCCTGATTATCGCCAACAAAAAAATGCCAGCCCCAGCCATCAATTTCAATATCAGATGCACATTGAATTGCTTCTTCGAGTGTTGAAAAATTATCGAGGATGTACTGCATCCAATTCATTTGGTTTAATTTTGGCAAACTATCATTTTGTGGGTAATCTGCATCCTCATTCATCTCCCATATATATAGGCCCGCTTCATTCATCCCGCCATCAGGAAAATCTTTGCCAAAATTATTAAACGTTACTGAACCATACCGTGAAATCCATGTATGCATAGATACTTTTTGTGGTTCTCTATTAATAATTTCATCCCACGTGCTGCCGGTTTTAAATATTCCCCTTTTATTAATAAAAACCATTCCGGGCACTCCCAAATCACCTTCATTTAAGTTGTGCCCGTAAATAAGAATGTTTCCTTTTTGAAGTTTAAAAGTTGAACAACCAACAGAATGTAATGGAATTAAAAATAATAGGATAAGAGCGGCGCTACCAATTATTAGCAAGTAAAGGGATTTCGAATTCATAAAAATGGAATTTATTGATTTTATAAAAATTTAGACGCACAACCAACCGACATGTTGCAATTTTTTAGTTTTTATCGTTTATAAAGTCTTTGGGGAAAACCACCGATAGTTTCCAGGATAAAGAAGATAAATCAGTTGGCAAGCGCAGTGTTCAGTTTACTTTATTCAGTATAAAATAGATAACCTAAAACCTTAAACATGTTTGATTGGAAGGCTGTAAACCATCAATTCTACTAATCATTCATTTTTAATAATCGCCTGATATAAAACAAACAATAAAAAACAGCTGAATAAAGTACAACCGCAATGGCATAATCCATCGGCGGAATACCTTTTCGCCCAAGAAATAATTTTACGGTATAAATTATTGAAAGAAAGACAAGGATAATTAAAGTATTTACATTCGGAGCTACTTGTTTTTTCATCAGAAGAAAGGCAGACACTAGCCATATTCCACCTAATAATATTAAAGCAATGCCTTCAATTAAATTGTGGTCAAAAACATTAACTATACCATGTATAAAAGGGACAGCCCCTACAAGGAGCATACTTCGTGATAATCCTTTTACAATCCTCATACGGTTTTGATTATTGTGGATCGGAGGGAACAAACGGACCTGTAAAGGTTCAACTTTAAATTCGTCAGCGGGCAAATCATTTTCCGATAAAATTAATCCTCTTTTTAGTGCCTCCGATACAGCCAACTTAGCAGCTTCCTCCTGATAATGGCTTCGTTTTTTTAAAACATTCAGCACTTCAGCATCGCTATACTCAGCATAGGTTTGTATTAAATCCTTGTGACCTTCGTTATTTTTGCCCATCGTATTTTTTCAAATTCAAAATAAAAAGTTAGCCCCTTTGTGAAACATTCATTATTTTTGAATGTTCAACTAATTTTATAAAACCAACCAACGAATGTACAACTTCGAATTAAAAAATCCAGTAAAAATTTTATTTGGTAAAGGACAAATTACCAATATTGATAAAGAAATACCACAGGGAGTAAAAATCCTTTTAACATATGGCGGTGGAAGTATTAAAAAAAATGGCGTATACCAGCAAGTAAAAGAAGCACTTACAGCCAGGGAGGTAATTGAATTTGGAGGAATTGAACCCAACCCACATTACGAAACATGTATGGAGGCTGTTCAAATAATTAAAGCCGAAGGAATCGATTACATTTTATCAGTTGGTGGAGGCTCGGTTTTAGATGGCACTAAATTTATAGCTGCGGCGGCTCTTTGGGAAGGAAATGATCCCTGGGAAATTCTTGCTCTACCTGCCCCAAAACCTGTTACAAAAGCAATGCCTCTAGGTGCGGTTTTGACTTTACCTGCCACCGGTTCCGAAATGAATGGCAATGCAGTTATCACACGTTGGGAGACAAAAGAAAAACTGGCATTTGCCTCACCACTGGTAATGCCACAATTTTCGGTCCTCGACCCTGAAACCATCTATTCACTTCCCGACAAACAGGTTGCTAACGGAATCGTTGATGCATTTATACATGTAATGGAACAATACCTCACCTACCCAGTTAATGCAAAGATACAGGACCGTTTTGCCGAGGCCATCTTATTAAATTTAATTGAAGAAGGCCCCAAATACTTAAAAAACCGGACCGATTACGATTCGGCAGCTAATTTTATGTGGAGTGCAACGATGGCCCTTAATGGACTAATAGGTGCCGGTGTTCCTCAAGATTGGGCAACGCATATGATTGGACATGAGTTAACCGCTTTCCATGGCATTGACCACGGTAGGACATTAGCCATTGTTTTACCGGGGATTATGCACATCAGAAGAGAACAGAAAAAAGATAAAATACTTCAATACGGCGAACGCATTTGGGGGATTTCCGAAGGAACTGAAACTGAAAAAATTAACCTCGCTATTTCTAAAACGGTTGACTTTTTTGAATCACTGGGAGTGCCCACAAAATTATCGGATTATAATGTCCCTGCCGAATCAATCACAAAAATAGTTAACCGGTTTAAAGAAAGAGGCCTAAAACTGAGCGAAACAGGTGATTTAGCTTTTGATGAAATAGAAAAAGTTTTGAAAAACAGGCTATAGTACTTACATGTATTTCAAAAGATGCTGCCCGGTTATTCACCAGGTGGCATTTTTTGTTTAATGAAGTTTGCTACCAACTTATCGTATTCAGATAATAAACGTCGAATAATTAAATTGTTTGCATCAAACAACATGCTTCCTATCAAGCTCACTGGTAGCACCTTGGGTGACGTACCTGTTATGAACACGGAATCAAATAATTCCAAATCATTCACCGGAATGTTTTTTTCATTTACTCGTATCCCAAGTTGTTGAGCGATCTGAATTACCTTTTGCCGTGTAATTCCATTCAGTACTTCTGAAACCGGGGGTGTAAATAATTGGGATTCCTTGATAAAAAAAACATTTGACCGGCTTCCTTCGGTAATACATCCCTCTTTATTCACCAAAAACACTTCAAAAAAATGGTGGTTTTTTATTTCTAAATCGGCTTTACCGCGTACTGAGGGCAAAACACTTTTAACTTCAGGGTTATTACGTTCAGCTTCCAACAATCCACAGGAAACACCGTCTGAATAGTTTTTTTCGGAAGGGTATTTGAAAGGAATAAAATAAATCCAACTATCGGTATTTGTTTTTTTTAAATGATAAACTATTTTAAAATTCCCAAACTCCAGGTGGTTTAATTTTATAAGGTTTTGAATCCTTTCAGAGAGCTGTTTTTTATTAATTTGCAAATCAGAACCTGATTTCTGCATTGAATTCTGCAGCCTTTGTAAATGATCTTCGAGAAAAACAGGAATCGTATTAATAACACGAATCACTTCATACACAACCGTTCCATGGTTTATAGCAAAACCAGAAAAATTTTCAGCAGGAAAAACCTCCCTGTTTTTATAAAAATATTCGCCCTTTACAATTTCCATTTAAAATCATATTCAACATTAATAAAAGTGAACATACAAAAAATTCTGTGAGTTATAATATTTCCATAAAAAAAGGCGCCTTAAAATTGGCGCCTTTTAATTAACTCTATCTATAAAAGATTATTTCCTGTCTAATATTATTTTTTTCACAATTTCGTTCTCACCAACTTTTAGTTTTACGAAATACATGCCGCTGGTTTGGTCATCCAAATTAAAACGAATTGTTTCGGCAACAATGTAATTTTTTCGGAAAACTTCGGCACCAACAATGTTATAAACCGAAACTTCAACTTCGGAATGTGAATTCTCAAAGTCAACGTTAACCATACCTCGTGTTGGATTAGGGTACAATTTAACTTCGAAACCAGAAGCTAATCCGGGAACATTGGTAATAACACTGTGGTCAAGCCAAATGGTGAAATTAATATCTTCAACCTCCGGAATGGATGAATTAAGCGTTACAACCATATTAGTATCCTGAGTATAACCAGCCTTACTAACATTAACATTGTAGATCCCAGCTTCTAGCCCTTCGAATATATATTCACCTGTGGCATTGGTTTGAACAGTATCAACAACCAGCGATCCGATTTTTAAAACCATATCGACATTTGCTGCAAGATTACCCACAACTGTTCCTCCAGTTACAGAACCGGCAATTCCCATCTCACCTTCGCGTTCAACAACCATTCCTGAAATAGTATATATACTGTTAACAGTCACAATAAATAAATCAGTAGCTGTTAAACCGCCATTATCAGTAGCAGTAACTTTTAAAATAATACTACCAATTGAGGCATCATTTGCCGGACTAACGGTTAGTTCTCCTGTTAAGGAATTAAAGGTTATCCATGAAGGTAATGACCAATCATTACTGAATTTTACCTCTAACCTTAAAGAATCACCTGCATCAACATCGTCAAATACATTTGCCAGCGAAACTGTTTTAGAACTAAACAAGTCAACTGAAATATTCGCAACTTCATTAGCCACAAACGGTGTGTCATTTACTGCCGATACCGTAACTGTCAGGGTATCGTAAACACACAATGACCCTGGTATTCCTGCATCACAAACTTCAACTACAACCATATCTGTTCCGTTAAAATCAGCATTTGCAGCATAAGTATATGCACCATCGGCAGCCACTGTAAATACGCCATTTGCGGGGGCTTTTACCGGAATTACGTTAGCTGTTAAAACAGTACCGTCAATATCGCTGTCACCGGCATCAATCAAATCGCCTGAGCCATTTCCTTCTTCAGCAATAGACAATACATCATTATCAACAACAGGTGCATCATTTACAGGATTAATGGTAATAAAAATGGTATCGTTGAGGCAAATAGGTGCTCCAACACCGGCATCGCATACTTGAGCCACCACCATATCAGTACCATTATAATTTAATGCAGGAGTGTAAGTATATATTCCATCAGCAGCAATTGTAATTGTTCCATGCGATGGCCCAACCAAAGGAGTTGTTTTTGCATTTAAACCTGAACCATCCGGATCAACATCGCCTGCATCAATTAAATCGCCATTGGCATTATTATCTTCATCAA
Source organism: Prolixibacteraceae bacterium (assembly GCA_963666575.2). Lineage (GTDB taxonomy): Bacteria > Bacteroidota > Bacteroidia > Bacteroidales > Prolixibacteraceae > JABMQB01. The sequence continues at coordinate 98,874 of CAXXYG010000013.1, forward strand.
TAACATGAGTTTCATTATCGACGGTTGGAAAATCATTAACCGGCGCCACAGTTATATATACAAATGCATTGGCACACTTGATATTTGGATTAATATCGCAAATCTGATATTTTATCTTATCATTTCCACTCCAGTTTTTGGGTGGGCTGTATTCTATATACGATGGATTTGATCCTGAAACATGAGCGGTACCTCCACTGGTTGGCCCTTCCAAAATATACAATCTTAAAGCGTCATTCTCAACGTCCCAGTCATTATCAAGCACATAAAATTTATTTCCCAATACATCCTCATATACGCTGTAATAATCATCATTAGCAACGGGTTGGTCATTCACCGAATTTATAACAATATAAACCATTGCCGAATCAGTTTTACCATCGGCATCCGAAACTTTATACTGCAAGGTATCAAAACCAAAATAATTTAGATCCGGATCGTATGTGATTTCTCCAGTGGTAGTATTTAATTCTACTGTCCCAACTTTAGTACTGTCTAAAATCGACATTGTTGCAGGATTAACATCATCATCACAATCAAGGTCGTTGGTTAACGGATTAAATGTGAATGTAATGTCTTCATCGGTTGACACATTATCGTTGGCAATAATAAACTTAAAGTCTAAATCGATAAGCTGGTTGCAAGTTGAACTATTCCCGTTGCTATCGACTGCCGTCCATATAATATTTGTTATACCTCCGTCAAATAGCTGATTTATAGTATCAGAACCTGTTCCAACATTAGCGCCTGTAAGCTCCCACCAAATTGTATCAATACCACAAATATCTGTGGCTGTTGCAGGATCAATTTTTAATATTGTATCGCACGATACAGAACCCAACAAACTACTAATGTCTGCAGGACAACTTGTAATTAATGGTGGAATTGTATCAAGCACCGTAACATGTGCTACAAGAGAATCAAGGTTATCGCTGGAATCCCAGGCATACAACCAAATATCGTGTACACCTGTATCTCCACAATTAAACAATGTATCGCTTAAAGCCAGTGAATCAATGCTACAATTATCATAACTGCCATTATTCACATAACCGGTATCGATACTCACCGACCCCGATGCGCTTAAATACACTGTTGTATCCTTAGTAATAACAGTTGGCCTGATAGTATCTTTTACAATCACATTTACTTCGAATGAATCACGGTTGGCAAATGAATCGTCGGCATAAATCCAAACCTTATTTGTATCTCGTTCATTACATTCAAAACTATCCTTCGTTATCCACACCGAATCGATGCCACAATTATCCCACAGCGTATCAATCACAAATGACGTATCGATTACTACTAAACCGGCGCTATTGAGATATACCGTGGTATCCATTCCAACAAGATGAGGCCCAATGGAGTCCAGGATAGTAATATAAACCATGGTTGAATCTTTATTCCCGGCTGTATCCATGGCAATCACATAAATCGAATCAAGTGGTGTACAATTAAACGTATCGTTACTTAACCATACCGAATCGATGTTGCAATTGTCCCAGGTACTATCCAATACAAACGTTGTATCGATGCCTACTCCACCGGCACTATCAATATAAACAGTAGTATCAGAGGCGTATACATGCGGAAGAATTGTATCCTTAACTATTATCTCTACCATTACTGAATCAGAATTACCCGTTGTATCGCGTGCATACAAATAAACCTGATTGGTATCAAGGTCGGTACACCTAAATGTATCAACCGTCATCCAAACCGAATCAACACCACAGGCATCCCAACTACTTACATAAATGGCACTTGTATCAACTCCAACTCCACCGGCACTGTCAAGGTAAAGGACAGCATCTTTCCCAACAATACTTGGAACAATGGAGTCTTTAACAATTACCTTAAATACAACACTTGTATCTATATTCCCGGCCTCATCTTTCATGTACAGGAACACATTGTTGGTATCAAGATTGTTCACCAAAAATGTATCCTGACTCAACCAAACCGAATCGAGGCACAAACCATTGTCCCACCTACTTGTTGTCACCATAGCTGTGTCGAGGACATACCTGCCATTTAAACTATCAAGATATACAGTTGTATCGTGGGCCACAATTATGGGGAAGATTGTATCTGCTACTGTCACAGTACTTATTGCCGTACCAACATTACCTGCAGTATCGCGGGCATAGATGGTAACACTATTTTCTCCCCATTCTGTACAATTAAACGTATCGAGGCTTAACCACACCGAATCTAATGTACAATCTTCAACAATTCCGGTTTGTACAAAACTAGTGTCAATGCCAACTCCCCCAGCACTATCAAGGTACACAGTAGTATCTGTTTTTGTAATAACAGGCGCTGCAGTGTCCCGTACAATCACGTAAAATTGAGCTGAATCTATTGCAATTCCTGATTCCCACCCGATTAAAAGCACACTGGTTGAATCGTAAGGAAACTTAGTTCCTGAACCGGAATAAGCTCCGGTATCAACAATACCGGCTGAGAACTCGTAACTTACACTGTCAATAGTTCCGCCTGCCGTATCACCATAGTTTACAATTATTGAATCGCATGATACAATAACAGTATCGTTTTGTACAGGAGAAAACTGCCCAAAGGCAACATTCCCAGCCAAAAACAACACAAAAAATAAAAAGGTAGAGATTTGTTTCATATAATTAATTTTAAAATATTTCTTTTTCAGAATTACAATTTACAACAATATTACTTATTTTATGAATCATTATGTTAATAAAGGGCAACTTGACATTTTTAAACAATAAAAAACAACTTATTAATCAGACTACTTTAATGCACTATTGGTTGTTTTTAAAATAAATAATTTTCTTATTTACCAGAATTCCATCCATGTCGACCATTAAATGATACACACCATTTACTTTTCCGCTTAAATCAATTGTTGTTCTGTTACTATCGAAAATTTCATTAAATATAACCTCCTGCCCAAGCATATTAAATACTTTCACCTTTAACGTTTTAAATAACCGGGGAGTTTCAATTATAACATATGAATTTGTTGGATTGGGATACACTTTAACTTCAGTTACTTTAAATCCGGGTGTATCGGCTGATGCCCAAACAGTAAAATTTTGATTTTGTAAAGTTTGATCCTCTAAATTAACACTGGCAAATACCTGAGTACTTTGGGTATACCCCGAAGCAACCACCTGTATTTCATAATCGTATGCTTTCAGGTTTTCGAATTTATAAAAACCTTCGCTATTGGTAATAATTGTGTCGAGTGCTTGGTTACCAGCCCACAATATAACTTCCACTCCTCCAGCTTCTTTTCCATCTCCGGTTTCGGGTGTGATGGTACCTGCCAACGGGCCAAATGTATATTGCTGAACCACTGCACCTGAAATGGAATAAAAATCATTAATAATGATCTCAAAAATATTGCTTGCCATAGCCCCTGATTGGTCAGTAGCATCAATTCGAATCTCCATACTTTCTGAATCCAAAACATCAACAGGGTAACTGCTTAACAAAGAAGTTTCGGGATTAAAAAGAATCCATGAAGGAAGAGTTTCGCCATTGGCCTTTTTTAAGGAATAGGTTAAATGGTCACCAGGATCAATATCTTTAAAAACAGTTTCCAATAGAACTTCAAAACCACCACCCACATCAATTGATTTATCTGTAATTGGTGCTACCAGTTCAGGTGGGTCGTTTACCGGATTTACAGTAATAAATAATGTATCGTAAGCACATGCTTTTATAGGTAAACCATTTCCATACAAGCTAAAAACAATCGTATCTTGTCCTGAAAAATTTGGGTTTGGAACATAATTCACAGTTGATGTGGTCACAAAATCAATGGTTCCATTAACCGGCCCATTTACAATTTCGGCTTTAAAATTAACGCCAGGGGCTTCGAGATCAAAACCATTTTTAGTTAAAAGTTGAACTGTGCCGGAAGCATCTTCATCAACTTCCAATAAATCGTTTTGAATTGCCGAGCTAATTGTATCCCGAATTGTTACAACTGATGTACATACATCATTATTTCCACTGTTACTTCCTTCGGCCTTTAAAAAAAACCTTTTCACACCCTGTTCAGGGCACGATTGCGAAAATAATGTATCGCTATAAGTAATACTATCGCTCGAAATTAATAAAGGTTCATTGGAGCACGACCGGTACGAATTATCATCGATCATATCAGGGGTAATAATATAATAACCCGAAGGCCCCATATATGCAGTATAATCTTTACACAACGCCTCAACGGGTGTATCTTCAGAATAACCTGAAACAAGTATTTCGTCGAAAAACAACAGTTGTCCTATTTTAACATTTTCAACTGTTACCCTTATTTGAAGTGACTCAGCGTTAATTTCTTTAACATTAAAATTTAAAATAGTATCGGTTGCATACGATATTGGTTGGCCAATTATCTGCCACGTACCCGAATTATCCTCCTGATATTCACAAATCAAACTTCCAAAATCATCGGATGTAGGTATAATCCTTTTTGAAAATACCTCTAGATTTATCTCAATATTACAAAAACCAGATGTATTTATAATTGTACTCCAAGCAGCACTCTTTATTTCATTAGTACCCTCAGTACCATACGATTGCTTTGAACCGTCAGGAAATCTATAAACCCCAAAATATTCATTGTTTGAACTCCATTTACTAGCCCTGATCCCTTTTGGTGCTTTGCCATTAGTATCACCTGGAAGGTAATGATTCTCGCTGAGAATAAATGGCTCAAACCAAAGTGTGTCTTTTTGTGCCAACACATTTATTGAGCACAAAAGGTATAATATAATTAATATGGGAAAGTGTTTTCTGATGGCCGCTAATTGTTTAAGTTCCTATATTCTGAAGCAAAAATAGTAACTTTTTCCACCCAAAAGAAAAAACACAATGATTTTCAAATCAAGTTGTAAACCAAATAATGTTAATGAGTCATCGCCAAACGACTCTTTAAAAGGTTAAAACAAATACTACATTATATAATGACCTACAAATTACTACAGTATTAAAGCACAATTTTTTAGATCTAAAAACGTGCTCAACTCCCGCTGATTACCCCACCAAAATTTAGCACTTCCTGTACAGCATTTTTAAAACTTCGGCCAATGGGGAGGCTTTTCCCGGGAACTTCGATACTGGTTGCTGTAAATGCTTCAATTTTAGTCAACGAAACAATGTATGATTTATGGATTCTCATAAATGCGTTATCAGGTAATTTTTCTTCCATATTACCCATGCTTGTTTTGGTGATAATTTTCTTTTTCTCGGTATAAATCTGAACATATTCGCTTAACCCTTCAATATAAAGAATATCATTTAAAAGAATTTTAACCACCTTTTTATTTTCTTTTACATAAATGTAAACTTCGTCGGTGTTTGAAGGAGACGAAACAGGGGCTTCGGGCTGAATATCGTCCTGAGCTAATTGATAATACTTGTTAACAGCTTTTAAAAACCGCTCAAAAGTAATGGGTTTCAGAAGGTAATCAACCACATCCAATTCAAATCCATCGAGGGCATATTCGCGGTAGGCGGTAGTAAGTATTACTTTAGGCGGGTGTTTTAACGTTTTTAAGAATTCGATTCCGGTAATTTGGGGCATTTGAATGTCCATAAACAGCAAATCAATTTTATTTTCCCTAATAACTTTCAGAGCTTTCATGGCATCGCCACATTCGTCCACAATTTCAAAATTTTCGAGTTTGCTAAGATGATTTCTAACTAAGTCTCTCGCTAATGGTTCATCATCAACAATAACACATTTTGTTTTCATAGTCTTTTATTTGTTTCTGTTTTCTGTACTGGCTATAACATCTGTACCAAAAAGTTCACCTTCATTACGAAGATCAGGTAAATATTTCAATACTGATTTCTTTAAAATTTACATCATCGTTTTCTATAATTCTATGTTTACCGTTATAATTATAAAATAATCGTTTTTGTGTTAGTTCAGTGTTCCCATCAACTAAAAACTGAAATTCATTTTCGCTCCATAGAGTAAATGAAAAGAGCAGGTATTTACGTTCTACTTTAATAATGACTGTACTTTCGTATAAAAAGTTACTATTAATGGCAACTTTTAATGCACTATTTAAAAAAGGGAAGATTAATAAGGGTGGAACAACTTTTGTTTGTACATTTCCGTTTACTATAACTTTTGTCTTAAACCTATTGCCTAAAGCCAACTCCTGAATCGACATAAAATCCTGAATAAGACCCACTTCAGTAGCCAACGGAATTAACTCTGATTTAGCTTCAAAAAGTAGTTTATTAATAAAATCAGATACTTTAACTATTATTTCGGGATACCTTTTTGAATTTTGGTTTCCCAGCAGTTCAATTTCATTTACCAACGTTAATATAATTGAAGGTTGCAGATGGTATTTATAAATTTCAAGTTCAGTTTCAAGATTCTGCTGCACCAACTCTTCTTTCCGGCTTTTTGATTCGTGCCACGATTTTACCGCTTTAATAGCTAAAAACACCAAAATAATAAAGTGGTTACCAAGGCCACTTATTACAATGTTTTGAATGCTTAAATAATGGGGAGCAAACATTTTTTCAGGTGAAAATAGTTTAAATACAACTTCATTAGAAACAATTAACTCAATTATTGAAAATACAATCAACAATAATAAAATTGACAAACTAAATCCCCAAAACTTCCTTTTCAGGAAAAAATCAGGCACAAGGTAATAAGCAATTAAATAAGTATGTGCCACAAATACCGGCAATGTTATTAAATAATACATTAACCAAACAAAAGCTTCGCGGTAACCTTCCCCGATGCTTTGGATAAGAGTAAATGAAACTATCCACCCCAGCCAAAAAAGGCTATGCATTGCTATTATTTCCCAGGTTATATGTTTTCTAATCAGTTTCACTAATACCCGTTTAATTCAAGGCTAACACTAAACTCACTTTGAGCCGGATGTATCGTTAATTTATAATCCGAATTATACATAAGAGACAGCCTGTTCCTCAAATTTTTTAAACTTAAACCTTTAAGCCCTCGATGTTCAAAATCGGTTAAGCCACCCGGAAGGCTATTTTTGGTTGTAAAAATCAATTTCCCATTTTTACGCAACAAATGCAATTTTATCCATGGATTTCCGGCATCAAGGCTACTGCCATGTTTAAAGCAGTTTTCGACCAAAACAAACAGTATCATTGGTGGTATTTTAATTGCCTCAAAATTGCCTGTTTTTACAAGTTCAATTTTAAGCCTTTTGCCATACCTCAACTTTTCCAAATCCATATAATTTTCAATCAAGTCTAATTCATCAGTGACACTCACATATTGTTTTAAACTTTCATCAGCCATAAAGCTCAAAACATACTTAAACCGCGACAGCACTTTTAATGATTTTTTAGGATCGAGTAACGATATGGCATAAAGATTATTAATTGTATTAAATAAAAAATGTGGGTCGAAATGCGATTGCAATAATTTATTCTGAGCCTCTTTATTTTTAATTTCCAACTTTCGCCTTTGATTGTCGGTATATAAAAAATCTTTGGCATATTTTACTACACAAAACAATGCCACTATAAACGACATGTCTTTGGTATTAACAATAATATACCTCAAATTCAGGAATCCAATTTTCTGGCTGTTTTCGGGAGCAATTGAAGAATATAAAATTTCGCCTGACGACAATAATTTTATGGCCGACAAACCTATACCTACCAAGGCAAAAAGCAATATAAACCCAAAAAGCCTGTTTTTTAATATTAATTCAGGAATAAAAATAAATATGGTAATGTATGCGTACCCAAAAAAGAATACTGCGTTAAAAAGCACGGTATAAAAAGCATGCCACCAACCCTCGGTTTTATCTTGCAAAAAAAAGATTAAAGTAAAAACCAATACAGTTGAAATAAAAAACAGCATATGCCTTAGCACACGGTACCAAATTGTATTATCAACTATTAAGCGCACCATTTATTTACAAAAAATTTCAAGCTTTACTTCAAACATGTTTTCTTTTTCAGAAATGGTAAGCTGATGCCTGTCTTTGTATATTAATCCCAGCCTTTTTTTCACATTACTTAAACCTATTCCGGAATGGCCATTCTTATTATCACTTTTAAAACTTTTATTACTGCCTGAAACAAAACTGTTTTGAGCCACAAAAGATAGATTACACCCATCCACCAACAATTTAATTTTTATCCACGGGTTCCCCGGATTTGTGGAACTTCCATGTTTAAAACAGTTTTCGACAAATGTAAATAAAATCATTGGGGCAATTTTAATACCTTCAATATCGCCTTCAATAATAAAATCGAGGGTGAGGCGGTTCGAATACCTCATTCTTTCCAATTCAATAAAATTTTCAATCAATTTTATTTCTTTCTTTAAGGTAATTTCCGACTCATTACAATCGTACAAAACCGATCGGAGCAACTCCGAAATTTTAATTATTCCTTCAGAGGTTTTTGATGATTTTTCGAGCGAGAGCGCATACAAATTATTCATTGTATTAAATAAAAAATGGGGATGCAACTGTGCTTTTAATACATCCAGTTCATTTTGCAGGCTCTGTTTTTCAATTTCGTAACCAGCTTGCTGTTGTTCAAACCATTTTTTCACCAACTTTATTGCCATAGCACCTCCTACCATAAAATTTGTTTCTAAAAACAGATAAACAAACGTCACATTAAAAAGTGACTCTACGGTAATTGGTAATTTATTGATAATGCGTAAAAAAGCTCTCTCGAGGAGCGTTGAAACAAAAAGGGTTATGACCATAAAAAGAATCAGCGGAACAATTTTTCGTTTGGCTAAATAACGCGGAATAAAAACATAAATAGCCATATATGTTGCAAACATAATAAACGGCAACATACACGCCGATTCAAGGAAATACCAAACATAATCGTTTTCATATTTTCCGTATATGAGGCCAAAAAAAACTACATACGAAATCCAAAATAATGCATGTTGCATTATTCTTTTATTGAGAAACTTAAAATAATTTATTTGCACGTTTCTTTTTAGTTTACCGAATCAGATTTAAATATATAACATTCTTAAGGGTAAAAAAAACAGCATCCCTGTAACGAAGCACTTATGTAATTAAAATTAAGGCAAATCATTGTGTTTGATAGATTAAAATTGTATTTGGCTATTACTTAACTGTATTTCATTGAAAACCCTGCACTTTATAAAGTGCAGGATTCTAAAATGTATTTATTCAGGTTTTACGGCTCCTCAACCGTAAGTGTTAATACTTTTCTACTAAAAACAAAAACCCCACCCTCTGGTGGGGAATTTCGCTGTTAACTTTCATTACTTCTATGAAAAATGCTATAGTGAGTTAAAACTTAGCCAGGTACTTTTCTTTAATTAAATTTGGGAAATAACAGGCAATTAATCCTAATAATTCCTGCTCGGTTTTTTCATTCCGGCAAATTACGCGTTGCTGGTAATAACCAACTTTATCGAGTACTGCCTCATTTATATCTTGAGCAAATTCCCGGTACTTCTTTTCAATTTTTTTAACACCAAATACACCTCGTGTACAAACATATTCGATTTCAAACATGTCGGATTTTAGTACAAAACTGGTACACTTTTTCTCAGGGACAACACCTATCTGAACTTTCCGGTTTGAATTATCATAAACCAATTCATAGGTTTTAACCTCTTCACCATTTAATATTAGAGGAACATCAGCTTTTGAGATAGCATAATTCCCGAACTCGGTCAATGACTGGCCGGTTATCTGTTTGGCGTCTTTTACTTTTACTCTCGCCTCTACGCTCAAACCAATTATGGCTAAGCAAATCGTTAAAATAACTAATTTTGTTTTCATGTGTTTCCGTTTAAATTGTTTTCTTGAATCAAATATATCTATTCATTTAAACGGAAAGTTTTTAATTCAACTAAGGGCTTTTAAGTTTCTGTCAACGAACTAATTTTATATACCAACCTGTTAATACGCTGTTGGTAGGTTCATAATTGCCGTTGGCAGAAAACGAATACGCAGAAATCATATAAATAGCTGTACATGAGCCACCACTAGAGATTACTTCGCTTTGCCCGTAACAACGATGGGTTGGTTTGATTTTGACAGGAAGGGCAACATCGAATAATGAATTATTTTTTATTTACCTGTTTTTTTATCTCTTTTACATCCGATTGTATAGCCTGTAAGGTCCTGCCAATTACTTCCTGAGAAAGGGTTCCTGAGGGCAGCTCCTGACTGATAAAATGGGTAAACCGCCAAATTTCTTTAACTTCCGAAACAGGTGTATTATATGGTTCATATATTGTATTTAACGAAATCAGCCGCAGAGTACCATCAACTTTAATATTATTTTCGATGAGCTTAAAAACAATACCTTCGTTTAAAGTGAGGACAATACAAGGTGTACCGTTTTTAATGCTCAGCCAATCCTGAATAAATTCGCCCGTTACCCACGATTTATCAGGGATGGGTAACATTGAATCGCCTGAAATCTGGAATGTCCGGTACTTTTTATCGTGCGAAAGGAAAGGCAACTGAAAACGTGGCAGGTCACTGATATAATCAGGGTCGTAAAAACCACGCGTATAACCTGCTTTGGCTTTTTCGGGAACCAGTTCAATGTTTTCATTATTATTGCTATCAACAGTTGTGGCTAAAATCCTGATTTTCCCCCCTTTCAAAAATACATCTCCCCCATTTTCAAGCGTGTAAATTTGATGAAGTGTTAATCCCGAAAGGTCAACTTTTACAAGTGTATCGATCGAAAAATTGTAATATTTCGAAAACAAAATTAAAGCAGGAATACCAGCCATAGCTACCTCATTTTCGTAACCACTTAGGGTCGATCGTTTTAAACCCAAAGCATTCGCAACTTCATCCTGAGTACGGTTTTTCCGCTTCCTTAAAAACTTAATATTTGATGCAAAAAACATATAAAAGGATTATATTGTAAACACAGCATTGCTTAGATATTAATCAAATTTACATTTTAATAATTTATTTTCAAAATAATCAGGCATAAAATTAATGGTATTATATAATGAACCGAAACATTGCACACCTCGATTTAGATACCTTTTTTGTATCAGTTGAAAGGCTGATGAATTCGAAATTAGAAAATGCGCCGGTAATTATTGGCGGATTATCGGACCGTGGAGTGGTTGCCAGTTGCAGTTACGAAGCACGTGCTTACGGTGTTCATTCGGCCATGCCCATAAAAATGGCCCGCAACCTGTGCAGCGATGCCTATTTTATCAGAGGCGACATGGATCAATACAGCAAATATTCGAACCTGGTAACTGATATTATTGCTGAAAAAGCCCCCATTTATGAAAAAGCATCCATTGATGAACATTACCTTGACTTAACCGGCATCGACCGCTTTTTTGGCTGTTTAAAGTGGAGCCACGAACTACGCCTACAAATTATTAAAGAAACCGGATTGCCCATTTCGCTGGGTTTATCGGTGAATAAAACTGTTTCAAAAATTGCTACCGGCGAAGCCAAACCATGCGGTTTAATTGAAGTGCAGCAACAACAAGTAAGGCCTTTCCTGAATCCACTTTCTATCCGAAAGATTCCCATGATAGGCCCCAAAACATTCAGGCTCCTGCGTTCAATGGGCATTATTACCATTGAAACACTGAGCCAGATTCCTTCGGAAATGATGGAACGGGTTTTGGGTAAAAACGGCATTGATATCTGGAAAAAAGCCAATGGAATAGACCACCGCCTTATTAAAAGTTACTCTGAACAAAAATCGATGAGTAAAGAAAGGACTTTTGAAACCGACACAACCGATATTTATGAATTGGAACGGGTTTTAGTGAGAGCCGCCGAAAGCCTGGCTTTTGAATTACGCAGCAAAGGAAAAATGACATCGTGTGTTACGGTAAAAATAAGGTACTCCAATTTCGATACACATACATTACAACAGCAAATACCCTACACATCGTTCGACCATGTTTTAAAAGATGTGGTTAAAGGTTTATTTACCCGGCTGTACCAAAAACGAATGCTCATCAGGCTGGTGGGTGTACGTTACAGCAAATTAATTAGTGGCACTTATCAAATGAACATGTTCGAAGATTCATCGGAACGCATCAGGCTGTATCAAAGTATGGACACCATTCGCAAACGGTACGGGAAACACGCCATCCATTCGGCGGCAGCCATTAAAAATTCCGGTTAGTTGTTTAAATTATTGTCCGTGCAAACGGCACAGCATTTTGCCCTATAAATTCTTTTTTCTGGTATTTAAAATAGCCGGTTATAGCAATCATGGCTGCATTGTCCATGGTATATTCAAATTTTGGAATAACCATGTTCCAATGCCTTTTTTTAGCTTCGTCGATTAAGGCCTGCCTTAAACCCGAATTGGCTGAAACACCTCCTGCAACTGATATTTCTTTTATTCCGGTTTGTTTTGATGCCAAGATCAATTTGTGCATCAAAATATCAATAATGGTTTTTTGAAGTGATGCGCTCAAATCTGCCATGTTCTCTTCAATAAAGTTGGGATTAACTTTAATATTATCTCTCAAAAAATAAAGGAAATTGGTTTTCAGGCCACTAAAACTATAATCGAGCTCCTTAACTTTTGGTTTCGAAAATTGAAACTTAGCAGCATCTCCGGTTTTAGCCAGCCGGTCGATGTGAGGCCCTCCGGGGTAAGGCAAACCCATTACTTTTGCACATTTATCAAATGCCTCGCCAGCGGCATCGTCAATGGTTTTTCCAATGATTTCCATATCAAGGAAATCTTTTACCAAAATAATCTGTGAATTCCCTCCTGATACCAATAAACACAAAAAGGGGAATTTAGGAGGATTAAAAGGCACATCTTTTTCTTTAATAAACAAAGCTAACACATGAGCCTGCAGGTGATTAACTTCGATAAGCGGAATACCCGAAGCCAGGGCAAATCCTTTAGCAAACGACGTTCCAACCAACAACGACCCTAATAAGCCGGGGCCACGGGTAAAAGCAATTGCTGTAACATCTGTTTTATCGACCTTCGCTTTTATTAATGCCTGGTGCACTACCGGTACAATATTTTGCTGGTGGGCACGCGAAGCCAACTCTGGCACTACTCCACCATATTCTTCGTGCACTTTTTGCCCGGCAACTACATTCGATAAAATTACTCCATCCTCAATCACTGCTGCCGACGTATCATCACACGATGACTCAATCCCCAAAATAATTATTCGTTTATCTTTTTTAGCATTCATTTATCCAATACTTCTTTTATCCTTCAAAAATATATTACCTATAGTATTACTTGCGTTATATTAACAAATTATACTATCTCATAAAAAAAACTAAATTTGAGTATACCAACCTAAAACTCGCCTGTTTTTTTCATAGGTTTGTAAATTCATTATTTTCGTTTATTAAAGGGGCAAAAATATCAAAAAAGGCTGGAAAATAACACTTTCAATAATTGCATCGGTAATATTTTTACTGGGTGCCCTCTATTTGGGTTCGCAAAACAAAAAAGTTCAAACCTTTTTATCGCAAAAAATTGCCAATTCTATTTCAAAACAGCTTAATGCCAAAATAACAGTTGGAGGGGTCGACATTGCCTTTTTTAACAAAATTATCCTCGAAAATTTATTAATCGAAGGGCAAAACAACGACACACTATTGTTTTCGCCCAGTATTGTTGCAAACATCGATTCGTTCAGTTACAAAAAACAGTACATCGCATTAAGTAAATTAACATTTAAGAATACGCTTATTTATGCAACAACTGACTCGTCGGGCGAATATAATTATCAATTTATTCTGAACTCTGCACAAAACAACAAACCTGCTAAATACTCATGGAGAACAAGTTGTGAAAATTTCGATTTTAAAAATGCCCGTATTTTATATGAGTTCAGAGATAAAAAACCGGCACAAAACATCGTCGTCGATAATATTAATTTAGGTATCCAAAAATTTAAATTGTTCCCTGATTCATTGTTTTTTAATATCAGCCATTTAGAATTAAACAGCAACAATCGTTTTCAGTTAAATACATTTACTGCTAAAATCAGCTCTTCAAAAAAGAGGTTTAGCATAACTAACATAAATGCAAAAACTCCCAATTCTTTTATTTCCAATTCCGAATTTGAATACCTTCCGCCCACCGATTCGCTTGAAACCGAAGGGAAATTAGATTTTAATATCGATAATTCGGAACTAAGCTTTAACGACCTGGCATTGTTTTTCCCTCAACTGTTGGGGATGAACCAGACATTTGAATATTCGGGCAACATTTATGGCAAACTATCTGACTTAAAGGGTAAAAACCTTCGGATAAAAACCGGTGAAAACACATTAATCCAATGCGATTTTTATGTGAACGATTTGTCTGATATCAAAAACATGTATCTTTTCCTCGATTTAAAACATGCTCAAACCGACTTTAATGACCTTAGTTCAATTAAATTACCAAACAGTTCACCATTAAAAAATTTGGTTTTTCCTGATCCATTTTACGAATCGGGGCTTTTAACATACAATGGAAATTTTGCGGGTTTTTTAACCGACTTTGTGGCGTATGGCACATTAAAAAGTCAAATGGGTAATATTTCGACCGATATCTCATTTGTCCCCGGAAAATCGGACACCTTAAAAATTGATGGAAAACTAACAACTTCCGATTTTGACATGGGGAGATTATACCAAAATGAGTTACTTGGCAAAGTATCGCTCGAGAGTCAGATAAGCGGCAATTATTTCTCACAAACAAAAAAAATATCCGGCACATTCGACGGTACTATTTCCAACATAGGACTAAATAATTACAATTACAGGAATATCTCTATTGATGGATTTTTCTCCGACAGAAAATTTGATGGTTTTGCTACCATTGATGACCCTAACTTACAATTTGATTTTAATGGGGAACTGGACCTGAATAATCAGATGCCTGTTTTTGACTTTGGGCTAACCTTACAAAAAGCTGATTTAATAGCCCTAAATATTGACTCGAAGTACGAGGTTTCGGACATGGCATTTATTATGAATGCCAACTTTAAAGGAAATAGTATTGACAACATTGATGGTGAAATTTTAATCGAAAATGGATTTTACCGCAATCAGAATGGTAAAATGACCTTTGAGGACCTTTCGCTGCAAACATCGGGAGTAGGGATAAACAGGGAACTTCATTTTAAATCAGATTTTATTGATGCCGACTTGTTTGGCGACTATAATTTTCAATACCTCCGGCCAAATATCAACTATATTTTATCGCATTACCTTCCTTCGTTAAGTTTTTGGGACACGAATAACCAGAACCTCAACAATTTTGAATATGCAATAAACATTAAAAAACTGGATGATATAATTGGAGTATTTAAACCCAACTATATTATTGAAACTCCTATTTCAATAAGTGGAGAAATTAATACCGGAGAACATTTTTTAACCATCGACGGTGAAATACCAGGAATAAGCAACGAAAAAATCGCTATTAAAAGCCTGTCGTTTAAAAACCTAACCAATGGGAGTTTTGCCCCCTGGATTAATAGTGAAGAGATTCAAACAAAGTCAGGATTTAAATTGTACAACGTAACCCTGGCTAACGAAGCAAATAATAATTCAGTTGAAACGCGACTTACCTGGAATAATTTCCACACCCTTTCGTACAGTGGTGAAGTTCATACAATATCTGATTTTTCAAAAAAGGCTTATCAGCCTCTTAAAATTAAAACCAAAATTCAACAATCAAAAGTTTATATTTCGGATACTACATGGCACATTGACCCATGTACAGTTTTAATTGATTCAAATTCTGTTTTTGTTGATGGCATGAATTTCCATAGCAAAAACAAACACATTTCGGTTGAGGGAAAAATTTCCGAAGACCCATCAGACAATTTAATCCTTAACATTAACAACATCAGTCTCCGGGAACTGGAAAATTATTTTCAGCAGCAAAACATTGTAAGTGGTATTATTAATGGTACCGTTGGAATTCAGGACCTTTATGGCGAAACATTTTTAAGCTCCGACCTACAATGCACCGGCCTGGCTATCAACGAACAGGAGCTGGGCGATGCTTTTATTACCAACAAGTGGGATAATAAAACCAAAGTGGTTAATTCAGAATTGATTATTGAAAATAAAAACAGAAGGCAATTAGAAGCAATTGGGTATTACGACCCTATTAACAACTATTTAAATTACGATGCCAAATTCGACCACCTGTCAATCGTTGTCCTTGAAAAGTTGATTAAAAATAATTTCTCAAACTTTCATGGCGATGCCGTTGGCGATGTAAAAATTTATGGCAACCCCGCTAAAATACTATACGATGGAGCATTGTTAGGTAAAAATGCAGGCCTTTCAATCGATGCCACACAAGTAAGTTACCATTTTAATGACACTGTCCGCTTTTCGCAAGATTCAATAATATTCGACAACATTACTTTATTCGACATACAAGGGAATCAGGGTATTTTAAACGGTTCATTACGCCATGACAATTATAAGAATATGGACTATGACCTGTTGATTACCTCCCAAAAAATTATGGCAATTAATACAACTCCACGTGACAATGAACAATTTTATGGAACAGTTCTGGCACGAGGCAATTTTCAGGTAACCGGGCATGGCGCCAAAGTTAATTTAATTGGCAGCGGAAAAACATTGGCAGGTACCGGGGTAAATATTTCGCTTAATTATGAACAAGATGCCGAAACGTACGATTTTATTCAATTTGTCGATCATTCATCGGTTGAAAAAGAAGAGGTTGTTTTTGCTGAAAAGCAAAAATCAGAAGTGAATATGGAACTTACAATTGAAGCTACTCCCGAAGCCAAAGCACAAATCATTTATAATTCAAGCATTGGTGATGTCATAAAGGGCGAAGGAGAGGGTATTTTGAAATTGGGAATGGATAAAGATGGTGATATTAATTTATATGGTACATACAACATAACCAAAGGAGATTATCTTTTTACACTTCAAAACATCATTAACAAACGGTTTACAATTGAGAATGGCGGCTCTATTTCGTGGGAAGGCGACCCCTACGAAGCAAATATTGATATTAATGCTGTTTATAAACTAAAAGCCTCGCTTAAAGAACTGTTTGTAAACAACTACCAAAATATCGATTACACCATGCGTATACCTGTCAATTGCAAAATATTATTAAGCAATAAACTCACTAATCCAACCATAAATTTTGCCATTGATTTCCCGACTATTGAAACACGGATAGCTGACGAAATGCAGCAGTTTTTTAATACCAAAGAGGAATTAAACCGTCAGATTTTGTCGCTATTGGTTTTGGGGCAGTTTTACACGCCTGAATATTTAAGGGGGTCGTACGAAGCCACCACAACTAATCTGATTGGCACAACAGCCAGCGAACTATTATCAAACCAGCTGAGTAACTGGTTATCGCAAATTAGTAACAACATCGATTTTGGTGTTAATTACCGCCCGGGCAGCCAAATTACCAACGACGAAATTGAGCTTGCTCTTAGCACACAAATATTTAACGACCGGGTAATTTTAAATGGCAACATTGGAAACAATGCCAATCCTAATAGCAACAACAACAGTCAGATAGTTGGAGATTTTGATTTAAACGTTAAACTTACCAATAACGGGAAACTACAATTAAAAGCTTTTAACCGTTCAAATAATTCACTTATATACGAAACCGCACCATATACTCAGGGCGTTGGATTTTCATTTAAAGAAGAATACAATACATTTGACGAATTAATGCGTAAAATTGCTAATCTTTTTAGAAGTCGGGAAAATAAAAAATAGGGATTCACATGTTTTTATTCTTTTCCGAACTTCAATTGTTGTGAAATCTTTAAATCCATGCAATTTTGCATGTACAACATAATAATATGGCAGAATTATTTCTAATATTCGGTTTAATAAATATTTAACAACTAATAAAAAAACTATAAAAATCTGGTATTATGTTTATATTAATGGTCGTTGTATTTGTTCTCGGTTATGCAGCTATAGCTCTTGAACATCCTCTAAAAGTTGATAAAGCCGCTTCGGCTTTAATTATTGGCACTTTGTGCTGGGTGCTGTATATTTTAGGCGCTGAAGACATTCTCCATATGGGCTTTAGCCCGTCGTGGGAAGCTTTCCTTATCAGCCACCCCGATTCCCATGGGATTCATGCCATTCATGAATTTATTGTAGACTATGAAATTATCCACCACCTTGGTGAAATTGGCGAAATCCTGTTTTTCTTATTGGGGGCAATGACCATAGTGGAAGTGGTTGACCAGCACGATGGATTTAAAATTATTACCGATAAAATAACTACCACAAACAAAGTAAAGTTACTGTGGATTTTAAGTTTCCTCACTTTCTTTATGTCAGCATTATTGGATAACCTTACAACTACCATTGTTTTGGTTGCCCTCCTTCGTAAACTTGTCGACGATAAAGAAACGCGTTGGTTTTTTGCCAGTATGGTGGTATTAGCTGCCAATGCTGGTGGTGCATGGTCACCCATTGGCGATGTAACAACTATCATGCTTTGGATTGGTGGCCAGGTAACTGCCGTAAACATTGTCCTAAATGTAATCATCCCAAGTCTTGTGTGTATGATTGTTCCTTTGGTAATACTTACCTTTACAATGAAAGGGACTATAACACGTCCTAAAGCCGAGGTGAATGACATTGACTATACAACACCTAAAGAAAGGATTCTTTTTCTGGCATTAGGAGTTGGTGGATTACTTTTTGTACCTGTATTTAAAACTGTCACACACCTTCCTCCTTACATGGGTATGTTGCTTTCGTTAGGTGTTATTTGGGTGGTTAGCGAAGTACTACACAAAGACAAACCAATTGAAATCAAGAAAAAATTAAAAGTTATTGAAATCCTTCGGAAGGTTGACGTGCCAACAGTATTGTTCTTCCTTGGAATTTTATCGGCTGTTGCGGCATTACAATCAGCTGGGCACCTACGTATTCTATCGACTTTCCTTGATGAGAAATTAGGCAACATATTCTTAATTGACCTGGCTATTGGTGTATTATCATCGATTGTTGACAATGTGCCATTGGTAGCAGGTGCAATGGGTATGTACCCAATTGTTGAATTAGGTGCTGTAGGTTACGACTCATTTTTTGTGGTCGATGGGCTATTCTGGGAGTTTTTAGCTTACACTGCCGGAACAGGTGGTAGTATTCTGATTATTGGTTCGGCTGCAGGTGTTGCTGCCATGGGACTTGAAAAAATTGACTTTATCTGGTACATCAAAAAAATATCGCTTTTAGCATTGGTTGGTTACTTATCGGGAGCTGGTGTATATTACTTAATGTTTGGGTAGTATGAGAAATTAAAACCAATTTGTTCATAACTAAACTGGTTGTGGGCACTTAAGGATGATTAGAAAATAAAATATTAGTTAATTTAGCGGGGTATAATAATTCGTATTATACCCCGTTTCTTTTGAGGAAGTTTTAATTGGAAAAATAATAACAGCCAATGTTTAATCTATTGTTTATACAAGCCGATTTAGGCACAGAGATGGAAAATGTAGACGCCGCAGCCGATGGCATAACTACTAAATTTATCGATATGGCAATTAAAGGTGGATGGATTATGATCCCCATCATTTTGTTGTCGTTTATTGCCGTTTATATTTTCTTCGACCGCTATTTTGCAATCAAAAAAGCCGGAAGGATGGATGTTTCGTTAATGGAGAAAATTAAAATTTATATTACCTCCGGAAAAATTGAAGAAGCAAAAGCCCTTTGCCGAAGCAGTGATAACCCTGCATCGCGTATGATCGATAAAGGAATAAGCCGCATTGGGCGGCCACTTGCCGATGTAAATAGTGCCATCGAAAATGTGGGTAACCTCGAAATATCAAAACTTGAAAAAGGATTGCCAACACTGGCATCGGTTGCAGGGGGTGCCCCAATGATAGGTTTCCTTGGAACGGTTATGGGAATGATTCAGGCATTTTACGATATGTCGAATGCCGGAATAATATCGATGTTACTTTATTGTCGACAGGGATTTACCAGGCGATGGTTACTACCGTTGCAGGACTTATTGTGGGTATCATTGCTTATTTTGCCTACAACATTTTGGTTGCAAGTGTCGAAAAAGTAGTTTTTAAAATGGAAGCTACAACATCCGATTTATGGATTTATTAAATGAACCCGCTTAATTTATAGCATGGCATTAAAAAGAAGAAACAAGGTAAATGCAGCATTTAGTATGTCGTCGATGACCGACATCGTATTTTTACTGCTGATTTTCTTTATGGTCACTTCAACATTAATTGCTCCAATGCTTTAAAACTGATGTTGCCACAAAGTAATAACCAAACTACAGCCAAAGCCATCACAACCATATCAATTACCAAAGATATCCGTTACTATATCAACGATGATAACAATGTGAGAAGTGTTTCATTTAATGAAATAGAACCTTTCCTGGTACAGCACTTCGGAAATAATAACGACGATATTTATATCGCCTTACATGCCGATGAAACTGTCCCTATCAAACAAGTGGTAAGAGTTATGAACCTGGCAAGGAAAAACAACTATAAAATGATTCTTGCCACTGCACCTGAATAATAGTAATGAGCTATTTTTCAAAACATAAAAGAGGTTTTATCAGTTCAGGTATTTTTCACCTGGCATACTTTTATTGTTGCTGTTTTTAGGGTTTTTTACTCCTCTCCCGCTACCTGGCGAAGAAGGTATTTTGGTCGATTTTGGCAATAGCCCTACTGGCCTTGGGCAACGCGAACCTGCCCCTAAAAAAAGCCCTCCACCTATTAAGGTTGAAGAAAAAAAGAGATTAAAACAACACCTCCTCCTGAAGTAAAAGAGGAAGTTGTTACTCCACCCCCTCCTCCTGTTGAATCGCCTAAAACCGATGCTGCCAAAGAGCCGCACTAACACAGGATTTCGAAAAAACAGCCGCTATTGATGCCGCTGAGAAAAAAAAGAAAGAAGAGGAAAACAAGAAAAAACGCGAAGAATGGCTTGAGAAAGAACGCATCCGTAAAGAACTGAAGAAGCCGACGTGTAAAAAAGCGGGAAGAATGGTTGGAAAAAGAAAAAATACGGAAAGAACGTGAAGCACAAGCAGAAATTGAACGCCAGCGGCTGGCCGAAATAGAACGTGAAAAACAAGCCGAGCTTGAACGGCAACGCCTGGCTGAGATTGAACGTCAAAAACGGGAAGCCGAAGCTCAAAGAATAAGCGATATAAATTCACGGACCAAAGATGCTTTTAGCAAAACGGGCGACGGTGCCGGTGGCAAAGGCTCTGACTCAGGCTCAAGCCAGGGTGTTACTTTCCCCGGAGGAAACCAGGGAGTGCCCACAGGAGGCAAATCCGACAATTACGGGCCCGGAGGTTCAGGGTCGGGCGATAGTGGCTCAGGAATATCATACAGCCTTTCGGGGCGTTCGGCACGGTCAATACCTAAACACAG
>CAXXYG010000014.1:0-496793 GCA_963666575.2 Prolixibacteraceae bacterium
GATATTTCAAGTGATAATTCATGTGAAATAGTTGAATTATATATTCAAAAGTATTCGAATATTAAACTGTTCAGGAATAAAAAAACCTGGGAATGGATAAAAACTTCGACCAGGTTGTAAAACACGCAACAGGCGAATTCTTTTGGTTCAGTGGGCAGGACGATATTTTTAGGCCGGGAGCAGTCAATAAAATTTTGGATGTAATAACAAAAAATCAAGTCGATTTTGTATTTGTTAATTATAGCCAATGCAACCACGATCTTTCGGAGGTTATTTCTCAAAAGGTATTGCCTTTAAATAAGGATGTTGTATGCCATACTCCACAACAGTTTTTTAATAATTCAAATAATATATTCCCCGGATTTTTACCTGCCTATGTATTAAAAAAATCGTTGTGGGATTCGGTAGATAAAACACCCTACTACGGGACCATATTTGTACAGGAGGGTGTTTTTTTAGAGTTGCTACCTAATATGGTTACTTATATTGTAGCTGAACCTTTTATCCAAGGGCGTATTCCGGATAATCGGTGGCAAAAAGATAATCTGGCTTTGTTGGATGTGTTTAGCGGACATCTCGAAATTGTTTTTCATCACTATCAAAAAGATAAGTTTTGTATTTCGAATGCCCTGTACAAAAAAGAATGTAAAAGGTCATTGCCAGTAATATACAGGAGAATTGTTTATTTAAATATTAAAAAAGTTGCACTCACTGAAAAACTTAAAAAACGCTTTAAGCGTATTCTGAAAGGGCATCAATTACTGATAATTTATTTCGTTTATTTTTTCCCAACCTTGTTATTAAAACCAATTGTTAAATTATATTTTGGTATAAAAAAATAAAAATGGATCAAACTTTTTTACCATACACGCCTCTAAGTACTGCGGTTTTATTTCTTATTTTTAACCGCCTTGATACTACTCAACAGGTTTTTAAAGCAATACAAAAAGCAAAACCACCACGATTATACATTGCGGGAGATGGGGCACGGGAAAATAAACAGGGAGAAAAAGACCTGGTAAAAACTGTCCGTGATTTTGTGATAAATAATATTGATTGGCAGTGTGAAGTAAAAACATTATTCAGAGAAAAAAACCTGGGATGTAAAAATGCAGTAAGTGGTGCTATCGATTGGTTTTTTGAAAACGAAGAGATGGGGATTATTCTGGAAGATGACTGTATTCCAAGCCAGAGTTTTTTTTGGTATTGCCAGGAGATGTTGGAAACTTACAAGGATGAACCTAAAATAGGCATTGTTTCGGGAAGTAATTTCTTTTTTGGAGAGATGGATATTCCTGAAGATTATTATTTTTCGGTATTCCCGTTTATATGGGGTTGGGCATCGTGGAGGCGCGTATGGGAAAAATACGATGTTACTATGGGCGCGTGGCCTGATTTTAGTAAGGATAAAGGCATTGAAAACATTTTTTGCTCAAATAATTGTATTCAGTATTGGAATAAAAATTTTGAACGAACTTACAATAATCTGATTGATACATGGGATTATCAATTTAGTTTTATGCTTTATAAAAACAATTATTTGAATATATCTCCTGCATTAAACCTGATTTCGAATATAGGTTTTGGAGAGGCTGCCACACATACTACCCGAAAAAAGAATAAACACGAAAATATGCCAAAGTATGAGTTAAGATTTCCTTTAGTAAAACCGATTCAAATAGTTAGATCTCTCCGGTTAGACAAACGATTTGAGAAAGTGGCATTTAAAAAAAATATATTTCAAAAAATAGTTTCAAAAATAAAAATATAATGAATAAAATATATGCCGATTACAAACGGATTTTTATGGATAATTGGAATGGAGCAATTGGCAATAAAATTCTTCACACTTATTTTTTGATTCATTTATGTAAAAAACATAACAGGCAACCGGTTATTTACAAGGGAAGTAATTTAGATAATTTGTTTGATTTTAATTTTGAAGTGAGCGATAATAAACCACCAATTAACAAGTATTATTATCAAGAACCTGATATTTTTTATATTCAAAATAAACTTTTAAGTTTTTTTAAACAGCAATATTTTTTAAAAGACAGATTTTCATCTTTGGAGAAAATAGTGGACAAAAGTTACAGTTCATATATTAACCGAATGAGTTTTTTTAATGAATTGGATTTGCCTGAAAAAGCATTAATGATAAGTGGCCATTTTTGGGAATATGAGCTAATGCCGGATAAAAAAACGGTAGCAGAATACATGGCTGTTAAACCTGACATTGTTTCGAATATTAATAAAAAATATCCTACGATTTCATACGATGATAACGTATCGGTTCATTTTCGGGGCACCGATTATCATAAACATTTAAATTATGTTTTTAAGGAAGGAATTGTACTTGATAAGGAGTACTATTTGAAGAGTATTAGATATCTGGAAAATAAACTTGGAAATAACCTGACATATCATTTATTTTCAGATGATTTATCGTTTTTACAAGAAGTATTTGCAGGTAAGAATGTGGTTATTCACAGAGATTCAGCTTATGATGATTGGGTGGCATTGAGCATGTCAAAAAATGTCATTCAAAGCAATTCGAGTTTTTGTTGGACCGCATGTTTGCACAATAAAGGGATTTCAATTCAGCCTAAAGATGGATTTAATTATTATAAATCAAATGGTTCTATCCCCTATGGTTTTCAAATTGGGAATGCTATACTTATTGATTAAAATAATAAAAATTTATCGTAGCTTTTTTTAATTTAGTACTATTGAAGTAAAATATTTTACAGATATGGATACTAAAATATGCCCACTTTGTTTAAATAGTGATGTTATTTTTCAGGAAAAATTAAGTAAGGAAAAATTACAAAAACATTTTAAGAAATTCTGTGGGAACAGATTTGGTTATTTAATTAATGAAGATTTTGAATTACTAAAATGTACAAAATGTTCTCTCAAGTTCTTTTTCCCATTAGTAACCGGTGATGAATTATTTTATAATACACTCCAAAAATTTGATTGGTATTATGTGGAGGATAAGGAAGAATATATTGTTGCATCGAGATATATTAATAAAAATGATAAAATATTAGATATTGGGTGTGGAAAAGGAGCGTTTTCAAAAAAAATAAAAAGTACAAATTATGTAGGTTTAGATTTTAGTGTTGAGGCCCAGAGAATTGCTTCAAAGAACAAAATAAAGGTTTTAAATGAAACAATAAAGGAACATACAGAATCAAACACAGATTATGATGTAATTGTCAACTTCCAGGTACTTGAGCATGTATCAAATCCCAGGGATTTTATATCAAGTTCACTTAAAGGATTAAAAAAAAATGGATTAATGATTATTGCTGTCCCCAATGACGATTCGTTTATTAAATATGCCAACAACAATGTTTTAAATATGCCTCCTCATCATGTATCGCGGTGGAATGAAGGAACATTAAACTTTATTGCAAAAGATAATGATTTAGAGATTGTAGATATTTATTATGAAAAAGTTCAACCAATACATGAAAAATGGTATTTTGCTACATTGATAGCTTATGTTCTTTTTAAAAAATTCAGAATTAAATATTCCTTGCTGAGCAAATCATTTATGGAGGCCATTGTAATAAAAACATCCAATTTTTTATCAAGGTTTGCTTCGTCTATTTCTGATAAATCATTATTACCCAATGGCCATTCAGTTGTGGCGGTTTACAAAAAAAAATTATAACCAGCTAGAATTATTATTTGGCAGTTTTCAGATCATTTATTTAATATCTCTGAATAAAACTTTTTAAATCTTTCAGCAATAACTTGATAACTATAATTTGATTTAACTTTTTGAAGTGCATTTAATGAGAGTTTTTCATCAATGTTATTTTCTAAACACCATTTAATTCCTTCACTTAATTCTTTTGTGTTTTTAAAAGCAGCTAAGAATCCGTTTTTTTTATGGTCAATCATATCGGGCATTCCTCCCATATCAAACGCTACAACAGGTGTTCCTACCGATAAACTTTCTAAAACAGTATTTGGCAAATTATCTTCAATAGAAGGATTCACAAAAACGTCGGCACATGAATAAATCTTTCGGATAAATAATTCATCAGAAGAATAACCCATAAAATGAATTTTATATTTTAGAGTTGAGAAATATTCGCTTTTTTTCCCAAATACCATCAGTTCAACATTGTCTTTATCAGTCAGGCCTTTTAGTGCATCAGCTAAATAATTTGACCCTTTTCGAACATGCTCCATGTTAAAGGCTCCAAATAAAATAAGTTTTTTATTTGTTTTTAATCCGAGTTCAATTTTAATTTTATCTTTTTGATTAGTGAAACCAGGTTTTGAAACAGCATTAGGTATCGTATTTATAGGGAATTTTGATAATACTGAACTTATCTGCGCACACTTATTAAGCCAATTACTTGGAGTAATAAAGTGCAAATTTTTACCTGAATAGGTTTTGTGTTTTACGAGTAAATTTTTTGCTGAGAGGTCTTCTTTAGCAGGGTTTTTTAAGTAAAAGCAGTTCCCGCAATTTTTTGTATAGTTTTTACATTCTCCTGCATAATGGCATCCTCCTGTAAATGCCCACATATCGTGTAGAGTCCATACAATTGGTTTACCTTTTTGCAGAATTTCACTGAATTTTTTAATTGAAATAAATCCGGCATTAAACCAGTGAAAATGTATTATATCAGCATCATTAATAAGTTTAATTTTATTTAATGACTCACCAGTATTAGCAAGGGAGAATTGAAACCTGAAGGCTTTATTTTTTTGGTAAAATAAAAAAACAAATTTTTCAAGTGCATGCCTAAAAAAATTTAGTTTGTTTTTTAGAAGTGAGTTTGTGGTTGAATGCACATAAATTGGAAGCGTACATGGTTCTTGTGTAATTATATGAGCATCAATTCCTATGCTTCTTTGTGCTTCAACTAAGCGTTTACAAGCTATAGCTGCTCCACCGTGTTTATATCCTGTTGAAATATGGACTATTTTCATATAAAGGTTTAGTTTTTGTACATTGGTAACATTTAAATAATTTGTAAATGTAACCAATTAAAGATTTACGAAAATATAAATAAAATAGTAGTATGATCAAAATGTTTGTATTGAAGGGGGGATTATCCTGCTATAAAATAATAAATCCTGCCAGATAGAATTTTTTACTCATAATATATTTATATTTTTGGAGGAAATACATGTAAATTAAATTATTTAAACCATGAACCTGAAATCACTTTTACATAAATCAGTGCCACATATAATAGCAATTGCCTCATTTATTATTGTTTCATCCATCTATTTTTACCCGGCATGGCAAGGGAAAACGCTTCAAGGAGAAGATGTTGTTGGAAGTGCAGGGCAAGCCAGGGAGAAGTGGGATTTAGAGCATTTTGAAGGGATAACACCTATTTGGAATGGCTCTATATTTTGTGGCATGCCCGATTATGTGGGGGCTCGTTATGAAGGAGCAACTAACCTGGGTGGAGTTTTTTTTATCCCCCGGGAGTTGGGTTTGCCTGCTGAGACCGAAGGTATTTTTTGGTATATGCTTGGTTTGTATATTTTATTAATTACGCTTGGAGTAAAGCCTGTTTTGTCGGCAGGGGGAGCGATGGTTTTTGCCCTGACATCGTATAATATAATAATAATAATGGCTGGCCATTATATGAAGGTGCATACACTGGCCCTGATTCCACCAACATTAGCAGGGGTATTGTTGTGTTTTAACCGGAAATACTTGTGGGGATTTATCCTTACCGCCTTTTTCCTGGCCATGCAAATTAATATTGCCCATATTCAAATGACCTATTATTTTATGTTGGCGCTTATTATATTGGGTGGCATTGAGTTTTATTTTCATATCAAAGAAAAACAAATTAAACGCTTCTTTATTACTTCTGCTGTACTTATTGGAGCAGCAATTTTAGCCATAGCCCCCAATTATGCCAAATTGATAAATTATTATACCTACAATGATTATTCGATGCGGGGTGGCAGTGAGTTAACCTTAGGAAATGAGGATGACAATACTGCTGGTGGCCTTGACAGGGATTATTTAAATATGTGGAGCAGTGGGGTTGACGAAAGCCTGATGATTATTGCTCCCAATGTAAAAGGGGGATCTACATCGGTAATAAAACAAAACCGTGAGTTATTAAATAAAATTCCGCGCCAATACCGTGAAACATTAGGGAATTTTAACCAATATTGGGGCGACCAGATATTTAGTGGAGGGCCCAGTTATCTGGGGGCTATTTTTTTGTTCCTATTTATTTTGGGGGCTTTTTTGATTAAAGGGCGGTTTAAAATAGCAGTTATAATACCGGTTATATTGTTCTTTTTCTTATCAATGGGAGGGAATTTATCTTTTTTTACCGATCTGTTTATTGATTATGTGCCCATGTATAATAAATTCAGGGCACCTGTTTCGATTTTGGCAGTTGCGGCTATTTATGTGAGTTTGTTGGCGGTTTTTACTTTACATAAAATTGGAACAACTCCCGATTTACTTCAGAAAAAATCAAACTGGCCATTAAAGAAAAAACCACAACCTTTGTACTTGTTGGTCTCAATAGGTTTGCTGGCTTTTCTTTTGTTAATTATTTTACTGCCGGAAACATTTAATACATTTATTAGCCAGCAGGAACAAAATCAAATTAATGGATGGATGCAACAGGCTAATCTGCGGGGGCAGGTGGAACCATTAATACAGTCATTGGTTGATTTTCGGATGGGTGTTTTTAGGGCTGATTTGTGGCGGGCATTTATTTTCGTGGCTATTGGAACTTTGTTATTATATTTATATGCCAAACAAAAACTGAAAAAAAATGTATTATTTGCCATTTTTATGGTTGTTGCCTTAATTGATGTTTGGGGAATTAGCAGAAGGTATGTCCCTTTAGAGAATTTTACAAAACGTAACCTCACAAAAGAGGCACATCAATTAACCGATGCCGACCGCCAGATTTATCAGCTGGAGATGAATGGAAATCCAAAGATTCGTACTTTTCTGGATAGCCTGATTCATGAGGAAAATCCAAAAAATAAAGAGGAAGAAGACCGTTTACTTACATATGCCGTAAATAAGTACAGTTATTACCGGGTATTAAATACAACGGGCAGACCGTTTCAGGAAAATGTGACGGCCAATGGGCACCGGTCCATAGGAGGGTATAGTGCGTTTAAGTTAAGAAGGTATAACGATTTAATTGAACACCATATAAGTAAAATGAACCGTGGCGTATTAAATATGCTGAATACCAAATATTTTATTACACCAAATGGGTTACAGGTTAATCCCGATGCTATGGGTGCCGGGTGGTTTGTCGATTCGGTTAAATGGGTAAATAGTGCCAATGATGAAATATTAGCATTAAATAGCATAAATGTTTCATCAACTGCAGTTATTAATGAAAAATACAGGGAGAAAGTTCAGGATTTTGAACCCAAAACAGAAGGGGATACAATATCTTTGGTTGATTATAATCCGGATCACTTAACTTATAAAACAACAACACAAGGAAATAGGCTGGCTGTTTTTTCAGAAGTTTATTACCCCGATTGGAAAGTGTTTATTGATGGGCAGGAAGCTGATTTGTTTAGTACAAATTATGTTTTAAGAGGTGTAGTTATTCCAGCCGGAAATCACATGGTTGAATTTGTTTTTCATCCGGCCATTTATTATACATCAAATAAAATTTCATTGATTGCATTTTATATATTGATCGCAGGTTTGGTAATTGCTGTTGGCTGGAGTATACGAAATGGGTTAAAGAAAACTCCAGAATCGGTAGTAGCATAAAGTTAAAAGTTAATTTACTTATCGATTGGTGTACCAATCAATAAGTAAATTAATTCCTTCGGGTAAATTTATCTTATGCTTCCAACCCAACTTATTTAGTTTTTTAATGTCCGTAACTTTCCGCATGGTTCCATCGGGCTTTTCAGAATTAAAAATCAGTTGCCCTTTAAATCCAATTTGTTGTTTTATTAATTCAGCCAATGCTGCTATTGAAATTTCTTCTCCACTTCCGATGTTGATATGGGTATTGCGTATTTCTTTTGAACTATTAGCATGAGATTCTTCGGCTGCGCTCGGAATGACATCCGTAAAATTGATGTTTTCCATTACAAAAACACAGGCATCGGCCATTTCTTCGCTCCAGAGGAATTCGCGGAGGGGTTTGCCGGAGCCCCAAATTTCGACAGAGACGATTGAACGATTGGACGATGGATTGATGGAGCGATTGACCGATGGATCAACGGAACGATGGAGCGAATGGCCGACTGAACGATTCGTTTCTTCGTTCTGTCTTTCCTTCGTTCTCTCGTTCTTTCGTTCTCTCGTTCTTTCGTTCCTTTCTTCTCTTTTTACCCCGTATTTTGCTAATATTCCAATTATTTCTTCCGAAGTATTTGTTCCATCAATCCCTTCAATAGGCCGTTTATTGAGGTCTTTTTTAATGGCTTCCCAGTTGTTTTCTTCTAGAAATTTACCCAATAATATTTTGCGGATGAGGGCTGGTAAAACATGTGATTTTTCCAGGTCAAAATTATCGTTAGGTCCATAGAGGTTGGTTGGCATAACCGATAAAAAATTGGTGCCATATTGAAGGTTGTAACTTTCACACATTTTTACACCTGCAATTTTAGCAATGGCGTAAGGTTCGTTGGTATATTCAAGCGTATTGGTTAATAGCTCTGTTTCCTTAATGGGTTGAACAGCCTCCTTTGGGTAAATACACGTACTTCCCAAAAACAATAATTTTTTAACGCCATATTTCCATGAATTATGGATGACGTTGTTTTGAATCATCAAGTTCAAATATATAAATTCGGCCCGGTACGTATTATTGGCAACTATTCCACCAACTTTTGCTGCGGCTAAAAAAACATATTCTGGTTTTTCTTCTTTAAAAAAAACCTCGGTTGCAGCCTGGTTTGTTAAATCCAATTCTTCAAGTTCTTTAAGAATAAAATTGGAATAGCCTTTTTCTTTCAGGTTTTTAAGTATGGCTGAACCTACTAAACCATTGTGCCCGGCGATGTATATTTTTGAGTTTTTCTTCATTGTTAGTGTGATTTCACGGATTATAAAAGGATTACACGAATTGGTACACGAATGTACGATGGATCGAGCGAAAGAACGACTGAACGACAGAGTGATTGATAGATTGATCGACTGAGCGATTCTTTAATCTTAAAACTCGTTCCGTCTTTCCATCGTTCTATCATTCCATCATCTTAAAATCCCCATTGTTCCGGTTTTGTTGTCATATTTGTTAGCATCGCAATTATGTGATTATATTTATCAAATAATAAGTTGTTTTCGTTTTTTTCAATGTATTTGCATGCCAAGGCATAATCCAGCCAAACCTGAGTTTCTGCTGCTTCACCATCAGAATCGGTTAGTTTAGCAACAAATGATTTTGGATACCTTCTTTTTCTCCATGCTTCAGCAATATTTCCCGAAACAGAACGTGATGACCTTCGAATTTGATCGGTTAATGAATATTTTTCTTCTTTTGGAAACTTTTTGGATAATTTAAATACTTCCATGCCAGCTTCAAATGAAAGTTGATAGACTCTCAAATCGGTATGTTTTCGTATTTTGTCCATAATCGTTGTTTTTCGTTCTATCTTTCCTTCGTTCAATCTTTCTTTTCTCCTTCGTTCAATCGTTTAGTCGTTCCATCGTCTCTTCGTTCTATCGTTCCTTCATTCAATCATTCCATCGCTAATCACCTTCTGATTTTTATCTTTATAGTATTCAGAATTGGTTTCTCAGAAATAAAAATTAAATAACCACCTCCACCTGCTCCTGAGAGCTTCCATCCCAAAGCTTGGTTTTTATACTGATTAATCATATCGTAAATTGGCTGATTGGCCATATTGGGAAACATAGCAACTTGCGCTTCAAATGACTCTGTAAAAGCAGTGGCAAATGAGTTTAGGTCTTTATTTAAAATAGCTTGCCAGGTGTTGTTTGAAGCTATGGCCAGGTTTTTAGCTTTTGTTTTGTTGATGTCGGTTTTATCTAACACTCTGTAAGAGGGTATTCGGGGATTTAAAGACAGAAGGAACATGTGTTTTTCTAACCAACAAAGAATTTCTTCATCAAGCACCGATGTAATATTATTGGGCCAATAATTATTATCGTAATCGTATTTATTTAATCCCGGCATAACAATTCCCAGGGAGTCTTGTGAACCACTAATAAAGTCGGTTCCCGGAAGATTTTCGTAACAAAAGAGTGTTTTTGCCAGTTTTTCTTTATTGCCTTCAGGAATTTGATTTTGCCATAACTCAATGGCTTTAAAACGTGTACTTGACGCCATTCCACTGCGGTTGTTAAATTCAATTTCAGGTTCAATTGAAATGGTTAAAACACTCCCAGGGTAATGTTTTGAAACATAGGGCTGGTCGAGCCATCCTCCAGCCAGGTCGATGCGGTAAGGAATCAAACATTCGTTTCTAATAGAGGTGGTTGACCTTGAAGGTAACTGTCCTTTTGGAATACGTTTGCTGACAATATATTTTATTCCATTATCCCGGCACAAGTCTTCCTTTAATTTTGAATGGCCATCTTCGTTAACAAAAAGAATATCGGGTTTAATCGTGTTGATTTCATTCTTAAAATCATAAATTCCTGAACCAGTATTAATCATTGTTTTTTTCACAAATCGTAACGACTGAATCATATACAGGCGTTCGTTTTCAGAGTTGATGGTTGGCCTTCCTTTCAGTTCCTGAATGGTTGAATCAGACCCAATGCCAACATAAAGGTCGCCGTATTTTGATGCTTCTTCAAAAAAAGCAACATGCCCGCTGTGTAACATATCAAAACAACCACTTACAAAAACCTTTTTATTCATACAGGTAATTTAATCCGTTCTTACCTTTAGTAATTAATTGTTCGGTTTTCATTAGTTTGATATCTCCAGCCATCATATCGTTTGCCAAATCTTCGACTGTAAATTTAGGTTTCCAACCTAATTTAGTATTGGCTTTTGTGGCATCGCCCAATAATAATTCAACTTCGGTAGGCCTAAAATAACGCGGATCAATGCCTAAGATTATTTTATTTAGTAATTGCTGATTTGGTTCTAAACCAATTTTTTCGGTATATATTTTATTGTCGATGGCAGATATAGTACCGGTTTCTTCGAGCCCTTCTCCAGAAAAACTAATTGTTAGTCCAATCGATTTACCACATAATTTTATAAAATCTCGAACAGTTGTTGTTTTACCTGTTGCAATAACAAAATCATCGGGATTATCTTGTTGGAGAATAAGGTGCATCGCTTCAACATAATCTTTGGCATGGCCCCAGTCGCGTTTAGCCGAAAGGTTACCCATAAAAAATTTGTCTTGCATGCCCAGGACTATCCGTGACAAGGCCCTGGTAATTTTCCGGGTAACAAATGTTTCCCCTCTTAAGGGTGATTCATGATTAAATAAAATGCCATTACTGGCAAAAATATTATATGCTTCGCGGTAATTGACTGTTATCCAATACGCATATATTTTGGCAACTCCATAAGGGCTGCGGGGATAAAAAGGTGTTTTTTCAGATTGAGGGATTTCTTGTACTTTGCCATAAAGCTCAGATGTGCTTGCCTGGTATATCCGGGTCTTTTTTTCAAGCCCTAATAACCTTACAGCTTCAAGAATCCGTAAAGTACCTAAACCATCAACATTGGCTGTATATTCAGGTGTTTCAAAACTTACTTTTACGTGGCTCATGGCAGCCAGGTTATAAATTTCATCAGGTTGTGTCTCCTGAATAATTCGTGTAATATTCAATGAGTCAGTTAAATCACCATAGTGCAAAAAGAATTTTTGGTTTTCAATATGCGGATCTTCATAAATATGGTCGATACGATTTGTATTAAGCAACGAAGCACGGCGTTTTATTCCATGCACAGTGTATCCTTTTTTTAATAATAATTCAGATAAGTAAGCACCGTCTTGCCCGGTGATGCCTGTGATTAATGCGACTTTATTTTTCATATTGATGTTTTAATCAAAAAATGTGTATTAAGGTTGGTAAATTTAATAACAAATTGTATTACTAAAAGCTAAAATATGCAAAACTACAAATACTATAATTAAGTGGCAAAAGATCAGTGAGGTGAATAAAATAAATATCCCCAAAATAAAGTGTGGTGTTATTTTTACAAACTTAAATTCCGAATAGCATCAGTTAATATAATACTTCCTTTGGCATCAGCTATTCCAAAACCATTTCCGTTAAAAATGTTTTGATAGGTTGTAGTGTGAAGGTTGGTGAATCCATCGCTAAATTCAATTTCTTTATCATTGATACGAATGGATCGAAATGTTCTTTTCCCATTTTGTTTTACAGTTTCAGGCAAATCATTTGAATCGAGGCTTAGAAACCAACGGACCTTCGCTTTTTCAAGTTGAAGGAATCCTGCTGCTTTATTAGGTTCGTAGATTTGAACTTCGTTTTTGATTACTTTTCCAAAAATCCATGTTAGCATATCAAAAAAATGAATACCAATATTTGTGGCTATACCACCTGATTTTTGGACATCTCCCTTCCAACTTTTAAAATACCATTTTCCACGGGAAGTGATATATTTTAAGTTAATATCATAAATTTTAAAGGGGGCTGAATCGATTTCATTTTTTAATTTAAGAATGGTTGGATGGTGACGCAATTGTAAAACGGAATAAACTTTTTTTCCGGTTTTTTTTTCACATTTTTTTATTTCTTCAATTTCGATTGGATAAATTACCAAAGGCTTTTCACATATAACATTTGCTCCACTTTTTAATGCTGAACAAATATGTTTGGCATGCAAATAATTGGGTGAACAAATACTGACATAGTCAATGGATTTACCTTTTTCCCTTAAATCAGAAATGAATTGAAACATTTTATCTGTATTCAGAAAAAATTCTGCTTCCGGGAAATAACTATCAATCCGGCCCATTACATCAAATTTATCGGAAGCACAAACAAGTGTATTTCCGGTTTCTTTGATAGCTTTCATGTGGCGTTCGGCAATGTAGCCTGCAGCACCTATTAAAACAAATCGTTTCATTTATTGTTTTTTTTACCGCTGAGATGCAAAGGCACCGAGTTTTCTTTTTACTCAGTGTATTTGCAGATAATGTTTTTTATAATTTATAAACCTTTTCTGAAGATTTTTGAATGACATTGCGCAAATCAACAACTAATTGAGAATGGCCTTCTATAAAATCGGCGTCGAATACAGAATGATTGGTTGTAATAACAACACAATCAGCCTGACTTAATTTGTCCTGAGTTAATTTAACCGATTTTAATTGGTTGTATTCGGGAGTTAGTGCATTTGCAATATATGGATCGTGGTATTCAACAATCCCTCCTTTTTTAATAACTTCATCAATTAGTTTAAGAGCCGGTGATTCCCGTTCGTCGTCAATATCGGGTTTATATGCAATTCCCAAAAACAATATTTTACTTCCATTTATTGATTTTTTGTGCCTGTTAAGGGCTGAAGTAATTTTAAGAGTCATTCGGTGAGGCATAAGCAAATCAATATGCCCTGCTGTATTAATCATCGTTAGGTCAAAATTGTATTTTTTTGCCACATATTCCAAGTAAAAAGGATCGAGTGGAATACAATGGCCTCCAATACCGGGTCCGGGATAAAATGCTTCAAATCCAAATGGTTTTGTTTTGGCAGCTTCAATGACCTCCCAAATATTGATATCCATTTTGCCACAAAGCAGAGTCAACTCATTAATTAAACTGATATTTACAAGGCGATAGGTATTTTCTAGAATTTTTACCATTTCGGCTACCTTGGGCGAACTTACCAAATGTATGGTATCGATCGCCTTTTTATATAAAGCTTCTCCAATTTTTAATCCATCCTCAGTGAGGGCTCCAAGGACTTTGGGAATTGTCCTTGTTGAATATTCTTTGTTACCGGGATCTACTCGTTCAGGAGAAAAAGCCAGCCAGAAATCTAATCCATGTTTTAATCCTGATTCTTTTTCGAGAATGGGTAATAAAAAATCTTCTGTTGCAGTAGGATATGTGGTGCTTTCAAGGCAAACGAAAGTGCCAGGTTTTATGTTTTTCCCAATAGCGATACAAGCTGTTTCAATGTAGCTCATATCAGGTTTTTTAAATATGTCGAGTGGGGTAGGGACACAAATTAATAATGCATTGCAGTTTTTAATTTCCGAAAAATTAGTTGTTGCATTAAATTTTCCACCGCTTACTACCTGGCTTAATTTATCATCTTCAATATCTTTAATGTAGTTTGTTCCATTATTTATTTTGTCAACTTTCGATTGAGATTTATCAAAACCAATCACTTTGTTGCCTTTTGAAGCAAAACTGACTGCCAATGGAAGGCCCACATAACCAAGTCCAATTATCCCAACAATAAAATTATCAGTTGTTATTTTGTCTAAAATTTCAGATGTATAACTCATTCCTAAAAATATTTCTGAAAAAGTATTCTTATTGTAGTTTTTTTACCAATCCGTTGTTAAACGAATACGTTTTATTTGTTAACGGGCAAGTTGCTTTTCCATTGTTATCAAAAGTAAGTTTTTCTCCTGCTTCGCTCATCCATCCAATTAGTTTTCCAGGATTACCAAC
Organism: Prolixibacteraceae bacterium; assembly: GCA_963666575.2. GTDB lineage: Bacteria > Bacteroidota > Bacteroidia > Bacteroidales > Prolixibacteraceae > JABMQB01. Next base: position 14,594 of record CAXXYG010000014.1, read on the forward strand.
AACTAATGAATAGGCAGGAACATCTTTTGTAACTACCGTTCCGGCTCCAATAAAACAAAATTCATTCAGTGTTACACCACAAATAATTGTTGCATTAGCCCCTATGGTTGCACCTTTTTTAATTAAAGTAGGTTTAAATTCTTGTTTCCGATTAATAGTACTTCGCGGATTACTTACATTTGTAAAAACTACTGACGGGCCTATAAATACGTCATCCTCACAATTTACCCCTTCATATATCGAAACGTTATTTTGAACTTTTATATTATCTCCTAAAACAACACTGTTCCCGACAAAAATATTCTGTCCTAAGGTACAATTTCTTCCAATTTGTGCCTTGGGCATAATATGGCAAAAGTGCCAGATTTTAGTTCCTTCTCCTATTATGGCTCCTTTGTCAATTATTGCCGTATCGTGTATGAATGTATTTTTCATTTATATTTTTTCACCGCAGAGACGCAAAGTTGCAGAGTTTTTTTTGCGTCTCTCCGTCTTTGCGGTTTCTTATTTTATCTTAAAAATTATTAACAAACCTTCTGAATCCTTCTTTTAACAAAGGAACATTAAAGTTAATTAAGAACCCAAGTCTTTTATCTGTTAATTTCAGATACGAAATTATTTGTGCTTCATGAACAGGCAAAATGTATTCGACAACTTTAAATTCGATGATAATTTCATTCTCAACAAAAATATCAATTCTGTAATCTTTGTTAAGGCCTTCTCCATTGTAAAATAATGATACAGGTAACTGGTTTTCAGCTTTAATATTTCTTAAATGTAATTCTTTTAACAGGCATAATTCATAAACGGATTCTAATAATCCTGGCCCCATTCCTTTATGAAGAGTGATTGAAGGATCAAGAATCTGTTTTGATAATTGATTAAATCTTTCTCGTTCCATTCTTGTTATTTTTCAACACAGAGTTGCAAAAGCGCAGAGTTTTTATTTTCTTAGCGTCTCTGTGCCTTAGCTGTTTTTTATTTTTTTTAACCGCAGAGTCGCAAAGTTTTAATTTTTATTTTTTCTTGGCGTCTTGGTATCTCTACGGTTTCTATTTTTTACAAAAAACTCTTTTATTGATTCTACAATATAATTTAACTGCTCATCATCTAATTCAGTATGCATAGGTAAAGATAATACAGTTTGACAGATTTTTTCTGCTATTGGGAAATCACCTCTTTTATAGCCTAAAAAGGAGTAGGCTGATTGTAAATGAATACTCTCTGGATAGTAAACTATTGTAGGGATTCCTTTTGCTTTTAGAAAAAGTTGAAGTTCATCTCTTTTACCTGTTTGAATTGTATATTGGTGGAATGTATGCGAACTATAGGCTACTCTGTGTGGAATTTTAATTTCACGTATGTTCTTTAATTTATCATCGTAAAAATCAGCTACTTTTTGACGTTCTTTTATATGATTTTCGAGATATTTTAATTTAACTCCCAAAATGGCTGCTTGTATGCTATCTAATCTTGAATTAATTCCAATGCGTTCGTACTTATATTTTTGAGCCATACCATGATTGGCAATTGAACGAATAATTGTTGTGTTTTTTTTATCGTTGCAAAAGATGGCTCCTCCATCGCCATAAGCCCCTAGCGTTTTTGACGGGAAAAACGATGTGCAGCCAATATCTCCTATTGTCCCGCTTTTTTTTGTTATACCATTTTTGAATAAATAATTTGTCCCTAATGATTGGCAAGCATCTTCAATAACATACAAATTGTATTTTTTGGCAATCGATTGAATGGCCTCCATGTTTGAACTTTGACCATACAAATGAACTGGTAGGATAGCTTTTGTATTTTTAGTTATGGCGTTTTTTATTTGTTTCTCATTGATATTAAAAGTATCAGGCGATATATCAACAAATACTGGTTTTAATCTAAGTAAAACAAGTACCTCAACGGTTGAAATAAATGTAAAAGGTGTCGTAATTATTTCATCATCAGGTTGGAGCCCCAATGCCATAAAAGCAATTTGTATTGCATCGGTACCATTTCCACAACCAATAACATTGGTATTTAAATAGTTTGAAAGTTGGTCTTCAAATGCAAGTGTTTTTCCACTTTTTATAAATTGGGTGGATTTAATTACCTCAGATATTGCTGAGTCAATTTCTTCTTTTAAGGTGAGGTATTGAGCATATATCTCAGATATTTGAATAGGCACCATTTGTTGCAAGTTTTAGTAATAGATTAGAAAATTAGTGTTTTTCAGCTTGTAATGCTACTTGTAGGATCAGAATTTGTTTCTTGCCTATAATAAATTGATGCATTTTATCATAAAATGGATTAAAAATGTGGAAATTAATTTCATTAAGATCTAAAATTCAGGAACTATTATAATAATTAATTTAGTTAGAATTGATAAGCGATCTTGCTTTCTCTTTTTGGAATTGTAATAGGTAAGTGTCCGGATTTTTTAGGTGGATTATAGTTTTAAAAACTTCTGGATGATTTTTAATAGCAGGGTAGAGGTATCTGGGAGTTGAGCTATACCCTAACTGGTCTAAAATAACATAGTCCACATTGCTGTCATATAATTGTTTTATTACTAGTTTATTATCTACTGAAAATGCATAGCCAGTAGAATATCTTTGTGAGTAATAATAAAACATTTGTGGTTTTCTAGAACTGACAATTATATTTTCAGGAGTATTCTTTTTAACCAATTTTGCTACATCAAAAAAGTTTTTGTAGGCTGCAGGATATGGAGAAGTACTTTGTTTTTTTAAATTATCTAGAGGCTTTATCATCATAAAGGATAATAGTAGAAAAGCAAACCCAGCATTTTTACGGATTGAAGGTTGTTTGATAACTAATCTGATGGCAAAAAACAATCCGTTAAAAAAAAGTAGGTATATAAAAGGAATTAGAGGAACAACATACCTTGCTCCATTTCCTCCGTGCCAGATCATAAAAATGCCGATATTTCCAAGAATATATAAAATGAAAAAATATTTTAATTTTCCCATCTTCCACGCTCCATAAATAATTAAACAAAGAATAATAATGGATGAACATATTAAAAGCCAATTAGAAGGAGTATTGTATTTAATATTAGTAAATGGGAACAAAACATCAACGAAGCCCTTTATGACTGTTTCATCAAAATTTGTAATCATTTTGTTAAAAAAATCTGAAAATGTTTTTATGCTTCCTTCTTCCGGCCGCCAAGGATTAACAGTTATTACTGTTCCAAGGTAGCGTGATTTTATACCATATATCGAATTTCGAATCGCCCAAGGGATATATAAAACGACAAATCCAGCCAAAATAGAAAGTGAGATTTTCCATTTTTTTTGTATCAGGAAGTATAATAATGTAGAAATGAGCAAAACAATTCCAACACTTCGAATATAGTACGATGCTGATATTGAAATAATTAATATATATAATTGGAGTGATTTATAGAATTTTTTGTTTTCAGGAAATGAGAAAATCATGTATATCGCAAGGGTAGAAAAAAATAAAAATGACATTTCTGACATTATCATCGTAGCAAATTTCAGAAGGTGGGAATTTAATAAGATAAGTGTTGAGATCGAAAAGAATAGAATAACATTGTTTGTTATTGTTTTACCAATCTTAAAAATTAAACCAACCGAAAAAAATAAAAATAATCCATTAAGAATTTTAAAAGTTAGGATGTTATTCCCTAATATGAACATAAAAAAAGCGATTAGATAAGGATAACCTGGCGGGAAGTGACTTGCTGGAGTGAATTGCTCAGATAATAACGAAACATACCCTTTTCCTTGAGTAATTGCTTTGGCAAGCAATAAATAATCAAAATTATCTCCGTTTAAGTCAAGTTTTGGATTAAAAATATTAGAAAAACTAATTAGAAAAATTATTAAAAGAATAATATATATTAGTTTATTTTTTATGCTTAAAGACATAATAATAGTTATTTGGTCATTTTGATGTAAAAATTCCAGAGTGTAATAATTTCCATTTGTTTAATCTGTATTTAATTGAGACCCAGACTACTCCTATTCCGTAAATAGCACTTCTTTTAAAATTAATAGAAGAAGCTTCTTTAAAGTACTTTGTTGGACATGTAATTTCTCCAATTTCATATCCACGATAAAAGATTTGTGCTAACATTTGGTTGTCGAATATAAAATCGTTTGAATTTATATTATAGTCAATATCTTTCAGAATTTTAACAGAGAAAGCCCTTAAACCGGTATGGTATTCAGAAAGTTTTTGATTGATAATAAAATTCTGAAATAAAGTAAGAATCCTGTTTGCTACATATTTTATTATTGGCATACCTCCTTTTAATGCTCCCTTTCCAAGTATTCTGGAACCTAATATTACAGGGTATACATCATTGGCAATTAAATGAGACATTGATTGAATTAATAGTGGCGTATATTGGTAATCAGGGTGTACCATTATTATAATATCTGCGCCAATTTCAATGGCTTTATTATAGCAAGTTTTTTGATTCCCTCCATAACCCATATTTTCTTTATGTGTAATAACATGATTTACTCCTAGTTTTTTTGCTAATTCAGCGGTTGTGTCATTACTACAATCGTCTGTAAGAATCACTTCGTCAACAATATCAAATGGTATTTCATTATATGTTTTTTCTAAGGTGTTTTCTGCATTATACGCAGGCATTACAACTACAACTTTTTTATTTTTTATCATTTATTCGGGATTATGAATTTGGTTATAAATATAGATGTTGGATGAAAGTTATTCAAAAATAGAAAACATTTAGTGAAAAATAAAATAATATCAGATCATCCTTTTCTATTTTAATTGAGGATAGGATGCTTTTTTTAATTTCCTAAATAAGGATGATCTGATATTATTTGAATTTCCTAATGGAAGAAATTGAATATTTTAATGCCTCCGCATTCTTACTCATTCCCCTCCAAAAAATTCCTATATTTGTACGTTTTTTTAAAATGTAGAAATTATTGACCGGATGAGTAACAAATTTCAGGAATACAAACAATTAGACCTTTCGAAAATAAATAAAGAGGTATTAAAACGTTGGGAAGACGATGATACTTTTCATAAAAGTATTAGTACCCGCGAGGGGCATGAAACATTTGTTTTTTACGAAGGCCCTCCTTCTGCTAATGGTATGCCTGGTATTCACCATGTGATGGCACGGGCTATTAAAGATATTTTTTGCCGCTATAAAACAATGAAGGGTTACCGCGTCCACCGTAAAGCCGGGTGGGATACACATGGGCTGCCCGTTGAGTTGAGTGTCGAGAAATTCCTGAATATTACCAAAGACGATATAGGAAAAAAAATATCGGTGGAGGACTATAACAAAGCCTGCCGCACCGATGTAATGAAATATACACGTGAGTGGGAAGAGTTGACCCGTATAATGGGCTATTGGGTCAATATGGATGATCCATATATCACTTACGATAACCGTTACATTGAATCGGTTTGGTGGTTGTTAAGCCAATTACATAAAAAAGGATTGATGTACAAAGGGTACTCCATTCAGCCCTATTCACCGGCTGCTGGAACAGGTTTAAGCTCACATGAATTAAACCAACCCGGCTGTTACCGCGATGTAAAAGATACCACTGCAATTGCTCAGTTTAAAGTTAAAAAAGATGCTACTTCCGAATCATTGTTCGAAGGAGTTGATACCGATGTGTATTTCCTTGCATGGACAACTACACCATGGACCTTGCCATCGAATACAGCACTTTGTGTTGGTCCCAAGATTAAATATGTAAAGGTTAAAACATTTAATCCTTATACAGGAGCTTCGGTGACTCTTGTTTTGGCGAAAGACCTTTTAGGTGTTCATTTTAATCCAAAAAATGCCGATCTGGATTTTTCAGAATATAAAACAGGTGATAAAAACATTCCATATACTGTAATTGGAGAATATACAGGGAGTGATCTGACCGGAATTATTTACGAGCAACTTATTCCATGGGTAAAGCCTGAAGGTAAAGCATTTGAAGTGATTACAGGCGATTTTGTGACTACCGAAGACGGAACCGGGATTGTCCATATTGCTCCAACGTTCGGTGCCGACGATGATCGGGTTGCTAAACAAAATGGCATTTCACCATTGGTTGTTTTTGATAAAGAAGCAAAAATGCAACCGCTTGTCGACCGTAAAGGGCGATTCTTCAGGATAGAAGACATGGGTGATACTTTCGTTCAAACAAATGTAAATACTGAATTATACACCGAATTTTCAGGGCGCTATGTTAAAAACGAATACGATGACACTCTCACTAAAAAGGATGTAACTGTTGATGTTGATATTTCGGTAATGCTTAAGTTGGAAAACAAAGCTTTTAAAATTGAAAAGCATTCGCATAGTTACCCACATTGTTGGCGGACAGATAAGCCGGTATTATATTACCCGCTCGATTCATGGTTTATTAAAACCACTGCCGTAAAAGATAAATTAATTGAATTAAACAATACCATTAATTGGAAACCCAAAGCAACTGGTGCCGGACGTTTTGGTAATTGGTTGGAAAATTTGGTTGATTGGAACCTAAGCCGCTCACGTTTTTGGGGCACACCACTTCCTATTTGGCGGACAGAAGATGGATCGGAAGAAATCTGTATTGGCTCTACTCAGGAGTTAATGTCTGAAATTGAGAAAGCAATGGATGCTGGCTTTATGGAGAATAATCCATACGAAGGTTTTGAAGTTGGTAATAATTCAAAGGAAAACTATGATATTATCGACCTTCATAAACCGTATGTCGATAACATTGTATTGGTTTCGCCCAACGGGCAAAAAATGTTTCGCGAACCCGATTTAATTGATGTGTGGTTCGACTCAGGCTCCATGCCATATGCGCAAAGGCATTTTCCTTTCGAAACAAAGGATACTTTTAAAGATGTATTCCCTGCCGATTTTATTGCCGAAGGAGTAGACCAAACCCGAGGTTGGTTTTTTACTCTACACGCAATTGCCGTAATGATTGACGAATCGGTAGCTTTTAAGAGCATTATTTCAAATGGTTTGGTTTTGGATAAAAATGGCAATAAAATGTCTAAAAGATTAGGCAATGCTGTTGATCCGTTTTCTACTATCGAAAAATATGGAACTGATCCATTAAGGTGGTACATGATCACCAACTCTCAACCCTGGGATAATCTGAAGTTTGATATCCAAGGAATTGAAGAAGTGAGGCGTAAGTTTTTTGGTACTTTATATAATACCTACAACTTTTTTGCATTGTATGCTAATGTCGATAGTTTTGATTATTCTGAAAAAGAAATTCCTGTTGATCAACGTCCTGAATTAGACCGATGGATTATTTCATTACTTAATTCATTAATTCAAGAAGTTGGCGATAGTTATGAAAATTATGAACCGACTCGTGCCGGAAGAGCAATTTCAGAATTTGTTTCTGAAAACCTGAGTAATTGGTTTGTACGTTTGTCGCGAAAAAGATATTGGGGAGGTGAGTATGGTAAAGATAAAATTTCAGCCTATCAAACGCTTTATTCATGCCTTGATATTATTGCCAAGTTGATGGCCCCAATAGCTCCCTTTTATGCCGACTTACTGTATACCGACCTGAATAAAGTTACAAATAAAGGTTTGAATGAATCTGTTCATTTAATTGATTTTCCTGAATTTAATACACAGGTTATCGATAAGGACCTTGAAGAAAAAATGGCTATTGCTCAAAAGGCATCTTCTATGATTTTAGCGCTTCGGCGGAAAGAAAAATTAAAAGTAAGGCAGCCTTTGGCAAAAATTATGATTCCGGTATTAAATGACCATTTTCAGGAACAATTTGATGCTATCAAAGAAATTGTTCTTTCAGAAGTAAATGTTAAGGAAGTAGAATATTTAACAGACACTGAGGGAGTTATTAAGAAAAAAATTAAAGCAAATTTTAAAACTTTGGGCCCTAAATTTGGAAAGTTAATGAAACAAATTGCAGGGGTAATTAATGGTTTCTCACAACACGATATTTCAACTTTTGAAAAGGAAAATAAATTTGAAGTACAGATAGGAGCATCGCCAGTTTTATTAACCTTAGAAGATGTTGAAATAACAACTGAAGATATTCCGGGATGGACAGTAGCTACCGAAGGCAATTTAACCATTGCTCTCGATATTGCTGTTAGCGAAGAATTAAAACTGGAAGGAATTGCACGTGAATTTATTAATAAAATACAGAATCTTAGGAAAGACAATAACTTTGAAGTAACAGATAGAATTAGTGTACAAATACTTAGAAATGACGCATTTAATAAAGCCATAGAGATTCACAATAAATATATTTGTACGCAAACCTTAACCGATGAACTCATTCTGGTTGGTAAATTTAATTCAGATGAGCCAATTTCTGTTGAAATTGAACAAGGTGTAGAAGCATTGATTTTGATTAAAAAATGAAATTATAAATAATGCGAACATGTTGTTTGACTTGTTTGGGATATAAAAAAAATTTATACTTTTAGGGGCGAAAGTAAATAGGCTTATAATCTCACAAATAAAAAACTTGGGTTATGACAACAAAAAATAGATATTCAGATATAGATTTAGAGGAGTTTAAACAAATTATCCTCAAAAAATTGGAAATGGCACAAGAAGATTATCTAATGTATAAAAACTCTATAACTCAGGCCGATGGTAATGATACGCAAGATACATCACCTACGTTTAAAGTTTTAGAAGAAGGAGCTGCTACTTTATCAAAAGAAGAGGCTGGAAAATTAGCTCAGCGGCAACAAAAGTTTATTCAGCATTTACAAGCTGCTCTTATTCGTATTGAAAATAAAACCTATGGCATTTGCCGCGAAACCGGGAAATTAATTTCGAAAGAAAGGTTAAGGGCTGTACCACATGCTACGTTAAGTATTGATGCGAAAATGAATAACGGATAAAAACGAATTTATATATTCTTAGAATTGATTGGAAAGAGTTATTTTCAATCAATTTTTTATTTGTACCCATTGGGTTTATAAAAAGGAAGTTTGAATTATAACATAATATTATTTTAAGCATGAAGCTTTCAAGACTCACAAAATCTCTTTTAATTATTTTTTTAATCCTATTGGTCGATCAGGCTTTAAAAGTTTGGATAAAAACAAACATGTCGCTTGGTGAAGAAATAAAAGTATTTGGGAACTGGGGTTTGCTCCTTTTTGTCGAAAATAACGGCATGGCATTTGGATTAGAATTTGCCGGCGAATATGGGAAGATATTTTTAAGTATATTTAGAATAATTGCCATTATAGCTATTTTTTGGTATTTATTAAAATTGGTAAAAACGGAAATGCCAATGGGTTTTATAGTCTGCATTTCACTAATTTTTGCAGGTGCCTTAGGTAATATTATCGATAGTGCTTTTTACGGAATGTTATTTAATCATAGCTATGGGCAGGTTTCTTCTTTTATGCCTGAAGGAGGTGGGTATTCCTCTTTCCTCCATGGAAAAGTAGTCGACATGTTTTATTTCCCACTAATTAGCGGCAATTTCCCCGATTGGTTCCCGTTTTGGAGTGGAGAGCAATTTATCTTTTTCCGTCCTGTTTTTAATGTGGCTGATTCTTCCATAACAATTGGAATTTTCTCAATTGTTTTGTTTTATCGGAAACAATTTAACAAACCATTAAAAAGTGAAGTAGAAGTTGAATCAACCAAAGAGGATGAAGTGGTTCATAATCAGAGGATTGATTAAAAATATTTGCATTTCTGAAGGAAATCCAAAACAGTAATATTCTTCAAATATTTTTACCTTTGCACTACAGAATAAGCAATACAGGGTATGGAACACCAACTTGTTATTTATAACACACTTTCACGAAAAAAAGAAATTTTTAAGTCATTAAATCCTGGTAAAGTAGGCTTATACGTCTGTGGTCCTACGGTTTACAGTGATTCACACTTGGGGCATGGCAGGCCAAATATTACATTCGATTTGTTATACCGATTGTTGATGTATGCTGGTTATCAGGTTCGTTATTTACGGAATATCACCGATGTAGGCCATCTCGAAGATGAAAATGAAGGAACTGGTGAGGACCGTATTTCCAAAAGAGCCCGCCTTGAACAGTTGGAGCCTATGGAAGTAGTTCAAAAATATATGAATACGTTCCATCAAAATATGGCTGAATTAAATGTATTACCACCAAGTATTGAGCCACGGGCTTCAGGCCATATTATTGAGCAACAACAAATGATCTTATCCATTATAAAAAATGGGTATGGTTATGAAGTAAATGGTTCAGTTTATTTTGATGTCGAAAAATACAACCAAAAATATAATTACGGTAAATTATCTGGCCGGAATTTGGATGATATTAAAACCCACACTCGCGTTTTAGCGGGGCAGGCCGAAAAGAAAAATTCATTTGATTTTGCATTGTGGAAAAAAGCCTCACCTGAGCATATTATGCGCTGGCCCTCGCAGTGGAGTGATGGTTTTCCGGGTTGGCACCTCGAGTGTTCTGCAATGAGTACTAAATACCTCGGCGAACAATTTGATATTCATGGAGGAGGAATGGATTTAACTTTCCCTCATCACGAATGTGAAATTGCGCAGTGTAACGCATCGCTTGGAAAAGAATCGGTTAGTTATTGGATGCATAATAATATGATTACCATTAACGGGCAAAAGATGGCGCGTTCGTTGGGGAATTTTATAACACTCGACGAACTGTTTACAGGCACTCATAAAATACTCGAACAGTCCTATTCACCAATGACCGTCAGGTTTTTTATTTTGCAGGCGCATTACCGCAGTACTATCGATTTTTCGAATGAAGCACTTAAGGCTTCTGAAAAAGGATTAAAGAGGTTAATGGAAGGTGTTGAAACACTTGCTCACTTAATTCCTTCAAAAGTATCAACTGTTGATTTTGCTCCTATAAAAGAAAAATGCCTGGCTGCACTTTTTGATGATTTAAATAGCCCAATTGCAATCTCTTATTTGTTCGACGGGGTTAAAATAATTAATTCTATCAAAAGTGGGAATGGTCGAGTCAGCACAGAAGATCTTAAAGAATTACAGGATTTTTATGACACAGTGGTTTTTAAGATTCTTGGCTTAAAAAATGAAGAATCCAACGTTAGTGGGAACGATAGTATTTTAAATAATGTTGTGGATTTGCTACTTAAACTCAGAGTTGAAGCGAAAAATAATAAAGAGTGGGACACAGCTGATAAAATCAGGAATGAATTATTGGAAATGGGTATCGAAATAAAAGATACTAAAGATGGTTTTGAATGGAAACTCTTGTAGTTTTGAATAGTAGAATTGAGAATTTCAGAATGTTTAAATAGAAAAATATGTTTTCAGGAATAGTAGAAGAATTTGGGACAGTAATAGCTATAAATAAAGACCAGGAGAATGTTCATTTTACTCTAACTTGCTCATTTGCCGATGAATTAAAAATTGACCAGAGTTTGTCACATAATGGTGTTTGTTTAACAGTTGTTGAAATTGATAAAACTGCAAAATCATACAGGGTTACTGCCATTAAAGAAACGTTGATTAAATCAAATTTGGGGCTGTTGGAAGTTGGTAGCAAAGTAAATTTGGAGCGTAGCATGAAAATGAATGGCCGGCTCGATGGGCACATTGTCCAGGGGCATGTCGATCAAACTGCTATTTGTACCAAAGTAGAAGAAGCCGATGGCAGTTGGTATTATACTTTCGAATATGACTTTAACCGCGAAGCTGCTAAAAAAGGATACATGACCGTTGAAAAAGGTTCAGTTACTGTTAACGGTGTTAGTTTAACAGTGGTTAACTCAAAAGATAACTCTTTTCAGGTGGCCATTATTCCTTTTACACAGGAAGTAACTAATTTCCATACATTTAAAATTGGGACAGTTATAAACTTAGAGTTTGATATAATTGGCAAATATTTGAGCAAATTAAATTCGTTTAGTTAAAAAATACATTTTAAATATCTTTTAAGCTCGGTTTCTCCGGGCTTTTTTTTTATTTCTGATGAACCTAAAAATGCGGACATTGTTTTAAGTTTGAGATATATTGATTAACTTTTAAACATGAATTTAACGGCACTCATAACAGGAGCTTCAAAACGTATTGGCAAGGCTATTGCTGAACATCTAGCTATGGCTGGATGGAATGTATTGATCCATTATAATTCGTCAAAAGAGCATGCTGAAAAATTAGCTGAGGAATTATCGCAAAAATATCAAAAGCAGGTTTTTAAAACAATAGGCGCCAATTTAAAAAATTCTGTTGAGGTTGAAAAACTAATCCCATTGGTTATTGAACAGCTTGGGAGTTTCGATTTGCTTATAAATAACGCCTCAGTATTTACACCGGGGTATATTTCAAAAACTTCTGTTGAATTGTTGAATGAACAATTGGATGTCAATTTTAGAGCCCCGTTTATTTTAATTCGTGATTTTAATAAATATTGTAGAAAAGGGAATGTGATAAACTTTGTTGATACTAGAATAGTCACAAATAAAACTGATTTTTCGGCCTATTCGTTATCAAAAAAAATACTTTGGGAATTAACAAAAATGGCTGCCATTGAATTTGCTCCTGAAATAAGGGTGAATGCTATTGCACCAGGAGTTACTCTTGCTCCTGAAGATAAAGAACAGATTTATTTGGATAATTTGGCTAAATACATTCCAATGAAGAAAGCCGGAGGAGTTGAACCAATTTTAAAAAGTATTGATTATATTTTAGATAATGGCCATTTAACCGGGCAGCTTCTTTTTGCTGATGGTGGTGAAAATTTAGGCCAAAATCCTTTAAATTAAAGACCATGGCTAAAATACGTGTTAAGAATCTGTTAATCAGAACATATATAGGTTTTAATCCTGATGAATTGATAAATAAACAGGACGTTGTAATCAATCTGGAAATTGTAGCCGATGTTCCATCTGAGGCTTTACAGGCCGATGAACCTGAAGGTATTTACGATTATAAAATTGTTACAAAAAAAATAATTTCATTGGTGCAGGAAGGAAAATTTAAACTTCTGGAAGTATTAACTCAGAATATCCTGGGGCTGATTATGGAAAATGACATGGTAAAATGGGCAAAAGTGGAAGTTGATAAACCACATGCCCTGCGCTTTGCCGAATCAGTTTCGTACGAAATGGAGGCTAAAAGATGAATCAGGTGATTATTGGTATTGGGTCGAATATTGATGCGGATGCCAATATTCAAAAAATGCTGGTTTTGCTAAAAAGGAAAGTCAAAATTGTAAAGCTGTCGGAACTCGTAATAACCAAACCAATTGGTATTGTTGATCAACCAAATTTTACAAATGGGGCGGTTAAAATACTAACTGGCCTGTCAATTATTAAACTCACAAAAGAATTAAAAGTGATTGAAGACCAGCTTGGACGCGACCGTTCGGGAGAAAAATTTGGTCCACGTACCATCGACCTCGATATTGTTATATGGAATGGCGAAGTCATTGATGATGATTATTATACCCGTGATTTTTTGAAAGTGGCAGTGGATGAGGTCAAATAAAAATAATTGGTTTTCTGATAAAATCCATTGTTTAAAAAGTTTGATCTATTAATTTTGTTGAAAATTGCAGTTAATGAATTCTTTTTTTTTAGTTTATAATATTCTGCTCGACGGATTTTTGAATATCAAAAACCGGGATAAGTTCCAAATTGGTATCTAGTATTTCAGTGTTTCTTTCTGAAAACACCTTCAGTTATCTTATTTTAATTAGTATTTGTGTATTATGGAATTACCTTTTGCAGAGTCGCATAAAATAAAGATGGTTGAACCCATCTTTCGCAGTACCAGGAAACAACGAGAAAAATGGATTGAAGAGGCTCATTTTAACCTGTTTAATTTAAGGAGTGAACAGGTTTTTATTGATCTTCTTACAGATAGTGGAACAGGAGCTATGAGTGATAAACAATGGGGAGCCATTATGACTGGAGACGAGAGTTATGCAGGTTCCTCTTCATATTACAATTTAAAAGAAGTGATTCATTCATTGTTTGGATTCGAGTATTTTCTCCCGACACACCAAGGTAGGGCTGCCGAAAATGTCCTCTTTTCGGCTTTAATTAAAGAGGGAGACGTTGTGCCCGGAAACTCTCATTTTGATACTACCAAAGGCCATATCGAATTTAGGAAAGCCAGGGCAATTGATTGCACCATCGATGAAGCTTTTGATACTGAAAACGATTTCCCGTTTAAAGGAGATGTTGATTTGGAGAAACTGGAAAAGGTGCTTAAAACAGGTGCAAATATTCCTTTAATTATTATGACCGTAACCTGTAATACATCGGGGGGGCAGCCTGTTTCTATGGAAAACCTGAAACAAGTAAAATTATTGGCTGAAAAGTATGGGACTTTTGTTTTGTTTGATTCGGCAAGGTTTGCTGAAAATGCCTGGTTTATTAGAGCAAGGGAAAAAGGTTATCAAAATAAATCAATCAAAGAAATTGTCAACGAGATGTATTCATATGCCGATGGTATGACCATGAGTAGCAAAAAGGATGGCATTGTAAACATTGGCGGTTTTTTGGCTATGAGTAGTAAAGAATGGTTTGATAAGGCTACTACTTTTAATATTATGTTCGAAGGTTTTGTAACTTATGGAGGTATGGCAGGGCGCGACATGAATGCTTTAGCAGTGGGCCTCGATGAGGTAACAAATACCGACTACCTCGAAACCCGGATTTCGCAGGTCGAATATTTAGGCAACAAACTAATTGAATACGGAATACCTATTCAGAAACCAATAGGAGGGCATGGTATTTTTGTCGATGCCAAAAGATTTTTGCCTAATGTTCCTAAAGAAGAATATATTGCTCAAACGCTTGCAATCATTTTGTACCTCGAGGCTGGGGTTCGGGGAGTTGAAGTTGGAACATTGCTTGCCGACCGTGATCCTAATACACTTGATAACAGGTATCCCAAATTAGAGTTTTTAAGGTTGGCAATCCCACGGCGGACATATACCAACAACCATATGGACGTAGTAGCAGCAGGACTTAAAAATGTGTATGATAAAAGAGATGAGATCAGGACTGGCCTAAAAATCCACAAAGAGGCATCAATTATGCGCCATTTTACTGTGGAATTATATAAGGCCTAATATTTTATTATCTGGAGCAGTTTACACAAAACTTGCTTTGTGGCATTAATAAAAGCCTGCCAAGAGGAATTTGTTGTTTGCATCTGGCACAACGGCCAAATCCTTTTTCATGAATTTGAGTGTGCATGTATTTAAGGTTTGAGAGTTTAATTTCAGCTTTGCGAAGTGCAGCCTCGGCAATACTTTTATTGTTGATGGCATCCATACGTGAAATCCGTCCAATAGCATTTTCAGGGGAAATAGGTTTCGACTGTTCTCTAAGATCGGGTATAGCTTCTTCGGTTTTTATTATTTGAGCCTCAATCTGCAATTTTATTTTTTCTTTTTCACTTAAATTCATAGTAGGATAGTAAGGGAAAAATCGGTTTGAAATGTCTTGGAATTAGGAGAAAAAAAAAAGGCAGCTTCAAAAAGCTGCCTCAAAGCCATGAAAACAATTAAACAATGTTCAGAAAACAGAAAACTCGAAACAATTATAAAGTCATTATATCTTTTTCCTTAATTTCCACTAAGGTATCAATTTTTTTTCCAAAATCATCTGTAAATTCCTGAACTTTTTCTTCTGAATCTTTTTCAAGGTCTTCAGAGAGTCCTTCTTTGAGCAGTTTTTTCAAACTCTCTTTTGCATCTCTCCTTGCTGTGCGAACACTGATTTTAGCGTTTTCGCCTTCTCTATGTACTTGTCTTACAAGTCCTTTGCGCCTTTCTTCAGTAAGGATAGGAATGTTTATCCGAATGATTTCACCATTATTTTCAGGGTTCAAACCTAAGTTGGCAGCCATTATGGCTTTTTCAATGTCAACAATTAAGTTTTTTTCCCAAGGCTGAATAGCTATGGTCCTTCCGTCAGGTGTACTAATGTTTGAAACCTGAGCAATAGGAGTCATACTTCCATAATATTCAACATGAACGCCATCAAGCATAGCTGGGGTTGCTTTTCCTGCCCGAATATGAGCTAATTCCTTTTCCAGATGTGAAATAGATGTTTCCATCTTTTCCAGGCAGTGTTCTAATACGAAATCAACTTCTTCAAACATATAAAAAAAACAAAGTTACCAACCCTTGATTGTTAGCAAATATAGGAAAAATATAAATACATGAAAATAATTTGGAAAATTTATTGGGCTATTTTAAAAATTAGCAGTGAACAAAAGTCCCAATAATATCACCATTCATTACTTTAAGAAGATTCCCCTGAACATCCATGTTAAATACGACTATCGATAATTTGTTTTCTTTGCACAAAGTAGTGGCTGTTAAATCCATTATTTTAAGCCCTTTGTTGTACATTTCATCAAAAGTGATAGAATCATATTTTGTGGCCGAAGGATCTTTTTCAGGGTCGGCTGTATAAATACCGTCAACACGCGTTCCTTTCAGGAATATATCAGCTTCAATTTCAACACCTCTTAAGGCACTGGCCGAATCAGTTGTAAAATAGGGATTTCCGGTTCCGCCAGAGCAGATAACAACAGATCCATTTTGTAGCTCATTTATAGCTTTCTCTTTAGAATAAAATTCACCAATAGGTTCCATCCCAATAGCTGTCAGCACTTTTGATTTTACATTAATTTGCGTTAATGCTGAATGAAGAGCCAAGCTGTTTATTACTGTTGCCAGCATACCCATTTGGTCGCCTTTAACACGGTCAAATCCTTCGGCTGACCCAGTAAGCCCACGGAAGATATTTCCTCCGCCAATTACGATGGCAATTTCAATACCCATTTCAGAAATTGTTTTTATCTGGTTGGCATATTCATTTAGCCTGATAGGGTCGATACCATAATTTTGAGCACCCATTAAGGATTCACCGCTTAGTTTAAGGAGTATTCGTTTATATTTTGGCATGTTTTAACTTTTTCAGTAAAGATATAAATTTTAAGAAGTTGTTGTAAATACAATTCTGCACACTTTATTTGTGTTAAGCCAAGGCATAAAAAAAGCCAACAATAAATGTTGGCTTTGTAATATTTAAAGTAGTTTTTTTTAAGCATTTAAGCTGAAACGGTCAAAACCAGTAACAGTTAAGTCTTTATTTGACTGTCCAAGAAATTCTTTGATTGAAATTTTTCCGTCTTTAACGTACGTTTGGTTTAAAAGAGTAACTTCTTTGTACCATTTGTTTAACGAACCCATCGCAATTTTTTCGAGCATTGCTTCTGGTTTTCCTTCCTGACGGTATTTTTCTTTTGCAATTTCAACTTCTTTATCAATTACTTCTTGAGTAATTGAGTCTTTATCGATAGCAACAGGAGCCATGGCAGCAATTTGCATAGCAACATCTTTTCCAACAATATCTTCAACATCGGCTTGATTAAAACCAACCAATGTTGCTAATTTATTTCCAGGATGTATATAGCCAAAAGTATTATCAGATTCGATTTTGCTGTAATATGATAATTCTACTTTTTCGCCAATAATGCCAGTTTGCTCTATAACTTGTGCTTCAATAGTCCTACCATCAAGCATCAATGTTTTTAAAGTTTCAAGAGAATCGGCTTTATTTTCAAGTGCTACATCAAGAATACTATCAGCGAATGCTACAAATTTATCATTTTTGGCAACAAAATCAGTTTCACAATTTAATACTACAATTGCACCAAATTTATTGTCAGAAGTTACTTTAGCTAAAACGGCACCTTCAGAAGCTTCTCTGTCGGCACGTTTGTTGGCAATAAGTTTTCCTTTTTCACGAATGATTTGAACGGCTCCGTCAAAGTCTCCGTTTGCATCGATTAAGGCATTTTTGCAATCCATCATGCCTGCACCGGTTGATTTACGTAATTTTACTACATCTGCAGTTGTAAAAGACATATCGTATTTTTTTGAAATGGGTAATTGAACTACTATTTAACTTACCTTAAGGAATTATTCTGAATCTTTTTCAGTTTTAGTTTCTACTTCCTTAGCGGCAGCTTCTTCTTTTTTGCGGGCTTTAGCTTTTTCAGCATCAGCGCCTTCTTTTTCTCTTTCAAATTTGCGTTCCTGAAGGCCTTCTTCTACGGCATCAGTAATTATTTTAACAATTAACTGTACTGATTGTGAAGCATCATCGTTTGCAGGAATTATAAAATCAATATCCTCTGGATTTGAATTAGTATCAACAATAGCAAATACCGGAATACCTAATCGTTTGGCTTCTCGTACAGCAATTTTTTCTTTTAAAACATCTACAATAAAAAGAGCGGCAGGTAATCTTGTTAGGTCAGAAATACTTCCGAGCATTTTTTCAAGTTTTGCCCTTTGCCTTGTAATTTGTAGTTTTTCGCGTTTTGAAAGGTTATCCCAACTTGGGTCTTTGGCCAATTTGTCAATAGAAATCATCTTTTTGACTGTTTTCCTGATTGTTGGGAAGTTGGTAAGCATACCTCCTGGCCAACGTTCAGTAACATATGGCATATTTACTTTGCCTACCAAGTCTGATACAATATCTTTAGCTTGTTTTTTAGTTGCAACAAATAAAATTTTGCGGCCTGATTTGGCAATTTGTTTAACGGCTGCTGCACATTCATCAATTTTAACAATTGTTTTTTGCAGGTCGATAATGTGGATTCCGTTTTTTTCCATAAAAATATATGGGGCCATGTTCGGATTCCATTTTCTTTTCAGGTGGCCAAAATGCACACCTGCATTCAATAAATCTTGAAAATTTGTTCTAGGCATCTGTTTACTTTTTTATAAATCTTAAAAGCAACTGCTGAGTAGTCTCAAAGAGAATCTCAACAATTTAAGATCCATGGTTAAAAAATTACGATTAACGTTTAGAGAATTGGAATTTTTTCCTGGCTTTTGGTTGGCCTGGTTTTTTACGTTCCACTTCTCGTGGGTCCCTTGTGAGGAATCCTGCTTTTTTAAGCTCAGGACGAGATTCAGGATCAATTACAAGCAAAGCCCTTGATATTGCCAATCTCATTGCTTCTGCCTGTCCGGTAAAACCACCACCGTTAAGATTTACTTTAATGTCGTAAGTTTCTTGCAGATTGAGCAAAATTAATGGCTGTAGAGCCACGTATTGTAATATATCGGTTGTGAAATATTCTTTAATATCGCGCTTGTTAATTGTAACATTGCCTTTGCCTTCGCTAACATATATGCGGGCAACAGCTGATTTTCTTCTTCCTAAAGTGTTTACAATTTCCATTTCTTCTATTTAAAAGTGTTTAAATCAACAATAGTCGGTTTTTGTGCTTCATATTTATGGTCAGGACCAATAACAACATGAAGGTTATTAAACAAACTACGTCCCAAACGATTTTTAGGAAGCATTCCTTTTACAGCTCTTTCAACTACACGCTCAGGATATTTTTTTAATACGTCTTCGGCTGTTTGCGACTTTTGGCCGCCTGGATAACCAGAGTGACGGATGTACACCTTGTCGGTCAATTTTTTGCCTGAAAGTTTAATCTTTTCAGCATTAATAACTATCACATAGTCACCACAATCAACGTGAGGTGTGAACTCTGGCTTGTTTTTGCCTCTAATTAATTTTGCGACAACTGATGCTAAACGGCCTAAGACCATTTCATTGGCATCAACTACAACCCATTCTTTGGAAACTGTAGCTTTATTTGCCGAAATTGTTTTATAACTTAATGTATCCACTTGTTCTTACTTTAATTTTAAAATTTAACACTTTTTCTTACTTTAAACAATCTGTCAAATCGGGCATGATAATACAAATTGTTACTATAAGTAAATCAATAATTTATATTCTTATTAAGAACGGATAATAATCGGACTGCAAAAGTATTTTCTTTTTTCTAAATACCAAAAATTTATTCATCAAAAAACCTCTTTATTATCTTGAATATAATATTGTTTGGTATTACGCATAAATAACAAATGGGTTCATGTTTGTAAAATATTAAATAACTTAGGCGTAAAATTTTCTAATTTTAGCGTTTATTGAGTCTAATTTTAATGTGATAATATATTATGATACGGCCAAAATCACAAAAAAACAAAAAAAGAATTCTATCGTCTTACATTACTTCTACTGTAAGTGTTACTATGGTATTATTTTTATTGGGGATTTTGGCATTTATTCTAATTAAGGCCGACCGGCTATCGGACTATGTAAAAGAAAAAATTGGTTTTACTTTGGTTTTACACGATAATATTAAAGAAGTTGAAATTAACCGGCTTCAGAAAATTTTAAATGCCTCGGATTTTGTAAAATCAACCCGATATGTTGATAAACAAACCGCAGCGAATGAACTACAACAAGAGATGGGAGAAGATTTTATGGGTTTTTTAGGTTTTAATCCGCTGTTTTCATCGCTTGATGTAAAACTAATTGCAAAATATACCCAAGCCGATAGCCTTGCCCTTTTGGAAAATTACTTTTTAGAGTACCCCGAAATTAAAGAAGTGTTTTATCAGCGAAACCTAGTTTACCTTATCAACGAAAACGTTCGAAAAATTTCATTATTTGTTTTGATATTTAGTGGCTTACTGGCACTTATATTTGTGGCATTAATTAATAATACCATTCGAATTTCAGTTTATTCTCAGAGGTTTATTATAAATACCATGCAACTTGTTGGGGCAACGCGAGGATTTATTCGGAAACCATTTATATACAGGAGTATTGTTTTTGGCATATATGGTGCAATTATCGCTTTTGTATTAATTCTTGCTCTTATTTATACCTACCAGACCGAGTTAACTGGGTTTGTAAGTTTTAACGATTACATCTCGTTTGTAATAGTTTTTATAGTTGTATTAGCCCTTGGAATTATTATTTCGTGGTTGTCGACTGTTTTTGCAGTCAATAAGTTTTTGAAATTGAAATTTGAAGAACTATTTTATTAATTATCTTTACCCTTTCAAAATAAAGCAGAAATGGCAAAAAAAGAAACAGAAGTTAAATTAAATACATTCGCCTTAGGAAAAGAAAATTACAGGTTAATTGCAATTGGGTTTGTTATTATTGTAATTGGTTTTGTATTAATGGTTGGTGGAGGAAGCGACGACCCAAATGTTTTTAATGAAGATATTTTCAGTTTTCGGCGAATTACGTTAGCTCCAATAGTTTTATTATTCGGGTTTATTTTTGAAATTTATGCAATTATGAAAAAACCGAAGATTAAAAAAGAGGAGTAATAGCTTGGTTTTATGACGGAATTGCAAGCTTTATTATTAGGTATAATACAAGGATTAACAGAGTTTTTACCCGTTAGTTCAAGTGGGCATCTTGAAATTGGGCATGCTCTACTTGGGATTCATAACAGCAACAATCTACTATTTGCCGTAATTGTTCATTCGGCAACAGTTTTAAGCACAATTTTTGTTTTTAGGAAAGACATTTGGATTTTGGTTCAGGAAGTTTTAAAATTTAATTGGAACGATGGGACTTTGTATATTCTTAAAATTTTTGTATCAACTATCCCTGTTATTATTTTAGGGCTGTTTTTTAAAGATAGTATTGAAGCTTTATTTGGTGGAAATATAGCCATGGTTGGAAGTATGCTGTTAGTAACTGCGGTTTTATTACTCCTGACTCATTTTGCAAAACCCAAAGAAAAAGGCATTTCGTTTTTTCATGCTATTTTAATAGGAGTTGCTCAGGCTATGGCAGTATTGCCAGGTATTTCACGAAGTGGAGCTACTATAGCAACGGGATTATTGTTAGGAAATAAAAAGGAAGAAGTTACACGGTTTTCATTTTTAATGGTTCTGATTCCTATAATTGGGGCATTTTTACTTGATGTTATCGGTAGTGATTTAAGTGGTGGTTCGAAAATTGAGATTTTACCATTGGTTGTTGGGTTTGTTGCTGCATTTATTTCAGGACTAGTGGCTTGCAAGTGGATGATTAAGATTGTCAGAAAGGGTAAATTAATTTATTTTGCTATTTATTGCCTTATTATTGGCCTTATTGCTATCTTTGCAGCCTGATTTTTAGAAATTCTTTTAAGTAGCTGATTACTAGCTTTTTTATGATTGATCCTAAAAAAAACTACGATTTTATAAAAGGCGAAATTATGTTGTTCGATAAAGATCGGACTTGGACATCGTTTGATTTGGTACGTCGTGTCAGGAATACATTGTGCAAACAAATGGGTATTAAAAAGTTGAAAGTGGGGCATGCCGGCACGCTTGACCCTCTGGCTACCGGCCTTATGATTCTATGTACAGGAAAAGCCACAAAAAAAATAGAACAGCTTCAAATTGGCGAAAAAGAATATATAGCGACACTTAAGATGGGAGCTACTACTCCGTCGTTCGATATGGAAACCGAGGAAGATGATACTTTTGATACCAGCCATGTTACTGAAAAATTGATTACTGAAAAAATTGAACTGTTTTTAGGTACAATCGATCAGGTACCGCCTGTATTCTCGGCCGTAAAAGTTGACGGAAAAAGGGCATATGAATATGCCCGAAAAGGGGAAGAGGTAAAAATGAGGGTAAAACAAGTTCATATTAGAACAATTGAATTACTTGAGTATAACCTGCCATATTTAAAATTAAAAATTGTTTGTGGAAAGGGGACTTATGTACGATCATTGGCCCGCGACCTAGGAGAGGCTCTTGATTGCGGAGCTTATTTAACCGAGCTAAAAAGGACTAAAATTGGCAAATATTCTATCGAAAATGCCATAACAATAAAATATTTTTTAGACAATTTAGATTTATTTGTAACTAATTGAGAATTGCCCCGTATAACGGGGTTCAATAATTTAATATAATATAATATGAAGCTATCGAAATTCAGGTACTCAATAGATGATGACAAGATTGCTCTGCATCCTGCAGAGAACAGGGATGAATCAAAGCTTTTGGTTTTAGATAAAGCAACTGGAAAAATAGAGCACAAAGTGTTTAAAGATGTACTTGATTATTTTGATGATAGAGACGTCATGGTTTTTAATGATACGAAAGTATTTCCAGCACGTCTTTATGGGAATAAAGAAAAAACAGGTGCTGAAATTGAAGTATTTTTGTTACGTGAACTAAACCGCGAGCAGCGTTTATGGGATGTTTTAGTCGACCCTGCACGGAAAATCAGAATAGGTAATAAATTATATTTTGGCGAAGACGATATGTTAGTAGCTGAAGTAATTGACAATACAACTTCGCGTGGAAGGACACTGAGGTTTTTATTTGACGGGCCCTACGATGAGTTTAAAAGTACATTGTACAGCCTAGGGGAAACACCTCTCCCAAAATTTATCAAAAGGCCGGTTCAGCCTGAAGATAAGGACAGGTACCAAACAATTTTTGCAAAACACGAAGGTGCTGTAGCCGCTCCAACTGCTGGATTACACTTTAGTCGCGAGCTTTTAAAGCGCCTCGAAATTAAAGGTGTTGAATTTAGCTATGTTACTTTGCACGTTGGTTTAGGGAATTTCCGAAGTGTTGATGTTGAAGACCTCACTAAGCATAAAATGGATTCGGAACAAATTTGGATAAATGAAGCTGCTTGCGAAAAAGTAAACAATGCAAAAGCCGAAAAAAAGAATATTTGTTCGGTAGGTACTACTGTTATGCGTACTCTTGAAAGCTCTGTTTCAACTCAGGGCCATTTAAAACCATTCGAAGGGTGGACAAATAAATTTATTTTCCCTCCATTTGATTTTAGTGTAGCTAATAAAATGATTACAAATTTTCATTTGCCTATGTCGACATTATTGATGATGGTGGCTGCATTTGGTGGTTATGATAATGTAATGGCTGCTTACAAGGAAGCCTTAAAGATGGATTACCGATTTGGAACTTATGGCGATGCGATGTTAATTATCTAAAAAATATACACAATTTTTGAAGGCCACATTATTAGAAATAGTGTGGCCTTTTTAATTAGTTTAATTCGTAGTTATATATTTTCCCGTCCTGGCTGCCTACAATTAAATTGAGATTTGGAGCTCCCGAGCTTATTTTTCCGATAGTAAATTCACTGTTGCCAATAAGTGGGAATCCATTATGTAATGTACCATCAGGATTAAAAAGGTAAATTTTATTTTCCTGTTGGTTAACGACACCAATTTTTTTATTGTTTTTTGAAAAGGTATAAATATTGGCTCCATTAGTTAATGAATTATTGAATTTTTTTGAAAATAGGTTTTTGCCATTTTCATCGCTTACAGTCAATTCATTTTTATCGATAAATATAAAATCAACAATACTATTATTGTTTAAATCATCGGCCATAAAAAAATGTTCAGCACTTGCTTTCGACGATTTTTTCTTAACATATTTCCCATTAAAATAGAGGAAATAAACTGTACCATCGGTAGCCGTGGCTATTATTTTTGGAGTGCCTGTTGTATTCAAAATCAACGGATTATTTGAGTTCTCAAATTTTACAGCAACCTTAACTCTTTGCGCTCCCTGCCGGTTTTGGATGTATATTTTTGTTTTGTCTTTAAAAACAATGTAATCTTTATTACTTATTCTGAAATGCTGGACAGGAGTGGTAACTTCGTGATCGGTTTTCCCAAATTTCCAACCACTAATAACTTTTCCTGCTGCATCGTATGCATATATTTTTTTGTCCTCGCCGGCTATAAAATACCTGTATTTGCGATTGTTGTCGTAATCAAAAACACTTACCCCATTTGTTGCAGGCGACCTTAAGTTTATTGGGAATGGTGAAACATTATTTCCATTTCGGTCTAATAGGTAAAGTTTGTTTTTTGTATTAAACAAATATTGGTATTTTTTATTTTTTAAGAAATCAATTTGGTGTATTTCTCCCATTATTTTATTTGCAATCTGAATACTCCAGCGAACCCGGCCATCTTTTGTTATCTGATGAAGTTTATTGTCTAGGTCCTGAACTATTATTTCTTTGTTATTAAGGTCGTTATGGTTAAGCATTAATTGTGGTTTAAAATTTATTCCACGCCCAATGCTGCTTTGCCAAACTGTTTTTGCATCTTCTTTTAATTCTTCACTAAAATTGAGGTAGAGGTTGTTGAAATATATTTCTTTTGTATTGATAACCTGCCAGTTAAACGCTCCAAATTTTTGTAGGATATCCTTTTTTGATTTTAAATATTTAGCTGACGATTTTGTTAAATATTCACTGTTTAGGGGGAATGATTTATTAATATCAAGGTAAAAGTTAATATTTGCCCGGTCATCACTATTCTCTTTGAATTTCAGGTAATCCATGTTCTTCGATAAAGTAGCACCCAAAACCATTTGGTGCAGATAGTTCTTTAATGAAGATTGTGAGCCTGAAAAAATGATATTATTATCCCAAAATGTAAAGTATTTGGCATTTATAGTTGAAAATGGAGTTCCTAGCCAAATTCCGGGGAACGAAGGGTACGGGAAAGTGTAAATTTTGAATTTTGATTCATTATCGACTTTGTACTCGAGAGTAAGTTGATCGAGTTTTGTCCCCTTTTTTACAGCATATTGTCCAAGCCATTTAAGTAACTGCTCTATTGCATTACTTTGGCTTTTAATCGAAACAATAAATAATTTATCAGTTTTTAACGAATTCTGATCAATTCCGGTGAATGCAAAAGCAATTTCATTGTCTAAAATTGTTTCAAATATTTGTTTTACATCTCCAGGTGTAGCAGAACTAATGGTTTTTAATTGTTGTTCGCGTTCATAATATTCGGGCGAATGAGTAAAGTTTTCTTCAAGTTTACTTAAAAACAGGGTTTTTTCAGAGAAAGAATAACTAAAAAAAAGCGATGTTGTATTGGGTAATATTTTGTCCGACCGAAATTTAATTGCCTCTTGTCCATGAAAAATATTAAGGAATTGGGCAAGTGAGTTGTTGGCAATTGATACTCCATTTAATTTGATTTCTGTATCGGTAATTGTCAGGTCTAACTCAGTCCATGATGCATAGTTTTTTACGGATTGAATTTTATTATTATATGTGAAATTTATCTCTTTGCCAAATTCATTGGTTTTTGTTTTTTGGCTGTCAGAAATCCATTTTCCGGCAAAAATATGGAAAAAAGAATGGTTGATATAAACAGATGATTCACTCTGGATAGAGGCTGTTTTATTGGCCTGCCCGAATAATGGATTATTTAAAATACTTTCCGAATCAATTTGCCTAATGGCTTTTTCAACTAATGAAACATTTGGGCTTATCAGAAGCAAACCGTTTGTAAATGAATAATGAATAGCATCAGTACTGTTTGAAATGCTTGTAATTTTTCGGCTATTATATGTTCTTTTCGACTGTTGGTATTTTGAATTTGGATATAGCTGATTTAAAAGAGTTTCGATGCCTCTTCTTTTATTTTTATTGTTTACCTCCAAAATAAACGACGGGACGATTGTTTGGTTGCCTTCAAGGTTTAAAGCGATTAAAAATCGCTGATTCCGAAGGTTATCGGTAATTTCTTTTGAACCAGAAATAAGTGTATCGAGGTGATTTATTTTTGTTATTAATTTTTCGAGAATACCAGCATTTGTAAAGTTTTTAAAAATGGCATTTTTTACGGGTATTGTTTTAAGCGATTTAAACTCAATAAACATGGGAGCATCTAACGGAACAGCCTTATAAATTGAAGTTTCTTTTGTGAAAGGAAGTTCTTTCTTCGTTAAAAAAAAGTATCCGGTGGCTAAAGCTATTAAAGCAATGAAAATTATGAGCAGATTTTTTTTCATACTTCGGGCTTTTTGTCCAAAAGTACAAAATAGTAGGTGTAAACGATGGTGTTATTACTCTTCGCGTTCAATTTCTTATTCACTTTTTGATGTGTATAAAAATGATTTTTATTCTACTTAAAATAGTTATTTAGTTCCAATGGTTATTATTTCCTTCTGTAAAATGGAAAATTTGAATCCGCTTTTCCTGATGAAGATTTACCACCTTTACTTTTTCCTTTCTTTGATGGGCTTATGCTCCCCAAGGAATAGGCAATACCAACTGAAAACTGCGCTGTTAATGAGGCCCGTGCATCGTGTTCTGAAATTCCGGAAGTTTCATTGTACGAAAAATTTGGGATTCCATTTATAATATCAGTATTGATATACGAAATTGATGCATCGGTATAAATCCAGGCATTATTCATAATAAAATATTTAAATCCTATTCCTGCACCAACATTTAATGCTGGTTGTGAACTTTTATCCCAACCTTCGCCTTCTGATAGTTTTGTGCCGCGCGAATACAATGGGTCATACAAATTAGTCTGATCTTCGGGGTTTTTAAATCGGAGGTCTGTGCTTATGTATGAAATCCCTCCAAATGTTTTTATGTAAGGCGAAAATGTATTTTCGGGCATAAAAAAGTACCTGATATTTGCTAAAATCGATAACACATTGGTTTCAAATAACAGCGGTTGTTGGTTATAAGTAGGCCATAGGTAGAATGGGCTGGTAAAATAGTTGTAATAGATGGGGTTATCGTTATAGCCTGAGTATTTTGAATTTTCAAATTCAACCCCAATTGATAACTTTTCGGTTAAAGGTTTTAGTATTTCAGCTTCAAAACCATAAGCAATGTCATTCTTAAAGTCTCTGGTCCCATCAACTTGTTGAAGTAATTCAGCAAAAGGATCTACAATAGAATTTGTGCTTCCTGGCTCAGACTGGAACATACTATAGTTGACAGCAACCCGGAAAGTTAAACCATCTTGGCTAAAGCAGCTTAACGAAACTATTACAAACAGGAGGGTTAGGGAAATTATGATCCTTTTTTGCATGGCATATTGTTTTAAATGACACTAAATAAACGAAAAGAACGCTTTATTATTGAGCTTATTTCCTTTGTTTTACTTCGCTCGCGTCAACTAATTTAAATAATTTGTCAGAACGGCGCACCTTTTCTTTGATAATTATTGAAAAATGTTCTCCTTTTTGTGCCTTTTCAACTGGTTTTAAATCGACATGAATTTCTTTTACTTTAGTCTGGATAACTCCTGTAGTAGGGCCCGTAATGATAATTTCGTCGCCAACTTTAAGCGAACCTGTTTCGAGTTTAAACTCAGCCACCTGCAGTCTTGAGAAATAATTAGTGCCTTTCCCAACATAAATTTTTCGCCTGGAAGCTTGCGAACCATAATTTTTACTCCATTCACCCAAACGTTGCCCCAGGTAATAACCATCCCAAAAACCACGGTTAAAAACAGTAGCTAATTTTTGATTCCAAAGCTCAATTTTTTCATCGGTAAATGAGTTGGTAAGGTAAGCATCAACAGCTTCGCGATAACACTGTACGGTTGTTTTTACATATTCGGGAGAACGGGCCCTGCCTTCAATTTTTAAAACAGAAATGCCTGCATCCAGAATTTTATTCAGGAAATGAATGGTTTTTAAATCCTTAGGCGACATGATGTACTCGTTGTCCAATTCCAGTTCGGCACCTGTTTCGTTATCGGTGACGGTGTAGGCACGACGGCATGTTTGTAAACAACTGCCCCGGTTGGCCGATGAATTCATTTCGTGTAAGCTGAGGTAGCATTTCCCGCTAATAGCCATACATAAGGCTCCATGGATAAAAAGTTCAAGCCTGATTAAATTTCCCGAAGGCCCCTTTATTTGTTGTTCTTCAATTTTTTTACTGATTTCGTAAATCCGGCCGATGTTTGTTTCACGTGCCAAAACAACCACATCAGCAAATTGGGCGTAAAATTTGACAGCTTCAAAATTGGTAATGTTTACCTGAGTCGAAATATGTACTTCAAGTTCAATGGAACGGGCAAATTGAATAACTGAAATATCAGAAGCAATAACTGCAGATACCCCGGCATTTTTTGCAGCCTGAACTACCTGTTGCATTAGTTCCTGTTCAGTGTCAAATACTTCAGTATTTAAAGTAAGGTACGATTTAACATTGTTAGAATTGGCTGTGTCAGCTATTTTTTTCAGGTCATCTAAAGTAAAATTGTTTGATGACCTGGCACGCATATTAAGGTGCTCAACGCCAAAATAAACTGATCCAGCACCTCCTTGAATAGCTGCCATTAGTGACTCGTATGAGCCAACAGGTGCCATTATTTCAATATCTCTTTTTTGCATTCCGAAGTATTCAATGTTGGCCCAAAATTAGTTAATTCCCTGAAACCTCCTATAGGAATGTTTTAAACAAAAATGCCACCGGGGAATTTCCCGGTGGCATTTGGTATTTTGTGTTTAATAAATTTTACTTAATCAGATTCATGTTCATCTAATTCAATAGCTACTGTACCAGGTTTTGTTTTAACATAACTTGATTCGGGAAGATTGCCAGTCCATTTTTTAATCCGATAATTAATTCGGATTGTAAGCATATACATAACGGGCGAAATAATTAAAGTTAGTACGGTTGCAAATGCTAAACCAAAAATAACTGTCCATGACATAGGCGCCCAAAATGCTGTACTTTCGCCGCCTATTGTTATGTCAGGATTAAAACTTGTAAATAACCCAAAAAAGTCGAAATTTAAACCTACTGCCAATGGTAATAGACCAAGAATGGTAGTGATGGCTGTTAATAATACAGGGCGTAATCTGGTACGGCCAGCTTCAACTAATGTGTCAATTTGAATTTCAGGTGCCATAAATGCCCCTTCTTCTAATCCCAGTTCATCACGTTTCTTTTTACGCAATAAGTCAATGTAGTCGATTAGTACAATTCCATTGTTTACCACAATACCAGCCAGTGAAATAATTCCAATACCGGTCATAATTACCACAAATTCCATTTTAAAGATTCCCAAACCAAGGAATACCCCAATAGTACTAAACAATACTGTAATTATAATTATTGCCGGGCGGATAAAGGAGTTAAACTGAGTTACCATAATAATCATGATAAGTGCAATAACAACACCCAGTGCAAAAATCAGGAATTGGCTGCTTTCAGCTTGTTCCTGCTGTTCACCGGTGAATGCATAAGTGTATCCGTTAGGCATTTCATAATCGGCTAAAACCTGCTGAACACGTTGGTTAATATCGTTAGCATTAAAGCCTTCTTTAATGTTCGATGAAATGGTGATAGCACGTTTATTGTCAATTCGGCTAATTTTATCGTAAGTAGTTGAATATTCAAAGTCAGCTACTGCCGAGATTGGAATTTTGCTGTCGTTTATTGTTAATTTTTGATTCATTAAAGTAGAAACATCATTTCGGTATTTTTCGTCAAGGCGGAGGAAAATATCGTATTCATCTTCGCCCTCTTTAAAATTGCCAACGTCAAATCCGTATAAAGCATATCTAAAAGCCATTGCAACTTGTTGTGTTGATAGTTCGTAGAGCCGCGTCCGTTCGCGATCGATTTTGATTAACATTTCCGGCTGATTGACGTTAATATTCAATTTTAATTCATCAATTCCTGCAATGTTATCCTCTTCAATTAAACGGATAAAGTCATCAGTAATTTTAATTAATTCATCAAATTGATCACCTGAAACATCAATATTAAGAGGTGCTCCGGTTGGTGGCCCATTATCATCTTTTTCAACATAAATTTTAGCGCCAATAAATCCTTCCAGGCTATTGGTAACGTCCTGCATTATTTTGGCAGTACTAATTCCTCCCCTGAGTTTGTATTCTTCGAACGAAATTGATGTTAATGATTTATTTGGGCTATTGGCATTTTCGAACATGCCTCCTTTGCCATTCCCCACATTGGTGGTAACCGATTTTATTATGTGTTGAAAAGGAGCAATTGTTTCATTGATAATCTTTTCAACCTCCATTGAAACTTCATCCGTTTTTTCAATTGATGTCCCTAATGGGACTTCCATGGTAACATAAATCGTCTGTGGATCGGAATCAGGAAAAAAGACAACTTTGGGGTTACTCCCAAAATAAAACATGGCCGAAAATATGAGTAATAAAATAGTCCCAAAAAAGTACGCATGTGGCATATATCCCGTCAAAGCGTGTTTAAGCTGCCGAGAATAGAGATTTTCGAGCCACACCAAAAATCTGGTTTGGAACCATCTGGCAGTTGGACGGAATATTATAATATTAAGTACCATAAATAAAGCAATGGTCATTAAAATATTTCCAAGGAGGATTATGTTTGCTACATAAAATAATACAGCAATAACCGCAAAGATAGCTGCTCGCTTGAATGATTTTTTCCAATTGGCTTTTTCTCTGATATCATCAATTTTCATAAACGATGATAAAAAGGCCGGATTAAGAATAAGTGCAACAAACAATGATGCTGATAAAACAACAATTAATGTTTGAGGCAAAATCTTCATGAATGATCCAATCATTCCTTCCCACATCAGTAAAGGGAAAAATGCAGCCAAAGTAGTTAATGTTGAAGAAATTATTGGGAAAGCTATTTCGCTTATTCCTTTTTTTGTGGCTGCCAGTTTTGAATATCCTAAACTATGCAGCCGGTACACATTTTCAACTACAACAATGGCATTGTCCACTAACATTCCAAGTGCCAGAATCAGGCCATACAATACCATGTTGTTCAACGTCACTCCACTTTGTTCAAGAATAATAAATGACAAGAACATTGATAGAGGGATGGCAAACCCGGCAAACAAAGCATTTCTGAACCCAAGGAAGAGGAACAGCACAAATATGACCAGTATCATTCCAAGAATAATGCTGTTTTCCAGATTTTTAATCTCGTCCCTGATATAATGCGTCATATCATCGGTGGTGATTATTTCCAGATTTTTCGGTAAATAACCATCTTTGATCTGTTGTTCGATGGTTAAATGAATATTGTCGGAAGCAGTTAAAATATTTTCGCCCGATTTTTTAGTTAATGAAAGAGTAACAACCGGTTTATTATTTAGCCTCGAAATGGTTGATTTTTCTTTGTACCCATCAACAATGGTAGCCACATCGCGAATGTAAACAGGTTTGCCCATATTTACTTTGATGATGGTATTGGCTATTTGATCCATGGTTTTAAAATCGGCTTCGGTACGAATAATCCGCCTGATTTTGTCGGCAGTAAACTCGCCGGCACCCATGGTAATATTTTCAAATTGTATGGCAAATGAAATGTCCTCAAAAGTTATTCCATTGGCTTCCAGCTTGTAAGGATCAACATTTATTTGTATTTCCCGTTCGTCAATGCCACGAATGTTGGCTTCAGAAATTTCATTGAGGCTTTCAAATTCATCCTGAAGTATTTCAGCATATTTTTTCAGGTCCTTCATACTAAAATCACCCGAAAGGTTGACATTCATAATCGGGAATTCTGACAAGTCGATATCCATGACCATTGGGTCTTGATCGAGGTCGTTAGGTAATTCTGATAATGATTTATCTACACGGTCTTTGGTATCTTGAAGCGCATCTTTTACTTCAACATTGGTGTTAAATTCAACAACAATTGTACTAACATCCTGATACGATGCAGAGGATACTTTTTTGATTCCTTTCATTCCCTTCAACTCTTGCTCGATAGGGCGGGTAATAAAGTTTTCGATATCGACAGGTGAGTTTCCCGGGTATATGGTTTGAACAAAAATATAAGGGACAACTATTTCAGGCATTAATTCGCGAGGCATTCGCTGGTACGAATAAATACCAAACAAGATGACTAATACTGTAAGAATATAAATGGTGGTTTTATTTTTTAAAGCCAGGTATGTAGGCCCAAACCTCCGGGTTATATTTTGTATGTTTTTATTTGGATGTTTTTCTTTTCCCATTTTAATAGGTATTATTTTTGGTGATTTACCAATTTGTTATTTAAAATTGAACTGACGTTCCGTCAACAATTTGAGAATAACCTTCTGAAATAATTTTCATTCCGGCAGTTAATCCTTCAGTTACTTCAGTCATGTTGTTATTTGAAATGCCGGTTTTTACATATACTTTTTTGGCTACCTTACTATTCGATGGATCAACAATATATGTGAATTGCCCTTTAAAATCGTCTTTAACAAGAAGCGAAGGAACAACAATAGCATCTTCGGCAACATAATCCCTTATTTTAATAATCGAAATTAGATTTGGCTTAATTGAAAGGTCATTATTATTAAGGTTAATCCTTACTCTAAAAGTCCGGTTATTTGAATTAATTGTGTTTCCGATACGATTAATAGGTGCATTTATTTTTTTATCCAAAGCAGGGAAATACGCTGTAATATTATCGCCCTTTTTGATTTTTGTTAGGTGTGATTCTGCAACATCGGCGTAAATTTTAATTTTACTAATGTTCATCACTTTTGCAAACGGTATTTGTGGGCTTCCAATTTGCCCTTTTTTCTGATATACAATATCAACAACACCATTGATGGGTGATTTTATTACTGCCATTTCAATTTGAGCTTTAAGTCCATCAATGCGTTTAATCATCGATTCTTTGTTTGTTTTTGCCTGAAGGAATTGTAATTCAGAACCAATGTTTTGGTCCCACAGGTTTTTTTGACGTTCGAAAGTTGTATTTGCCAGTTCAAGTTGAATTTCCATTTCATCGAGTGAACGTTCAAGGGCATCGGTTTTTAATTTTCCAAGTACCTGTCCTTTTTTCACTGACATACCTTCGGTTATCATTACCTGCTCAATTATTCCGCCCGATTCAGGGCTAACATTAACATCTTGTTCGGCTTCGGCATTTCCGGTAACTTCAATAAAATGCTCAAAAAGCTGATTTGATAATTCAGTAACTTTAACATTCACAACATCTACTTCATCTGTGGCAGAAAGCTCTTTTTCCAATGCATCGATTTTAATTTCTAAGTCATGCATTTCTTGTTTGTACTGTTGTAATTCCTGACGTTTGGTAGTTTCATCGTTTACTGTAGTACTGGCGCACGAAGCCAGAAAAAGTAAAGTAATGAGTATGATTAAATTCTGTTTCATTTTAGTCTATTTTAAATGTTTTTAAAGTTTTCCTAATGCTTTTTTTAAGGCTAAATCGGCTTGTAATAATTGTAAAGTTGAACCAATGTAAGCACCGTGTGTTTGAATGTATTGTGTTTCAATTTGTGATAGTTCGGTGCTACTGGTTATTCCATTTTTAAATTTTATTTTTGCCTTATTCAGTATTTTTTGTGACAGTTGCCTGTTCTCTTTGTCGTTATCAAATTTTTCCTGCGCCGATTCTAAATTTGCCACAGCCGTTAAGTAATCTTTTTGTAATGACTGGGTTGCCAGAGTTTGGTCATTAGCCGCTTTCTCTAATTCAATTTTGGCTTGTCTGACTTTCGAGGTCCTTTGTCCTGAACTAAAAATAGGAACAGTTAGCTGAAGCCCCATGAGTGATGACTTATACCAGGCTTGTGATGATTTAAATAAATTTGCCTCGTTTCCATAAGCTGTTTTTGACCACGAGTAAAATCCACTTAGCTTTGGAAGGGAATTTGATTTTTCCAGGTCCAACAGTTTTTGCGAAGCCATATAGTTCGATTCTGACAACCTGTAATCAATGTGATTTGCATAGTCAAATGAAAAACTATTGTGGTTTGTAAGAAGTGGCGTTACAAATTTCTCAAGTGAGTCATTTAAAACGATTTCAGTTTCAAGGTTATAACCCATGGCAAATTTTAGAACCACTTTTGAAATGTTTATTTCACGGTTGGCTTTTAAAATTTCATTTTCAGCATTTTTAACCATCAGCTTCATTTGGTCAACATCTTGTTCTTCACGGAAACCATTGGTATAATAGGCTTCGGTTTCTTCCAACAATTTTTGTGTGTTGGCAAGGTTTTCCTGCATTACTTTTTTGTTTTCAAGGCCAATTAAAACCATGTAATATGCATGAGCCACGGCATCACGGATATCAATTTCAGTTTTCTCATTGGCTTGTTTTGCCATATTGAGGTACAGTTTTGATGAGCCAATACCAACTATGTACGATCCATCAAAAATCAATTGTGAAACATTAATTCCGTAATCTGAATTATAATCCTGGCCAAATTTTACAGGAATGTATGTCCCTGCAGGTTCACCGAAAAATTCACCAGGGAGCAGTGATATGGGCAAGTTTAAAAATTTTGTGTAATTGGCACTACCTGTAACCTGTGGTAATCCCATTGTAATTGTTTCCCATACTTTTTTCTGTGCTTTGGTAATATCCAGTTGGGTATTTTTAAGCACATAAGAGTTTTTCATTGCAAATTGCTGGGCTTGTTCCAGCGAAAAACTTCCACCTTCGTCCTGAGCGTTAATACCCAAAGCGAGGAGAGTTGCAAAAATTAATAGTAGTGTTGATTTAATTCTGGTTTTCATTCTGAACTTTGTTTAACTGTTTTTTATATTCTTCAATTCCTTTTGGTGTGCATATGGCGTGAAAGTGGTAATCCATTATTTTATCAAAGTTTTCCAAAGAGGCAACTTCGGTTTCATCAAATATTTCATTGTCGGGATTAAATGAACAAAGCATCCGTCCTACTTGGATTTTTGAAACAAATGAGCCATCCAGGTCCTTTCGGTACAAACCTTGCTTGATTCCATCTGAAACATTTTTTAGTGTATCGCTAAAAATTCGTTCCCGTTTGTGGTTCCTAACTTTTTTGTAAAGTTGGGGGTATTGTTTTTTGAGGTCGAATTCAAGGTTATTATTTAAGTGTTTAAAAATTGTACTGAAATGCCGCCTTTGAGAAAATAACCTTTCTATGGCATTCTCCTGGTTTAGTTTATCTACCTGGAATGGTGGATTTTCCATAAAATAATTAAGGGTTTGGGTAACCAGGTCTTTTTTGTCCTTAAAATATTGGTAGAGTGTTTTTTTTGAAATGCCAAGTTCTGAGGCAACATCATCCATGGTAACACTTCGGATACCATATTTGAGGTATAATTTCCCTACATTCTTAAGAATATGTACTTTTTTTTCATTCATAATATGGGCAAAAATACATTTTTTAGGACGCGGGAAACTTTATATGTATTAAAAGTTTTCTGATTTGGCCTTTGTTTAACATTGGATTGATTGTTTCTGTTTAAAATTTATAGAAAAATATCTTGAATATTGTTTGAAACAAAACTAATAGAACACAAAAAGTTTTTATAGGATGAATCGGCGAATGGCGAATTTTTAGGCCTGAATGAAAGTTTATTAACTTTTAGAGGGTTTTTAATGTTAAAAATTAAGAATTAAATTTTTAGAAGAATATTTTTATACGAAAAATGTTTTTCCTAATTTAAGGTCTTCCGGAAAGGTTATTTTTATGTTTTCTCTGTTCCCCTCAACGAGGTTTATTTTTTCTCCATTAGCTTCTAAAACTGAAGCATCATCGGTAAAAGCCGGAGAATATTCCTGATTGTAAGCTGATTGTATCAGTTTAACATTAAACGTTTGGGGTGTTTGAATTAAAACATAGTCCGACCGGTTCACAGCACTGTTTTTTCCATTTTCTAATTTTCTCACCGATTCAGTAATTGGCATTGCCGGAATTGCATTCCCCTTTTGTAAAGCCGTTTGAAAACACCTTTGGAGCGTATCAATTGAAACCATAGGCCTGACACCGTCGTGAATAAAAACTATTCCGTTTTCATCAATTTTGTTTAAGCCGTTTTTAACCGAATTAAAACGTTCTTTGCCTCCTTGGATCAGAAGATGAGGAATTATATAATTAAACTTAAGGCAGAGGTTTTTCCATGTTTGAAAATGTTGTTTTGGTAAAATAAGCAGAATAGCTATTCCCGGGTCATATTTCCGGAATATATTAATTGTATGCATTAAAATTGGAAGGCCGGCAATTTCAATAAATTGTTTTGGAAGTTCATTTTTCATCCGGTTACCCCGCCCCCCGGCTACAATTAATGCAAACTTTTTAATACTTTGGCCTGTTTGTTTCATAGAAAGTTTAATACCTTAACAAATTAAACAGAAAATTTAAGATTTATGCAACAAGTTATTCAGTTTTTGAGCGAACTAAATAAAAATAATAACCGCGATTGGTTTAACCAGAACAGAAAAGTTTATGAAGAATGCCGTGATAAAGTTCTGTTTTATACTGAACTTTTTAATAATGAAATCAGGAAATTTGATAAAACCATTCCTGTAATTGACCCGAAAGCATGTTTATTCAGAATTTTTCGGGATGTAAGGTTTTCGAAGGATAAAAGGCCATATAAAACAAACATGGGAAGTTTTATCGCAAAGGGTGGACGTAAAGGTACTGGGGCCGGATATTATTTTCATATTGAACCTGAAGCTAGTTTTGTTGGAGGTGGCCTTTATATGCCACAGCCTGAGCCGTTAAAGGCTATTCGGACTCAGATATATCAAAATCCTGATGAGTTACTTGATATTATTCAGGATAAAAATTTTAAAAAATATTTTACTGAATTTTATGACCACAAACTTAAAACTGCTCCAAAAGGCTTCCCAAAAGATTTTGAGCACATTGCTCTGCTGAGGCATAAGTCGTATGCTTTTGGTTTTCAGATGGATGACGAAGTTGTTAGCGGCGATGATTTTGTTAATACTACAGTTGATGCTTTTGGTGAATTGTATAAATTAAACCGGTATATAAATACAGCCCTTGAAAATATTTTGTGAAATTTATTTAATTAGAGGGTTACCTTTTTGAATTTTCAGGGATTTAAATACAAAGACCCTTATTATTTATCTTTCCAATTCCAATGATACTACTCCGGCGTTCCCCAATGCCGGAGTTTGTTTTACATACAATTTTTAAGTTTTTTCATAATTTCTAAAAAATACATCCCTCTTTAATTTTATGGGATTAACTTTCCTTATTAAACTTATGTTTTAAATAACATGAAAGATCATTTAACGGTTAATTGATAGACAGTTAAAATATGCTACGCTGTAATATTTTTTTTTACTTTTGCGGCTCAAATTAAAACTTTAGGAATGGGTGGAAGAATTTTTATCACGTTGGTTATTATTGTCTTGGCGTGGAATGTAAAGTCGCAGAATGTACAATTGCATTACGATTTTGGTGAAGGAAGGAATCATTTTACTACAACGGTTGAAATGTTTAAACCTGACAAATATGGAAGCACTTTCTTTTTTGTTGATATGGATTACAGCGTTGGTGATGTAGAAGGGATTAGTTTGGCATATTGGGAAATAGCCCGTGCGTTTAAGTTTTGGGAAGGCCCTTTTGCTTTACATACTGAATATAATGGAGGAATGGGCCAATGGAAAGCCGGCGATGCTTCAGGAGCTTTTACCGTTGAAAATGCTTTTCTGAATGGTGTTGAATATTCATGGAATGCAGATGATTTTTCAAAAGGATTTACCCTTCAGGCAATGCATAAATATATTCAGGGAAAACACGATGCATCGTTTCAGTTAACTGCAGTTTGGTATTTAAATATGTTAAAAGGTAAATTATCGTTTGCTGGATTTGCCGATTACTGGCGCGAAGATTTTATGTTTGGGACTGATAAAACAAAATTTGTTTTTCTGGCAGAACCACAGCTTTGGTACAACTTCAATTCAAATTTTTCATTAGGTAGCGAAATTGAAGTAGCTAACAATTTTGGGGCATTTAAAGGATTAAAAGTGATGCCTACAATTGGTGCTAAATATACATTCTAAAACTTTTACGATGTTCGAGAAATTTTTTAGACTAAAAAAAAATGGCACGAATGTTAAAACAGAGCTGTTAGCCGGTATTACAACATTTATGACCATGGCATATATCCTGGCGGTTAATCCCGATATATTAAGTGCCACCGGAATGGATAAAAATGCTGTATTTACAGCAACTGCCCTTTCAGCTTTTGTTGCAACCATGGTTATGGCATTGGTCGCTAAATTGCCTTTTGCTTTAGCTCCAGGTATGGGATTAAATGCTTTTTTTGCTTTTACAGTTGTATTGGGAATGGGTTTTAGCTGGCAGTTTGCATTAACAGCTGTTTTTCTCGAAGGGATAATTTTTCTGTTATTAACCGCATTTAATGTACGTGAGTTAATTGTTAATGCTATTCCTCTTTCGTTAAAACATGCTGTTTCGGCAGGTATTGGCTTGTTTATTGCTTTTATTGGAATGCAAAATGCCGGTATTATAGTTAATAACGATGCTGTTTTAGTAGGTTTAGGCAATATGGGGTCGCCTGCTGTATTAATTGCTTTTGGAGGTGTTGCTTTAACGGCCATTTTATTGTCCTTAAAAGTAAAAGGCGCCTTATTAATTGGAATTGTTGTAGCAACTATAGTTGGAATTCCTTTTGGTGTAACAACGTTGCCCGCAGGTAATTTAGTTGGTGCTCCTCCATCATTGGAACCAATATTCTGGAAATTTGATTTTTCAAGAGTATTTTCTTTTGATATGTTAATAGTCCTGTTCACTTTCTTGTTTGTTGATATGTTTGATACTGTAGGGACACTTGTTGGAGTGTCATCAAAGGCAAATATGTTGGATAAAGAAGGCCGTGTGCCACGCGTAAAACAAGCATTTTTTGCCGATTCGGTTGGAACAACACTGGGTGCAATTTTAGGAACCAGTACTGTTACAACTTATGTTGAAAGTGCTTCGGGAGTTGCTGAAGGAGGTAAAACAGGATTAACTTCGTTGGCAACAGCTGGAATGTTTTTAATTGCTTTGTTTTTTGCCCCTTTCTTTACAATGGTTCCGGGTGCTGCAACTGCGCCTGCATTAATTTTGGTTGGCTTTTTTATGATGTCGCCCATTTTAAAAATAAACTTCGATGATTTTTCAGAATCGATACCGGCTTTTATAACAATTTTAATGATGCCTCTAACTTATAGCATTGCTGAAGGAATAGTTTTTGGTATGCTTTCGTATGTGGTAATCAAGTTGGTAACAGGTAAATACAAAGACCTCTCGCCGGTTATGATTGTACTGGCAATTTTATTTGTTTTGAAATTCTTAATATAATTGATAAAAAGCTCCGCGATTGTGGAGCTTTATTTTTTCTTGCCACAAATTTTTCTATTTTTGCAGGAAATTCGGGACATTAACTCAGTTGGTTTAGAGTGCCACCTTGACAGGGTGGAAGTCACTGGTTCAAATCCAGTATGTCCCACTAAGAGTGATTGGCTGACGAGCTGGTTGCTTTTTTTATTTTAAATAAAATGTATTGCCCGATTCTCAAACGGATTCCTATTAAAAATTATGATTTGATGTGCTGAAGGTGTAGCTATTTCATTGGATGTTATTACCTCATACTTATCAATTTATATAATTTGCGGAAACAGAATTACAAAATGTATTTGTCATACATTCAGTATATTATATGTTGCAATAAGAGAATATGTGAAGTTTGGATATTACCTTAGGTTTTATAATTTAGCGCCCACAATTATTGGGGGGATTTTGTGAAAAACGATTATGATATATGGAAAGATTTTAAATCCGGGAGCAAATCAGCACTTTCTTTTATCTATTTTCAACATTATTCTTCCATGTTCCAGTACGGTATTAAATTTAAAAATGATCCTGAATTTATTAAGGATTGTATCCAGGATGTTTTTTTTATGCTTATTCAGGCAGGTGAAAAATTAGGGGAAACTGAAAATATTCGTTTCTACCTTCTAAGAGCATTAAAAAACAAAATCATAAAAGAAAAGGAAAAAGTAAGAAAAGGCGGAATTGTTGAAGTTCCAATATTAGAATTCGATTCACAATTCTCAATGGAAGAAGTATTATTTCAAAAAGATAAAATAACAAATAGGGAAAAGGCATTGTCTGTTGCATTAAAAGGCCTTAGCGAGCGCCAGCGCGAAATTATCTATTTAAGGTTTGAATGCGAACTGGAATACAATCAAATATGCGAATTAATGCAGCTCAAATATGATTCAGCTCGAAGACTTGTTTTAAGAGCAATTAAATCATTACGAAAAACTATCGACAATCAAATTAATACTCCTATATTATTTTTACTCCAGTTCTCTGCAAAAGATGTTTTATAACACATTCGTTGATTGACCACAAAACTCTTTAAAATGGACTTACCTGTTAAAAGCATTTGTTGTGGACAAAAATTATTCGAAATATACCCTTGAGGATTTTACACAGGATAAAAATTTTATCCACTGGGTAAACACAGGATTACATTCCGATGAATGGCATCAATTTATGGATGAAAATCCTCAGTTTAGAAAAGATATAGAAGTAGCCCGAAAAATTATCAGTGTATTAAAACTAAATCCTTCAGCAATTAGTGAAGAGGAGATTTACGAGGGGTGGAAAAATGTTGAGCATTTCTATAACCTTTACCATAAAAAACGGAGGAAATTATCGTTTAAGAAATATTTCAGGTATGCTGCCATATTCCTTTTTGCATTAGTGATTGGAGCAACAATCCCCTATTTCTATTTTAAGCCACATAAAAACCAGCCGTATAGCGATATAATTATGCCCTCCGATATTAGCGAAGCAAAATTGATTTTATCGGATGGCGATGAGATTATTTTAAGAGAAAATCAAAATGTCTTACAATTTGATACCAAAGGTGGAATAAAAATAAATAATGAACGCATTAAAAGACATATTCCTAAAAGTAGTAAAAGTGTATTGTCTCAGCTAGTATTGCCTTTTGGAATGATAAAATCTGACATTCTTTTGTCCGATGGGACACGAGTGTGGTTAAACGCTGGTTCCACACTTTTATTTCCACACAAATTTGAAGGTAAAGAGAGAAAGGTAATTTTGAAGGGAGAAGCATATTTTGAAGTTGCTGAAAATAAAAACAGCCCTTTTGTTGTGAATGCCAATGAAATAGATGTGGCTGTTTTAGGAACAAAATTTAATTTAAAAAATAATGCGAATGATGATGAACTCGAAGTTGTTTTAGTTGAAGGTTCAGTAAGCCTGAAAGAAAATAATCGGTTCAAATTATTAAACAAAGAAATTAAGCTAGAACCAAAGCAGCGAGCAGTTTATAATAAAACTAGCAACAAAACAGAAGTTTCTTTTAATGTTGATACCGATTATTATACTTCATGGAAAGATGGATTGCTCATGTTTAACCTCGAAAGTATCGTTACTGTTTTTAAACGACTTTCAAGATTTTATAACGTACAATTTATTACCGAAACGAATGTAGAATTGTACCGCAAAATTAGTGGAAAACTTGATTTGACAGGCTCACTTGAGGATGTCCTTAAGGTAGTTTCCGATGCAGCACCAATTTCATATCGGATAGAAAATGATATAGTTTATGTGTCTGAAAAAAAATAGTATTTGCCTATGACCTAACTTAATTAAAAAACCGGGTTGTGCTAGGAACACGACCCGGTTATACATATAAACGCCAAAAAAATTTAACGTTTAATTTAACAAATCAAATTTATGAAAAAAAAATGGTTTAACTCTGGCTTTCAATTTGAAAGCCAGGAAAATTTATTTAAAAAGATGAAACTTATCGCTTTTTTCTTTTTTGCCAGTTTGATAACTGTATCCGCAAGTACATATTCACAACAGGTTAGGTTTAACCTAATGTTCAATGACATATCCGTTAAAGATGTTTTTTATCAGATTGAAGAGAACAGTGAGTTTGTTTTATTTTACAATGAAGATTATGTTGATGTTGATCGTAAAATTACTCTTGACGCAAAAGAATCTACTGTAGAATATATTTTGGACGAAGTTTTTAAAGGGACAAATAATACCTACAGGATTTATGATCGGCAGATTGTAATTCTTGCTCCCGGGAAAACTGAAAACCCTTCAATATTAAATTCTTCATTTGAACAGCCTCTTGAAAAAAACATCTCAGGGATGGTAACGGATGTACAAGGATTTCCTTTGCCAGGAGTTGCTGTTGTAGTGAAAAATACAACAGTGGGAACCGTTACCAATACCGAAGGTAAATTTTCCTTTTCAGCACCCGGCGATGCTGAAGCTTTACAGTTCTCATTTGTTGGTATGAAAACAATGGAAATAGCAATTGCTGGGCAATTGGTCTTTAATATTATTCTGGAAGAAGAAATGATTGGTGTTGACGAGGTTATTGTTGTGGGTTATGGTGTTCAAAAAAAAGAGCGATGTAACAGGTTCAGTGGTTTCTTTTAGTACAGATAAAATTGAAGACCGTCCGCAAATAAATATTTTACAAGCCCTACAAGGTAGTATGGCCGGATTTCGTGTTTCTGTTGAAGGATCTACTGCCGAAGGAGCAACAGCTAA
This sequence comes from Prolixibacteraceae bacterium, assembly GCA_963666575.2. GTDB lineage: Bacteria > Bacteroidota > Bacteroidia > Bacteroidales > Prolixibacteraceae > JABMQB01. The sequence continues at coordinate 57,568 of CAXXYG010000014.1, forward strand.
TATGATGATTCGTGGCCAGAACTCAATTACAGCATCCAATAATCCCTTAATTATTTTAGATGGTGCTCCTTTTTCGGGGCGAATGTCTGAACTTAATCCCAATGATATCCAATCGGTTGAAGTATTAAAAGATGCATCATCGGCAGCAATATACGGTGCCAGGGGAGCAAATGGAGTTATACTGATAACCACTAAATTAGGCAAAAAAGGAACTATGCAGCTTACTTACGATGGTTTCTATAGTTTCGATAAAGTGGGTTATATTCCGGATATGATGGATGGCGAAACATTTGCGATGCGTAAATTAGAATATGGCGAAACATATACATCTCTGGAAGAACAAAGTATTTCACAAGGAAGATCGACCAACTGGGTTGATGTTGCAACACAAACTGGTGAAAAACAGCAACACAATATTTCTATTCGTGGAGGAAACGATAAAACCAAGTACTTTGTATCGGCGTTATACAACGATGCTAAAGGAGTCGCAATTAATGATATTTTTAAACGAATAACAGTAAGGTTTAACTTGGAACAACAGCTTTCAAGCTGGATTAAGTTTGGCACAAATACTTTGCTAGGAAGGTACGACAGGAGTGGATACAGGGCAAATTTCTCATCTGCTTTTTCAATGAATCCGCTGGGTGTCCCTTATAATGAAGATGGGTCAATTGCATTATTAGCTTGGGAAGATCCATTTTTTGCCGAAAATCCTCTGAATCCATTAAATGCCAAAAGCGAAGAAATTACCAGAAGGGTAAATACCAATAACTATTTACAATTCGACTTTCCTTTTTTAAAAGGTCTGTCTTATAAATTAAATACCGGATACGAATACCGGAGTTTATTATCTCAACGTTATGACGGAATTGATACTTATACAGGTTCCTTGAATAATGGTGTTTTAAATACCAATAATGAATACGAAGAAAATTGGTTGATCGAAAATATTATTAGCTACAACAAAACCTTTGGTAAGCACAAGTTTTTTATAACAGGGCTTTATAGTGCACAGCAGGAACAAGATAAATTTAACCTGATTTATGGTACAAACTTCCCCAGCGATGTAATGTCTTATTACCAACCCAACAAAGCATCATCGCTTGAAAGTTATGCAGGTTACACACAAACAAACCATATTTCGCAAATGCTTAGGGTAAATTACAATTATGACTCCCGTTATTTATTTACTGCCACCGTGAGAAGAGACGGATATTCGGCTTTTGGCGAAAACAAAAAATTTGGAGTTTTCCCTTCCCTTGCATTTGGATGGAATATTATGAACGAAAAATTCACAGAGAACCTTGAATTTATGCGTAAAGTTGATGCTTTAAAATTAAGGCTTTCTTATGGAATAAATGGTAATGAGGCAATTTCTGCTTATTCAACTTTGCCCAGTTTGGCTTCCAAAGATTATTTGACCGCCGACTTAAAACCTGCCTTTGGATTTTATCCAAATAAATTAGGAAATCCATCCTTAGGTTGGGAATCTACAGAATCAGTAAATACGGGTTTAGATTTTACACTTTTTGGGAACAGAATTCGTGGTTTGCTCGATATGTATTGGTCTAATACAAGTGAGCTTTTATTAGATAAAACCATTTCATCGGTGAATGGAATTGATAATATCCGTGAAAACATTGGGCAGACAAAAAATCATGGTTTCGAATTCCAGGTTGCGTCAGTAAATGTGGATAATAATGATTTTATGTGGACAACTGATTTTAATATCTCATTCTATAAAACAGAAATTGTAAATATTGGACTCACCAATGATGATGGTGAATATATTGATGATGTTGCAAGTGAATGGTTTATAGGGCAACCGGTTTCAGTTAACTACGATTATATTTACGATGGCGTATGGCAATTGGATGATGATATAGCAAATGGCGTTCAACCAAATGCTCAAGCCGGAGATATAAAATATAAGGATGTAAATGGCGACGGGGAAATTGGACCGGAAGACAAGCAGGTTATTGGATCACGAAATCCGGATTTTATTGCAGGATTAACTAATAGTTTCAAGTACAAAAACTTCAAATTTAGTTTCTTTCTGAATTCAGTATATGGTGTAACTATGCCCAACCGCCTTTTCGTAACAAATGTCAATTCATACAGGCAGAATTCATATAATAAAAATTTCTGGTCCGCTGATAATCCAACCAATGAGTACCCGCAAAATACAGATAGAAACGTGAATCCCATGAGTATGAATTTTTATGAAGATGCAAGTTTTCTTCGTTTGCAGGATGTTACATTCAGTTATTCTTTATCTGAAAATATTTGTGATAAGTTGATTGTTAACAAGGCTGAATTTTATGTTAACCTTAAAAACATGGCAACATGGACTAAGTGGAATGGACTGGATCCCGAGTTTAGCGCATGGAGCAGACAGCATGCCGCACCACAAGTAAAAAGCGTTTTGTTGGGCTTAAGAATTGATTTTTTAAACATTAAAATTTTACAATTATGAAATATTCAATATATACTATAATCGGAATATTCTTACTGCTCGTTACAGCTTGTAATGAGGAAGAGTTTCTGACTGAAAAGCCTGAAGATAATATCTATGCGAATAATTTATTTGAGAATTATAATGGTTTTGTAAATGCAATGAATTCGGTTTACTCATGGGTTCGAGAAGAAAGAAGCCGCGCCGACAATATTCCCCTAACCAGAAGTACATGCTGGAATACCGGAACCGATAATGCTTTTATGAATAATGGGCATTCGAGAATGACCTATTTAAATTGGCCAACTCAAATTTACACCGACCAATATATTTTTGAAAACATGTTTGATTGGTTATATCGGATCATCAATACAAGCAACATGGTAATTAACCGTGCCGAGGGTGAAAATATTGACTGGATGGGAGGAAATGATGGTGAAAATGAAAGCAATAAGAACTACATTATTGCACAGGCACGCCTCATACGAGCCTGGGCATATCGCCATCTTACCTACGCCTGGGGCGATGTCCCTCTAAGTATAGAAGAAATTGATGGATCGAACTATCGTAATGATTGGGAACGAACACCTGTTGCTGAAATCAGAGCTCAGATGGAAAAAGATTTAATTTTTGCCAAAGAAAATTTGCCTCTAAGAGACGATAATCCCGGCAATGTGAGCGGAGCTGTGGCCATTCATTATTTGGCTGAACTCTATTTGGCATTGGGTGAATACAACAAAGCTGAAACCATAGCAAAAGTTCTGTGTAACAGCAGTGAATACCAATTAATGACAGATCGATTTGGTGAGCAGGCAAATGAAGAAGGTGTTTCTTTTATGGATTTATTTATTAACCCATTACCATCACAAGGGAATAAAGAAGTTCTTTGGGCACTGCTAAATACCGAATCTGAAAATGTTGCTTATGGAGGAGAGGATAACAACTACATGAAAAAACATGTGGCAAACGTATTACAGCAAAAACAAAACCATTAAAAAGTTAAACTTAAGTGTTTTCTTTACGCATAACGGAGGCAAAGGTGCCGGAAGGACTTCTATTACAGAGCCAACGTTTGATTTATATGAATCTGGCGATGACCGCTATTCAAAATATGCCATTCGTTGGGAATTGGTTATGCCTAATGAAACCGGGGATTTTGATGTTGTACTAAGTACTTCAACCACTCATACGGTTAAAGATGGCAAATATGATTTGGATCACTATCAGTGGCCTTCCACACGAAAGTGGGAATATGTGCATCCAAATATCTCAAATGCGTCAAGCTCCGATCAGTTTAATTCTCAAATGTATATTCGTTTAGCCGAAACCTACTTAATTTTAGCGGAAGCATTACACATGCAAAGTAAAAATGAAGAGGCTGCCATTTGGCTCAATAAAGTAAGGGAAAGATCAAATGCCAGCTCAATTGTTGCAGCGGATGTAAATATCGATTTTATTCTGGATGAACGGTCACGCGAATTAATTACGGAAGAAGACCGCAGGCATACATTGCAACCGTACCGGTAAATTTGTTGAACGAACACAAATTGTATAAAACGATTTTGCCGGACCAACTATCGCGGATGCTCCACGTTATTATCCTATTCCGCACAAAAAGTTATTGATGCCAATACCAGGATCAGAAAATGATTCAGAATGAAGGCTATTAATACAAAAATAACTGTAATGCAGTGAATTCAAATGCCCGGATAAATTTAGGTTGAAGCGAAAGGAAATCCGGGCATTTAATACTGTTTCTATTATCAAATCTTAAATACTAAATTATGAAAGTTACTGTAGTTGGAGCAGGTAACGTAGGGGCTTCATGTGCCCAGAGAGCGATAGCAGAAAAAGGAATTGTTCAGGAGATTGTACTATTAGATATTAAGGAAGGTTTAGCCGAAGGAAAATCGCTTGACTTGTGGCAAACTGCAACCTATTAATTATTTTGATAACAAAAATAAAAAGGTTATACAAACCAATACGAAAAAAACAGCTGGATCGGAAGTGGTTGTTCTCACAACTTCAGGAGTTCCACGAACAAAAGGTATGAGCCGTGATGATTTGATTTCAATCAATGCAGGAATTGTAAAGGCTGTTATAAACAATGTAATAAAATATTCGCCCCTCGCAAAAATCATAGTCGTACTGAATCCTCTCGATGTAATGAACCTATGCCTACCTACCTGGCAGCCCGTAAATCGAGGAACGATAGTGATGGGTTATGGCAGGAATCCTTGATGCTGCTCGTTTATCACTCTTTTATTGCCGATGCTACTTGACGTTAAGTACCAAAAGATATCCAGTCGATGTTATTGGGCGGACCATGGCGATACAATGGTGCCTTTGCCAAGGTATATACTACCATTTCGGGAATACCGGTGTTGGAATTAATCCCCCAAGAGTTATTAAATAAGATTATCGAACGCACAAAAAGGAGGGGGTGGAGAATTGGTTAACCTTATGGGGAACTTCGGCATGGTATGCCCCCACGGGGCAGCAGCTGCTCAAATGGTTGAAAGCTATTTGTTTTGGATCAGAAACGTATTTTTCCTTGTTGTGTAAAACTGGAAGGCGAATATGGCTTGGAGAATGTTTTTTTGGGTGTCCCTGTTAAGCTTGGCGAAAATCGGAATTGAAGAGATAATAGAAATTCAGCTAAACAGACGATGAAAAAGGATTACTAATGCAATCGGCAAAGGCTGTGAAAAGTGTGATGGATATTTTTGATAAGATAGACCGTTATTAAAAAAAACTCAAAAAAGAAATTAAGAAGAATGAAGAAATATATTTTAATGTTTATTGTCTTGGCATGGTGTGTTGATTTATCAGCCAAAGAAAAAACTTATAAAAATCCTCTTCCTGTGAGCTAACAGGTACTTATCACTATTACAATGGATTGCCAAGTTTAGTTTCTGATATGGCTTTGCGAACCGGTAAAAATGTAGTTGTTTCTCAAATAACAAGGTGAGGACATTTATTGGAGGAATATGCGCAATTCTGGTTTGGTTAAAGAAACCATTGAAGAAGGCGCCCTATGATTTTGTGGTTTTACAGGAACAAAGTACAGCACCATTATTTCAGGCAGAAAAGTATACTTTCACCCCGCTATTCGAAAATTAGATAAAAATGATTCGCGATAATGGAGGTGGAAACGGTATTGTTTATGACCTGGGCTCGTGAGTATGTGGATAGTTTGACGACCAAAATGCTTCCCGGTAAGTTTTATTACGATGTGTTTGGTTCTTATAATGAAGCTCAGGATTCATTGGCAAATTCATACAACAAAATTGGAGCTGAAATTAATGCAAAAGTTGCTCCGGTGGGATTAATATGGAAAGAGATTCATGCAAAATATCCTGATTCAAAGCTTTGGCGTAAAGATCATAATCATCCAACAGAAATTGGGACAGTAATTGCAACTTATGCAATTTATGCGACCATTTTTAATGAGTCAGCAAAAGGCCTTCGCTGTCCTGTTCCTGTTCCGGCACCTATTGTTCGTGATATTCAGGAAATAACAAATCAAAAGATATTTGACGATACCAAAAAGATCAATAAAATAAGCACAAACGAGTTAGTAAATTTATTTATCGAGCTTAAATAATAAGGCTTGATTTAGTATTAAAAATCATTTGAAATGAAAAAATGGCTCGCTATTATAGCCCTGGTTATTGTAAGTATTTTTGTGGGACAATTTACCGGAGATAACGAAAGTCAGAAAACCGGAATTGCGATTCTTTTTCTCATTGGGGGCTTGTGGATTACCGAGTTAATTCCTTTGACTATAACAGCATTTCTTGTACCTGTTTTAGCCTATTTCTTTCACATTTTCAGTGCCAGGGAGGCTTTGTCACATTTTTCAAATCCTATTATTTATGTATTTATTGGAGGATTTACATTAGCAACTTTGCTAAACGAGCATGGAATAGACAAGTGGCTCGCCGATAAAGTTAAATCAGTTTCCAGAGGAAATACCTGGGTTGCAGTAATTACTTTTTTAATACTTACCTCATTTTTATCCATGTGGATGAGTAATACCGCAACCACTGCAATGCTTCTGCCCATTGGTATGTCCTTAATTGATAAGAAGTATCCCAAAGCACGTATCTTTATGATATTGGGTACCGCATATGCGGCAAATATAGGGGGGATTGCGACCTTAATTGGAAGTCCGCCAAACTTGATTGCAGCTGCGGCTTTAAACATCGATTTTATTTCCTGGATGAAATTTGGATTACCATTTACAATTATCTTTTTCCCATTTCTGGTGATAATATTAAAATTGCTTGTTCGACCTGAAAAAGGATTTAAGTTAAATGGCACTTCCGGGGAGGGACTAAAATGGACCAGAAAAAAAAGTATGGTGGTCTTTTTTTTCTTTACGGTTGTAACCCTTTGGATTGCTTCAAAACCAATTAGTGTTTTGTTAAAGGTTGATAGCTTCGATTCTATTGTTGCTATTATTGCTACAATCGCTGCACCGGTTTTGGGTTTAACTACCTGGAAAAAACTTGAAGGGCAAATAAACTGGGGAGTTTTAGTACTCTTCGGTGGAGGATTATGTTTAAGTGCAATGCTTTCAGAAACGGGGACATCGGAGATGATTGCTCAAGCTGTATTGGCAAGTTTTAATGGTGGAATGGGGCTTCTCTTGATTTTAGTAACCATTGCATTTACGGTTTATCTTACTGAAATTTCAAGCAATACTGGTGCTGCGGCAATATTGGTTCCTATTTTAATGGAAGTGGCTTTATTGTATAATCCTATTTATGTTATACCAATGGTTTTGGCAATTGGGATAAGTGCTAATTGTGCATTTATGCTACCCGTAGCAACTCCTCCCAATGCATTGGCATATGGTACAAATGAGGTGACCTTGAAACAAATGATTCGAACCGGATTTATATTGAACCTCCTTGCAATTCCAATAATCTGGCTAGTTGTTAGCTGGAATTTGCTAAACATTTAATTCAGAAGAATTATGAAAAATATACTTAAATCGTTCATCCTGTTTTTGTTTTTTTCTTTGATCTTGATCTTAAGTAATGCACAGATTGTTAAAGATGTGCTCTTTCTCGGAAATAGTTATACGTATTATAATGACCTGCCCGAAATAATCAGCTCACTGGCTACAGCATCGGGCAATACATTTAACTACGATGAAAATACCATTGGGAGTTATAAACTTGAAGATCATGCGACGAATGCAGAATCGGTTGAAAAAATTTACCTGCAGAAATGGGATTATGTAGTCCTTCAGGAACAGAGCACCAGACCGGTAAATGATTTTGACGCATTTGACAATGGAGTTCGTTTATTGAACAATGAAATTAGAGCTAACCAACCACAAACGAACACCACTTTATTGTACATGACCTGGGGGAGGCAAAATTCGGAAAAATATCCATATGATGAAATGCAGGCTGGATTAACGTTTGCATACGATAGCCTTGCCCGAAAATATGGAACAGAGGTTTCCCCGGTTGGTGTTGCCTGGAAAAAAGTGAGAGATGATGGCGATCCCATTAATCTTTATAATGCAGATGGTACACATCCGAGTTATGCTGGAAGTTATTTAGCGGCGTGTGTTTTTTACGCCACTATTTTTCACGAAAGCCCAGTCGGATTGTCTTTTACGGGAAATGTTTCTAGTGCAATGGCAGAATATCTTCAGAAATGTGCATTTGAGTCTTATCAGAAGTATATTAATAAAGGATTGATTGTTACTTCTTCGGTCGATATTTTAAACAATGCACTTACGCAAGTTTTTGTTTATCCAAATCCGGTGAATAGCACCAATCAAAAATTACATCTTTCTTCTGGTAGCCCTTTACATTTTATCGCTCTATACAATAGTCAGGGTGTTAGATTATTTCAGAGAAATATAAAAGGCAATTCAGAGGCATTAAATATATCCTATTTAAAAGGAGGAATTTATTTTCTGAAAACAGAAGCTAACAATAAAACAATTACGCGAAAAATTATTGTTCATAATTAGAAATTTACAATGCAAGTAATTTGAGAGTTTTAACGAATACTTGTCATTAAATACGTATAAAATTTATGGAATTAATATCAATACTCATCGTCATTCTTATCATAGCAGTTGTTGCTTATTTGCTTATTAAGAATGTGTACCCACAAATTGTTTTATTAGTTGCTGGAATAGTTATGCTCCTCATTTCCATCGTCCTGGGAGATAGAGAACTAGTCGCTCAAAATCCCACAGGATTTATTGGATTCGATCTGTTTTCTATTTTAAAAGAGTCTTTCAGTAGCAAGATGGCTGGAGTTGGTTTAATGATTATGGCTATTGGAGGTTATGTCCGATATATGCAGTTTATTGGCGCCAGTGAAATGCTTGTAAAGGTTGCTCTAAAACCACTTACCCGATTAAAAAAATATCCCTATCTGGCTTCAGTACTTTTAATCCCAATCGGGCAATTTTTGTTTATGAGTAGTCCTTCTGCTGCCGGATTTAGTATGCTTTTAATGGTTGCAATTTATCCAATAATAGTACGATTTGGGGTAAGTAAAATTACAGCTGTTTCGGTAATTACAGCCTGTACCATATTCGATCTTGGACCTGGTTCTGCAAATGTGAATCAAGCCGCTGCAATTATTAACATGGATGTGATTTCCTATTTTATATCCAAACAATTGGTTGTGGTCGTTCCAACCACCTTAGTACTAATGGTTATGTATTATTTTGTGAATAAATATGCTGACAAAAAAAATGGGGAAGTAACAAAGGTTGAAATTGAAGAAACAGGACCAGGGATTGACGTACCTGTATTTTATGCTTTTTTACCTGTTTTGCCACTAATATTACTCATTGTTTTTTCGGCTTTCTTTAAGCTTTTTGATCCGCCAATTATTTTAAACACCACAATTGCAATGCTAATTAGTATGTTCGTTGCATTTGTGATTGAACTTATTAGGATACGAAACATTAAAAAATGCTCAGAAGATATTCGTATATTCTTCAATGGGATGGGATCCGTATTTTCTACCATAGTAACTTTAATTGTTTGTGCAGATATTTTTAGCCGGGGTATTATTGATCTGGGACTTATTGATTCTCTTATTGCCGGGTCACAGGCAATCGGTGTGGGGAGTCTTGGTATAAATGGGATTATGACATCCGCAATTTTTGGTTCCTCCATATTAATGGGAAGTGGAAATGCGTCTTTTTTCGCTTTTAGTCCACTGGTTCCAGATATCATTTCTCAGATGGGAGGAAGCGAAGCACAAATGATTTTACCAATGCAATTGGCATCAAGCATGGGACGCGCGTGTTCACCAATAGCCGGATTAGTCATCGCTACCTCTAAAATGGCTGATATCTCTCCCTTTGATGTAGCAAAAAGAAATTTGATTCCGCTTTCTGTTGGAGCGGTCGCAGTATTTATTCTAAACGCAATATTATTATGATTACACTACTTAAAAATGCAAGATTATTATCCAATCCAAAGGAAGAGAAATGCGATATACTTTTTAATAAAAGCATTATTGCTGTCGATAAAGAAATTCATCCTGGATTAAAAGATATAAAAGTTATTGATGCGGATGGAAAGTTTGTTTCGCCCGGACTCATTGATCAACACACCCATTTAATTGGTGCGGGTGGAAAGTTTGGATTTGAATCCTTAACTCCCGAAATCATGTTGTCAGAACTTATTGGTTGTGGAATAACTTCGGTTGTTGGTGTGTTGGGAACCGATGGCGCAACGAGGTCCATAAAATCACTCTATGCAAAAACCAAATCACTCGAAGCTGAAGGTATATCGGCTTTTATGCATACCAACTATTTTGGTCTGCCTCCTGTGACTATAACTGGATCGGTTCAAGACGATCTGATATTTATTGATAATGTTCTTGGGTGCAAAATTGCAATTAGTGATGAAAGAGGGGCATTCGCTGATGAAAAAGATTTACTGTCACTTCTTCGGCAAACCAGAACAGGTGGTTTAATATCGGGGAAAGGTGGTGTGTTACACGTTCACCTTGGAGGTTTGGATACCCGAATGGATATTTTATTCCAGTTGGTAAAAAAACATCAATTTCCCATTAGGAATATTTCGCCAACGCACGTTGGCAGAACCGAGAAATTGTTTTATCAATCGCTTGAATTTGCAAAATTGGGGGGAATGATTGATATAACCACAGGTGCTTCTAAGTTTACTGAACCTTATGAACAAGTGCTTTTGGCTCTCAATAATGGAGTCTCTATTGATAACTTGACATTCAGTAGCGATGCTAACGCAGGATTATCGGTTGTGGATAAAAATGGCGCAATTACCGGTTTGAAAAAAGCACCTTTGTACGAAAGTATAAGGCAAGTTCAAAAACTTATTGGAACTGGAAAAGTTACTCCTGCAGATGCAATAAAATTGATGACCGTAAATCCGGCGAAGAACTTAGGTCTAAAAAAGAAAGGAAGAATAGAACCTGGTTTTGATGCCGATTTTACTCTATTTGATGACAATTATGAAATCACCGATGTAATCGCAAAAGGCGAAGTATTTATGCAAAACAAAATTTTATTAAAACGTGGTCGTTTCGAGTAAAATAATTAGTTGTATCAACCATATCAATTTTGTTGAGGACAAGGAAGAGTTTTACTATCAGTAGTATAGCACTTAAAATTAGTTTACTTATTCTTTAAAATATTCTCGAAAAATCTCTTTTGCTTCAATAAAAGTTTGATAATGTTTGACCACAATATCCCTATTTCCTGAAATCATTGCCGAAAGATATTTACCTTCTTTTGGTCTGAACAGGCATAAAACAGGGATGTTGTTTTCAATGGCTCTACCTATTTCATAACCAACACCCATGGAAGTAACAGTAACTTCTGCCACTACCAGGCATGCACTTAATAGCCATTCCATATCTCTGTCGTGAATGTACTGGTCATTAGGGCCATCATCGCCAATTGCACTAAGCTTGGTGTCTCCAATGTGTTCTGTAAGCACTTCACCATAGGTGTTTAATTCTGTAATTAGTTGATGATACAAACCAGCGTCTTCTCTTCCACCCCTTATGGAACCTGCAAAATATATTTTCATACAATATTTATTAGTTTTCGATTGATAATATATCTAATAATTCCCCAACAAATTGTTTTTCTTTTTTGTCATTAATTGTTTTTGCCAGATTTTGAACACGTTGAAGATTTCCTGTATATAGCCTTTGTAATAAGCCAAATCCGGCTGTATAGCCCGTAAAATAGTATCCGGCACTAAATTCACTAATTCCAAAATAAAGCAATGAGCCATGAAGCCCTAAACTAAATAATCCTTCGGCAATTTTTCCACAATAAAATTGCCCGCCTCCTGGGATAAAGGTTGATATGTTTTTTGCTTTTTTTTCAGAAAGATAGTTTGGAATATTTTTTTTCGAGAACAATGAATCAAGTTGAACCTTTTTATAGAATAAGGATTGTTCGTTGCCTATTGAAATAGATAAAAACTCTGTGGCTTCATAGTAGGCTTCTTTCCAATTTGTAAGTTCAGTATAAGCTAATGCCGATAAGAAGTTAATTTGTGCAGCCTTATCTGAATCGAATTTATACGTATTTAACGATTTTAATTCGGCAATGGAATTTCCCGATTCGGAGTTGAGGTAATAGGCTAGGGCTTTGTTATATTTTGTTTTAAAAATAATACTGTCGGGCTGGTTAAATAGAAAAATGCGTGAAAGTGTTTTTATGCTTTCAGAAAATAGATGTTCCTGATTAAAACATTCAGCTTTTTTTAGAAGCGCAGTTGTAGTTTTGTTTTTATCATTTGAGAAATAGGCAATTTTTTCCAATTCAATGCGCGCATCCTGCCATTGTCCAACATTCATTAAACTATCAGTTTTACTGAACGAGGCATTTCCCGCCATTGAATTAATTGAAATAATTCCGAAGAGGAATGTGCATATTAAATAGAATGTTGTGGTCCATTTCATGGTTAAATTCATCGTTAGTAATTTTTACTGAAAAAACACTGCCATAAATATTCCCTATGTATAAAACAGCAAATAATGACCCAAATAACAGCGTTTTGGCATGTTTTATTCCCCGTTTGTTGTAATTCTCGTAAGCGGTTAATCCAGTTGCCGATACTATTATAAAAGATGCAATTCCCTCGCCAGTTTTTCCGGCATATATTTTTCCGGAACCCGGAATAATTGCTGAAAATAATCCTCCTAAAAAAGCTGATTTTTTTGGGTGAAATGCAAGGTTGTTTGATATTTTATTAAGTGCTAATATTTCATTAGTGAATATGTAGTTGTTTTTATTTTGGATGTTTTGAATGTAATTCGAAAATTGAGTAAAATCGCGTGAAAGTAAGGCGTTGCCGGCTAGCTCAAATTTTTGAAGGTCGGCTATTGTATGATTGTCTATATTCGAGAGGATATTTTCTGAAACTGGGTGTAATTTTAAATGTGAATAATTATAAGCGGCAAAAAATCGGCTTTTTAAAAAAAATGGTGAATCTTTTGAAACTTCCAATAAACTTGCAGCCGATAAATCTAATTCTTTTAGTGCATAATGACTCCAGCCTTTCAGGTAGTTAATGGAATCGCGGTGTTGTATTTTTTGTTTAAACTGAGGGTTTTTATTAATATAAAAAATGGCATCATTGTAGTTTTCAATGCTAACTAGATGTTCAATAAATTTTATTTCTTCAGTAATTTTAAGTTGAGCACTAGAATGTAGGGCATTTAATAAAACCAATACAAATAAAAACCGTTTCATTATTTAAATTGATAAATGGTGGGTGGGTCAACAACTTTATTGGCTGTAATTTTTAACGGGTGAATGCCTGTTGCAGCTATTCTATTACACCTCATGACTCTGTCTGCCGATAAAAATAATCCTTTGGTAAAGCCAAATGTTTTAACCGAATGTTTGCTGAATTCAGAGCAAGAGGGCGAATACAAACAATTAGCTGAAAACTGTTGTGATAAAGTATTTTGATAAACATATAGTAGGCCACCATAAACAAGTGTTAATGGATTGGTATTTACTTTTTGTGTTGTTGTTCTTGTGAAAATAAAAGGGCGGATAGCCGAGTCAGTCAATTTGCCTGATACCTTTACCGACCGTATTAAATTAATATCGTCATTAATTTTTGATTGCGAGAAAGAAGCAAAACCGTATAAAACCATTAAGCTCAAACAAACAAACTTATTGAAGAATTTTGGCATCTTTTGGAATTTTGAAATCAAAATATGGCGAAAATGATTCTGCTGCAGTTTTAATATTTGAATATGTGTTTCGTTGTACAACCGAATCGCCTGATGTTTCATATGTAATCTGAGTTATTTTTCGGGGCAATATAAAGCTGTTAAATATCTGGTAATCGTAATAGTAAACTTTCCTGACGACCATGTCCTGATTGTTGATATACTCAGCATAAATGGGTTTGTTGTTAAGAAAAACCAAATCAACTTTTTTGATATTGATGGTTTTATTTTGAGGTTTCCAGGTAATTACCTGGTGTTCCCCATCGTAATGGGTGCCTGAAATAGTAAAACCTTCTTTTGATAATCCGAGGTCATAAAAGTTGTTGTTCAGAAAATAAAATAATAGGTCATTTTCGCTGCTGAACATTTTATTTTGCTGAATTGAAACTGTGTTCTCTTTGGGGAAATAGAGTTTTATTTCGCCAAGTTTATTGGAAATTTTAATGTGTTCTTTGGGCTGTGTTCCGCAAACAATTAAAATACTTTTTTCTTTAATGGCATAATTATCAGTTTCGATACTGAAAGTTTGCCCTTTTTTAAATGTCTGATTCAGTAGATGAACAGAAACGTAGTTATCAGGATTTTGAGAAAAAACAGATGCAGTAGTGTTTATTGTTAATAAAACTACCAACCAGATTCTAAATTTCATAATGTTTTTATGGCTCAGGCAAATGGAGAAAAATTACATCAAAGTATTAATTCCACATAAAAAATGCAGGATTATCGATGTATGGGCTTATATCATCGAAATTAATTACCAACACTATAAAGTCGACAATTGGTACAATCCCAAAAATACCCCCACAGGTTAATAAATAACCCAATCCTGTCATAAATTCAGTACCTAAATAAAATCGGTGAACTCCCAGGCCTCCCAGGAAAAAATCCAAAACTAGCGCCAATAATGGGTCTTTGTCACCAGCTAATGCAGTTGCATTATAATTTGCATCACCCGGAAGCGGACTAATATCGGTCAATTGGAAAGTTAATGCTTTTGACTCAGAAAATAACTTGTCGAGGGATTGATCATCGACGGTATAGTTTCTTGCGGTTACATTAAAAGTATTAAGTGCAAAAAAGGCTAAAAGAAAAATTATACATGTTTTCATCTCATTATAATTTTATATAATTATTTATAGTCTATGGTCCTTGTTTATTATCATTCAGGGTGAAAGATTCTTAATATACTCGTTTAATTAATACATTTATTAATGTTTCAAATGTAAATGTACAAATTTGGAACCTAAAAACAATATGTATATTTAAGTAAAAATGAAGAGAAGAAAGATTAATGCAAATAAAAAGGCAAACCAATTTCCTGGCTTGCCTTTTTTATTAAAAACCTTATTATTTATTTATCATCTGTTAGCGTGTACATAACTGTAATTGGCGTACTTCCTTCAGAAAGAAGGCTGTAAGGATCTTTGCTATTACTGTCGAGTTCGAGCGCATATTGTAAGTTGTGCCCGTTTTTTACTCCTGTTCCGGTATAACAACTTTTAACTCCGGTGATCACATTTTTTGCAGTATTGTCGATTGTAACTTCTCCGGTTGGTTTGCCAAATGTTCCTTTTCCTCCCCCGCCAGCTGCAGAATATTCTGAAGCTTTAAGTTTTATTGTTAATCCTGCGGGGACGGTACCCGATGTAATTTGAACAGTCACATTTCGTGATGCTTGTCCTGAAATTATTGATGAATAATTAACCCAAATGTCGGAGTTGACAGCAGTGCTAAAATCAAAAGCACCTCCTGCTTCTGTTGGAGCAGTGGGAGAAAGTGAAATTGAAGATCCTCCTTCGAGGTTAAGCAATGCAACTTCGGGTATATTTATAGAAATGCTGTGAGTTTTTTGATTATCATCGCCTGCGAACGCATTTGCGGCCGAAAGCAATAGGACAGATAATATGATTATAACTAAATTCTTCATGGTTATGTGTTAAAACTCTTTCATCTTCATAAATCCACTATCAAGCGTCCAAACTTTTATTGTAGATTTCGCAAGAATATGGCAAGATTGATGCCAGAAAAGCATAACGTACTAATAAACTAAAGGTTACGAATTTGTATTTTTTTAAATATGGCTCAATTTGGGATCATCGTCCAAAAATGGGACAAAGTATCAAATTGATTTAGTTGTTGGAATGCAGTGAAAACGGGAGGCATAATATTTAGGAATTTATAAAGAAGGAAGTTAAAAATCGTTAATATATATGAGTGACTATTTTTTTGGAATGTGTGTAAGGCTCACATAATCAAGAGTAAAAGTATGTAAACAATGTAGGAGATTTTGTTTTGAAAAAAAATAAATAAGGACGATGATTCGTATGATAAGGCTATAAATAGATTATATTTTTAAATTTGTCAGTATGACTATGCATAAACCTATTTAATCTATAACTAAATAAAATTAATAATGAATCAAAAAAACAACAACTTAGTAGTAGGTATGTCGGTATTCGGAGCCATCTTTTTTATCTTCGGATTCGCCACAACCTTTATTGTAACCTTAAGTGCACCGGTTAAAGAAATTTTCGGTTTATCCGAATTTGGCGCACAATTATTATCCTCTGCATTTTTTATTGCTTACCCAATTATGTCAATCCCTACAGGGAAATTAATTGATAGGATTGGTTATAAATGGACTGTCGTTTCAGGTTTGGTATTGATGGGAATTGGAAGTTTGATTTTTATCCCGGCCGCAAAAATTCCATCATTCCCGATTTTCCTTCTTGGAACCTTTATTTTAGCAACAGGTGTTGTATTTCTGCAGGTAGCAGCTAATCCGTATGTTACAGCTATTGGGCCCGAAAAAACTGCTTCAAGCCGCTTGAACTTAACACAGGCATTAAATTCAATTGCAACAATGATTGCTCCATGGTTAATTTCGATTGCCATTTTTAAAGGGCTGGTGTTTCCACAAGACAATGCAGTTGCTGCCGATAGGGTGCCTTTACCATTTATAATAATGGGTGTTATTGTAATCTTAGTTGCTGTGGCAATTTTTACAATTAAGTTGCCAAACATTGCTGTTGAGAAAAAAGAGAAAAAGAGTATCTGGAAATACCCTCACGTTGTTTTGGGTGCCATAGGTATTTTTGCATATGTAGGTGCTGAGGTTGGTAATGCCGGTTTAATTGTAAATTACCTAAAAACAAATTTGTCAATGACTTCCGAAATGGCTTCAACTTATGCAGCTATTTATTGGGGTGGTGCTATGGTTGGACGGTTCTTCGGTTCATTTATGTTTTCTGATATGAAACCATCCAAAAAAATTATCTATGCTTTACCAGTTTTAGTTCTGGCATTTGTTTCGGGAGCATTTGTTACCGAATGGAATTGGACAATTGGACTTACTTTTACAGGAGTAGCATTAGCAAACTTTATTATTATGCAAATTGGAACTGGAAAAGCTGCTAAAACGTTAGCGATTTTTGCTTTAGTTGCTGCATTACTCGATATCACTACTATCGTATCGACAGGTTCAGTTGCATTATGGGCTATTATTTCTATTGGTTTATTTAATTCAATTATGTTCCCGAATATTTTCTCATTAGCTGTAAAAGATTTGGATAATGCTGAATTAAGTGGTGCATCAGGTTTAATTAATGCTCTGATTGTTGGTGGTGCTATTATTCCGCTTGTTATGGGTAAAGTAGCCGATCTTGCAGGGTATTCATGGGCATTTATTGTTCCGGCTCTCTGTTACTTGTATATTTTCTATTATGCTGTTAGTGGATATAAAATCAGAAGAGCATAATTTATTTGAAGTGGATAATATTTTTCCTTCAGATTTTAAAAGCTGACTATTTAGTTTTTATTAAAGCAAGTGCTTCAATTTGACAGGAATTAGAGAAAAAAACTATTATACATTATATTATAAGGCGGATTCCAAATCAGGAGTTCGCCTTTTTTTTGATATACTTTTATGTTTGTGATAAACTTTATTTTTGAATATTTATACTAACTTTCCTGTGATTATATAGCTATGGGAGTTTTTTATCGGGCATTAGGCTGTTTGTTTTTATTTGTCAGTATTAGTTCATTTGGACAAATGCCTGAGAAGAAGTTTTATGACCGGGTTTCATCCGCTGATGCTATAAAGTTTCAGGACAAGCTGGTTTCCAAAGAAGATGTTGTTAAATCGGATTTTGATTTAATATATCAACGTATGGAATGGCAAGTTGATCCTGCGGTTCAATATATTCAAGGTGCGGTAACATCATATATTAAAAGCAGAGAAACAGGATTGTTAAAAGTAGGATTTGATTTGCATTCAGATCTGATTGTTGATTCAGTTATATCAAATGATGGAGTTTCATATTTTGACCATAATTTACATAATTTAGAAATAGCTTTTAAAAATCCATTAAATACTGGAGAAATTGATTCATTGACTATCTATTACCATGGAATTCCTTTCAGCTCAGGATATGGCTCATTTCAAACCAATTATCATGGAAGCACCCCTATATTATGGACATTGTCGGAGCCATATGGAGCTTATGAATGGTGGCCATGTAAACAAAACCTTTCTGATAAAATAGACTCTATAGATATTATCGTTACATGCCCCAAAGAATACAGTACGGCAAGTATTGGAGTTTTGGTTTCGGATGTTATCCAGGGGCAAAAAAGAATTATGCATTGGAAGCACCGCTATAAAATTGCAATTTACCTGGTGGCAATAGCTGTAACCAATTATGCCAAATATTCTGATTTTTTTGAATTGGAGAATGGGGAAATGATCGAAATCCTAAATTATGTATATCCCGAAGATTTATCTAAGGCGCAGTTAAAAACTCCGGAATCAATTAAAATAATGGGTTTGTTCAACAATATATTTGGAACTTATCCATTTGCCGATGAAAAATATGGGCATGCTCAGTTTGGTTGGCCAGGTGGAATGGAGCATCAAACAATGAGCTTTATGGGGAATTTCGATTTCGAATTGATTGCTCATGAAATGGCACACCAGTGGTTTGGCAATTATATTACATTAAGCAGCTGGCACCATATATGGTTAAACGAAGGATTTGCAACATATATGGCTGGTTTGGCGTACGAAAATTTGCTGGATGGTGTGTGGTGGCCAAGGTGGAAAAGATTACAAGTCGAGCGAATTACCCGGTATAATGATGGTTCGGTTTATGTGGTGGATACCACAAGTATTCCCCAACTATTTAGTGGCAGGCTTTCATATTCAAAGGGGGCTTATTTGTTGCATATGTTGCGTTGGATTTTAGGAGATGAGGTTTTTTTTAGTGCAATTCGAAATTATTATAACGATCCGGATATTGCCAACGGTTTTGCATCTCACGAGCAATTAGTGGCTCACCTTGAGGCTGCTGGTGATACAAGCCTTACTGAGTTTTTTGATGATTGGTATTATGGCGAAGGGCATCCCGTTTATTCCATAGAATATAATAAAATTGAAGGCACTTCAGTGAAGCTTAAGATTTATCAGGAGACTTCACACTCTTCGGTTAATTTTTTTGAAATGCCTGTTCCAATCAGAGTGTATAATAATACCAAGTCTGATTCTGCTGATTTTCGCTTGTTACATACATCCAATGGGCAGGAATTTGTAATTGACCCGGGTTTTGTGGTCGCCGATGTAAAGTTTGATCCGGAATATTGGATAATTTCGAAAACTCAGGCTATTGTAGGCATCGAAGAAGATATACTATCAGGCGAAGTGAAGGTTTATCCCAATCCAGTATCCAATATTTTAAATATTGTGCTTCCTTTTGATGACAAAGTTTTGTCAATTAAAGTATATAATGCCAATGGTGCAGTTGTTTTAAATTACACCCATAAAAAGCAAAAAATAAGTATGAGGCACTTAAAAAGTGGTGTTTACATCATCAAAATTTTAACCGGCAATGCGTCGTATGAAAAACTAATTTTGAAGGATTAATTTAGTGCCAGTTAAAAATTACAGTTTGTTTTAAATCGGAATGTAAACTTAGCGGGACAGGACTGATGCCAGCCAAACCTTCAATTAGTTGTTTTTCTTGTTCTGTGTATTTTTTGTCAGGGAAATAAAAATCAACAATAACTTCTGCAACACGCCGTGGGTCAGAAGCCATAATTTTTGTTATTTCAATTTCAGTGTCCTTAATATCTACTCCGCGGTCGCGGGCTTTTATACCCATAATTGTTAAAATGCAGCATCCTAGCGAGGTCGCCAGCAAGTCTGTTGGCGAAAAGTATTCCCCTTTGCCTTGGTTGTCGGTTGGAGCATCGGTAATAATTTTGTTCCCCGACTGAAGGTGTGTGTTTTCTGTACGCAAACCTCCCAGGTATTTTGTTTTAATAGTGGCCATAATTGTTTTTATTATTAAACTTGATTATAGTTAAATGTATAAAATGTTTATAATTACTTGAAATACTGTACGTAACAATTACAATAAAGTGCAACTTTTTTCTCATATAGACTCACCCTGATTGCGACCACGTCACAATCGTCCCTCTCTATGCTTAGAGAGGGAGAAGAGGGAGAGTCAGAAAGATCATTTTTATCGACATAATATATTATCATTTAACTTTTGACAACTTTTTTAAAAATTAAAATTACATTTTTTATTTTAAGAAGTTGTAATTATTTTGTTGAGCAGGCAGAAGGATAATTTCACAGAATAATTTATATTTGAAATCAATAACACGAATTGTTAAAATAGTAACACAATGTCTGTATCACGATTTGGGGTTTCGTTGGAGAAAGAGTTACTGGATGCTCTTGATGAGTATGTAAAAATAAATCAGTTTGCTAACCGGTCACAAGCAATTCGTTATTTAATTGAAAAAAATCTGGTCGAAGAAAAGTGGAAATGTGATAACATTGTTGCAGGGGCTGTGGTTCTTGTTTACCCTTTTCAGAAATTAGATATTACATCAAAAATTGCAGAGTTGCATTTTTTGAATAAAGACATTGTGCTTTCTACCCAAAATATGGTTTTGAGTGAAATTAACTGCCTCGAAATTGTTGCAGTTAAAGGGCCTTCTCATCGGCTTACCGAACTATCGGATAAACTAATAAGCTTAAAAGGTGTTCAGCATGGGAAATTGGTCATGAGCAAGTCCGACTGATTAAATTATACTCCTCTTTTAATATTCAACATATGTAAATAAAACCTTTTTTGTAAAAAGGTATTAAAACATTCAGTATTGTTATATTATTTTGAAGTTTTTAGTATTGATATTAATTGTTGCTTTTATAAGAATTTGATAATATTTTCCTCAAAATTTGCCTGTTATTGTTGTGTGAGATTAAAAGTAATGTTATTTTACATCTTGTTAATTTGGAGTTTTTAAAACATTACGACTTAAAATTTGTTTGAGCTTGGAGTTAAAGCCTGTAACCACGGTTGTATAGTGATTGATGGTATTTATTGCAAGGTTTGGAAAAATATGTTTTTAAATAGGAAAAAATAATCGAATTTATAATATGGTTTCTGGCAATAATAAAGAAAGTGTCACTATATTAGAGAGTTAAAGTTAAAAATGTGGATTAAAATTGGTTTTCTTCCGAAATTATTTTTTCGCTAAAAAAACAATATTTTTATGAAGGGCTTATTTTTACTTAAATTTTTTATAAATAATAGCCCGATTTACATAAACAAATGGAAAAAAGTTTTTAATATTGTAAAAAACTATTTGTAAATTGCGTCCTATGGGCGTAAAACGACTATGACTTAAATAAAAAAATAATTAAAATAGCATGTTAAATTCCTTAAATTAAGATTATGAAAAAAATTTACCTTTTATTTTTTGTATTGTGTTTTAGCGGATGGGCTGCGATAGCCCAGACTTCTGGCACGATACCTTTTACTTATTCCATGAGCGATGGTGATACTATGACGAGTAACACCCAGGCTCTGCCAGGTGGATTTGAAATGGTTTATAGCATTGATGATCCATCAGATTCTATCCGAGCAAATATTGTGTGGGATGGTTCAATTTCTCCTTCAACGATCGGATTTGATATTGATAGTTCGTTTAATGCAGTACCTAATGCTACTCCAGGCCTTTTAAGTAGTTTTTTACCAGGAGGGACAGATAGCCTATTTAAGCAAAGGGTTGTAATTAGTAATGATACAGCTTTTTCGCCTATTCAGTTAGATATTGCAACACATCATGCTTTAACGTTGAATGGCTATAAAGGAGGTAGTGTGGTTGGTACTATTGCAATAGCTGCCGCTATTCAGACTTTAACTCCAACGGATTTAACCAGTTTAGGAACATGTTTGGATTCAATTTCAATTGAAACAACTAACCCTGGTTATTTTTATCATCAATTTACTGAATTAAAGATTGATGAGTTTGATTACATGATAGATAATACTCCTCCAACGGCTGTTTCTTTATTATCAAATTCTGACACAACATTATATTTAAGTAATATACTTGGAGGTGGAGTTGCAAACATCAGAGATACATTTTTAGCTGATGGTGTTGACTATTGTGGAACTGATTCAGTGAGTTCAACGATTGATCATACATATTCTGCTTCAAATTTATTACTTCATTCAGGTGTTCAATGGGGAGCAGAAAATGATTCAGTATTCTATCATGATAGTGTTTATACTAATGTATGGGATGAAGAAGGAATGTATGATTCTGTTATGAATGTTATTACAATTCTAGATACTACAAAACCAACTATGGCTTGTATTAGTGGTATAGATACTATTTATTTAGCAGGAATGTTAACTACTGACACAATAGATCATACATATGTGCTTGATAGTGCCAGGGATAATGATGAGATTCATGCACTTGATACGGTTTTATCTAAAACAGTATTTTATTGTTCCGATATTAGTGTCCCTACTACCGTAACTGTTACCGTAACTGATTATAGTGGAAATGCCTCTACTTGTACAAGAGTTGTAACACTACTTGACACTACTCCACCAGAGGTGGTCATTTCGGCTGCTACTGATACTGTTGTATTATACTTAGATGATAATGGCAATGCAGGATTAGGTTATAACAATACAAATGGTACTGTTTGTACTCCACCTGCAAGTTCCACAAAAGGTGCTTTAGCTACTGTTGTTAATCAAGATAGTATTGATTTTACGGCTGTTAATAATGATACTTGTGAGTGTGTTTATGTACTTGGAGATTGGGATAAAGTTTATACTTGCCAAGATACAGGTTATAATACTGATACATTGTTTACAGTTGATGGTCATGGAAATAAAGATACTGCATTATTTGTTGTTCAGGTTTTGGATACTACAGATCCTGTTCTTACTGTAGTTGCAGATCTTACTGTATCTCTTGATTCAGCTAATGGTGAAAACGTTATTAGATTTGCTGATTTAATTAGTGTAGCCACTGATAATAATACATGTTATTTAGATACAGTTGTTTACCGGATAGGAGATGAAGCAAATGCTGCTGATACTATTCTTGCAACATGTGCTGATATAGTATTCCATGATGATGGTACACCTTGGGAAATTTCTGATACTCTTATTACTAGATTAACCGATATTGGAGGAAATATTGTTCGTGATACTACTATTCTTACAGTAATAGATGATTTAGCTCCTGTTCTGTCTATAGCTAATCCTAATGTTGTAAACTTAAGTAGTGTTACTAATGATACAATATTACTTAGAAACTTGGTAGTTGACTTAGCAAGCGATTGGACTGGATTGATGACCGCAGTTGATAATTCACAAGACTGTGAAGATGCACAGCACTCTATTGAGATTAATTTTGTTGGTGATACAATGTGGACTTGTGCCAATTTAGGTTTAGATACACTTAAAGTAGTAGTAAATGATATTTACGGCAATGCTACTGATACTACTCTAGTAATCCTTGATATTAAAGATAATATTGCCCCTTATATTGCTGCATTTAACGATACAAACAGTGTGGCAATCGATACTGTTATAGTTGAGCTTGATGCTGCTGGTCAATTTATTTTAACTCCAGCTTATGTTTTAGCTAACATGGTTGATTCATTATCTGATAATTGTTGTTTTGACTCTACAAATGTATGGGCTCAAAGTGCATCAGTATCTACTTCTCCTGCTTTAAAAGGTGCAAGTACTTCTTCATTCCCTACTGTTGTTAGTCAGGATACATTTGATTGTACAGACGAAGGAAATGTTTACCTCTACAGAGTTGTATTAAAAGACTGTTCAGGAAACATTGCTGCTGATTCAATTAGAGTTAAAGTTGTAGATAATATGGCACCAACTTATGCCGGATCAGGTATTACAATCGAATTGCATGATACGATCATGTCATATGTATTAACTGCATGGGACATTGCAGATATGTATGCAGGAGTTGAAGATAACTGTAGCTTACCTGCTTCATTTGATACTATCTATCAAAAAACATTCGAATGTAATGATGTTGGTGTTCATAATGTAATGACTAGAGTAACTGATGATAACGGAAATATTGGTCTTTTCACTGTTCCTATTACTGTGAAAGATGTTACTCCTCCTACGGTTGTTTCTAAAAACATTACGGTTGAACTAACACAAGGTGGTGCTGTAGTTGTAAATGCCGGTATGGTTAAAGAAAGTGCCTGGGATTTATGTGGTATTGATACCTTCTACCTGGATGCCGGAGAATATTTATATACTTGTGCCGATACAGGCGTTCATACAGTTCATTTATCTGTAGTTGATATTCATAATAATAAAGAAACTGTAGAAGCTACTGTAACAGTTGTTGATAATTCAGCTCCTGTTATTACATCTGCTATGGATACTGTAAAAGTTACGTTAGATGCAGGTGTTTGTGACTCAATGGTTGTTCTTGCAGTTTCTGCTTCTGATAACTGTTCAGTTGTATTAACTGATGATGCTCCAGCTACATTCCCAATTGGAACTACTGTTGTTGCTTACGAAGCCGTTGACCCAAGTGGTAATACTGCTGTTGATACTGTTGTAGTTGTTGTGACTGCTGCTCCTAATGCTGCTCCAACTGTAGAAGCTATTGCTGATGTTGTTGTTGGTGACACTCTTACTTCTGTTGATGCTGCTGTTGTAGCTACTGATGGTGGTGATTGCCCTGCACAAACAGTTACAATTGCCGCTGTTGCTTCTGGCGCAGGTGTGGTTGATACTGTAGTTGAAGCTGGTGGTACATTAACTGTTACTCTTGTAAGTGGTGCTGTTGGAACTGATACTGTAACTGTAACTGTTGGTGATGGTGTTGCAACTGTTACTGAAACATTCACTGTTACTGTAAATGCTGTTAATGACGCTCCTGTTGTTACTGCTCCTGTTGCTGATGTAACTATTTATGTTGGTGGCGATGCATTAAATGTTGATATAAGTGGTGTATTTACTGATCCTGATGGTGATGTAGTTACTGTTACTCCTTCAGCATTACCTGCATGGATGGATGGAACAGTTGCTGGTGTTATTACTGGTACTCCTGCTGCTGCTGATGCTGGTGTAACTACAATTACATTAACTGGTGCTGATCCACTAGGATTAGAAGCTGAAGATGTATTTACAGTTACTGTTCTTGATACTTCAACCGCTACTGCAGTTATTGATATTCAAGATGCATTTGAAGTGAACATGTATCCTAACCCAACTCGCGACATCGTAACATTAGATGTTAAAAAAGCTGGATTAAATAAAGTAGATGTTTCAATCTTTACAGTTGCTGGTACTCAAGTATTCCGTCAGGTATATTCAACCAACTTAATTAAAGTTAACATGGCTAACCAAGTTAGCGGAATGTACTTTGTTAAGATGAATATTGATGGTGACCAGGTTATCAAAAAACTGATTCTTAATAGAAAATAAAAGGGAATTTAATTCTATATAGTTTAAGAAGGTACCCAATTGGGTACCTTCTTTTTTTTGTCTAATTTTTGAATGAATAATTTATTTAGATATAATTAACTGGAGTATTCAAACAGTAGCAATTATGTGTTTCAATATAATTTCTAAATTACAGATATAGGAACTTGGGTTATTTTATGCATAAATTTTTGTTGCTTATCTTATTTTCTGTTTAAGCGAGAATGCTTTCCGGAGATAAATGTTTTAATTAAATGATGATTTATATAATGGAAAAATTGATGAAGAATTATTCTCATTTAATATAGTACCCGTGTAAAATTATACAACCGATGAACTTTGCAAACAATGGTTGCCTTTGAAAGTTTAGTTCTGTAAGATTACACCAGCATGTTAATGGGTGATGAAATTGGTCCGTAAATATTGGAAGCTGTTGTAAACCTCTAATACCAAATATATGTTTCTCTTAATAATTTGAATTACTATTCTTTAGAAGTGAAATTACCTGTTTTTTTATATAAAGTCCTTATATTCTATAAGTTTATCATTGAATAGCAAAAGATTACACTATAATACCTATGCCAGTTATAGCTACACTAATTCCATTTCAGGTTTATGTATGACCATTAATATTCATAGTGATACAAACATTTGAGATAAGAGGTAACAGAGAAAGAGATTTGATTATATGTCTGGTCTAATTGAAAGAATAAGTTTTACCTGCCTTGAAGTTCGTTTTTGAACGAAGTACGTACGCACCTAAACCCTATGTATGATTTAGTACTGTCTTGATATTCAAAACTACGTGTGGAATTTTGAATAAAGTAGGCAATATCTTTCCATGAACCACCCCTTGTAACTTTTCGTTTTAATACCTGTGGATCATTTGGGCTTGCATTATATTCAACCTGTGAGTTAAAATCACTCATTACATCATAAGCTGATTCAAAAAAGGCAGTGCTGGTCCATTCAGCCACATTCCCTGCCATATCATATAGTCCATAGGGATTAGGGTCGAATTTACCTACTTGCATTGTAGTGACTCTATTTGGGCTATCAGCAACATAATTTCCCCGGAGTGGTTTAAAATTGGCAATAAAACAACCCTCATCGTTTCTGGTATAATAACTTCCCCAGGGGTATAACGTATTTTGCAGCCCGCCTCTTGCTGCCATTTCCCATTCAGCCTCGGTTGGAAGGCGGTAATCGTGTGGTGCTACTTCGTTGTTTTTTGAACTGTATGCATTAAATATACTGGTCCGCCAATCGCAAAATGCTTTTGCTTGTTTCCAACTTATTCCGACTACTGGATACTCATCAAAGCCTGGATGTGAAAAGTATTTTAAAGTTAATGGCTCATTATAAGAATAAGTAAAATCTCTGATCCAAACTAATGTGTCGGGATAAACAGGTACAATTTCATGCCTTAAAAATGAGCGCCGATTTTCAATTGGAAGGGTTTCACCCTGCTGGTTGATAAATGTTCCTTCGTATTTTTGTGTTTCGTAGTTAAAACTATTTGATTTTTTAGCTGCTTGAGCAAAATCAATCCAGTAGTACTCGTATAATAGTTTTCGTGTGTCAATTTCTTTTCTGAACCCAAAGCGTTCTTCTTCAGGCACATATATTTCATCCATAGCATCCTGGTATTCAGGATTATTCCATTCTATTCTTTCAACCCAACTTACTTCAGCTTCTTCAAGTGGAATGCCTCTTCCATCTTCCAGAATAAGGAAATCGGCATATACTTCACCTAGTAACTTTCTGGCAGTGTAGTCTCGTACCCAATATACAAATTGCCTGTATTCATTATTTGTAATTTCTGTATCATCCATCCAAAATGATTCAACAGATACCCGTTTGGATGAAGTAACCTCACCTTGTATTTCTTCCTCGGTAGGACCAATAGTATAATGGCCCCGTGGGATGTAGGCCATACCAAAAGGAGTTGGTTCAAACCAGGTCCCTCTAGAGCTCGGAGGCCCCGGAATGTAAACATTTGCAGGCTTTTGGCAGGAAAATAAAAACCCAAATATGATTATTAATATGGGAATATAGTATTTTTTCAATTCGTATAATCTACTTTATTATTGTGTAATCTTAATTTAATAAACGTTGATTAAGTTTTTAAATTATCGAATGAATAAAAAAGCCTTATGAACAAATACATAAGGCCTGTTTTATAATCAATTCATAATTTAGTATTCCCAAAGATTTTGTTCAAAATCAAAAATTTCATTTTCAATACGATTCGACTCTAAGAGTGCTTCTTTTCCGGTTAAGTATTGAGAAATAGACCGGTTGTTAAATGCATTCGATTCTTTAACTATGTAACTATTAAAAAAACGTTTGATGAACAAATCGTCAAAAGTCATTTTGCGTGAATCGTTATTGGGATTATATACTTCATTTGTTGATAACAGTTGCCTTGTTTCAGGGTAGTAAATCCAGAAAAGCCTTGTGCGTGTAACTTGCCCAGAGGGATCATCGGCTCTAACATATTCGCGAATAGGGCAAATACCAATAATACGGACATTTAAGGTTGAAGATTGTTTGTCGAAATACCATTCTTCTTTTATTTCGTAACGTAAAACTTCACCAACTCTTATTTCGCCCTGAATTATTTCATCTCGAGTCTCACCAGTTTCAATATCCCTAACCTGAGCAGTAGTTGCTTCGGCTCCAAAACGTTCTTTAACGTCTGAATAAGTAATAGGAATTTTAAAATCATCATTTATTCTGGCATCATAAGCTGTAATTTGGCCGCTTTCAATTCCTTGTAAAAGGAGAGAAATAAGGTTAATGCGCCCGTCCATTTCAGTAGTAGGGAAATAAAGTGGTTGATTTATTTTTTCGCGTAAGTCAATAATACGCCATATTTTTTTCGACCAAAATACATCAGCTTCCCTGACGGTTGGTAAGACCATCGGTTTACGTTGGTATACGTCGGAGCGCTTAAAAGCACCAT
Source organism: Prolixibacteraceae bacterium (assembly GCA_963666575.2). Taxonomy (GTDB): domain Bacteria; phylum Bacteroidota; class Bacteroidia; order Bacteroidales; family Prolixibacteraceae; genus JABMQB01. The sequence goes on from CAXXYG010000014.1 coordinate 86,030, forward strand.
TGACAATTTGAGCTGATGATTTTTCTGCTGCCAGAGACATTATTATGGCAAAAACACTTAATATAACTACTAGTTTTTTCATAATCTTACCTTATTTTGAAAGTAATGGCGTCGAGTTCACGAATATCTCCGTTGTCGCCTCTTGCTTTAATATTATTAATATAAATATAACTGTTTGGCCTAAGGTTACTGAACTGCTCTTTTTGATCTGCAGTAAACCTGTTTGATGTTGCCGGCCAAGGATTAGTATAACCATCAGCAGTAATAGTATTTACAACAAATTCGGTGATGGTGTATTTGTAATCAAAATCAAAATCTTCAAGGACAGCAAAAATACCTTGCTGAGCTACTAATAACTCTCTACGCAGGTCACCGGTTGATATTCCTGCGACTTGGGCAACAGGGTCAGGGACTCTTTTTACCCGCCAGGGTTTGGTGTCTAACAATCTTTGTTCGCCGCCAACAGTTGAATAGATTGAGACTTTTGTCCTTCTTCCTAATTCATCCAGTGCCGTAGGATATACAAAATATTGATCGCCTTGTTTTTCAATTCTTCCATTTGTCATCGTAGGCCGAAGGTCTTCAATAGGGATACTTCCTCCAATATCAATAGGGTTTGCAATTCCTCTGTAAAAAACATTCATTTTAGTAGCCGAAACAGTAACAGTAGGTTGTGTAACCTGGTATTCCTGCTCAAATGGGTATTCCTGAAATATTCCTTCGGGTGTTTTATAACGGATTAAACCTTTCCATGAAAAAGTACCCGGAGTGGTTGTATTTACCCGGTAAGTGGCTTTCCCATCAATTACCGGTACCTTCTGATTACCAATATATATTTCGGGGCTTTGAGTTGTGTCTTCAGCTGCGAGGAATATTTCAGCAAAATATTCATCTCCTTGAAATATTATATTTGAATTTGCAATAACACGTGCCCCTAACTTATTAAATTTAAATGACCCTGCATCAATTTGTGAATACAAGTAATTTATAACATGGGCTTCTGAATTTTTGATATCAATTTGAATTTTTGATAAAAGTGTTAAAACTGCTATTAAAGGTTTATTATCAAAATGTTGAACTTCCCAAGATTTCCGTTCACCTCCATCGAGTGATTTTGAAGGAGGATTTTCTGTATTGAGTTCTTGTAATAATGTTTGAGATAACTGAGAATCTTCTTCATTAATTAATTGAATTAAAAAGTTTTTTAATCCATTAATTTTATTTTTGAGTTCTTCGGCTTTCCCTTTAGTAATCATCATTTCAGAAGGTGAATTGAGGTCATCTTCTTTTTTAACCCGGAGAGTATCGCCATATTGGGTAATAAATTTAGGATCTTCGTCCCTAAGTTTAATATCGCCTTCAATTTTTACAGCTCCCGAAAAATAAACAAGTTCTTCTTTTAAGTCCCAGATTTGATTAATTAAAGTATCGGTTTTTGATTTAACAAGGTCTGCTTTTTCTTTCCACTCATGAACCTTTGTAGGATTTTCAGTGTATGCTTGTTCAAAGGAACTGTAAATTTGTTTATTTTTCATGTCCACCGTTTGTATTGTTTGCGTAAGGCTGGCATCAACCACCCTAAATGCTTCCAATACTTCTGCAGCAACGTTCAATGCCAGCATTGCTGTCAGAACGATGTACATCATGTTTATCATTTTTTGCCTCGGGGTTTCCGGACAATTTTTAGCACCCATATGCGAATGTCTTCTTTACTTCGGTTATTTTTTGTAATTCATCGCTCCTAACATCCCACCATAAATGGTATTTAATGCCTCAAGATGTTTATTGAGGTTTTCAGCATTTTCTTTATACTTTTTGATCTCATCAACTGAAGAAGCTAAAACTTCATTCATTTTTTGAAGGTCAGAACTAAATTGCTGGCTTGCTTTAAACTGCTCATTAGAACCTTTTAGCTGAGTTTCAAAATTTTGATTTAATGCTGAAACATTCTGATTTAATTGTTTTAAGTTACCAGAATATTCCTGAGAACTTTGTCCAATATTTTGTAAATTCTGTGAGATTGTTTCAGATGACTGTTGGTATGATTTTGATAATAATTCGCTCGACTCGTTGATTTTAGCATTAAATTTTTCGCTGGTACTGTTTAATTTTGAAACAATATCTTTTCCAGAAAGAGTTAAATTACTTGCAGTTGTGGTATATGAATCAACCAATTGTTCAACCGATGTGTTAATTGAATCGTTAGCCCTGCTGTTAATTTCAGAAAAAGTATTCATTGCCTCAGAGGCAGTATTCAAATTTTTAACATAAATATCGGTAGCCAGAGTGGCCGTAGATATATCGCTAATGCCTCGGGCAGTATTGCTAAGGTCGTTCAGCCCTTTGGTTACCCTCGAAATTAAATCAGGAGTAATATCCGAACTGTCGAATAGTTCAGACATTTTGGAGCTTGGGCTTTGATCGATATCATCAAAATCCATTAAATCAAAATCTTCTCTTAATTCAGGGTAAACTTTACCCCAATCGGGTATGTCACCTGATGGTTCAAACGCCGACAAGAAGAAAATAAATGCTTCGGTTAAAAGGCCAACAGCTAATATATAACCTGAATAAGGCAAGTGTTCCAGCTTAAATAATGCACCTATCATAACAATTGATGCACCCCAGCCATAAACATAGCCCATAAATGTTTTCCAGCGTTTTGTCCTTATAATTTCTCCAAAATTCATTGTCTAAAGATAAAGTGAGTGGTTAAAATTCATTCCCAAATGAAGAACGAACACAACGGAATCCGATATACGATTTTGTTTCATCCTGATATTCAAAGTTTCGTGTTGAAACTTGTAAAAAGTAGTTGATGTCTTTCCATGATCCACCTCTTATAACTTTTCGTTTCATTACCGGAGGATCATCAGGCAATGCATTGTATTCGAATGATGGATTAAAATCGTTGTAATACATATAACCCGATTCATCGTATGCATCATTTGTCCATTCGGCAACATTACCAGACATGTCGTATAATCCATAACCATTTGCATCGTAACTTCCAACTTTCATAGTTGCGATACCTCCATCTTCAACATAGTTTCCACGTAGGGGTTTAAAATTTGCTAAAAATACACCTTCGTCGTCGCGAGTATAATACCCACCCCAAGGATACATAGAAAATGTTTTTCCACCTCGTGCAGCATATTCCCATTCAGTTTCTGATGGAAGCCTGTAAGCTTGTAATGATGGCTCACCACGGCTCGATAAAAAATCGGTTTGAATTTTTGTTCGCCAGTGGCAAAAGGCTTTTGCTTGTTTCCAGGTGACTCCTACCACAGGATATTCATCAAATCCAGGATGGTAAAAGTAGCGGGTAGCCCATGGTTCATTATATGAATATGTAAAATCTCTGATCCAGCATAGAGTATCAGGGTATATATGGACCCTGTCTCTTAAAATGAATGAAGACCTGTTTTCAATAGGGACTTCGGTTCCTTCATTATTAAATACAGTCCCTTCGTAACTTTGCGTTTCAAAATTATAGCTGTTTGAACGTTTGGCAGCTTGCTTGTAATCAATCCACCAGAAATCATAGAATAATTTTCTCGAATCAATTTCACGTGCGCCAAAAAAACGGTCCTCTTCAGGCATGTATAACTCTTCGAGCGCCATAATATAATCGGGATTATCCCATTCAATTCTTTCGTCCCAATTAATCAGGGGAGGATCGATGGGATTGCCATCGCGGTCTTCAGAGATCATAAATTCAGGAAACTGGTCTCCTAAAAGTTCTCGGGCGATTTTATCACGCGTCCACTCAACAAATTGCCTGTATTCATTATTTGTAATTTCAGTGTCATCAATCCAGAAAGCATCAATTGATACTGTTTTGGTTGGTGTTGTTGACCAGGCGGGGTCCTGGTCGTTGGGACCAATATTAAAACTTCCCCTACGAACAAAAGTCATCCCATATGGGGCTGATTCTGTCCATTTCCCTCTACGCTGTACACCAGTTAGTTCTCCATTGCTAGAACTACTGTTACAACCTACAAACGCAAAAGCGCTCCAAAGACTTATTCCGATTAAAAGAAATTTTCTCATAGCTCAGTTATAATTGGCTTTATTTCTTACAAATATCTAATACTTTTATACTTCCGTGTACGGTTCTTCTCTAAATCAAGTGAATAACCGATAAAGATTTCGTGTGAACCATACCCGTATCTTCCTATTGCTGATGTTACTACATCAAATGAATAGCCTACTTTTAGGCCATTTATTAATTCTGTTCCCAATAAAAGGGAAACAGCGTCATCAAAACGATAATTCAAACCTCCCCAATATTTTTCGTCATATACAACCAAAAGGTTTAAATCAGCTTGCCAACTTGCCAGGTCTGACTTAAGCATTACCGATGGCCGTAGTTCAAATAACGGGTTGGGCAATTTAATATTGTATCCTCCAGTTAAATAATAATGCCTTGAAAGATACGTGCTTGCCAGGTCGGCATATTGAATAGCGGCCTGGTTTAAGTGTGTTACCGAAGCTCCCAAATAATACTTATTGGTAGTTAAGTATAACCCAAATCCCACATCAAATGCCATTTGACTTACATCACCCTGAGGTATGGCATAATCTGTGTCATCCCACAATTCACCATCCGGAAATTCCCAGATTCCATTAATACTCTTATTAAAAAATCCCAAGGATAATCCCATACCTAAATTACCAAAACTTAATGGTAGTTTGTATGCATATGCAAAATTTACAAGAACGTTTTTTTCAAATCCTATTTCATCATTAATAATCGTCAATCCAATACCACTTGGCGAGCCGAATATATTGACTGCTGCATCGGCACTAAAAACAGTGGTTTTAGGAGCACCTTCAAAACCTGCCCATTGGTACCTGTTTAGTAAGATGCCATTAATTGCATTCTCGCTGCCAGCATAACCCGGATTTACTCCCAGTTTAAAAAACATATTATTAGTAAACTGAGGGTCCTGCTGACCTTCTGCTGCTAAATTAACTATTATTATAAAAAATAAAAAAGAAATAACCTTTTTCATACCTTGCATCCTACGATATGTTTAGTCTTTTTCATCGCCCGTTAAAGAAATAAAAAAATGAGTTCTGAAACAAGCAACAATTATTATAGTTATCCAGAAAACGTATGTTATTTTTTATTATTTTGATAACCTGTCGATTTTTTGGATAAACTTCAGCCATTTCTGCGGTATCTCTTTGTTTGCAGCGTTTTTGTAATCATGCTCAGCGCAAGAAATATGTATTTTTTTATTATCATGTTCCGATATTTCCATCCACCATCTTTGAGTTATTGAATTTTGGTAAAAAATAAGTGGCGAATCCAGGTCATCTATTTCAACATTGTATTGTGTATAACTTTTTGATGTGTTAGTGGGGAAATCGTTCATTCGGTGCGAATTTCCTTCAATAAAGTACCAAATTATTTGTGATGCCAATTTTGAAGTCTGATTATTGATGTCAAAATCAGGATTTACTTCAAAAAGTCCAAAAACACAAACTTCATCGCTTATTCCGGCATATCTTGCAATTTTACATGATTCTTCGCCACTTAATCCGCTTGGAGAACCATTCCAAAATCCTGGTGCTTCTGATTGTTTGATTGCACTTATATCAAAACTCACAAAGTGTGAATCCCTAAGTATGGGCTCAATATCGGGTAGGTTTGACTTGAGATTACCAAGCCTAATGGTTTCAAACTGTAAGTCAGATACTTGTTCCAGGTGCTTAGGGGAGGCAAAATAACTTTGATACCCTAGAATATTAATATTAAAAATAGCGGGATTTTCTTTTAATATCCGGGATATATAATTTTGAGAGGTAAATGGTTTTTGATGAATTCTTGTGTCTATTTTTGGGTCAATAGAAGTAAGTTGGAACAAGCGTTTGTCGGAAAATGCCCTGGCTATCCCAATACTTAAATCCTGCCCACCACCAATTACAATCGCTGTTACTTCATTGGCAATCAATAAATCAATAATATCGCGTATGGCGTAATAAGTAGCATTTTTGCCTGTCCCTTTTTTTAAATTCCCGAAATCAATAATTTTAAGTTTAGTATCCGGGATATTCAGTTTGTATAGTTGTTTCCTAATTTCATCAGGAGCTTTGGCTGTACCTTTATTAGGTGTTTTTTCTTCATCGGGCAGGCCAATTATGGCTAAGTCAAACTTTTTAAGATCTTCGGGTTTAAATTTTTGATTGTTTTTTTGAATAATATAACCCAGGGTTGATTTTTCAACGATTTGATTTTCATCGAAAAGATGATCAAAATTAACTTCTTGAAAATAATACCTGAGGTCCATCCGATTAAGTTTATGGTAAAAATAAGGGCAAATGTTTAATCATCTGCCCTTATTGATTATTTCTTTTTGGATTTTTTCCCTTTTTTTGGTGCTTCCTCAACCAATTTCATACAGCTTTCGTATGTCAAATCTTCAGTTTTGGTTCCTTTAGGAATTTTAATATTGTTTTTTCCGTGTTTTATATATGGCCCCCAACGGCCTTCCAAGATCCGCAATTCAGGATCTTCTTCAAATATCTTGATAATTGCTTTTAAATCTTTTTCGCGTTTTGCTTTTATTAACTCAATAGCTCTTTCTGAAGAAACTGAATAAGGATCATCTTCTTTTCCCAAAGAAACAAATTTGTTGTCGTGCCTTATGTAGGGGCCAAACCTTCCTATTGAAACTGTTACTTTTTTATCTTCAAATTCGCCTAAGTCTCTTGGAAGTTTAAACAACTCTAAAGCTTCTTCCAAAGTAATAGTTTCAATTAGTTGCCCATTTTGCAAACTTGAGAACTGAGGTTTTTCGGCTGTTTCATCTTCAGTATTTGATTCACCCAGTTGGGCCATTGGGCCAAATCGGCCAATACGAACTGAAACTTGTTTGTTAGTTTTTGGATCGATTCCCAGAATTCTTTCGCCACGCGATTTATCAGAGTTTTCCAGAACATCTTCGACTGTGGATGAAAATGGTTTGTAGAAATTTTTAATCATCTCATTCCACTCAACATTCCCCAAAGCAATTTCATCAAATTCTTTTTCAACCTTAGCGGTAAAGTTAAAATCAAGTACTTGTTCAAAGTTTTTAGTTAGGAAATCATTAACGACCATCCCAATATCGGTTGGCGAGAGTTTTGATTTTTCGGCTCCGGTAATCTCAGTATTTTGTCGTTCCGAAATTACTCCATTTATAAGTTCGAGTGAAAAAAATTGCCTTTCAATGCCCTCCCTTTCTTCTTTAACAACGTAATTTCTGTTTTGTATAGTAGTAATAGTTGGGGCGTATGTCGATGGACGTCCGATACCCAGTTCTTCCAATTTTTTTACCAACGATGCTTCAGTGTACCTGGGTGGTTTTAATGTAAATCGCTCGATAGCTTTCTGTGCCTGAGGAGTAAGTTTTTCGCCAGCTTTTAAAGGAGGAAGTAAACCCTGGCTTGAGCCAAAACCATTTCCGTTTCTATTGTCATCGTCAGTCGATTCAAGATATACTTTTAAAAACCCATCAAAAATTAATACCTCTCCAGCGGCTACATAATTTTCATCGGTTGTTGAAATATTGATTGTTACAGTTGTTTTTTCAAGTTTTGCATCGGCCATTTGCGATGCAATGGTTCTTTTCCAAATCAGTTCATATAGTTTTTGTTCCTGCGAACTGCCATCAACTGTTGTTTGGTCAATGTACGTTGGACGAATTGCTTCGTGAGCTTCCTGAGCACTTTTTGATTTGGTTTTATATTTCCTGATTTTGACATATTCTTCGCCCAACCATTCAGTTATTTTCTTTTTTGCAGTTCCAATGGCAAGGTTTGAAAGGTTTACAGAATCGGTCCTCATATACGTAATTCTTCCAGCTTCGTATAACCGTTGTGCTACCTGCATTGTTTGAGATACCGAATATCCTAGCTTTCGGCTGGCTTCTTGCTGTAATGTAGAAGTTGTGAAAGGAGCAGCTGGTGAACGTTTTCCAGGTTTTTTTACAACATCAGAAACTGAAAACTCAGCATTCTTACATTTTTCCAGAAATGCAAGAGCTTCTTCTTTTGTTGGAAATCGTTTTGGTAAATCGGCTTTTATTTCGGTACTTTTCTCATTTTCACCTTCAGTATTAAAAATTGCAGTTACTTTATATGAGGAAGTACTTTTAAAATTCATTATTTCTCTTTCTCTTTCAACAATTAGTCTGACAGAGACAGATTGTACTCTTCCTGCTGAAAGTGAAGGTTTTACTTTTTTCCAAAGAACGGGCGATAGTTTAAATCCAACAATTCGGTCTAAAACTCTTCTTGCCTGTTGTGCATTTACTAGTGAAATATCCAGATCTCTGGGATTTTCGATTGCATTTAAAATGGCGTCTTTCGTTATTTCATGAAAAACAATTCTGCGTGTGTTTTCGGGTTTTAATTTTAGAACTTCTGAAATATGCCAGGCAATAGCTTCTCCTTCACGGTCCTCATCCGAAGCTATCCATACCATTTTTGCTTGTTTGGCATATTTTTTAAGTTCGGTAACAACTTTCTTTTTGTCGGGAGAAATTATATAATTTGGTTTGAAATTATTTTCTATATCAATGCCAAAGTCTTTCTTCTCCAGATCTCTGATATGCCCCATACTTGACTTCACGATAAAATTATCACCGAGAAATTTTTCAATTGTTTTTGCTTTCGCAGGTGATTCTACTATTACCAGATTTTCTTGCATACAAATCGTTGTTTTTCCTAAATTTTTGCAAAATAAAGAAATTTGAACACTAACATCAAAATTAATTTGAATAAAATTTGGTTTTATTTTATTGATGGAGATGTGATAAGAGGGTTTTTAAACAATATTTATATCAAGGAATAGTTATTTAATTGCATTTGCTGGCAATGGATATTCATTATATTTGCAGCAATATTTTAACAATATAATATGGAATCAGACAAGTCAATTTTTAAAAAGTATGTAAAACGGCTTTGGATATTCTTTGTCGCATCAGTGTTAGCCGGAATTTTGTTTTTCTTTGCTATTGCTCAAGGTTGGCTTGGTTTTATGCCCACATTCGAAGAGCTCGAAAATCCGCAAAATATTCTTGCAACAGAACTGTACTCGTCTGATAGTAAGATGTTAGGAAAGTATTTTTACCGCGAAAACAGGACTTTTGTTAATCAGGAAAATATTCCCGCTGAGTTAATTGATGCATTAATAGCAACCGAGGATGTTCGATTTTATAACCATTCAGGAATAGACTTAAGAGGGCTTGTCCGTGTTTTTAAAGGAATTATTACCAGCGATATAAGCCAAGGGGGTGGAAGTACATTAAGCCAGCAACTTGCTAAAAACTTATTTCCACGAAAACGTTTGCCTAATAAAGTTGAATTGGCAATTCGAAAATTTAAAGAATGGGTAATTGCCGTAAAACTGGAGAGAAGTTATACGAAGGATGAAATTATAACCATGTACCTGAATAAGTACGATTACTTAAATAATGCAGTTGGTATAAAATCAGCAGCGCAAATATATTTTAATATTCCACCTGATTCTCTGCAATTACATCAGTCAGCAATGTTAGTAGGGATGGCCAAAAATTCGTCGCTATATAACCCGGTTCGTAGGGCTGAGTTAACTAAATCAAGAAGAAATGTGGTTTTGTCGCAAATGAAAAAATATGGCTACATAACAGCTGAGGTTTGTGATTCGGTTCAAGCATTACCGCTTGGGCTCGATTATCAGAAGGTCGATTTTAAAAAGGGGCCGTCGCCTTATTTCCGTGAATATTTGAGGTTAGTTCTAACATCATCAAAACCCGATAGGGAAAAATATGCCTCGTGGCAAAATCAGAAATTTGTTGAAGATTCAATTGAATGGGAAACTAATCCGTTATTTGGCTGGTGCCAAAAAAACTATAAACCTGACGGTGAAAATTATAATCTTTACCGCGATGGATTAAAGATATTTACAACAATTGATACGAGGCTTCAGAAATATGCCGAAGAATCGGTTGAAAAACATCTTTCAGAGAATATACAACCAATTTTTGATGGGAGCCTTGAAAACCTTGAAAATGCACCTTTTTCGGATGATATGAATGAAGAAGAGGTAGAATCACTTTTAAATCGTTCAATAAGGCAAAGCGAAAGGTATCGTGCATCCCGGCAAAATGGCAAAACATTTGATGAAATAAAAAAAACATTTAATGAGCCGGTTGAAATGTCGGTATTTGCCTGGAAAGGTGATATTGATACTATAATGACGCCCCTAGACTCAATAAAATGGTATTTAAGGTATTTCAGGTCATCATTTATGGCAATGGAAACAGAAACAGGGAAAGTAAAAGCATATGTTGGTGGTCCAAACTATGAGCACTTTATGTATGATATGGTTAAACTGGGAAAACGGCAGGTTGGCTCAACAGTAAAACCATTTTTATATACACTGGCAATGCAAAATGGGTTGTCTCCTTGTACCGAAGTCCCTTATGTCAGGCAACAATTTAAAATGGGCGATGGATCGGTTTGGGAACCCAGAGACTCCGATAATGATGAAGAGAATTATGGTAAAATGAAAACCCTAAAGTGGGGATTGGCAAATTCAAAAAATATGATTTCAGCATGGGTGATGAAACAGTTTAATCCTCCTGCTGTAGTTGATGTTATGAAAAACCTTGGGGTTATAAGCCCTATTGATCCTGTAGTATCAATGTTTCTAGGCACATCAGATGTAACACTTTATGAAATGGTTGGTGCATTTACCACTTATGCCAATCAAGGCGTTTATACCAAACCTTATTTTGTTACTCGAATTGAAGACCGACATGGAAATGTATTAGCTACTTTTCGGCCCGAACGGCATGAAGCTATCGATGAAAATACGGCCTACCTTATGCTTAATTTAATGCAGGGAGTGGTTGACCATGGGACAGGGATTCGATTACGTTTAAGAGAGGAGTATGGCCAATTTACCATGCCAATAGCCGGTAAAACCGGGACTACTCAAAATCATTCTGATGGATGGTTTATAGGAATTTCACCACAATTGTCGGGAGGTGTATGGACAGGTGCTGACCTAAGAAGTATTCGTTTTAAGGATCTTTCATTGGGACAGGGTGCAAATATGGCTCTACCTATTTGGGGTTATTTTATGAAAAAAGTTTTATCTGATGAAACGTTGGACTATAACGAAGATGTAAAATTTAAAAAACCTTTAAATTTTAACCTTAGCCTTGATTGTGATGATATAAATAATGTGGAAGAAAATTCAAAAGAATTTGATGATTTTTTTTAGTTTTTGAATTTAATTTTCCTTTTTGTACCATCCCAATAGTTAATCATAGTGTTTGTTGAATTTGGTAAATTGGCATATTAATTTAGTACACATGTGCGATTGTGCTAATTTAATGTGTCTTATATCTGGCATGGGGAGTGTATTACACGAATCATTAATTGCATATGCGTAGAAATACGTGGTTTTATTTCAGGTATTTTTACGCTAGGATTTAAAATTGAAAATCTCAAATTTTACCATGGTAAATTAATTACACAATTATCTTAAAGTAGAGAGTTAAAATTATTAATCGTTGTTTGATGTAAATGAAGAATCAAATGGAAAAAATATTTTGACAAAATATTCCCTTTTATTAATGATCTTCTCCCCAACGTTTATGAAGTGTCCATATTGATTTTTTCAGTCCAATGATTAAAACAATTATTAACAATCTCCTTAAGATTAAAATGTGTTTTGTAATTTATGGATACGTTCATAATAAAGAGGCACAAATTTTTGTGCCTCTTTTTCATTATAAACATTTTATATGCTGATTATTCCTTCCTTTATGGCAAAAATAATTAATCCGGCCATGTTTTTTGTGCCAGTTTTTGCAAGCATATTTTTGCGGTGCCCTTCAATTGTTCGTCGGCTAAGGTTGTATTTTTGGGCTATTTCGTCTGAGGTATATTCTTTACATATTAATTCCAAAATTTGAATCTCGCGATTTGTTAGTTCAACTTTTAATGTATTACGCTGCTTATCGGATGAGTAATGCGAAAGATTATGAAAGATTAGATTTGATAGGATTTCATTAAAATAGTAACCTTTTTGTGTGACATCCTTTATGGCTTTTTCCAATTCATCAGGATCGGCATTTTTTAGTAGGTAGCCATTTACTCCTTTTTCAATTAACCGGAGAATAAGCTGTTCGTCATCTTCCATCGAAAGAATAATAATTTTGATTTTAGGATAGAGCCTTTTAATTATATCAGTGGCTTCAATCCCATCCATTTCGGGCATTTTCAAATCAAGTAGTAAAACATCAGGAAGTTGAATTTTTTCTAATAATGAGAGTAATTCTTTACCATTTGAAGCCTCATGAATTTTACCGATATTGGAAAGTTCTGAAAATAATGAGATCAATCCTTTTCGAAATAATAAATGGTCGTCGGTTATTACAATATTTATTTTTTTATTCACAATAGTTAAGTATTATTTATGGCTGTATACGTAATTGCCCAGGTTCCCTGATTTGGGTTCGAATAGATTTTAAATTTCCCATCGAGAATTTCAGCCCTGCTTTCTAAATTTGTTAATCCTAGTCCTTTAGCCTCAACTAAATTTTTATCAAACCCTTTCCCGTTATCTGAAACTGAAAGGAAAACTTTGGTGGGTGTATATTTTAATTTTACAGTAATTTTTGATGCCTGTGAGTGTTTGATGGCATTATTGAGGAGTTCCTGAAAAATACGGTAGGTGGCTGTTTCTTTTTTTTGTTCGAACCGATAATCTTGTCCTTGTTTCCAGTATTCAACTGTCAATTCATTTGATTTTGGTACCCATTTGATTAATTCAGTGATAGCTTCATGCAATCCAAATTTTTCAAGTGATGATGGTAATAATGCCCGCGTAATTTTTCTGACTTGAGTAATAACATCATCAAGGTGCTGTTTTGTTTCCTTTGCAAGTGTTTGCGATTGATTATTTTCTGCCTTTTTTTCGAGTCTCGAAATATTTAGTTTAATAAGCGATAACATCGCCCCAACCTGGTCATGGAGGTCTTCGGCAAATCGTTTTCTCTCTTTTTCTTCGGCAAGTACCGAAGTTTTTATCAGGTTCTGCTGGTGTTCTGTTTTTATTCTATTTAACTGAAGTTCATTGTCTTGAATGCGTTTTTGATAGATTAGGAAAAAAAATACAATACCCATTGCAAGTATCACCATTGCCAAGGTTCCAATTACTAATATCAAAACAACATCCATAGGTATATGGCTTTATTTTTAATGTGGATAGTATTACTATTCCAATTTTAATTATGACTAATTGTTAGAAGAATGAAATTAAAAAAATAAAACAATAATTACTTTTATTTGAATCCTTTTAATATTTTATTTAACTATATTTTTATTCGTCGACCTAATCATAATCAAACTATATAGCATCATTGTATTGTATAGGAGAAGCAAATAAATATGAATTTGCCACGAAAGGCTACTCCATTCAACGGAATATTGCAGAATAATATTTCCCATTATAAAAATAAAAAAACATCCTGAAAAATAAATCAAAATGCTTGATACAATCCAGGTGATGTAAGTATCAGTTTTTATGCTTGATTTAGGGTTATTTAATTTGTTTAAAAAGAACAAAATGGCATAAACCGCTAGTATTAACCCACCTATAGATCTGACATAATTGTTAAATTCAAATAAACTTTGAATAAACAGTGTGTTAATCACCGAAAATGTAATAAACAATACTGTTGTTATGTCAAAATAAATAGGCTTTATATGGTTTTTCAGCATGTGCCTGAAAAATAATGAGATAAGTAAGAAATCGATGGGGACAGCAAAGTGCAATATGGGTAAATTATTATGAAAATTACTAAATCTCATTAGTGTAAATGAAAATTGAATTATAGCCGAAAATGCCAATTGAACATATAAAAATTGAAGTGCTTTGTTAACATATTTAATTCTTTTTAAAACAAAGAAAAATATTATTAGCAATAGTATATGAACAATAATCGACTGCAGGCTCATGTAACTTTTTCTGATGTTTGATCTTATAACACGAAAGTAGAAAAATTTTATGAACTTTTGTTGATAGTTATGATTCCAGTGAATACAAGTGAATATAAAAGAAGGGCAAGGAAATGATGCAATTTAGGGAATACAACACTAAATTGAGTATTGGTGGTTATTTTTCTGAATAAAACCAGGATTAATATATAACCACATATATAAAGAAATATGCCGGCATTTATCCAAAAAACTGGCGATTGTTCAAGCTTTGAAATTTTTGCTTCTTTTAAAGTTGTGGTAAAATATAAAATGCTGAGAATTAATACTAAAACTCCACCAACTACCATTGATATTGTTATATGGTTCTCAATGTTTTTTGGAAAGATGGTGTTTATAATAAGCATTATAACATAAATGGCAACAGTTAAGTATATAACGTTTGGTGCGACTTTGTTTTTTAGGATAGAAGAATAAAGAAATATTATCAATAGAATGATGATAGGAGTATAAATATAATGATATGAAGAAATACTGATTCCAAAGGAATTAATAAATGGAAGAGATAATAATTCCAGAGTTGAAATAAATCCCAAGATCCAGACAACTATTTTTAATGGTTTACTAAACCGGTAAAATTTTGAAATGCCAAACAGCAGTATGGTAAATACAATAAGAAACCGAAAATAGGGAAGGAGGTCCATGCCAGGTGTTTTAATGAGAATAAACAGCGTATCTAAAAATCAATCATTTTATTTGTTAAAATATTTGGGGGTTAATTCTTATTAATTGGGATCCGGGCACATTGGAGGGCATGGATCTGCATAGTCATATATAAAGGGTTCATCATCTCCTCCCTTTGATAAATCTGGGTCAGATTGAATCAAAAGTTTCATGGATTTTTCAATTCCAAAACTAACAAAAGCCAGTTCTTTTCCTTGAATATCAAAAATTTCGTATAGTTCATATTTTGTTAGAAGGTAACAAATGGGGTATATGTATTTACGTACAATTACATTATTTGTAGGATCTTCACCAACACCATCACGCCAGTTTTGCCATTTTAATATCGAAGCATTTGCTTCTTCAATTTTTCCGGAGAAGTCTTCATTAACTTTGGAAAGTTTGTAAATTGGAGTAGGGTAGTCTTCATAAATGCCTGTGTTGTCTCCTAGTGAAAAGGTACCAACAGCAAAAGCACATATTACCTGTTTTCCATCTTGTAAATTTTCTTCTAAACCCAAATAGACTCTAATGCGGTTTTCATTGTTTTTCCCCAAAATTGTAAAGGTTTTAGATTCCATGTAAATTGGGGAAATGAGTAAATCGAAAGTTTTTGACTTTTCATCGTCGAGATTTTGATCCCAGTTTTGAACCAGGTTGTTGGAGACTTGATTCCTTTTTAATTTTTCTGGATTGTCGAGTAGTGCCATGTGTTTTTAAATTAAATGGTTTGTAAAAATTTTATAATAATATAAGAAGAAAAATGCCTTGTATTTGGCCTGTAAAATTGCCAGCAAATTGCAAGTTGCAGTAAATGAGAGAAATGCGATCGTATTATTTGGGTAGTTAGCGTAAATTTACTTATAAAATCCCGTAGTTTTACTTACTATGAACACGCGCTCTATTAAACATAATAAATCAAAATGTCAATAGTCTGCTACTTCTTGAAAGATTCTGTTTAATACAAATTTTCGGAATATAACTATTATAATTCTTTTAGTTATTTTTGCTAAGAGAAAATAATAATAAGTAATAAAATTATAAAAAGCATAAAAAGGACAAATTGATTACGGACAAAAAGACCTAGCAATAAAAGGATATCAATTTCGTCATTACTAACCGTATTCATTTCAATTATTCCTTTTTCTTTAACAATAAATTCATTAGCAGTATAAGTAATTATTTCTGTCCCATTAAATTTCCATGACCAGCGTGATTGCCAAAAATTTTGGATTTCCAGTTCAAAACGTTTTCCATTAATTACAACATCGGTACGTGGATTAAAAATATTAACCATAACCGATGCTAATAATGAATGGCTATTAGCATCAAAAATTTCAAGTTTTGAGAGGAAAAATTCGCGGTTAAGTGAGAATAATTTTCCATTAAGTATGGCCTGAGCCGAAGAACTTATCATATTCTTCCACTGAATGCTGCCAATTACCTCAGCCCCTTTTAGGATTTCAAGCCTTGATCCAAAAATTTGTTTTACCCACGTGAGTTTTTCCATAATTTTTTTCCTGCTGAATGCAAGTTATAAAATTTAGTGCGAATTTTTAAGAAGAAATATGGCTTATTGCCGTTTATTTCTCTTCAAGCAGCTGTTTGGTCGATAATAATCCGCAAGCGGCATAAATATCTTCGCCACGAGAAGCCCTTACTGTGGTAAATATTCCTTTATTGTTGAGGTTTTCTTTAAATTCATTGATGGTTTCTTCGGAGCTGCTTTGCAATGGTGTACCCGGAATTGGATGGAATCTGATTAAGTTTATCCGGCATTGTATGCCACTTAATAGCCGGCTAAGTTCATTTATATGTCGAGGTGTATCATTTAATCCGTCGAACATAATATATTCAAATGAAATTCGCCGCTGCCTTCCAAAGTCCCAGTTTTTGATTTCATCAACAACTTCTTTGATGGGATATGCTACCTGAACAGGCATCAATTTTTCACGTTCTTCATCAAATGGTGTATGTAAACTAACAGCCAGGTGAGCATTACTTTTTTCAAGAAAAGTAAGCATGGCCGGTATAATACCAATTGTCGACACAGTAATACGGCGTGGGCTCATGGCCAGCCCCCAGTCAGAAGTAAGAATATCGATGCTTTTCAGGACCTCTTCAAGGTTATCAAATGGTTCGCCCATTCCCATATATACAACATTGGTAATTTCTTCTGATTCAGAAATACTTACAATTTGATTTACAATTTCTCCGGCAGTAAGTTGTCCCTGAAAACCCTGCTTGGCAGTCATACAAAACAGGCAACCCATTTTACACCCAATCTGAGAACTTACGCAAACAGTTTTTCTCGATTCGTCGGGAATCATTGCTGTTTCAATGAATTTTCCATCTTTTGAAGGGAACAGGTACTTTTTTGTACCATCAATGCTTTCCTGTACTTTCGATGGTGTGATTAATCCTATTGAATAGTTAGAATTGAGAAGCTCACGTGCTTTTTTCGAAAGATTGGTCATTTCATCAATAGAAGTTACTTTTTTTTGATACAACCATTGTGTAATTTGTTTGGCTGTAAACTTTGGAAGTCCATTATCAGCAACAATTTTAGCAATTTCGTTATGTGTTTTTCCAAAAAGAGATTCCATGGTTTTGTTCAAATTAAAGCACAAAGATATACAAAGAAAGTGAGGCATGTATAAGTGATTTTAAATGCTTCACTTTCTTCGTTTTAATAATTTTATAGTTCTTATTTTAACAGAATTATAATAAGAATGTTTTGTTTAATTATTGGTATTAGAAGTTTTTTTAATAAAACTTTCTTTCGACATTATTTTTATTGGTTGCAATTTATTTTTCTCTAATAGGCAATTTATTTTATTTAAATCGGAATTTATAAGTCGGCCCAATTCTTCAGAGATGCTAAATAATTCGGTTTCTAATTCATTAAGCCTGTTTATTTGTGAATTAGTAGGTTTGCCCAAATAGCCCGAAACTCCTGCATATATCTCTGTTATTTTTTCACGCAATTGGGTATCTTCAGTATAGATTCCATCACTTTGCGTATCAACTACCCTTGCTTTTATGGTATTTGCTTTTTCGTATAGTGTATTTATTTTTTTAAGTAATGATTTTGAAATTTTTGCTTTTTTAAGTTTTGAAGTGCCATTTAATATATCATCAATTTTTTGGACAAGGAATGATAAGTCATCAAACATTGAATACGACTTCATCAGTGTTTGATGCTGTATAGCCATGTCTTCCTCATTGTGTGGAGAGTCGGGATCATTAACAATGCTAAAATTACCTTCTTCAGCGAAATCATTTTTTGTGATTTTTACGGTATATTCTCCGGGAGTTAATGGTGGCCCAAAAAGCCCGGCTACCGATAGGCTTTTTGCTTTTGGTACCTGAGGTGGTTTTTTCCTGATATTTAATTCAACACGATTTATTCCCCGCCTTTTCCCGGCAGGTAAAGTTTTTATAAGTTCTCCTTCTGGATTAAAAATTTCAATGGTCATTTGACCAAAAACATGCCTTTTTTTCATGTAATAGGTTAATATTGCTGTTTGTGGGGCATTTTTACCGATAAATTCATCGTCGCCATTAAATTGTTGAATGCTGCCAATGTTTCGGATTACATATGGTTTTGATGGTAAAAAAACAAGGTCTTTATTAATCAATTCCTGAGACAGGTGCCTTAATGGGGTAATGTCATCAATTATTATTATTCCACGTCCATGAGTAGCTAAAATGAGGTCGTGTTCGCGTGGGTGGATAACCATATCACGTATGGAAACATTTGGCAAATTTCCGGTAAACTGTGACCAAATTTTGCCGTCATCAACTGAAACATATAGGCCAAACTCAGTTCCTAAAAAGAGTAAATCGGGATTAATTAAATCCTGAATAATTATATGGCAATAAGCAGGCAGGTTGTTATTCGATAACGAAATCCATGTTTCACCAAGGTCTTCTGATTTAAAAACATAAGGAGTATTATCGCCTGATTTATGCCCGTCGAAAGTGGCATAAATGGTGTTCGGGTCAAAATGGCTTGGGCAAACATACGAACACCATGTGTTCTCAGGTAAATCCGGTATATTTTGCACTACATTTTTCCAATTGGCCCCGCCATCGGTGGTTACCTGAATATTTCCATCATCGGTTCCAACCCAAATAATATTTTCATTAATTGCCGATTCATTTATAGTAATTATGGTGCAATGGTTTTCTGCCGATGTATTATCGGTGGTTACTCCTCCTGATTTATATTGTTTCAGTTTTTTGGGATCATTGGTTGTTAGGTCAGGCGAAATTCTTTCCCATGTATCGCCTTTATCTGCTGATTTATGGAGGTATTGTGACCCAACAAATAAGTTTTTGCTTTTTTGTCCGTAATTGAATGGTGTGTTCCAGTTAAACCGTAATTTTTCAGTTGAATTATCGGTGTAAGGTTTAATGTTTTTGGTCTCATTTGTTTTAATAAATGATTTGGTAATATTACCTCCTTGCGATTGTTTGTACAATATATTTGGATCGGAAGGGTCTCGAAATGCGTAAAAGCCGTCACCTCCACCAATATTTTTCCAGTCGCTGTTTTTGATTCCTCCCGGAGCAGAAGATGGGCCGTACCATGATCCATTATCCTGTAAACCTCCATAAATATTATAAGGCGATTCCATATCGGCACTTACATGGTAAAATTGTGAAATTGGCAGGTTTCTGGCAATCCTCCAGCTTCCTCCCTGGTCAATGCTAATGTACAATCCACCATCGGTTCCTAAATACATAAAGTCGGTATTGTTGGGATCAATCCATAAAGCGTGCAAATCAGAATGTACACCTCCTCCTGCACTGGTAGTCATTCCGCTGGTAAATGTTTTCCCACCATCTTTCGAAAAGTTAAATCCGTATCCGGGTTTGTAAACCCGGTTTGTATCAACAGGATCGGCAACTACATAACTAAAGTAAAAAGGGCGTTCGGCAACTGCTGGTGTTTTGTTCATATTTTCCCAGGTTTTGCCATTATCCTGCGATCTGAAAAATGCTGTTTTTTTATTGGCTGCTTCAACTGAAGCATAAACAGTATTGGCATCGGCAGGCGAAACATCGATGGCAATTCTTCCTAACGTTGTGTCGGGTAAATTAGAGTGTATTTTGATCCAGTTGTTGCCACCATCTTCCGATTTAAACAATCCACTACCAGGGCCTCCCGATCGAAAAGTATATGGTTTTCTTCTGAAATCCCACATAGCAGCATAAAGAATATTTGGATCTTCAGGATCGAGGCTTATATCGGCACATCCTGTGTTTTCATCAATAAAAAGTACTTTTTCCCAGCTTTTCCCGCCATCATTTGTCCGGAATACTCCTCGTTCGGGATTTGAGCTCCACAGTTTTCCCATAGCTGCGACAAATACAATGTTTGGATTTTGAGGGTTGATTTCGATGCGTGCAATTCTTTCAGTATTTTCCAATCCTAGTTTTTTCCAGCTTTCACCAGCATTAGTTGTTTTAAATATTCCATTGCCAATTGAAACACTGTTTCGGGTCCAGGGTTCGCCAGTCCCTACCCAAACTGTATCGGGGTGATTTTGATCGATGGAAATAGCACCAATCGATTGTGTGTGTTTATCGAATACAGGTTTAAAAGTTGTTCCTGCATTGGTGCTTTTCCAAACACCTCCCGATGCAGCACCGATATATACTATTCGGGAATCATTGTTCACTGCATCGATGGCACTAATCCGGCCACTCATTTTTGCCGGGCCAATATGCCGGGCTGAAATTGCTCCAAAAGTTTTTGAATCAACCTTTATTTCATCCTTTGATTGTGCATGTGTTATGAATGATGTAATAACCAGAGTTAGCAAAACTAACAAGCACAGTTTTAGATTTTTCATTTTGCGAAAAATTTAGGTATTAATTAAAAGAAACAAGTTTTTGGAATGAGTGATAAATAAAAAAAGGGCTTAAAAGCCCTTTTAAATAATTTTTATTTTGTTGGCCGTACAAATATCGAATCATCGATCGGTTCATCAAACTTGACATTTTCAAATACAATATTGGCACTACCCATTGGTGTTTTTGATTCCATGCTCATTGGCATCACAATACCGTTAAAACTTTTGTAATCGCCCAAAATTGTTTCTACCTCAATTTCCTGCCCCATTTGATTAACAATGCTTTTAGCTTTAATTATCATCAATGTTTCTTTATCGATATAATAATTTTGAACATCGCCTTCGGCTTTGGTAAGTTTAATATTATATACTTCTGATCCATCCATGTCTTCAACACCAATTAATTCGGCCGAATGCCCTTTTTCTTTGTAGTTAGCCAGTTGTCCATCAATGTCAGCCTGGTCTTTGGCTTGTTTTAACTGATCGCCTGTAAGGTCTTGTGGATCGGGGCTAAGCCATGGTGCTATCATCCAGGCTGTTGTTCCATTATAGGCCTGAATCATTTTTTGTCCCTGCATGTCCATCTCCATCCTAAATTTGTTGGGCCTTTTTATTTTTAAGCTCATGGGTAATTCCATTCCTTGTTGCATAATTTTTGCACCCATTGATATGGTCTTTACAGTACTGAGTTTTTCCTGGCCTACTGCTTTTAAATGACTTGCTATAACTTCATCCACCGACTGTGCACTTAGGATATTCCCTGTTACAAACAAAACCAGAGCAATTAAGGTAAATAGTGTTTTTTTCATAATGATAATTTTCAAGTAAATAATGTTAACATTTAACGTATGTAGAATAGGTCTTTAATTTTATAAAAAGTTACAAAAATAATCTTATTATAAAATAGCTTTTGTTGAAGAAAATTAAAAATATATTTCAGAAAGGATGTTTTTAAACGGAATTCCTTTTGCTATTAATATATCACGCACCTCAACGACCATTTGATCTCTCCCACATAAATAATACTTATGATTTAGCGGTAGTTCTTGAAGTGTATTAATATAATCAGTTACTCTTCCTGAAAAAACATCGCACGAAATTTCCTTAGAACAACACCTGATATATTTAGAATCAAGTTTCCAACTAAAATCATCTTCAAAATAAAACTGATTTAAATACCTTGATCCATGAATAAGGATTTTTTTATTGAAATGCCCCGATTGAAACATAGAATAAAATGGGGCAATGCCTGTTCCGGTAGCAATACAATAAGCCGGACTGGAATCGCTGGTAAATGAACCATATGGTTTTGAAATTAAAATGGTATCGCCGGGAATGAGTCCTGCTAATTTTGGCGATAACAAACCATCTTCTTTAATATTAAATAAAATACGGAGTTCTTTTTCAGTATTTCCACTGCAAATACTATAAATTCTTGGTGGGATTGATTTACTAAGCGATATTTTTACCACTTGCCCCGGAATAAAATCATGGCATCTTTTAACAGATAAATGAAATACACCTAACGCTATTTCTTCATTGTTTAAAATGTGGGTTTCAGTAAGCTGATTGTTTGTGCTTTTTTTGATTTTTGTCATTTTTCTAAATACAAATTTTAAAACTGTATTGTATATAACAATACGTTTCAGCGATTTGTTATTTCGAAGGTTACATTTAATGCCATTTCGGGCTCCGTAATCATATTTGTAACTGAATAAACCATTCGTAGGTTTTTCATATTATTTACTTCATCTGAATTTCCTGTTAATTCAATTAGGGATGAATGGTGTGCTTTTAGTTTAATTTTCTCGGGGCATTCGAATCCTATCGAAGGTTGTGCCAATTCAAGATCATAATCAATATCTGAGTTGTTTGTAATCAGTACCGATTTTGAATCCTGATTTTTTAAATTCATTGGAAGATTGTTAATGCTTATTGATTCAAAAAACAAAAGCTCGAGGTAGCGGGCCTTCCCTATAAGTTTATTATCGAAATAAATGACAGTTCGGTGTCCAATTAAAGCTTCTTTTATAGATGATTTAGTCCGTTCTTTGGCAAAAACAAGTGTCATTGGCCTGTGGGAGCGGATTAAATCATACTGCATATTTATTGGAGAATGGATATCAGAATTTCCAAAAATAGTCAGGTTTTTAGTGTTAGCCCAGATTAATGCTTCAGGGTAATAGCTGGTTTCATTTACTACTTCTATTCCATGTAATAAATTGTTTTGCCGTAAAATAGTATGTTCCTCCCACCAGAGGGTGGTATCGGGCTGTTGATTTTTCCATCCCGGATGATTCCAAATGATAAATGCTCCCTGGCTTTTTGCTTCCCGTAGTGCATCGTTTACATTTTCTCGATCGAGTAGATTTGCATTTTTAATGAATAAAGCATTTAGGTGTCCGGGAGGCATATCCCTCGTAATTTCAGTTCCTTGAATTAGGATAATATTTTTAGATTCAGCAAGCGGTAGGGCAATTTCATACGACCTGTTGTGGTCAGCAATTATATCGGCTGAATGTGGCAGGTATTCAATATGGTCGGTTATTGAAATAGCATCAAGGCCCTCAAGCCAGGCTTCCTCAACACGTACGGTAGGCCATACCGAACCATCTGAAAAAACAGTATGGATATGAAAATCACATTTTAAGGTTACATATCCCGGAATATCAGGAATTCTAATTTCCTTACGTTGCTGAGCATTTAAAATAAATGTATGAGTAAGCAGTATTAGGAGAAACAAGTTTTTTAAGCGCATTAGTGTTGTTTTAAGTTATGCTAATATCTTGAATTATTTTCGATTTTAAAGAATATTTTAGAATAAATTTTAACAGCAAACTTCCGAATTATAAGTAGAAGGATTAAATACTTATTGAATTTTTTAATAAGTTTCTTGTTTGTTTCGAATTTTTTTCTGAATTTTGGCTCTTGTTATCATGGAAAAACTGTTTAAAAGTTTAAATAATCAGAGCAAGGGTGTTGTCCTAAAGAAGTTCAATCAGAAAAAACAGATTGTTAAGGAACTTTATTTTAATGGGCCAAAACCAAATTCAAGCTTATCAAATAAGATAAATTTGAGTACTCCAAAAATTAATAGTTTATTAATTGAATTGATTGAAGATGGTTTAGTAGTTGATATTGGCCAAGGTAATTCAAGTGGAGGAAGGCGGCCTAACATATATAGTTTGGTTAATAAAGGTTTTTATGTTGTTGGAATTTCATTGGGGGTTCAAAAAACCTCTATCTCAGTATTTAACAGTAATAATGAAGATGTAACAGGGCCAAAGTATTTTCCGGTAAAGATTAAATCTGACTTTGGTATTTTTACCGAGATAAATAATTGTTTGAATAAAATTCTGAATTCATTTGGTATAGATAGAAGGAAAATTATTGTTGGCGGGATAGAAATGCCTGGATTGGTTAATTCCGAAAAAGGGCACAACCTGACATATTTTAAGGACCATACAAATTTACAGGAAGAATTAACCAGTTTGTTTGAATTTCCTGTTTTTTTTGAAAACGATGCAAAACTTCGGACTTTTACTGAACAGCATTACGGTTTAGCCAAAGGCAAAGAAAATGCTTTAATGGTTTATATCGATTGGGGTGTTGGTTTAGGTATGCTAATAAACGGGCAATTGCATATTGGCAATTCAGGGTACGCAGGTGAATTTGGGCATTTGCCTATAGTCGATAATGGGATATTGTGTAAATGTGGTAAACATGGCTGCCTCGAAACAATAGCATCGGGGACGGCCATAGCCCGGCTGGCTAAAGAAGGAATTAAAGCTGGCAGCCCTTCATTGTTAAAGGATATTGTTGAAAAAGATATTGAAAGAATTGATACCTCAATGGTTATTCAAGCTGCAAATGACGGAGACCAGTTTGCTATTTCAATTCTTTCGGATGTGGCATATTGGTTAGGTAAAGGTATGGCGCACCTGATCCAGATTTTTAACCCAAGGCTGATAATTATTGGTGGTGTTGTAGCCGATGCTAAAAAATTTATGATAGCTCCTATTCAGCAAGCTATACATACGTATAGTAACCACGATATAAGCAATGATACTGAGATTAAATTTTCGAAACTTGGTGCAAAAGCCGGCGTTTTGGGTGCTTCTTCGTATGCGTTAGAAAAATTGTAATAAAATATAAAAATGAACTATTTTAAATCAAAGGTTGAACAATGTTTTTATGATCAAGCCGGGAAGCCGAATATATCAACAAAAATACCTTATCTGGCAGTCGAAAGTTTTCCTAAACTTGGATTATTAAGTGCCTTGAGGTTTTTTGAATGGGTTGCTGAAAATCCGAATGGCGTGGTTAGTTTATCAGCTGGAAAAACGGCACAGTATTTTTTGACCTCAGCACATAAATTAATTGAAAACTGGGACGAAAAAAAAGGAAAAGAAATATTAAAATTATACGGGCTTAAAAATCTGAAAAAACCAGATTTATCGCAATTGCATTTTGTTCAAACCGGTGAGTTTTATCCCATTAATTCCGAACAACACAATAGCCTTAATAATTATGTGCTTAATTATTACCTCAAAGGCCTTGGTTTTGATATTGATAAAGCCCTTTTAATCGATTCAAATAAAATTCCTTTAGCTGAAGGAAAATCATACAGCGAAGTTTTTCCCAATTTTATTATTGATTTAAGTTTAAGGTTTAGAGAAGCCAAAAGCCATCAAGAGAAAATTCAGCAGGAATCATTGTTTTTAATAGATAATTGGTGTGTTGAATATGAACAAAAAATCAGGGACCTGGGAGGAATAGGATTTTTTCTTGGAACAATAGGCCCCGATGGATATATTGGTTTTAATAACCGGGGGTCTGATCATTACTCAACTACCAGGCTCACTTCCACAAATTTTGAAACCCAGGCTGTTACTGCCGGTGATTTGGGAGGAATTGAAGTTTCGCGAAACAGGCTGGTGATAACCATAGGTTTAGGAACAATTACATACAATCCTCAATGTACAACCATTATTTATGCCGCAGGCGAAGCTATTGCCGGCCCGGTTAAAGATGCACTTGAAAATGAACCTTCAAACAGGTTTCCTGCAACTTCAATTCATCAGTTAAAAAATGCACGGTTTTATTTAACTAAAGGAGCCGCTGTTAAATTGCACGATAGCATTGATTGTTATTATAAATGTGGCGAATGGAACCATCAAAAAACAGAAAAAGCAGTTATTGATTTGTGCCATTCCATTAATAAGTTTGGTTCGAAACTGGAATTAAAAGATTTGCAGCAGGATAAATATTGCAGGTTAATTCCTGGATTAGATGAAAATACTGCTCAAACTGTTATCGATTCAATTACTCAAAAAATATCCCGGGGAATGGTAAAAGAGGTCAATCAGGTGTATTACCATACAGGGCCTCACCACGATGATATTATGTTGGGAATTATGCCGTCGACAAACAGGCAGATGAGGGACCCAAGTAATGAAATGCATTTTTCGGTATTAACTTCCGGATTTACGGCAGTTACCAATAAGTTCCTCATTGAATTTCTCACAGCCACAAAAAACCTGTTGTTGCAAAACAGGATCGAGATGATAAATTTCCCTGATTTTTTTGAGCATGGGTACAAATATAAATGGGATAAAGATGTGTATCATTATCTTGATAATATTGCGGCCAACGACGATGAAGGGAAAATCAGAGGTGTTTGCCATAGACTGGTCAGGGCAATTGTTAAAGTATGGAAGGTACAGGATGCTGATGAACTTCGCGATGTTTTGTACGATATTTTGGCCTCGTTAAAAGGCAGCTATGACGGAAGTTCAAATCCTCCAAAAATACAGGAGTTAAAAGGGATGATCCGTGAGTTTGAAGAAGAATTAGTTTGGGCTCACTATGGGGTTTGGGTTAAAAACGTCCATCATTTAAGGCTTGGTTTTTACAAGGGTGGTGTGTTTGCTTCACAACCCGATATGGAACGTGATGTAATGCCTATATTAGAAGAGTTCCGAAAATATAAACCAACTGTTATAAGTTTGGCTATGGACCCTGAAGGGAGTGGCCCCGATACACATTATAAAGTGATGCAGGCTATTGCACTAGCTGTGCAGGAATGGGCCAAAGAAGAAGACCTCTCAAATTTGAGGATTATTGGTTATCGGAATGTTTGGTTTAGGTTCCAACCTTCAGATGTTGAAGTTATTGTACCTGTTTCATTGAATGCTTTGGCAACCCTAGAAAAATCATTTGCCGATTGTTATTTAAGCCAGGTGAATGCTTCTTTTCCTAGTTATCAACTCGATGGAAAATTTAGTGCCTTAACTCAAAAAATATGGGTAGAGCAACATAAACAAATACAAATGTTACTGGGGAAAAATTTCTTCTATCAAAATAAATCACCTTTGTTGCGAGCAACACATGGTTTAGTTTATGCCCGCGATTTAAATGTCGATGAATTTTTAAAAGAGGCTTTTGCTTTGGAAAAATCAATGCAAGGATTATTGTAAAATAAACAAATAGAAGAAAACATACACATAAAAAGGGCATGGTAAAATTATTCAATTGCCTTCAATTAAAAATAAATATATAAATATTACATATGAAAATTATAGGGGTTGATGTTGGAGGTACAAAAATCAGTTCGGGATTGATAGTCGATGGTAAAATTATTATCCAGGAAACAATACCTACTCCTTTCGACCAGCCCAAAATGGATGTTGTAGGTGCTATTATTGAAGCAATAACGAAAGTGTACGATTCAGAAGTTGTAGGAATAGGAATTGGTGTTCCGGGCCTGGTTGACCTTAAAAAAGGGCTTGTTATTGATGTGACTAATATTCCAAGTTGGGACGAAGTGCCACTTCAGGAAGCTGTGTCAAACCATTTTGGTATACCGGCCTATGTAAATAACGATGCCAATTGTTTTGTTGTAGGCGAAAAATATTTTGGGAAAGGAAAACCTTATAATAATTTTGTTGGAATTGTATTTGGGACCGGAGTAGGAGCAGGTATTATGATTAACGGCCATTTGTATTCGGGAAGGTTCTGTGGTGCTGGTGAGTTTGGGAATATTTATTACAAAGAAGGAACTGTTGAAGCTTATTCATGTGGTCAATTTTTTAAAGATAAAGGACTTAATGGTTTGCTTATGGCCGAAAAAGCAAGGCAAGGCGACCTTGAAGCAATTAAACTATTTGATGAACTTGGACTGCATATTGGGAAAGCAATTGCCAATGTTTTATTTGCATTAGCTCCCGAAGCAATTATTTTGGGTGGTTCAGTGAGTCAATCGTATGATCTGTTTCAAAAAAGTATGCATCACTATTTTCAAACTGAATTTCCTTTTCAGCGCTTATATAAACAATTAAAGATTGAAATATCAGATCTTGAGAATATGGCTATTTTGGGAGCTTCATCCTTAGTTTTAGACGCAATTTAATTAATCAGAAATGAGAGTAATTATTAAAGAAGATTATCTTCAGTTATGTAAATGGGCGGCAGAATATATTGCCTCGGTTATTAATGAATATGAGCCAACTTCTGACAAAAAATTTGTTCTGGGTTTGCCAACCGGCTCATCGCCAATAGGTGTTTATAATGAGTTAATTTTATTGTATAAACAAAAGAAGGTATCGTTTAAAAATGTGATAACTTTTAATATGGATGAATATGTTGGATTACCAGCAGGGCATTCGCAGAGTTACCGGTTTTTTATGGAAACCCATTTGTTTAACCATGTGGATATCCCGGTTGAGAATATTAATTTTTTAAATGGTAATGCCCCGGATTTGGAGCAGGAATGTTCCAATTATGAATTAAAAATAGAACAAGCTGGTGGTATAAATTTGTTTCTGGGAGGAGTAGGTTCCGATGGACATTTGGCGTTTAATGAACCAGGTTCTTCTTTAAAATCAAAATCACGGATAAAAAGTTTAACTCTCGATACGCTGGCAGCTAATTCACGTTTTTTTGATGGTAAAATTGAGAATGTTCCTAAAAAAGCTTTAACTGTTGGGATTGATACTGTGATGCAGGCTCAGGAAGTATTGTTAATTGTAAATGGGTACAATAAAGCCAGGGCTTTGAAAAAGATTGTAGAAGAAGGAGTGAACCATATGTGGACAGCTTCGGTTTTACAATTACATAAAAAGGGGATGATAATTTGTGATGAAGATGCTACTATGGAATTAAAAGTAGGTACTGCCAAATATTTTAAAGATATTGAGAAATAGGATAAGATAAAAAAACCACTTTCAGATTCTGAAAGTGGTTTAAACAAGTAATTTCGAATTGATTGATATATTCGATTAACACGAAAATACATTTTCTTTTAATTTGAAACAAATTAAATCAGCTGTACTTATCATTTTTCAAGCGGTTTAGGTCATTTTTAGGTTCAAATATTTCTTAAAATATGGCAGTATGCACAAAATTATTAATAAGCTAAACAGGCGATCGGCTTTTTAATGTTTTTAAGCAGGTATCCAGAGGATTTAGGTTTTTGAATTGAGTACGTGGTTTATAATCGTTAAAGTACGTTTTTTAGTTTGTTACTGTTTTAAATAATCTTTCATTTATTTAATGCATCTTCTAATAAATTAAATACATTATTGTTGATTCCTTAATTAAGTACGATTCTTTTATACTATTTTTGTTGCCTTTTCATAGGTTTAACTGCCTTAATTACAACCTCCTTTTCGCAATAAGGGCACAAGAATATTTCACATCCGGTACAAGCAAAACAGTTGGAACAGATTTTTTGAGCGTCGGTTTTATTAAAACTTTTATGGCAATTAGTACATTCAAAAATTATTTTTTTCATCGAATAAGTTTTACCAATCGGGCCATTGCAAAAATAATAATAAGTGTAAAAATAATTGTTGCACCCGAAGGGATATCAGCGAAATAGGATATTAATAATCCGGAACTGGTACCAATAAAAGCAAACATTGTTGAAAGGAGAATTAAATATTTAAAGTTTTTAGTAAATAAATTGGCAGTAGCCTGCGGCAGCGTTAGCATCGATAAGATTAAGATTATTCCTACCACTCTTATGTTTAAAACCACTGTTAATGCAATAACAACAATTAACAGATAATTATATAGATTAACTTTAACACCCGCAGCCCTGGCAAATTCTTCGTCGAAAGCAATGTAAAGGATTTTTCGAAAATTAAAAAAGAAGAATAAGATTACCATGATGTCCAATAAAAGCATTAACCAAAGTTCGGAATTGGTAACCGTAAGAATATTTCCAAATAGGTAGCTCATTAAATTGGGTGTATAACCCGGAGTAAGAAAAACAAAAATTACGCCCAAAGCCATTCCTAATGACCACCATATGGCTATGGATGAATCTTCTCGGACGTCGGCCTTTTGTGTAAAAAATTGTATTCCTATGGCAGATAGAATAGCAAAAACAATGGCTCCTAACAACGGATTTAAGCCCAGAAAAAAAGCAAGGCCAATTCCTCCGAACGAAGCATGAGTTATTCCTCCACTTATAAATACAATCCGGCGTGAGACGATATAGGTTCCTACAATTCCGCATGAAATGCTGGCCAAAATTGCAGACAACATAGCTTTTTGGAAAAAATCATATGAAAAAAGCTCTATTAATTCTTTCATGCTAATGGTGGTGTTTTAAAATGGTATGCGGAATTTCTCCATGCGAAATTACCTGAATGGGGCAATTGTATCCTTCGAGTTGTTCGTTGCTGATTTTGTTTGATTTATGGTAATGTAAATGGGTGTTAACACAAGCAATTGTTTTTACATATGATGAGATTGTTCCAACATCGTGCGAAACTAAAAGTATCGCCATTTTGCTATTTAATTCTTTTAATTTTTCATACAATTCACCTTCAAATCGGTTATCGACAAAAGTATCGGGTTCGTCAAGTACAAGTAATTCAGGATTACTTATTAGTGCACGGCATAAAAACACACGCTGCATTTGTCCGCCTGAAAGTTCGCCAATTGCCTTATTTTTTATCTCAGCAATGTTCATTTCTTCCAAAAGGTTGTTGGCTTTTTCTTTCCCTGATTTTGAATTCTTAAAACTATCTTTTTGCATCAGCAAACCCGAAAGGATAACATCAAATACAGTAATCGGGAATTTTTTATCAATGTTTTTTACTTGGGGGAGGTAACCAAACGATGCCCTTTCGGGATGCGGATTATAAATCGAGATGCTTCCTTTTGAAGGTTTTAGAAGTCCCAAAATTCCTTTTAAAAGGGTAGTTTTTCCTCCTCCGTTCGGGCCAATTATTCCAATAAAATCGTTATTAAAAACCTGTAGGTTAATATCTGTTATTACGGGTTCTTTATCGTAACCAAGGCTGGCATTTTTTATGTCGACTAAAAGACTCATTAAAAGTTATCGATAAATAGTTGAGTTAGTGAGATAAGATTGTTTTCCCAATCGGGATCTAAAGGGGCTACCTGGATTACCTCACCACCTATTTCATCGGCAAAAATACGGGCATGTTCTTTATCAAACTCACTTTGAATATAAATAATTTTTATGTTTTTCGAATTAGCCAAATCAACAACCTCCTTGATATGTTTTGGTGTTGGTTCTTTCCCTCCCGATTCCAATGAAATCTGATTTAACTTATAATCGCGTGCATAATATGAGAACGATGGGTGAAACATAATTACTGTTTTGCCCTCATAATCTCTTAATTGCGATTTGATAGTGATATCAAGTTTATCAATTTCTTTAATAAAACGCTGGCAGTTAATTTGGTATTTACTGGCTTCTTCAGGATTTATTTCCGTCAAAACGTCACGTATGTTTTGTACTATTTTTTTTACATTTTTTGGTGAAAGCCAAACATGAGGGTCAACACCTTCGGCATGCATATGCCCATCGTGTAGTTCTGTTTTTTCGGCAATTAAATCCAATCCATCTGCCATACTCACCACTTTCATTTCTGAATTTGCCTGACTTATTTTTTCTCCCCATGAATGTTCAAAACCAATATAGCCAATCCTGAACCATATAATTGACTCTGATATGTCTTTTAATTGAGAAGGCAGTAAAGTATATGCTGCCGGGCTGGCTCCTGGAGGTATTAATACATTTACTTTAAAATCATTGCCAGCAA
The DNA here is from genome assembly GCA_963666575.2 of Prolixibacteraceae bacterium. Lineage (GTDB taxonomy): Bacteria > Bacteroidota > Bacteroidia > Bacteroidales > Prolixibacteraceae > JABMQB01. The sequence goes on from CAXXYG010000014.1 coordinate 117,687, forward strand.
TTTTTTCCACAAATGTTTTTTGTGGTAAAATACTTACAGTAATAACTTTTTTGTCATCCCCTTTTTTTGCAGTTTGACATGAATTTAAAACAAACACCGCAAGAAATACCCAAAGGCTTATTTTCATGATAATCAATATAAATTTTATATAATTTTCTACTCAAACAATAAATTACAAATTTAGTTTATATTTATTACAATTGATGGTTATTTGATTTTCAAAAATAGATTTACAGGTATTGAAATTTTATATTCTATCGAATGTGAAAGCGAACCTATCATTATTAACTTTATCACTATTATGTTATAATTGAAACATTAAGTTGAGGTTTTTTAAAAAAATAGGGTTAATATTTTTGCACTAGGTTGATTATTTGCGTAGGAAGAATATATATGTGATACATTTTGGGATTGATATTTTTTATCGTTGGATAATTATTTTATTTTTATAGAAACAAAAGGTATTAGCTTGAAAAATTCTACTTCAATTATTAAGTATTATATCAGCATTCTTCTTTTGGTCATTTCATTTATTTTGTGTGGGAGGCTTATTTATATAGCAAAAATTAATAAGGAATACAGGGTTGAATTAGCTGAAACAACCAGTATTCAGTATGGTTTATTGAATGTTGATGAATGGAAAGTTAATCTCGCTAAAGTGCTTACTCAAAAAGTTGAGGAATTTGAATTAACTGCCGAGAACCAGGAAAAGTTAAAACCACAAATCGAAAACATGCTAAATGCTCTTCTCAACGAAGTTGAACTGATTTTGAAGAGTGATGTGGGTAAAATAAAACGTTTATTGATGAACGTATTTATTGACATGGACAAATTACGTGAAAGTATTCCTGAGTTTGCTGATTCATTATTGGAAGAATTGAGTAAACCTGAAAATAAGGAAAGTATTAAAGATTACATCATGATCAAATTGGATACTTTGGTTGAAAATACTTACAGTGATGATGAACAAACAAAACTACAATCCATTCTTGAAAAATATAACTATAATAATAAAAAAGATGCTACATATTACCTTGAAGTTTTAACTTCTGAAACCGGTAATAATCTTCGAATTAATGCTTTAATGCTGGTTTTATTTTTGTTTGTAATTTTTATTCTTAACTCATTCAGAATAAAAAATTATACAAAAACGAATAGTTTGTTTTTGCTGTCCACTATTGCCCTTTTGTTAATTTGTGGTATTACAATGCCCATGATTGATATTGAAGCTAAAATTAGCAGATTAACCTTTCATTTGCTAAATGAATATATTGTTTTCGATAATCAGGTTCTTTTTTTTCAAAGTAAGTCAATTTTGGATGTTGTTTGGGTGCTACTTTCTACCTGGAAAATTGATATGGTTTTTGTGAGTTTTCTTATTTTTGGTTTTAGTATTTTATTCCCTGTATTAAAATTGCTGTCTAGTTTTTTGATTTGTTTTTATCCTGAAAGGTTTGGAGATTCTAAAACCGTATATTTTTTCGCGTTTAAATCAGGAAAATGGTCAATGGCCGATGTTTTTGTTGTTGCATTGTTTATGGCCTTTATTGGGTTTAATGGGATTGTTAGTAGCCAATTGGAACAGTTGAATAATGTAACGACAAATGTAGAAGTACTCACAACTAATGGAACAAATTTGCAGGTTGGGTTTTATTTATTTCTATTGTTTTGCCTTGGCGGGTTATTTTTTGCTGAGATACTTCAAAAAATAGTAAAAAAACAAGGACCTTAGTTTTCGGAGTGATACTTTTTAACTTTTATCTTTTTGTTTTCAGGAACCGGGTCATACCCATGAGTTCCCCAGGGATGGCAGTGTACAATGCGTTTTGATGCTAACCAAAATCCCTTAAAAGGGCCATGTATTTTTACAGCTTGAACAGCATATTCTGAACAAGTGGGAATATGCCTGCATGAAGGAGGAGTCAATGGTGAAATAGCATATTTATAAAAGTAAACAGGCAATAAAATAAACCAGCCCATAGCGTTTAATATATTTTTATAAATATGTTTCATAAAAGTTGTAACAATTAAAAAGCTGTTTTGATTTATGGAGGCAAAAATAATTAAAAATAAAGAATCAAGGCAATAAAAAAAGCGGTGGTAAATTCCACCGCTTCCCTCTTGAAAGACAAACAACTAATGACCTTCCCTACTTTGTAGGTTTCAAAACCACAATCAACCCTTTTAAGTCCACAATCAATAACAACTACAAAGTGTTTAATTAATTACGGAGTTGTGCTTGGATTGTTTCATGATCTCTGTTAAATTTCGTGTAAATATGTTACAATGGAAGCTGTGAATTGTACATAAATAGCCAACAATATAGGTACTTATGGCTATATCATGCCTCTAGCCGTAAAGATTTATAAAAAATCAATCCATCTTATTATTAAAGAATATGATTAAACGTATTTAAATCGTTTGATATTTTTTTTGGGTGTTTTTTCAAATTCTTCGTCGACTAGTGTAATTTCACTTATTTGCTCATATTTGGGCAATTCGGCATTAACTTTCTTTTTATTTTCTTCCATTATTTCTTTAAGGTTAGCTGTTTCAATATTGTCTGCCTTCATTGCTTCCTGATCGGGAAAAACAAGTCCAACAAGTTTGCCTTCCTTTTCAGTAACAACACATTCAGCAACATAATGAGTATTGGCAAGTTTTGCTTCAATTTCTTCAGGGTAAATATTTTGCCCGGAAGCACTCAGTAGCATATTTTTTGAGCGTCCTTTAATAAAAATAAAATTGTTTTGATCGATAATTCCAAGGTCACCGGTTTTAAGCCAGCCATCATCAGTAAATGCTTCTTTGGTGGCTTCTTCGTTTTTATAATAACCCAGCATTATATTTTCACCTTTTACCTGAATTTCGCCAACCGAATTGTATGGATCGTTTGAATTAATACGGACTTCCATTCGGTCAACTAATTTACCTGCTGATAAAGGCATTATTTTATCCCATGATTCGTAACTGATTAACGGGCCACATTCTGTCATTCCATATCCAATTGTAAAAGGAAAATTAATACGTTTGAAAAATTTCTCAACATCAGCACTTAAGGGTGCACCACCAATAACAATCTCAAAAAATCTTCCTCCAAATGTATCGACAAGTTTCGATTTTATTTTTTTCAGAATTAAAAATGAAATCCCTGGTGTTTTTAAGAGGATTTTCATGACCGGTTTTTCAAGGGTTGGAAGCAGGCGTTTTTTATAGATTTTTTCAATAACCAAAGGAACAGACAGTACAAGGTGCGGTTTTACTTCGCCAAATACTTTTGTAATAATTGCAGGCGAAGGAATTTTGCTCAAAAAAGTAATATGGCAACCCAACGATACCGGGAATAAAAATTCAAAAAGCAGGCCATAAACATGTGCCATAGGTAAAAAAGAAACAATTTTATCTTTCGATTTTAATGGCATATGCTCACGGGCAAAAATGATATTTGATACAAGGCTGCGTTCCGGAATCATTACTCCTTTGGTAAAACCCGATGTGCCTGAGGTATATGAAATAATACACATCTCTTCTTTGTCGCATTCCAAAAACTCAAAACTTTCTTTTAACAGTGCATTTTTTCTATAATAATCGAATGAATCATTCAGCTTAAATTTTGTATTTTCATCTGTCCCATTGTAAAACGAAAAATCTTCAATTGTAATAATTGCCTGAAGGTTTGATGATTTTTTAAGGTTAACTTTTTCAAGCAATGATTTAGCACCAAAAATAATTTTCGATTCAGAATGATTAATGATGTGGTTGGTATCATCTTCATTAAAATCGGGTAAAACAGGAACAATAACAATTCCGGCAGAGATTGCAGATAAAAATACGATTCCCCAATTGGTGGAATTCCTTCCTAAAACAGCTACTTTATCGCCCCTCTGTAAACCCATTACCTGATAAAACAGGTGCAATGCCTTAATCGTTTTGGCAACTCTTTTGTAGGTATAATCTTTTCCTTCGTAGTCGGTAAAGGCAAATTGTTCCCAGTTTTTTTGAAACGAATCGGTGTATAGTTTAGCTAAAGTTGTTGTGGCCATAAGGTTAGTTTTTTTTTGATGCGGTATCAAATTTATGAAAATTACTATTATAATAATTATTTGGTGGCCAAAAAAAATCATTTAGCGGATTTTCAGTTTACTATATTTGGATTCCTGTGCCGGAAAAAAATGCAATATTTTGTTTTGAATAGTTAATAGAAGTGTGAATTTTAAAATATTCTTACAAATTTAATGGCCACCTAATTGTGATTAGATGGCCAAAGAATCAATTAATTGTTCAATATTATTTTAGTATTTCCTAATAAAAATATCCCCACTGACAGTTTTAAGTTCAACCGGAACATCGCCACCATTTAATGAAACTTCGTGATTGGTTCCTACCCACGAGATTTCTTTTGGAAGTGCACGGTCAAATTTTACATTTGAATAAACATCGCCTGTTACAGTAGATAAATCAATTTTTGCTTTGTGTTTCTGAGGAATTGAATAATCTACAAATCCACTAATTGAATGGATATCCATTTCACCCTGGCAGCCAATTAATTCAATATTACCAGAAATCGTTTCAAGGTCGAATTTTAAGTTTTCAGGAACCTTAATCGTATAATTTATCTCGGTATTAAAATTACATAGGTTTTTGGTTCCAATTTCTTTTTTTATTCCCTCAAAATCAACATCTTCTTCAATTTTAATTTTGTTACTGTTTTTATTAATATTTATCGAATAGAAGTCATTATAAGAGTTGTCATTTATATCAACAGAAACTTGTAACTCAATATAATCGTTCTTCCACGATTCAATAATTATATCGCCAGCAAAGCTGAGTTTCATGTCTACTTTTTGCCCATTTGGTTCGATCATTTTATCGATCATTTTTTGTGAATGAGCAAAATAAACTGTGCCAAGAAGTAGTATGGCAATCATTAACTGTTTTTTCATGGCTCCTACCTATTTTTTCCTTAAATAAACGTTTCCGGAAACGGAACTTAGATGCATTTTTTGCCCGCCACCATTTAAAGTAAATTTATTGCCGTTGCTATGTTTTATGGATTTTAGTCCTGAAGAACGTTCGTCATTCCCCTCTCCGGATGTATTCTTAAGATCGAGGTTATTGTATACATTTCCTGTTATGGTACTGATTTCGAAAGTGGCTTTTTGATTGGCCGGAATTGTTACATCAACAAATCCGCTAACTGAAGCCAACGACGATGGTTCCTCCTGATTTATACTGCTAAAAGTTACTTCGACATCGCCACTTACTGAATTTACTGTAAATGGGCCTGTTGAATTTTTGAGTTCAACACTCGCACTTAATGTGTGAATTTCAAGGCTGCCTTTGTACGAATCAATCTCAATATCGCCTGAAACAAAAGGGCTACTATAATCGAGGCTTACTGCAATACCAGCAGGGATCGAAATAATGTATTCGTGGTCTTTTACCTGTTTTGTAGAACCTGATATTGAAACAACTCCACTCTCTTCGCTGATGTTAATACCTAGATCGGTGTTGTCTTCCATGGCGCCTAAAATTTTAAGCCCTTTTGCCCTCTCCGGCATGTCGACGTTAAAATCCGATTCAATTACGATGGCATTACCAACGGCATTTTTGATGGATATTTCACCCAACAGGTTTTTGATTTCAATACGGTTTTTAACTTTTGGCGTGTATTCGAATTTTTTTTCCTGACTCATTCCTATAAGTGGAAAAACAAATGCTGCTATAACTATTGTTATTCTTTTCATGATTTGTTGTTTTAATATTAAATTAAATGAGGAAATAGATTTTTGCCGGCCAATAATCATCTTTCCTGATTATATGATGGTTTTGATCATATTCTTTGCGTACATTTTTACATTTTGATCGGTATTTTCATCTTCCGAAATGGTTTCAATTTTCTCTTTGGCTTCGGTCACTCCAGCTTCAGTTAATACCTGAATGAGTGAAATTTGCAATAAAGGATTTTCTTGTATTGAAAGTGAATTGATTAACATTGTTTTTATAGTTTCATTATTATCCATCATTTCTGAAAGAGCATTTATTGCCGCCAAACGGACATTCACATTTTTATCACTGTTCATAGTATAAACCAGTGCATCGACTAAATTATCGCCTGATTGTCCCGAAGTTTTAATATTATAAACAGCTGCAATTTTTTGTGGCCCCGAATAATCACGCAAACCTGCCAGTAAAACTTCCTGTTTTAATTGAGTTATTTCGGTTTGAAGTAATTGTTCATTATTTTGTTTTGAACCACTAAAATAACCCGAAATAAATGTTCCAAAAACCACCAGAATCGTAGCAGCAACTTTTGCCCACATTGGGATAATGGTTGTTTTATTTTGAATAAATTGATCTTCGGATTCCATCATATCCAGGAATTCTTCCTTCATTCCTTCGGGAGGTGAAATTTCGGGGAGTTTATCGGTAAATTTTAAAAATGAATTAAATTCATTATAGATCTCGGTGCAACTATCACAACTTTTGAGGTGGAGGCTTATAGCTTCTGTGGCTTTTTTATCCAGTTTCCCATCGATGTATTCCGGGATGTTTATTTTTATTTCTTCGCACTTCATAATCAGTCAATTATAATAGTTGTATAAATTTCTTTAAGTTTTTTTATTGCCCTGAAGGTTTTCACCTTAACGGCGTTCTCAGTCGATGAAACAGTGACAGCAATCTCTTTGTATGAAAATCCTTGAAACCTGTTTAGTTCAATGAGCTCACGGTAACCGGCAGGTAATTGCGACATGGCTTCCATTAAAAATTCCATCGATTCTTTAGCTTCCATAGCCTGTACTGCTTCAAACTGTTCCATAGTAGCAATTTCCGGTTCGTCGTCTAATCCATAAAATTTTTTAGCAGCGTTAAAATGATCCACTAAAATATTCCGGGCAATCCGAAACAGCCAATAAGCAAATACCTTATCGTCTTTCCAGCTATGGCTGTATTTAATAACCTTCAGAAAAACATTTTGTGTAAGGTCCCGGCTAATTTCAGTATCGCGGGTCATGCGTACAAAATATCCGAATACCTTTTTATAATATCTGTCGTACAGAATACCAGCTGCTTTTTTATTGCCTCCCGACAGCTGTTTCATTAATTTCTCGTCACTTAACAGGCCTACCATTAATTTTTAAAATCGTGAATTTTTATTTTTTTAATTCCTTCAACTGATAACAATACCTGCAAATTACACAATTGGTTACGCGGGGCGAAAAATTTTGTGAGATTTGTTTGGGTGTGGAAGTTTTTAACATTCGCGTTATTTAAAAATTTAGTGCGGTTACAAACTGCAATACCTATGTTTCCTAATGAATAATTTAACAGTCAATCAAAATAGCTGTTTTGAAAATATGCATAGCTGATAAGAAGTCAATCATTTAAAATTAAATTGTAATAGTTTGTTTTGTACCTTTAATTTAAAAATGACACCTGGCACATTTACTCAAATATTTACAATTTGTTTTTGCTGTGAAATTCAGAGATGCGTTATTACAACCAAAGTATCAGGAAGAAGTTTTTCCGTTTATTTCGGGTTTAATAAATAGTATGGGGCATAAATGTTATGCTGTTAATGGTATGCCTGACCATGTTCATATTTTTATGAGTTTTGATCCAAAACATTCTCCTTCTGAAACGATTAAAGAAATAAAGAGGGTTTCAACGAATTTTATAAATTCGAAAAAATGGTTTCCCGGGAAATTTCGATGGCAGAATGGGTACGGTTGTTTTTCGTATGGAAAATCACAAATTGATAGGGTGGTGAAATATATTCTGAATCAGAAAGAGCATCATTCAAAAGTAAAATTTAGAGATGAATATTTAGCCTTTTTAAAAAAGTTTGAGGTGGAGTATGATAAGCAGTTTTTGTTTGAGTTTTTTGATTAATTGCTAATATGAGTATCGAACCCGTACCGGGTTCTTATTTTCTGTTTGTCTGTGTTTGTTACTATAGTCAAACTCGTACCGAGTTTTTTTGAAGGGTTGATAATCCATCCTTTTTTTAGGAAAGAACGCAGTAAGTGTTCGATTATAATAGCAATATTGATAAATATTGTGATGTCAGGCCCATTCCCATTTATAAATAACGCAGTATGTGTTTGATTTTAATAGAAGAATAAATTGGTTTGTGTGTTACAACCCAGTAGGGGTTGGATTTTTTGTATTTTAGCAAAAATATTTAAATCGATTTACAAAGAACATCTCCCAATAAAAAAACCCGATCTTCTTTCAAGAACCGGCTTATGTGTTTTTCTTATTCACTATTCACGGTGTGACTTAAAACCACGCCGTGAATGAATTAGTTATATTTAAATTGTAGCGGACATTTTCCGAAGTTCAGCGGGCATAATTATTTTGTAGCGAAAACTTTCCTAAGTTCAGCGGATGTTCGTCGAAGTTCAGCGGGCATTTTCCAAACCGGAAATCTTCCGCTTAAAACCAAAAAAACTCCGCTTTAAATGTGAAATAGTTCGCTTTAATGTGAATTAACCCGCTTAAAACAATTTGAATCCGGGTTGGATTTGGGTTTGTTTTATTTTTTGTCTGATATTACTAAAATCAAATCTGTATTACATTTATAAATAACGCAGTATGCGTTTGATATTATTAGAAAAATAAATAGGTTTGTGTATTACAAACCGGTAGGGGTTGGATCTTTTGTATTTTGTTTTGTACCTTTAAAATAAAATGCCTGAACAAAGGTTTGAAATTCCAGCAGTTAATATTTAGGATAATTTTGTTAATTTTTTGAAGTTTATGAAACATTTTTGAATGTTTTGATTATGAAAAAAATATTCTTATAAATTATTATCAGAGAATAATGGATCAAATTCAATCAGAAGTTGATCAGATTAATGATAATTTTTACCATAATGGATTAAAAGGGGAGGGGAATGAAAAACAAATTCGAAACCTCTTAAAACAGTTTATTCCTAAAAAATAAATAGCGGTTTCCAAACCGTTTCACCCAATAATAAAAAAGCCGATTCTCTTTCAAGAACCGGCTTTATATTTTTTGTCTTACGACTAAGATCTACTCTTCTTTATAAGCTTCTAACAGCACACCCAAAATCTTTTTTCCGGCAGCAGCAACACTGGTTCCGGGGCCAAAAATAGCTACGGCGCCTGCATCGTACAAATATTGGTAATCCTGGGCAGGAATAACTCCACCACAAATAACCATAATATCGTCGCGCCCAAGTTTTTTAAGTTCTTCAATAACTGTTGGTACAAGTGTTTTATGACCCGCAGCCAGCGATGAAACTCCTAAAACATGCACATCGTTTTCAACGGCTTGTTTGGCAGCTTCTTCGGGTGTTTGGAACAGAGGCCCCATGTCAACATCAAAACCAAGGTCGGCATAACCTGTGGCAACTACTTTTGCGCCACGGTCGTGGCCATCCTGGCCCATTTTGGCAATCATAATACGAGGTTGGCGGCCTTGCAATTCGGCAAATTGTTCAGCCAATGCCTGAGCTTCTTTAAACTCGTCTTTATTTTGTGCTTCTGATTTATACACGCCTTCAATTGTTCTGATTACTGCTTTATAACGTCCTGCTATTTTTTCACAGGCATCTGAAATCTCTCCCAAAGATGCACGTTTTTTTGCAGCTTCGATAGCAAGTTCCAATAAATTTCCTTTTCCTGTTTCAGCACTTTCAGTAATTGCTTCTAAAGCTGTTTTAACTTCTGCTTCATTTCTTTCGGCACGTAATTTTCTTAATCTTTCAACCTGTGAAATACGAACAGCAGTATTATCAATCTCTAAAATATCAATTGGATCTTCTTTTTCCAAACGGTGTTTATTTACACCAACGATGGTTTGTGTACCACTGTCAATTTTTCCTTGTGCCCTTGCAGCAGCTTCTTCGATCCTCATTTTTGGGATACCAGTTTCCACGGCTTTTGACATACCTCCAAGTTTTTCAACTTCTTCGATTAATGCCCAGGCTTTATCAGCAAGTTCTTTAGTTAATGTCTCGACATAATATGAACCTGCCCAAGGGTCGGCTGATCGGCAAATTTCAGTTTCCTGTTGTATGTATAGTTGTGTGTTACGAGCAATCCGTGCTGAAAAATCGGTCGGTAAAGCAATGGCTTCATCCAATGCATTTGTGTGTAAACTTTGTGTATGCCCTAAAGTGGCAGCCATAGCTTCAATGGCAGTACGCCCTACATTATTAAACGGGTCTTGTTCAGTTAATGACCATCCTGATGTTTGTGAGTGTGTACGTAATGCCATCGATTTTGGATTTTTAGGGTTAAATTGTTTTACCAATTTTGCCCAAATCATACGTGCAGCACGCATTTTAGCAATTTCCATAAAATGGTTCATTCCTACAGCCCAGAAAAATGATAGGCGGGGAGCAAATGCATCCACATCTAATCCGGCTTTTATGCCTGTTCGTAAATATTCCAAACCATCGGCAAGTGTGTAAGCCATTTCAATGTCGGCTGTAGCACCTGCTTCCTGCATGTGGTAACCCGAAATTGAGATAGAATTAAATTTTGGCATTTTCTGAGAAGTAAACTCAAAAATATCGGCAATAATTTTCATTGAAAATTCGGGTGGGTAGATGTAGGTGTTACGCACCATAAATTCTTTAAGGATGTCGTTTTGGATAGTTCCAGCCAATTGGTCTAATGTAGCACCTTGTTCTAAAGCAGTAACAATATAAAATGCCAATACCGGAAGAACTGCTCCATTCATAGTCATCGAAACGGACATTTTATCCAAAGGAATTTGGTCGAACAGGATTTTCATATCTAATATCGAATCGATAGCTACACCTGCTTTCCCTACATCGCCAATAACACGCGGATGGTCTGAATCGTAACCTCGGTGCGTTGCCAAATCGAATGCAACCGACAATCCTTTTTGGCCTGCTGCCAAATTCCTACGGTAAAAAGCATTTGATTCTTCAGCAGTTGAAAAACCTGCATACTGGCGGATGGTCCAAGGACGCATAGCGTACATAGCTGAGTAAGGCCCTCTGAGGTACGGAGCAAGTCCTGCAGCATAGTTCAAGTGTTCCATTCCTTCCAGGTCTTCCTTGGTGTAAACTGGTTTTACAGGAATCTGTTCAGGTGTTTTCCAGTTTTTCTCAATCTTGTTTTTGGCATTCCATTCAACAGTATCTTTTTGTACTAAGGCTGCCTTAATATCTATATTTTTAAAATCTGGCTTCATTGTTCTCCTTTTTTAAATTCCCAATTTTATTTGATATGCTTTTAACTCTTCAAGAATATTGCTCTTTACATTGATAAAATTGGCAATTCCTTTTTCTTCCAATTCACTTCTACATGCAGGAGCACCTGCAACAACAATTATCTCATTTTCAATTTGTGAGCTGAGTTCCGGAGCAAATACGGCATATTCATCATCTGAACTACATAATACGATAATATCGGATTTTACTTTTTTAGCAGCTTCAAGTCCTTCTGTAATGGTTTTAAATCCATTGTTGTCGATTACTTCGAAACCGGCAACAGCAAAAAAGTTGCAGCTAAATTGTGCCCGGGCTTTGCGGAATGTTAGGTTGCCGATTGTCAACATAAAGGCAACAGGACGTTTGTTTGTTTTTGAATAAATATCGGTTTTATAACGAAGGGCTTCAAAAGCCTGCGATCCGCGGTATGGTTTTAATGTATTAACCTCAGCATCCTCATCTGTAAGGTCGATGGGCTCAAAAACAGAATCATTATATTCCGCTTCAATTTTTTCAGTGAAATTAGGAAACTGATTTATTCCCAATAAATTTTCGCGGCGCAATGCAAGATTTACATCCCGTTTAGCAGCCATATTATTAATTTCATTTTGAATAAACCCTTCACGGAATGCAGCAATAAAACCACCTTTGTCCTGAACGGATAAAAACAAATTCCAGACTTCATCTACCAATGAAGCAGTTAGGTTTTCAATATAATAGGAGCCAGCTGATGGGTCAGTAATTTTATCTAAATACGATTCTTCTTTAAGAAGGGCTTGCTGGTTTCGGGCAATACGCTCCGAAAATTCAGTAGTTTCTTCGTAAATAGCATTAAAAGGTAAAACAGTAACCGAATGGGCACCACCTAAAACTGCCGACATAGCTTCGGTTTGAGTACGAAGCATGTTTACATATGGGTCGTATAGTGTTTTGTTGTACCTGTTTGTTTCGCTGTGGGCAATAAGTTTTGCTGAACAGTCAGATTCAGGTCCGTATGCTTTTACTATTTGTGCCCATAATAAGCGGGCTGCCCTTAATTTGGCAATTTCCATAAAATAGTTGTTGCCAATTCCAAAATTAAATTTGATCGAGTTAGCAACATCATCAACACTTAAACCAAGGCCGGTAAGTTGTGTTAAATATTCAGCGCCCTGTGCCAGTGAAAATGCTAATTCCTGAACAATTGAAGAACCACTGTTGGCAAATATTTTCCCATGAACTCCTATTGCTCTGAATTGAGGAATGTCCTTTGTTTTTTCAACAACCGATTTTAAATTAGCTATAGCATTTTCTTCAAGTTTGCCTTTTAAAACAAAAGTACTGATTGGGTCGATCGAGGCTGAAGCAACCACATTGGCATTGTCCCATTTTCCATCAGATACATATTGCGCAAATATTTCAGCACAATTACTTTCATCGTTTGGGCAAACCAAATTGATTTCAGCGGCTTCGAGGCAAATATCTTTTAATAAAACAGCCAGGTCATTGTTTGTAATTCCGCTACAGTTGTTAAAATAGAATCCTAGTGATGTTACGCCTTTTCCTAAAATGCTTAATGCTTTTTTGTTTGCTTTTTCGAAATCGGTAACAAAAATATTTTGACGTACCAACCAGTTGTTGTTGGTTTTTGTGCCTCGTGTGAAAGGAAACTCACCGGGTAATGTATTTAAATAATTTAAGTTTGATAAATTTTCCTCACGGTAATAAGGTTTTACATTAAATCCTTCGTAGGTACGCCAAATCAAGGCTCTTTCATAATTCCTGCCCTTTAAGTCAGCGTTTATTTTTGCTTCCCATTCATCGGTAGTCACCGGTGGAAATTCAGTAAATAATTTATGGTTCTTATCTGTCATAATTAGATTTTTTGAAAATCAAGTGGCCAAAATTAGTAGTTTTTAAAGGTTACTGTTCGCTATTACTAATGTAATTAACACAAGGTTAACAAATATGTTGATGAAAATCAGGTTTTTACATATGGAACAATGTAGATATTTGCATTTTTAGTCTTTTGAAAAAAACCTAAGTTTGGCAAGTCGAGTTACTATATTTAACTAAACAGAACAGTGCTTAAGCTCAACGATACACATAGCAGTTTTATAAAATGGTTCATTTTTTCGTTAAAAATCAATTATAAAATTGAAATCAGCAAAATACTACGGATAACAAATTATAAAAATTAACATATATTAACATATTGGGTAAGATACTTAAAAAGAGAAGGATGAGTGATAAAAAATCAAGTATGTTTAATAAAAAACGAAAAAGATTGAACAAAAAAGCGTTTTGTTTTTTATAGTTGTTGAAAGTTTTAACGAAAAACTTAGACAAAATTATAACCAAAATAAAATAAAAAGAGTATTATGAAAACAACAATTAAAAAAGTAGTATTTGTATTAGTTATGGCAATTGCAATAGTAAATGTTTATGCCAGTGATTTAAAACTAAATTCAGTGTTAGATATGGAGAGTAAAGAGTCTGCTTTATTTCTCGAAGAATGGATGATAAATACTGAGTTTTTTGAAGCAATTGAATCTGAAATTCCGACCAACAATGTTGTTCAGATTGCTGTTTCAAACCCCGATTTTTCTATCCTTGTTGAAGCTGTTTCAAAAGCAGGTTTAGTTGAAGCCTTAAGTGCTGATGGTCCATTTACTGTATTTGCACCTACTAACGCAGCCTTTGAATCACTTTTTGCACAATTAAATGTTAAAGGAGTTGCTGATTTAACTGTTGAGCAGTTAATGCCGATACTTACTTACCATGTTGTGTCTGGCAATATTATGTCAACTGACCTTACAAAAGGTAAGGTTGCGACATTAAATGATCAAAAAAGCTTAACAGTAGATTTATCAAACGGTGTCAAGATTAATGAAAGTAATGTTGTAGCAGCCGATATAAAAGGGAAGAATGGAGTTGTCCATGTTATTGATAGAGTTTTACTTCCATAAATTTTTAATTATTATACAATACACCACAAATAAAAGGCCGGTTTAAATTACCGGCCTTTTTTAATTTTTACGTTAGTAGCTCGTCGAGACTTAATTTTAAAAATAATTCCGGCACTTTTTTTATATTATAATGTAAAGTGGCACATTCAGTATAAAAATCATGCTCGAAAAATAAGATGTAATTATTGTCGGTAGCTTCTTTCAGGAATTTTTCTTTTTCCTCAAGCGCTTTTTCCGGGAATAAATCGTAAGCTGCAAGCCATAATAAAGGAATGTTGGCAGCTGTTGGAATCAGGTCCGACATATAAACAATTGTTTGTCCTTTGTGATGGATAAATGGAATCATCTGGCCGGGAGTGTGCCCATCAAAAAACTTTACATCGATGTTTGGGAAAAGAGGCCCTTTGTTTTCAACTAGCTTAAGTTGCCCCGAATCCATAACAAAATTTAAAAGCTGATAATAATATGCTGCTTTTTCGCGCTTATTTGAAATTTTGGAATGCTCCCATTGGGTTTTGCTACACCAATGTGTGGCATTCGGAAAAGTAAGGCTTAAATTTCCATTATTAGTTGTCGCTGCACCGTTAAAGTGGTCCCAATGTAGGTGCGTTAAAAACACATCAGTTATATCGTTTATTGAATAACCATTTTCTTTTAATGAATTTTCCAGATGGTTTCCAGCTACTAATCCCTGGTTCTTCATGTGTTTTTCATTGTAGTGGTTGCCTACACCAGTTTCAATTAAAATTTTGCGGTTGCCCTGGTCAACCAGTAAACAACGCATTGTGATTTTTACAAAATTTTCCTCGTCACAAGGTATTTGTTTTTTCCAAAGAACTTTGGGAATAACACTAAACAAGGCACCTCCGTCGCACTTAAAATGTCCGGCTGAAATAGGAATTAGTTTCATTGTATTCATTTAATGTGAAAATAGGAATTAATTTTGAATTATATTTTTGATTTTTTCCTGTGCTTTACTATCGTATGTAAAATCCATTATAAGTTTTACAACTCCTGTATAATCATCAATTCCCTGCTCAATATGGTTGGTTTTTAAATAAGCATCGTTTATTTTTCCAGCTGCGGCATCAATTTTTTTGTTTTGCAATTCCATCCAATGTTTTTCTATTTTTCGGAAATCGTCTATTACAGTTTTATCGATTTTACCAATTAATTCTTTGTAGTTTTTTAATTTATAGCTCTGAAAAAGGAAAAATTTCAGGACATAAATATTTGCACTATACTGCAATTGTTTCGATGGGCTTTGTGAGCATACCAGCCAGGCATAAAAATTGGCTTCAGCTTCGCTGGTAATCCCAAACTGGTGTGCTTTTTCATGCGCCAAAACCATTGGGTATTCTACCGGGAGTATAAAACGATTTACGTGGACTTCGTTAAAAAATGGGCCAAAGTATCCCGAAATAGTTGCGCTGGCAAAAAATCGACTAAAGGTTATTTGTTTGGCTTTCCGTTTGCCCATTGGGTATTTTAGTGCCAGGAATGGAGCTAATTTCTGGTAGGATTCTTCAATTTCTGAATCGGCTTTTTTTGCAGAGAATTCGGTAAATGTTGTATGTGATTGATTTGTATTTAGTATGAGTTGATTTATTTTTTCCAGAAATTGTTCTTTATTAGTTCCCGTTTCTGAAATATCCAGGCGCGTATTTAAATCGTTTCTGAAATAATTAAAACCCCAACCCCAGTAAAAAACGACATAAACTAATGCTAATGTATTTAGTGTAATTTTCCCAGCTTTTTTAAATGAAATTTTTCTAAGCAAAAGCAGAAAGAGTAAAAAAATTGTTGTAAAAATCAGATAAATATAAAATAAGTCGTCGAGTGAAAAAGGGAATATTGAGTTGATTTGCGATACAATTCCTGCAAAAATTGGATAAATTGATTGTGCATAATAAGTTTCTGCAATTTCAGGATTATATAAAAACACCTTCGTCAAAAGAAAAGTTACTAATGCAA
Source organism: Prolixibacteraceae bacterium (assembly GCA_963666575.2). Classification (GTDB taxonomy): domain Bacteria; phylum Bacteroidota; class Bacteroidia; order Bacteroidales; family Prolixibacteraceae; genus JABMQB01. Next base: position 133,825 of record CAXXYG010000014.1, read on the forward strand.
TAAATGGCAGAATCAACCATTTTTTTAAACCAAACTTATTACTATTGATTTTATTCATTTAAGGTAATTATAAAAATCAAAGTAAAAAAAATTAAACTAGAAGGGGAAATTAAAGACTGCCTTACTTGTTGGTTGTTTAAGAAAACAATTAGTTTGAAACCGAAAGGGAAAGTTTTTTTTCACTAAAAACACTGTCGGCTATCATCGGATTAATATCAACAATTTGAAGGGAAACCTCATATGTGCCCTGATTTAGAGTTCCCAGAGAGATGGTATCCAATTCTAAAATGCAAGGCCATTTCATTTGGCTGTTAAACCTTTTTTTTATTACAATATCATTTTGGTTTTTATTTACCGAAGCCAAAACATTGTAATTGCATCCGTAAGTTATAATTGATACATGCTCGTTTGGAGTTGGATTTTGCGGTTCAAAAACAAATGTGTTTTCAGAAAGATTTATGGTTTTAATAGTTTGCTCCTCATCATGGCAACTGATAACGATGAACATTATAAAAACTACAAACAAATAGTAAAAGGGCGATTTTTTGTAAATTGTTTTCATACATTACTGAGTTAGTTTTATTTATTTGATGTAATTAATTAATAACTGGTTGCTTGTGAAAGTTTCAAATGATTATCTTTAGGCTTTTCCAATAATTTATGAGAATTCATTTTATAGCTATAGGTGGCAGTGCCATGCATAATCTGGCAATTGCCCTTCATAAAAAAGGGCATATTGTAACGGGCTCTGACGATGAGATTTTTGAGCCTTCAAAAAGCCGGTTGGCGACATATAAATTGTTGCCAGCGCAAATAGGATGGTTTCCTTCTTCAATTTCAAAAATCCTTGATGCTGTAATTTTGGGAATGCATGCACGGCCCGATAATCCTGAATTAATCAAAGCTCAGGCGCTGGGAGTACGGATTTTTTCGTACCCTGAATTTTTGTATGAACAAACTAAAAATAAAACCCGGGTGGTAATAGGGGGAAGCCATGGAAAAACTACCATTACTTCAATGGTGATGCATGTTCTGAAAGAAAATTCCATTGATTTTGATTATATGGTTGGTGCTCAACTCGAAGGATTTGAAACAATGGTAGAGTTAAAAGAATCAACAGAATTGGCGGTTTTTGAAGGAGATGAATATTTGTCTTCGCCTATCGACCGACGGCCAAAGTTCCATTTATATGAGCCACATATTGCTTTAATAACCGGAATAGCATGGGACCACATTAATGTGTTTCCTACGTTCGATAATTATAAGGCCCAGTTCTCTGAATTTGTAGATAAGATAAATTCTTATGGTACTTTGATTTATTTTGAAGGTGATAGTAATGTTCGAAAAATGTGCGAATCTTCAAAAATTAAAACTAAAATACCTTATTCAGCACATGCCGCTGAAATCGAAAACGGGCTTACATGTTTAAAAGTAAATAATTACAAAATTCCGGTTCAGGTTTTTGGGAATCATAATATGGAAAATATTTCCGGTGCTAAGGAGGTTTGTAATAAATTAGGAATTTCAGATGCTGGATTTTATAAGGCTATTTCAACATTTTATGGGGCTCACAAACGATTACAGATATTGGCTGAGAATAATGATTCGACACTGTTTTTAGATTTTGCCCATTCTCCTTCAAAATTAAAAGCAACAACCGAAGCTGTTAAACAACAATTTCCTAAGCGCCAGTTAATTGCTTGTATGGAGTTACATACTTTTAGTTCGTTAAAAAAGGAGTTTTTGCCTTTTTACAAAAATTGTATGGAAAAGGCCGATGTGGCTTATGTGTATTTTAATCCACATACCATGAAACATAAAAAGCTGGAGCCCATAACAAAACAAATGGTGAACGATGCTTTTGCCAAAATAAACCTGAAAGTGTTTACCAATTCAGATGCTTTGTTTGATGATTTGGGAAGTGTAAATTGGAGAAATAAAAATTTGTTGTTAATGAGCTCCGGGAATTTTGATGGGAAAAACTTACCTGAAATAGCTAAAGAATTAATCCTTGATTTTTAATTGTTAAAATATAGTATGTCGAAAGTATTTAGTGTTTGTTTGTTGTTGATATTTATAAATCATTCAGCAGAAGCAAAAGATTTAGAGAAAAAAATAAAGCGTATTCACAACTCTGCGTTGACTGTTGACACACACTGTGATACGCCAATGGCTTTTTTAAATGACAAGCTTGATATTGGCAAAAAAAATAAAGCTCCTGAAAGCAGAGTCGATTTTCCCCGGATGAAAGAAGGAGGACTGGATGCCATCTTTTTTGCTGCTTTTACCGGACAAAAAGAACGTACTCCTGAAAATACCGAAGAGGCTTATAATTTGGCATACCGTATGATTGATTCGACCTATGCCGTATGTAATAAATATAGTAAAGTAGCTGAAGTGGCAACTAAGTCATCTGATGCCAAACGTATTGAAAAAACAGGACGGCGAGCTATTTATATTGGTATGGAGAATGGTTTCCCGATTGGGTCACAACTTTCACGTGTCGAAGAATTTTATAACAAGGGAGTCAGGTATATTACTTTAAGCCATTCGAAAAATAATGAAATCTGCGATTCTTCGTCTGATAAAAAGGGTGCCGAACACAATGGTTTAAGCCCTTTTGGGAAAGAGGTTGTAAACAAAATGAACCAATTGGGGATGATCGTTGATGTGTCGCATGTTTCCGATAAATCGTTTTTTGATGTGATAGAATTAAGTAAAGTTCCTGTAATTGCTTCTCATTCGAGTGTCCGTTCAATTGCTCATCATCACCGGAATATGACAGATGAAATGATTATTAAACTGGCTGAAAAGGGTGGAGTTATTCAAATTTGTTTGTTGGATGTATACATTAAAGACCCTGATACTACAACTGTTCGTTATCAGAAAGAACAGGAAATCAGAGCCATTTTTAATTCCACATACGATTCGATGAGCGATGCTGAAAAAGCAGAGGTACGAGTACGATGGAATGACATGAAAAAAAAATACCCGAGGGATTTGCCTACTGTGTCTGATTGTGTCGACCACATTGATTATGTAAAAAATTTAGTGGGAATTGATTATGTAGGTATTGGCAGCGATTTTGATGGTGGCGGTGGTATTGATGGGTGTGCCGACGTGAGCGAATTTCCAACTATCACTCGCGAAATGTTAAAACGTGGGTATACACCTCAAGAAATTAAAAAAGTTTGGGGCGGTAATTTTTTTAGGGTATTCAGAGAGGTTGAAAAATTTGCTGAAAAAATGTAATATGTCAGGAAGATAGTACAATTTTTTTGTTCCTTTTTTTGTTCATAATTATCTCTGCCTGATTATATCTCTTCAACTCCCCACAATTTATTGATGGCATTCCATGGAATGATATTTGGTTTTTTAAAGTTCCGCCTTACATTTTCGGGTTTTTCTCCCCTGATCTCAATTTCGGAAAGCGAGGTAGGCGTCATTCCTGATTTTATAGCATGTTCAAAAGTAGGTATTTCTGAAGTTTTAAACCCCATTAAATTAGCAGCAACCAAATCGTTGGCTAACGGATTAGTTCCTGCTATTAAAAGTCCCATATTCACCAGTTGCCCTTCCGAAGGGCCATCGCCTTCCATTGCAATTGAGGCATCGATAACAGTTAATCCCATTTTGCTGGCGCGAACCATATCAAGGATTTCAAACGCAATTCCGGGTGAATTTTTTTCAGCTGCAAGGTCGTGCAAAAATGAGCGTACGGAATAATAAACTGTTCCAGGATAAAGCCCCATCAGGTTTTTCATACCCAATGTAACGGTTGCCATTACATGTGTTTTCATCATTGGCACCGAGCACAACAAATCTGTTTCTGTAACTGATTTATGGAGAGTGATTTTGTCAAATGCCAACCCGTGAGGAACATCCACTTCAACAAGGTCGCCTGAGTGCAGGTTGATTAATGGCACATTCATCGATTTTGCCAACACAGTATAACCCAATTGGTCAAAAACATATTTTTGCATATTATCCAGAATCTCAGACTTTTTTGTCCGGTAGGTCACATCGCCTTTAATATTAAATCCCGGCGAAGCAGCTGAACCTTCTGCAATACAAACTTCTTTACCAGCATTTTTCATTAATTCGGCTAATGCCTTAATAACTGCTGGTTTTGTGGTGCTTCGTGGATCGGGACCAACAAGGTTGGGTTTAATCATTATCCGGGTTTTGTCTTTTAATACCTGATTTACTCCACCTAATAAATCGAGGGCATTTTCAACTGCGAAAGGTATATTGTTGTTTTTTATTTTGACAATGCTAACAATTGGAGGATTGTTAAACGGAGGTAAACCCATAGCAAATCCAACAGAGGCAGCGAGGCTGGTTTTTACAAAATCGCGGCGGTGTAGATGAGAATGGTTCATTTTGTGGCAAATTTGGTTCTGGTTTAAGTTACGAAAAAAGCAGAATATAGATCAATTTTTTTAAAACATAGTTTGTTAGCTAAATCCGACAACATATTAAGAAACAGTATAAATAGCAGGAAGAAGACATGTAAGTGGTATGTTAATTATTGAAAATTTATAAATTGCATGTATGAAATTCAGGGTCATATACAATTTAAATTTGTACCATAACTTCGGCAAGGGTTTGTACGAGTGTTGGATTTTTTGATTTGTTTTACCTCCCCCTTTAACTATTCTAATTTTTTCTCTTTTTTAATTTTTAATTTATGGAAATGGGTGTTGTTTTTGATATAAAACGATTTGCTGTACACGATGGACCTGGTATTCGAACTACGGTTTTTATGAAAGGGTGTACATTGTCGTGTTGGTGGTGCCACAATCCTGAAAGCTGGAGTTTAAACCCTCTGTGTGTTTCAAAAAATGTAAAACTGGATGCCCATACGTTTGTTGAAAATGAAATTGTAGGAAAAGAAACACATATTGAAGAAATAATCTTCCAATTAAAAAAAGAACAGATTATTATGGAAGAATCGGGTGGTGGTGTTACTTTTTCCGGGGGCGAACCTTTGATGCAGCCTCTTTTCCTTAAAGAGCTTTTAGAAGCCTCAAAAAAAGAAGGTTTCCATACAGCAGTTGATACTTCAGGATTTGGGAGACAAGATGATTTTAAGGATATACTTCCTTTTACCGATTTGTTTTTATTTGACTTAAAATTGATGGACGATCAACTTCACCAAAAATATACAGGAGTTTCGAATAAATTAATTTTAGAGAATTTGAAATTTTTATCAGAAAAGGGCAAGAAAATCCGAATTCGAATTCCTGTAATAAACGGGATAAATGACTCAAAAGAGAATTTAAAAAATTCAATAAAACTGTTAAAAAATCTCAACCAAATCGAACAGGTTGATTTGTTACCATACCATCATATTGGAAAAAGTAAATACGAACGGTTTGGAATGAAATACCGTATGCCAAATCAAAAAGAGATTGAAAAAAATGGAAATGGAAACCATAAAAAACCATGTTTGAGAAATGAAGGTTTTAAAGTTAAAATCGGAGGCTAAATACTTACGACTTACTACGAATTACTTACTACTGAATTATGACACCAAGAATAAAAAAATTACGAGAAGAGAGCCTGAATGCCATTAATATAATTTCGGAAGAACGTGCTTTGTTGGTTACTGAATTTTATAAAAACCACCTGGCTTTTGGTGATTCAATTCCAGTCCAGAGGGCAAAAGCCTTTAGACACATCACTGGAAAATAAACAGGTCTGTATAAATGAATGGTGAGTTAATTGCTGGCGAACGTGGTCCGGCACCAAAAGCCACACCAACTTATCCTGAAATTACGGTCCATTCGCTTCGCGATTTGGATATTTTGAATACTCGTGAGAAAGTTGGATTTAAAGTGAATGAGCAAACCCGGAATGTTTACGAAGAAATAGTTATTCCATTCTGGGAAGGAAAGTCGAACCGTGACCGGATTATGAAAACCATGGATGAAGAATGGCATAATGCTTACGATGCCGGGATATTTACTGAATTTATGGAACAGCGGGCTCCGGGGCATACGGTGGCAGGCGATAAAATATACCACAAAGGAATGTTGGATATTATCGATGATATTGATGAAAGTTTAAAAAAACTCAATTTTATTTCTGACCCTAAAGCTTTTGAAAAACAGGAAGAGCTAAAAGCGATGAGAATTGCTGCCGAAACAATCATCGTTTTTGCACACCGTCATTCTGATAAATTGGAAGAATTGGCTTTAACTGAAAAAGAGACATTGCGGAAGAATGAACTATTGGAAATGGCTCAAATATGTAGAAATGTACCAGCCAAAACACCAAAAACTTTCCATGAAGCTTTACAATACTATTGGTTTGTCCACCTCGGAGTTGTTACAGAGGTAAATCCATGGGATTCATTTAATCCGGGGCGCCTCGATAAAAATTTGTATCCATTCTATAAAAAAGAACTTGAAGCCGGGACGTTAACAAAAGAAAAGGCCACCGAATTGTTGCAATCGTTTTGGATCAAATTTAATAACCATCCGGCACCCCCAAAAGTGGGGATTACTGCTCTCGAAAGTAATACTTATACTGATTTTGCTTTGATTAATTTGGGCGGTCTGTTACCCGATGGTTCAGATGCTGTCAACGATTTATCATACATCATATTAGATGTGATTGAAGAAATGCGTTTGTTGCAACCCAGCTCAATGGTTCAGTTGAGTAAAAGAAATCCGGATAGATTTATCGATAGAGCCGTAAAAATTACTAAAACAGGTTTTGGGCAACCTTCCATTTTTAATACCGATGCTATTATTCAGGAATTAATAGGGCAAGGGAAAAATATCATCGATGCTCGAAATGGCGGTGCCAGCGGATGTGTTGAAACCGGTGCTTTTGGTACCGAAAGCTATTTGCTGACAGGCTATTTTAATTTGCCTAAAATTCTGGAAATAACATTACATAATGGATTTGATCGACGGATAAAAAAACAAATTGGTTTAAAAACAGGTGAGCCGGAAACTTTTCAATCTTACCGCGATTTGGTAGATGCTTTTCGCAAACAAGTTGAACATTTTATTCAAATAAAAATAAAAGGCAGCAATGTAATTGAAAGCATTTTTATGAACCATGTGCCTACACCTTTTTTGTCGTTGGTAATTGATGATTGTGTGGCAAATGGCACCGATTATATTTGTGGAGGAGCCCGTTACAATACAAACTACATTCAGGGGGTAGGAATGGGAACTGTTACCGACAGCCTTACTGCATTAAAAAGCCATGTTTTTGAGAATAAATCCATAAAAATGAGGAATTTTTTGAAGGCACTTGAGGAAAATTTTAAAGGTTCGGAAGAGTTGCACTATCAGCTGATTTATAAAACACCAAAATATGGGAATGACGACGATGCTGCTGATGACCAGTTACGTGCTGTTTTTGAAATATATTATAATGTTATAAATGGGTATCAATCGCCACGAGGTGCAGCTTATCGGGTAAACCTGCTGCCAACAACATGCCATGTTTATTTTGGAAGTGTGATGCACGCCAGCCCCGATGGGCGAAAGGCAGGCCTTCCGGTTTCCGAAGGAATTTCTCCAGTGCAGGGAGCCGATACTCATGGCCCATCGGCTGTAATAAAATCAGCAGCTAAAATTGACCATTTACGAACTGGAGGGACTTTGCTGAATCAAAAATTTGCCCCGTCATTTTTTAGCGACGATGAGGCAATTCGTAAGGTGTCACAGCTGGTGCGTAGTTATTTCCGAATGGATGGGCACCATATTCAGTTTAATGTTGTTGATGCCGAAACCTTACGCGATGCACAAAAACATCCTGAAAATCACCGCGATTTAATAGTGCGTGTAGCAGGGTACAGCGACTATTTTAACGACCTTGGGGAAGACCTTCAGAATGAAATAATATTAAGGACTGCACATGAAAGTGCCTGATATAATTTCTTACAGAAAAATCATTAAAATAAGATCACTAACTCAAATTATAGAGAAATTATGTTTCAATCAAAAACCTATATCGAACGCCGTAAAAAATTAGCAGAAATTGTAGGATCAGGAATTATTTTGTTTTTGGGGAATGATGAATCTCCCATGAACTATACTGACAATACTTATCGGTTTAGGCAAGACAGCACTTTTTTGTATTATTTTGGAATTCAACATCCGGGTATAGCCGCGGTCATTGATATTGATAATTCAACCGAAATTATTTTTGGTAATGATTATACCATCGATGATATTGTTTGGATGGGACCACAGCCAACTATTGCCGATCGTGCTGTTTTGTGTGGAGTAACCCGGGCAAAATCATTAACCAATCTTTCGACGTTTTTGGTTGCTGTTCAGAAAAAAAAGCAACACATTCATTTTTTACCAGTGTATCGGCCCGAAAATAAAATCAAACTTCAGAACCTTTTAGGAGTTTCTCCTGATTTAATTTCTGAAAAATTTTCGCTTGAATTGGTAAAGGCCGTTGTTAGCCAGCGCGAAATTAAAACCAAGGAAGAAATTATTGAAATAAACAAGGCAGTTGATATTTCGGTTGATATGCATATTGCAGCCGCCCGGTTTGCTAAACCGGGAATGTTGGAAGCCGAAATTGCGGCCGAGGTTCATAAAATAGCCCTTGCAGCCGGAGGTGATATTGCATTCCCGATTATTGCAACAAAAAATGGGCAAACATTGCACAACCATTACCACGGAAATAAAATTAGTAAAGGAGACATGTGCCTGGTTGACGCAGGTTATGAAACACCAATGGGTTATGCAGGTGATTTATCAAGTACTTTCCCGGTTAGTAAAACGTTTTCGTCGGAACAAAAGGAAATATATCAAATTACATTAGCTGCACATCAGGCAGCTGTTTATGCCCTTGAATACCGCAAACCATTTAGGAATGCACATATTGCTGCTTGCAAATCCATTTTTGACGGATTAAAAACACTTGGTTTTACAAAAGGAGATACGAATGAGGCTATTGCTGAAGGGGCACATGCCTTGTTTTTTCCTTGTGGCACGGGGCATATGATGGGCCTCGACGTACACGACATGGAAGACCTTGGTGAAGTGTGGGTAGGATACGATGGTTTACCTAAAAGTACGCAGTTTGGATTAAAATCATTGAGGTTGGCTAAACCACTGCAAGCCGGGCATGTATTTACCATTGAACCAGGTATTTATTTTATTCCTGAACTTATTGACTTATGGCAATCGCAGAATAAATTTACCAATTTTATTAATTGGGGAAAAGTTAATAGTTGTCGGAATTTTGGTGGAATAAGGAATGAAGAAAATTTTGTAATGACCGTTTCAGGAGCTAAATTGTTGGGTAAGCCAAAACCAAAAACTATTGAAGAAGTTGAAGCACTAAGGTAAAATTCATAGTAAAAAACCATTACATTTACGCCAAATTATAAAATATGAAGAAAGGCGCAGGTTTTTTGATTTTGTTTTTTTTGCCGTTTTTACTTTTTGCTCAAAACGAAATTGGCCCTGAAGGAGACAAGCTAATTTGGTTTTTTCTTCTTTTGTGTTTGTTACTTGTTGTTTTGGTTTGGAGGATAACGAAATTAAAAATTGGAAACTTTAAAAAACCACTTTTTGGAAAATCGAAAATTGAAATATACCTTAAAAAGGAAAAGATTTATTTTCCGAATTTTTTGACTCTGACGATTAAAAATTCTGGAAATAAGGATGTTGACCTTGACCGTCCGGTGTTGATATTTGATAATTTTTTTTATAAGCGGAAGTTTAAATTAAAAGGCGTAAATAATATTCAGGTTTATCCTCTGTATCTTGAGGCAGGGAAAACCCATTCGTTAAAAATTGATTTGAACCACTTTTATTCGCACGATAAATTATTAAAACGGCATCAGAAAATTAAGGTTGTTATTTACGATATGAAAGGCAAATTAAAAGGAAGCAAAAGTACATTTATCAAAAAAACATTGGTGAAGTGGTAATGAGAAATTGGCTATTTAATCACATCGATTTTTCAACCTTTCCAAATTACGAAGGAAATGACCTTGGCGTTTTTTGGTATCCTGAAAAAACAACTTTTAAAATTTGGGCACCCACAGCAGTTGAAGTTGAGCTTCGGCTGTATGAATCGGGGAAAGATGGCAAACCTTTTTTACGAACCAATTTAAAATCTCTGAAATTTGGATGTTGGGCTATTGAACTTGAAGGTGATTTTGAAGGTAAGTTTTATACATTTAAAATTAAAGATTCGGAGGGTTGGTTAAATGAAGTTCCAGATATTTATTCTACATGTGTTGGTGTAAATGGCAAAAGGGGGATGATTTTTGATCGGCAAAAAACAAATCCTGAAGTATGGGAAAATGATAAAGGGCCACGTTATAACAGTTTTACTGAAACTATTATTTATGAAATCCATGTGCGCGATTTTTCTATTTCTGAATTTTCAGGCATAATAAATAAAGGTAAATATGTTGGTTTTGCTGAAGAAAACACCCAAACGCCCGAGGGTTTATTCACTGGGGTTGCTTATTTGAAAGAACTGGGAATTACCCATATCCACTTACTTCCTGTATACGATTTTTATACGGTGGATGAAGAACACCCAAATGAAAAATACAATTGGGGATACGACCCTCAAAACTTTAATGCTTTAGAAGGCTCATATTCAACAAATCCTTTTGATGGGAAAGTTCGAATTCGGGAATTTAAAGAGTTGGTAAAAGCCCTTCATAAAAATGGAATTGGTGTGATTATGGATGTGGTTTATAATCATACCGGTTTGACTAAACGATCGGTTTTTAATCAAACTGTTCCGGGTTATTTTTACCGTCAAAAACCCGATGGTACTTTTTCAAATGCTTCGGGGTGTGGCAACGAAATTGCTTCTGAACGGGCGATGGTAAGGAAATATATTATCGATTCATTAAAATATTGGGCAACCGAATTTCACATCGATGGTTTCAGGTTCGATTTAATGGGTATTTACGATTTGCCAACCATGCAGGCTATACGGGCTGAAATGGATAAAATGGACAAAGGAATATTTTTGTATGGCGAAGGATGGGCTGCCGACCTTAGCCCGATGCCTGAAAATTTCAGGGCTGTAAAAAATAATATAAAAAAACTTCCTGGAATTGCAGCATTTAGCGATGATATGCGCGACGCCCTGAAGGGTGGATGGGGAGGTAAAAAAACCAATGGATTTGTGAGTGGCCTGGCATTAAATGAAGAAGCTGTAAAATTTGGGATTGTAGGCGCAACCTACCATCCTCAGATTGTATACGATTATATAAAAACTTCAGGATCAGCATGGGCAGCCGAACCAACACAATGTATCAATTATGTATCGTGCCACGATAATTATACGCTTTGGGATAAAATAAAACTGAGTAATCCTAACGCATCTGATGAGGAGTTAAAAAAAATGGTTAAACTGGCTGGAGCCATTGTTCTTACGTCTCAGGGAGTCCCATTTATTCATGCAGGTATGGAGTTTTGCAGAACCAAAAACGGTGTTGAGAATTCATATAAATCGTCGGATTTGGTTAATCAGATTGATTGGAACCGAAAGGCAGAGTTTGGAGATGTAGTTAATTATTTTCAGAAATTGATTCAACTTCGGAAGAACCATCCCGCTTTCAGGATGGAGCAATCTGAACAAATCAGGCAAAATTTAAATTTCTGCAAAGAATATCAATTAGGAGTTGTTGCCTATTGCTTAAATGGGAAGGCAGTAAATGACAGATGGAATAAAATTGTGGTTATTTTTAATGGGAACAATACAGAAATATCAGTGCCTTTGGACGGTAAAAAATACCAGATTATGTCCGAAGGTTCTGAAATTAATGAACAAGGTTTAAGAGTTGCTGAATCCGAATCAATAATAGTTCTGCCTGTTTCAATGACTATATTAATTGAAGTTTAAAAGATTGCCAGTAATAAATCAAGGTCTTTGGCCGGAATATTAAAATGTGAACCTACATCGTGGTTGGTCAGAATTCCCTGATAAACATATACCCCTTTACGAAATCCTTTTGATGATTTTATATAATTATCAACTCCGCCATAGTCACCAATCGAAAGAAGAATTGGTATTAAAATATTACTGAGCGAAATCGAGGCAGTTCGTGCAACAAGCGATGAAATGTTGGGCACACAATAATGAACTACTCCATGTTCAATATAGGATGGATTCTTCAGGTCGGTACACCTCGAAGTTTCAAAACATCCTCCCTGGCTAACATTTAGGTCGATAATTACGGTTCCGCCCTTCATGGTTTTGACCATGTCTTCCGAAACTTTAAAGTTAGGAGTAGTATTAAATGAAGTTGCCCCAATTACTGCATCGGCCGATACCAAAGCTTTTTTTAACACTTTAGGGTAAAATACAGATGTAAATATTCGTTGTCCCAGTTTTTCTTCGAGCTTGCTTAATTCTGCCACTGAAGTGCCAAAAACTTTTACAAAAATACCCAATCCTAAAGCTGCTCGTGCAGCAAATTCGGCAGCTGTACTGGTGCCAATAATAACAAGTTCGGCAGGAGTAATACCGGTAACATCGCCAAATAACACACCTTTGCCATTGCGTGAAGTACTTAAATATTCGCTGGCAATAGTAATTGCAGAAATTCCGGCAATTTGGCTCATTTGATGCATAAACGGTAAATGCCCTTCTTCATCTTCGAAATATTCATAAGCGACAGAAGTTAGTTTTTTCTTCATCATTTTTTCGATTGATTCATTACAGTGTGCCTGAATCTGCATATTCGAAAAAACTACCTGGTTGCCGCGTAACATGTCAATCTCGTCACAGTCGAAAGGTGACACCCGAAGGATAATGTCACATTGGAAAATTTCCTCTTTTTTAGCCACAATTACTGCCCCAACTTCACTGTATTCTTCGTCGGAATAGTTAGCTGATTTACCCGCATTAGTTTCAATAAATATTTCGTGCCCATATGAAACAAGCAGGTCAACAGCCTGAGGAGTAAGAGGTACACGGTATTCAACCTTTGATAAATCGGAAGGAATCCCAATTTTTATTTTTTGCCCGCGATGTTTAACTTCCAACATTTCTTCTTTAGGGAGAAGCATGGTTTTGGGAAAAGAAATTTTGTCTTTTGGGTTTCCTTTATTTTTCATTCTATTGCGTTTGAAACGGATTACAAGTTACATTCAAATGCTGAATTTTCAAAACAGGTTTTTCTGTTTTAAATTTTGTTTTGAAACGGAAGAATAAAAGTATAATTAATTTGAATGTTGAAGGCGTAAACAGAATTAATATGGAACTTTAATTTCCTATCGTATTTTTTGAGCTGTGATTGTACGGGTTTCATTTTCATCGGCCTCAATTTTAACTTCAATGATTCCTTCAGGAAGAATTTGTTCGATTTTTTCTGGCCATTCAATCAGGCAATAGTTGCCACTATACAAATAATCTTCGTAACCCATGTCAAATGCTTCTTCAATCGATTTTATCCGGTAGAAATCGAAATGGTAAATGGGAGAAGAATTAGCATCTGAATATTCATTTATTATTGCAAAAGTAGGGCTGGTTACATTATCAACCGAGCCAAGAGCAGCGCAAAACGATTGAATAAATGTTGTTTTTCCGGCTCCCATTTTTCCATAGAACGCGAATATTTTTTCTTCAGGGAAGTGGCTTATCAATTGGATTGCTACCTTTTTTAATTGGTTGACCGATGTTATTTTTAAGCTGAACATAAATTGTTATTTTAAAACAAAAGTACAAAATGTTTCAGTTTTATGATGTACTGTTTTGAAAGTTGCTTTTAACCTGAAAAATGACAGTTTATATTGAATTTTTTGTCAGCAAAATATGTTACATTTGCCTATAATTGAGAAAAAATCTTAACCATGGAATTACCAGAAAATTTAAAATTTACAGAGGATCATGAATGGATCCGTATTGAAGGCGATATTGCAGTAGTTGGAATTACAGAGTTTGCCCAGGGTGAATTAGGCGATATTGTATTTATTGAAGTAGAAACTGAAGGTGAAACTTTAGACAAGGGTGAAATATTTGGAACAGTTGAAGCTGTAAAAACAGTTTCCGATTTATTTATGCCTGTGGGTGGTGAAGTGTCTGAATTTAATGAAGCTCTTGCCGATGCTCCCGAATTAGTAAATAAAGATCCATATGGTGAAGGATGGATGATAAAAATTAAAATTGCTGATGTTTCTGAAATTGAAGGTTTATTATCGGTTGAAGATTATAAAAATTTGATTGAAGCATAATTCTATAATTTTAGCTGCTTTGTTTTTTATAAGTAGCATAAAAAAAGAAACCCAAAACCATTTAGGTTTTGGGTTTCTTTTTAGCAGATAATTTTAATTACCCACATTTCGATGAGCCACAATCTTTACATGTGAGGCACCCTTCCTGGTATATTACATTTTCTGAAGAACACTCTTCGCACAAGGTATCATCGGCATGGGTCCCATTAGGAATATATTTTTTCAGAGCCCTTGCAACACCGGCTTTCCATGAGTTAATGGTTTCGTTATCGAGCTGAAGGCTTGTTATTAATTCAACTACTTTGTGGATTGGCATTCCGTGCCTGAGCACACCCGAAATTAATTTTGCATAGTTCCAGTATACCGGATTAAACTTGTATGAAAGCCCTTCGATGGTAGTTTTAAAACCTCGTTTGTTGGTGTATTGAAAATCGTACCTCGATGTTATTTCGTCTTCACGGTTTTTAATAATTAATCCGCTTGTAACTGAGCGTGGAAGCAATATTCCGTCTTCGTCGTCAGATAGCCCTGTGAAAATTTCATAAGGCCTGTCTCCAACTCTTCCTATAAAGGCAATCCATTTGTCTTTGTTATTTTGAAACCTGACAACGTCTGCTTCAAGTGCATCAGGCCTTTGTTTTGGGACTGAAGCAAATTTCGCCTTGTCTTCTTTTTTATTTGAAATCAATACTCCTGTGCGAGAGCCTTCCCTGTACACAGTAACTCCTTTACAGCCACTTTTCCATGCTTCGACATATAATTTGCCAACTAAATCTTCAGTAGCATTTTCAGGCAAGTTTATTGTGACACTAATTGAGTGGTCGACCCATTTTTGAATTCGTCCTTGCATTTGGACTTTGGCCATCCAGTCAACATCGTTTGAAGTTGCTTTATAGTAAGGCGATTTTTGAACCATCTCATCCAGTTCTTCTTCGCTGTACGTTTTATTTAGGTTGTATCCGTTAATTTCCATCCAGGTTTTAAACTGGCGGTGGAAAACAATATATTCCTCCCAATGGTCGCCTAATTCGTCTACAAAATCAACTCTTACTTCTTTGTCATTCGGATTAACCTTCCTACGCCTTTTATAAACAGGCATAAACACAGGTTCTATACCTGAGGTGGTCTGTGTCATCAAACTGGTTGTGCCAGTTGGTGCAATGGTTAATAAGGCAATATTACGCCTTCCGTACTGAACCATTTCGTTGTACAGACTTTCATCTTCTTTTTTAATGCGGTTAATTAACGGATTGTTTTTTTCACGTTCAGCATCATATATTTTAAATGCACCTCTTTCTTTTGCTAAATAAACCGATGAACGGTATGCTTCAATAGCCAGAGTTTTATGAATTTCTTCTGAAAAATCGGTGGCGTTATCACTTCCATAGCGTAAACCCATTGCAGCAAGCATATCACCTTCGGCAGTTATGCCAATGCCTGTACGGCGGCCTTCTTTAGCTTTTTTACGGATGTTTTCCCATAAATTACGTTCAGTCGATTTTATCTCATCACTTTCGGGGTCATCGTTAATTTTATCGATAATTCCATCAATCTTTTCGAGTTCGAGGTCGATGATATCATCCATAATGCGTTGGGCATAATGAATGTGCTCTTTGTAAAGTTCAAAATTGAACTGGGCTTGTTCGGTAAAAGGTTTCTCTACATATGAATAAAGATTAATTGCGAGCAAGCGGCAACTGTCATATGGGCAGAGAGGAATTTCTCCACATGGATTTGTTGAAACAGTTTTATATCCCAGGTCAGCATAACAATCAGGAACTGATTCTTTAATAATCGTATCCCAGAACAAAATTCCAGGTTCGGCCGATTTCCAGGCATTGTGGACAATTTTTTTCCATAATGCTTTCGAGTCAATTTCTTTTTTATACGAAGGATTGTCAGAATGAACAGGGTAATGCGACATGAAGGAACCATTTCCTTCAATTGATTTCATATATTCATCGGTAATTTTAACTGAAACATTGGCACCGGTAACTTTACCCTGTTCCATTTTTGCATCAATAAAATTTTCAGCATCGGGGTGATTTACCGAAACTGAGAGCATTAATGCACCTCTTCGGCCATCCTGGGCAACTTCGCGAGTCGAATTAGAGTACCGTTCCATAAAAGGAACAATACCTGTTGATGTTAAGGCTGAATTTTTCACAGGAGATCCTTTGGGGCGGATATGTGATAAATCGTGCCCAACACCTCCACGGCGTTTCATCAATTGAACTTGTTCCTGATCCATTTTCATGATTCCACCGTATGAATCCGAATCGCCGTTATTACCAATAACAAAACAGTTGGATAATGAAGCTATTTGATAGTCATTGCCTATCCCTGTCATTGGACCACCTTGAGGTACTATATGTTTAAAGTTTTTTAGTACCTGATAGATTTCGTCTTCAGAAAATGGATTTGGGTAGCGTTTTTCAATTCTCGCCAATTCTTTGGATAATCTTTTATGCATATCATCGGGGGTTAATTCAAAGATATTCCCGAATGAATCTTTTAGGGCATATTTGTTTATCCATACCCTGGCGGCTAAATCATCTCCATTAAAATATTTCACCGAGGCATTAAAAGCCTCTTCTTGTGAAAATGTTTTTTTGCTCGTTAGAGTCTCTACTACCACATCGTTAGTTGCCATACGAATTTATTAATATTTTATGTTTTGTTAATTGATTGTTTTTCTGGAATTAATAACATCCAGGAGTGCCAAAAACGTCTATTGCAAGATAAAACACAAAACAAAATATCGGTACACTTTTCTCGGAAAAGAAATTAAAAGTTATCAACTTTAAGATGTTAGTTGACAATGGATCAGAAAGTTACGTATTTAATTACTATTGAAAGTTTACCAAAACTGTATTTTTAGGTTATTTATAAGGAATTTCCTTATTGTTTTTTTGGAAGGGAAACATAAATTATTATCGAATAAATTATTCGATTTTTCAAAACAAAAACTGTGCTAAAAAATTCTTATATGTTGAAAACTTTTTTTATAATAAGGCCGGTTGCGCCAACATTATGTTTGATAAAATCGGTGCATATTTGCGAAGTGTTTTTTAGTTTTTTTGCATCATTTAATAACAAATCAAATACTTTTTTGAGGGCACTATAATTGTCGATACTAAATGCACCTTTCAAAAAAATGAGGTCATTTGCTTCTTTAAATCGTTTGTAATTTGGCCCAAAAATTACAGGCTGGCCAAATGTTGCAGCTTCGAGAATGTTGTGTATTCCTACACCAAAACCACCTCCTATATAAGCAATATCTCCATATTGATACAGGGACGAAAGTAGTCCAATTGAGTCGATAATTAATACACTTATGTTATCTATTTCTTGCTCATTTACCTGGCTGAATTTGGCTGTTGGAACCTTTAATAACTTCAAAATCCGGTTGATATTTCCTTCATTAACTTCGTGGGGGGCAATGATAAATTTAGTGCTTTTGCTTTGGTTGATAAAATTCGTAACTATCTCTTCATCAGGCTTCCAGGAGCTTCCAATAATGATTAATGGAAGGTAACCCTTAAACTTTTCAACAATTGGTATTTTTTTTACACTTTCTGTAATTTGTAGCACCCTGTCGAAACGTGTATCTCCGGTTTTTGTAAAATTTGTGATGTTATTTTGAGTTAATAATTGACCTGATTCATCGTCCTGAATAAAAAAATGAGTGGGTTTTGAGAGTACTTTTTTGTACCAACGGCCAATAAAATTGGTTTTAAAAAACAGTTGACTCTTCCTGAATATCCCCGAAATAATAAAAATGGGTATGTTTTTTCTGTTTGTTTCAGTTAAAAAGTTGTACCAAAACTCATATTTTACAAAAAATGCCTTGGTTGGTTGCACAATTTCTAAAAATAATCGGGCATTCTTTTTTGTATCCAATGGGAGATAACAGATGATATCGGCCCCCGAATAATTTTTTCGGATTTCATATCCGGAAGGTGAAAAAAAGGTAAGTATAATTTTATAATCAGGATGCATGCTTTTTATTTCTTCGATTAACGGCCGGCCTTGTTCAAACTCACCCAATGAAGCACAATGAAACCATAAATAATTGTGCCCTATTAGAATTTGATTTTTTAGTTTTGATTCCCAGTTTTGCCTTCCTTTTACAAAAAGCCTGGCTTTATTGTTGAAAACACTTGCGAAACGGATTAGTATGCCGTAAATAATTATGCCTACCTGGTATATAAAAGCCATATGTTTTTATTCTTGGTGTAAAAATAGCAGAAATGAATGTAAGTTGAGCCAATTAGTAATAGTGTATTAAAAGTATTTTTTTTCTTTTAGATATTCATAAATGGTCATATTCATTAATATCAACAAAAATAAAAAGCCGAAATTTTCGATGGGTAAAGAAATAAAACCAATACCCGATACCTGCGTGTTGTTATATACAATAAGCGGTAAGCTTGCTAGTGTTTTGGCAATAATAATGTAAGGTAATATGATAATGAGGAATGTAAGGTAAAAATGGGTATAGTGTTTTTTATACTGGTTTCGGAAAGTAGTATATCCTAAATAAACCGATAAAAATAAAAATGTTACAAATGTATATGTTCTTAAATTGTAGTGATAAGCCATAAAAGCAAATAAAACCACAAGTACTAAGTTTGTAACAACACCAATATTGTTTTTTTCAAAATCAGCTAAAAAAAATTTGATTGTTTCGTACAGAAAAAATGCCAGAAAAGGAATTGCTATAAAAAACAAACACTGTTCAAGTGGGACACCTTTTATAAAAACTCCAACAATATATTTTGGATTGTATTGCCAAATGCTGATTTCCACAAAACGCTGTTCCCACATAATAAATGCTATTGCTGTAATTATAAGTGAAGGGATCATGTATCGCCATTTTTTGTAAAACCCGATTTTTTTACCGAAGCTTAAACTTAAGGGCACTATAAATATTAGTGCGAGTATTATTATGTATATATACTTGTTAAGTTCCATAAAATTGTTTTAATCCAAATTGGTTTTTATAAGGGGGTAAATTTATATGCAATCGGACAATTGTAGAAATATTTGGGCATTAAAATTCTTTTTGACCGGTATTTTTAATTTGTTTATAAAAATAAAAGATCTTTTCACCTTCGGTAGATAATATATACTCTTTTTCTTTGGTTTCTCTAAAAAAGCCGGCAGTTTTTAGGGCATTCCAACCTCGTTTGTTTACTCCTGTACCTTCAGATTTTAATGATTCGTAGCCATTAATTTTTGTTACACCTTCAAAAATTAAATAGTCGAATGCTAGTTTTAAATCTTTCATCAACCTTTTTGATTTTGAATTATCCTCGATAGTGTATGCTAATTTTCCATTTAACAGGTCCCATATTATTTTTTGATTTTTTTTAACTTCAGAATCTAGGGAGGCTATTTTATTATCAAGCTCACTGATTTTATCATTTAGGGCCGATGAGTTCTCTGTTTTAGATTTTAATTCTTTTTTATAATGTTTGGTATTTTCTTTGTATTTATTGATACGCTCTTTGGTTGAACGGGATGAAAAAAAGTTGAAGAATTCTTTAAAAAATGCACCAAAAGCAGCCCCCGACAAGGCAACCAAAATCATTATATACAAATTGTCTTCCATTATTTCGAATGTTTACTTTTTGAATTACGTGCCTGTTTCTGATAAAAATCTGTAAATAAGCTGTGTGTTAATACAATTTACAACTTTTTGATTCAGATTATGCAGCTTCGTTTTATGTCGTATGACAGTTTTGTTTTGAAAAACAAATATTTTCTGGCTTAATGGATTTTTTCAAACTAAATCGGATTATTTTTAATCAATTGGGGTAAACTGAATAACCATTACTGAGAATCATTTCGGGTTCCCGGTAATGCATTTGTTGTAAATGCCTTAGTTTATAAATGGGATATTCCTTATATGCAATCTGTTTTTGAAATCCTATTTTGCGGGTTCAAAAATAATTAAGAAAATGAAAATTATTGATTTTTTATTTTCCTTATTGTCGAAGAGGGACAAAGGTTCTAAAATAAAAACACTTGATGAGTATTCGGGTAGTGAACTTCGGCAAATGTCAATTTTCAAATTAATTGAAAGCGCTGAGGTTTCACCTAAAAATAAAATGAATATAACTGAAGAATGTAGTAATACGGAAAAAAAAACACACTGTAGTTTTATTTTATTGGCATGCAGTATCAGTAACTTAATCGCCATTAATTTTCATAATTGGGGGAGTTTTAGTTTAAAAAAGTTTTAAGGCGATTGCTCCAAAAGAGTAGTGCTTGTAAAGGTAAATCCTTAGATATAACATATGGTTTATTGTATGCCCCAGAAAAATACCCCATGAAAAAATCATGAGGTATATA
Organism: Prolixibacteraceae bacterium; assembly: GCA_963666575.2. Lineage (GTDB taxonomy): Bacteria > Bacteroidota > Bacteroidia > Bacteroidales > Prolixibacteraceae > JABMQB01. The sequence continues at coordinate 154,383 of CAXXYG010000014.1, forward strand.
TTGAATTGATTGATTTTATTAATCCGGGAAATAACCTCTAATGATTCCCCTTTTTGAATCTTTAACAAATAGCAAAATTTCATCTCTTTCAGGAGTTGCTGGCATTTCGGCTTCAATAATTTCGACAGCCTGAGCAGTATTTAATCCTTTTTGGTAGATGTAGCGGTAAATTTCCTGTACTTCCCTTATTTTTTCGTTATTAAAACTACGCCTTCTTAATCCAATTGAATTTATCCCAACATATGATAAAGGTTCACGGCCGGCTTTGATAAATGGCGGAACATCTTTCCTGACCAATGATCCACCCGAAATCATCGCGTGTGATCCGATCCTGACAAATTGGTGAACGGCAACCAGGCCACTTAAAATTGCCCAGTCGTCAACAATAACTTCTCCTCCGAGTTGAGTATTGTTAACTAATATTACGTGGTTTCCAACAACACAATCGTGGGCAACATGTACATATGCCATTAACAACGAGTTGCTTCCAACAATGGTTTTTCCTTTTGCTGAAGTTCCTCGGTTTATAGTAACAAATTCACGAATAGTAGTGTTATCTCCGATTTCAACAGTTGAATATTCTCCTTTGAATTTTAAATCCTGAGGAACAGCGCCTATAACAGCACCCGGAAAAATATTACAATTTTTCCCAATCCTCACACCAGGTAAGATTGTAACATTAGAACCTATACGTGAACCTTCTCCAATTTTAACATCTTTGTCGATGGTTACAAAAGGCTCTATTACCACATTGTCCGCAACTTCTGCTTCCGGACTCACATAAGAAAGTGGTTGTTTCATACAATTAATTTTTTAGTTTTCAATGGCTATGTCTGCAACTTTTATAAAATTACAAAAGCATAAGTTCCGAAAAGTTATTGGAATTAGCCTGTTTAATTTTATAATTATTTTATGCTTTATGTTTTTCTTATTAATCCTGCCTTACCAGTTGAGCAATAAATTCTCCTTCAGCAACAATATTGTCACCAACATAACTTACACCTCTCATAATGGCAATTCCTCGTCTAATCGGCGAAACTAATTTTAATTTAAAGACTACCGTATCCCCGGGAACAACTTTCCTTCGAAATTTAACATTGTCAATTTTAATAAAATAGGTTGAATGTTTCCCTTCCAGTTTTTCTAAAACAAACAATCCGCCTGTTTGTGCCATGGCTTCAACGAGCAATACTCCCGGCATAACCGGTTCTCCCGGGAAATGGCCGGTAAAAAAAGGTTCGTTTCCGGTTACATTTTTTACACCAATAATTTCGTCGCCAACAATGCTAATGATTTTATCGACAAATAAAAACGGATACCGATGAGGTAGTAGTTCTTTAATTCGGTTAATATCTAAAAACGGTTTGGCATTTGGGTCGTATACTGGTGCTGAATTCTGAGATTTAAGCCAGGCTTTTTTAATTACCTGAGCCATTTTCGTATTTGGGCCATGCCCTGGTTTTGCTGCTATAATTCTTCCTTTAATATGTTTTCCTACTAAAGCTAAATCACCAATAACATCTAATAATTTGTGCCTTGCACATTCATTATCATATTGCAGGTCAATATTATTTAAAATTCCTTCTGATTTTACTGAAACATGTTTGTGCCCAAATAAATCAGCCAATCGGTCTAATTCTTTTTGCTCAACTTCTTTATCCATTATTACAATGGCATTGCTTAAGCCACCGCCTTTTATCAGGTTGTTATTTAGAAGGAACTCAACTTCATGTAAAAAAACAAAAGTCCGGCACCCGGCTATTTCGGTTTTAAAATCTTTGATGGAATTTAATGTAGCAAATTGGTTGTTTAATACTTTGCTTTTAAAAGATATATGTGTGTTCAGGCTAAAATCATCATCGGGTAAAGCAATTATTTCAGCCCCGCTTTTCTCATCATTAAATACAATTTTTTCAGTAATATGGATGTATTCCCTGTGGGCGTTTTGTTCAATAATTCCGGCTTTTTCAATTGCTTCGACATATACTAATGCACTACCATCAATGATAGGGGCTTCTTCATTATCAATTTCAATGAGTACATTGTCAAGGTCCATGCCAATTAAGGCTGCCAATGCATGTTCGATGGTGCCAACGCGGGCTCCCTCTTTTTCAAGCATTGTGCCTCTCGAAGTATCAACAACCAAATTACAATCGGCCTCAATTATGGGTTGTCCCTCAAGGTCAATTCGTTTAAACTTAAATCCATGATTTTCGGGAGCAGGTAAAAAATTCATGGTTACATCAAATCCGGTATGTAGGCCTGTTCCTTTAATTACAAATGAATTTGCTAATGTTTTTTGCTTAGTAATCATATTAAAACTATCTGAATTTGGGCAATTATTATTTTTTTAACTGTTTTATATCTTTTTTGAGCTGAATAACTTCTTCGCGGAGTTCGGGGAGGTTCCTGAATATGGTATACATTTTCATTGCGCGTTTAATAGGTACGGCAGGTGATCCCAGTATAATCTGGTTTCCTTTTATGTTTTTTGTAATCCCCGATTGTGCCCCAATTTGTACGTTATCGCCTACTTCGAGATGCCCAGCAATTCCTACTTGTCCACCCATCATACAGTTTTTGCCAACTTTAACTGTGCCGGCTAAGCCCGTATGAGCTGCAATAACAGTGTTGTCGCCAACTTCGCAATTGTGAGCGATTTGTACAAGGTTATCCAATTTTACGCCTTTTCTGATAATTGTAGATTCCATTGTTCCACAATCGATGGTAGTGTTGGCCCCAATTTCAACATTGTCTTCAAGGATAACATTTCCAATCTGAGGTATTTTTTTATATGAACCATCATCTTGTGGTGCAAATCCAAAGCCGTCGGAACCGATTACTGCCCCCGCGTGAATGATACAATCAGCACCGATAACACAATCATCGTAAATTTTACAACCGGGAAATAGTATGGTATTGTCTCCAACCGAAACATTTTTTCCTATAAATACCTGCGGATATACTTTTACATTAGTGCCAATTTTTACATTTTTGGCAACATAGGCAAAAGCTCCAATATAAACATCGTCGCCGTATTTAGCTGAGTCATCGACAAAACATGGTTGTTCAAGGCCCAGCTTAACGCTTTGCCTGGCATGAGTGTACATTTCAAGCAGTGTAGCAAAAGCCTGATAAGCATCATCAACTTTTATTAAAGTTGGTAATACATCCTTCTGGAGTTTCAGATCTTTACTTATTAATACTATGGAAGCTTCTGTATTGTATATGAAGTTTTCATATTTAGGATTTGCCAGAAAAGCGAGGGTCCCTTTTTTTCCAGTCTCTATTTTTGATACATTATTGACTTTAACGTTTCCATCACCTATAATTTCCCCTTCTAAAAAAGTCGCAATGTCTATTGCACTAAATTCCATTCGCTCAAATTTTTTGCGTTGCAAAAATAGTTTTTAATTATTAAATGTCCAATTCTTTAGGATAGCACAGAAAATATTTGTTGACTGTTTTGGTCAACGAAAGTAAATTTATATCCGATGCTTTACTAATGTCTAATATTTTTCCATCCTTAAAAAGAATTTTAATGTCCTGACTATCTTTGCTGTATGCATTGTTGCTAAGTTTGTCAGTAAAGCAGAAATAGTGCGATTCATTGGCACTTATTCCATATTTTTCCTGAACTCTGGTTAACAGAATTTTTATTTCAGTTTTTGAAAATGGTTTGTCATTTAACCTGATTCCGAAAAGTTTTCTGGTAATTAAATTCGATGCCAGTAAAGCTAAAACTTTATCTGGATGATTTTGCCATGCTTTTATGGATACCATCAGGTCATCATCGTCAACCGACATAAAATGATCTAAAATGGTTCTCCCTTCAAATAGTTTTCCCGATTTAAAGTCCTCAAAGGTTATATTATTTTTAAAAAATATTTCGAGTGAAGGAGGAGTAAATAGTTGTTTTCCTTCTTTAATTAGCTGTCGTGCCCTGTTAAAAATACTGACCAATAAATACTCGGCCGACACTACTGTTTTGTGTAGATAAACCTGCCAGTACATTAAACGGCGGGCAATTAAAAACTTTTCGATAGAATATATTCCTTTTACTTCAACAACCAGGTTGTCGTTCCAAACATCAAACATTTTTATTATCCGATCAATGCTAACAACTCCTTCAGCCACTCCGGTAAAAAAACTATCACGGCTTAAATAATCCAGCCGGTCCATATCGAGCTGGCTTGAAACAAGTTGGTGGAGGAATTTTTTTTTGTATTGATTTTTAAAAATCTGTATTGCAAGTTTAAGTTTCCCACTAAATTGTTTGTCTAATTCTTCCATAATTAATGCAGAAACTTCTTCGTGGTGTGCATTAACCAATGATTTTTCGAGAACATGGGAAAAAGGGCTGTGCCCAATATCATGTAATAAAATTGCGATGGTTACTGCCTCGGCTTCCTGACTTGAAATTTTAGTTCCCTTAGCTCGGAGTACGGAAATAGCCTGGCGCATTAAATGAACCGTTCCAAGTGCATGTTCAAACCTTGTATGGTTTGCACCTGGAAATACCAAATACGACAACCCCAATTGTTTAATCCGCCTTAATCGTTGAAAGTACGGATGTTCCAAAAGGTCATAAACTGTTTCAGACTGTAAAGTGATAAATCCGAAGACAGGGTCGTTTATTATTTTCTTTTTATTTATGGGTAAGTGATTCACTTAAAAGTGTTATTCTAAGGCACAAAAGTATAAAACTTTTTAATATTCCATAATTTTAATAAACAATATTAAATTATCTGACTATCAGTTGTTTCGATTGTGTTGTGATTTTAATCGAGGATGTTTAGATTGGGTGTGCTGGGCAATTTTAAAATTAATTTTGTAGCGCTAATAATCAACAATTTAAATCAGTTCCCTTTTTTGCTTTTTAAGGATAAATTACTATTTTTGCGGTGATTTTAATAAACACTAAGCACAGGGGACGGTATGTCCCCTGTTTTATTGATGTTTAATGATAGATAAAAACAAAATAATAAGCTTAATTGATGAAGTACTTGCTGAAGAAATGTTTTTAGTAGACATTTCGATTAGTAGTGCCAATAGTATCAATGTTCAAATTGATAGCTTTGATAATATTACAATTGATGATTGTATTAAAGTTAGCCGTCAAATTGAAGGGAACCTTGATCGTGAAGCTGAAGATTTTGAACTAAGTGTTTCTTCTGCAGGGCTTGGACAACCATTTAAGATTTTAAAACAATATCAAAAAAATATTGGAAAAGAAGTTGAAGTGATTTGTTTAGGCGGAGAAAAGTTATCAGGAACTCTAATTGATGTAACTGATAATGAAGTTTTACTGGAAACAAAAAGTCGGGAGAAACTTGAAGGGCATAAGAAAAAACAATTGGTGGTTAAAACCCATACAATTGAATTTGAGAAGATAAAAGAAACTAAAAATATTATTTCATTTAAATAACGCGGGACCAATGGAAAATGTAAATCTGATTGACACCTTTGCCGAATTTAAGGAACTCAAAAATATTGACAGGGCCACAATGATGAGTGTCCTTGAAGAAGTATTCAGGAGTGTTTTAGCCAAACAATACGGAACAGCAGAGAATTTTGATATTATCATAAACATCGATAAGGGTGACTTTGAAATGTGGAGGAACCGCGAAGTTGTAAAAGACGATGAAATCGAAGATCCGGCTCTTCAAATAACACTCACCGAGGCTAAGAAAATTGACGAAGATTATGAAGTTGGTGAAGAGGTAACTGATGAAGTTAAACTTATTGACTTTGGGCGTAGGGCTATTTTGAACCTTCGCCAAAACCTGGCAAGTAAAATACTGGAACTCGAAAAAGATAACATCTTCTCGATTTATAAAGATAAAATTGGAGATATTGTTACCGGAGAAGTTTATCAGGTTTGGAAAAAAGAAATTTTAGTGCTTGACGATGATAGTAATGAATTAATTCTTCCGAAGCATGAACAGATCCCTTCCGATTATTTTAGGAAAGGTGATAGCCTGAGGGCAATTGTTTCGAAGGTTGAATTAAGAAATAATAATCCGCTGATAATTTTATCGCGGACTTCACCAATTTTCCTAGAAAGGTTGTTTGAACTTGAGATCCCTGAAATTTTTGATGGTTTAATAACCGTTAAAAAAATTGTAAGGGTTCCAGGCGAAAGGGCTAAAGTTGCGGTTGAATCGTATGACGAACGTATTGATCCTGTAGGAGCCTGCGTTGGAATGAAAGGTTCAAGGATTCATGGAATTGTGCGTGAGCTTCGTAACGAAAATATTGATGTAATTAATTATTCATCAAATAGGGAACTATTTATAAAACGGGCGCTTAATCCGGCTAAAATTCTTTCCATAAAAATTCATGACGACACTAAAAAGGCAGAAGTATACCTGAAGCCTGAAGAAGTTTCGTTAGCGATTGGAAAGGGAGGGCTAAATATTAAGTTGGCCAGCCAGCTTACCGGATACGATATTGATGTTTATCGGGAAATGGCTGTTGATGACGAAGATGTTAATTTAGATGAATTTGGCGATGAAATTGAAGGTTGGGTTATTGATGAATTAAAATCAATTGGCTGTGATACGGCCAAAAATGTGCTGAATTTAACTCGTGAAGAATTAATTAAACGAACCGACCTTGAAGAAGAGACAATTGACTATTTAATTAAGATTATTAGAGCTGAATTTGAATAATTTGTAATTTCTTTAAAAAATGAAGGCATTAAGTTGCTGTTTAAATATTTTGCATATAAACTTGCAAAGTTTAGCTTTAAAGGCTTTTTTATTATAATAACTAGATAATTATTTATGGCAGTAGGCAAGACAACAAGGTTAAGTAAACTTGCACGGGAATTTAATGTGGGGATATCGACTATTGTCGAATTTCTGCATAAAAAAGGTTTTAGTGTCGATCCCAATCCGAATACAAAAATTTCGGAAGTGGAAGTAAATATGCTTGAAAAAGAGTATAAAAGTGACATTAACCTTAAAAAAGAATCAGAATTGATTCAGCTTAAAAGCCATCGGCCTAAATCTGAAACTTCAGAAGGTGATGCACCAGAGGGGAGTGCTATTGTTGAAGAAAAAGCTACTGTGGAAAGTAAAATAATAGAAAAGACGAAGCCAATTGTTATTCCAACTGAAAAAACTGCAGTTGTGGAAAAACAGGCCAAACCTGAAGAAATTAAAGTTGAAAGAAAAGAAAAATTAAAGATTTTAGGTAAAATCGACTTAAATCCTCCTAAACCAAAGAAAAAAGTTGAAAAGCCTGAACCTCAAAAAGAAGCAGTAAAACCTGTCGAAGAAAAGGTTGAAAAAGTGGAGCCTGTTGAAAAAACACCGGTACCAGAAAAACCTGTTGAGAAAGTTGAAAAACCTAAAGAGGTTATTAAAAAAGAAACGGTTGAGCCTATTGAAAAAAAGGTTTCTGAAAAACCAGTTGAACCCGAACAAAAGCCAGTTGCCGAAGTTCAAAATGAGCATATTAAAACAGATATTCCTAAAGTTGACGATGTTAAAGTCATTGGGAAAATTGATTTAAATACAATTAATCAAAAAACACGGCCTGCTAAAAAAAGTAAGGAAGAACGTGAAAAAGACCGTAAAGAAAGGCAAAAAGTAAAGCATAAAAGTCGTCAGGGAAGGGCCTCCGACTCACAAAAAAGTGCCACCGACGATGGTGTCATTAAAGCAAAAGTTTCCAAATTGAATGGCCCAGTTGTGGTTGGGAAAATTGATGTAAATAAAGATAATTCAAAAAAGCCAGCTACTGACAATGCCAGCAGCGTACATAAACGTAAGCGTAAACGTATTCAGAAACCTGACACCAGAGTAAATCTCGATGCCAAACAGCAAGCCGAAAGGAAAAGAAAAGATGCTGTTAAAAAAGTTGGCAGGAAAAGGTTGGTTAAAAAAGAAATTAGCGAAGAAGACGTTCAAAAACAAATAAAAGATACACTTGCAAGGCTTACCACAAAAGGTAAATCGAAAGGTTCAAAACACAGGCGCGATAAACGAGCAGCTGTTAATGAACGGATGCAGGCCGAAGTTGAAAAACAAAGCCAGGAACAAAGAGTATTAAAAGTAACCGAATTTGTGTCAGCTGCTGAATTTGCGACAATGATGGATGTCCCGGTTACAAATGTTATTTCGACCTGTATGAGTTTGGGTTTGTTTGTTTCGATAAACCAAAGGCTTGATGCAGAAACAATGTCGATTGTTGCTGAAGAATTTGGATTTACAGTTGATTTTGTAAGTGTTGATATTCAGGAAGCCATCGAAGAGGACCTTGATAAAGAGGAAGATTTAGGTTTCCGCCCACCAATTGTTACAGTAATGGGGCACGTCGACCACGGTAAAACATCGTTGCTTGATTACATTCGCGATACTAATGTAATTGCCGGTGAAGCCGGAGGTATTACACAGCATATTGGAGCATATCATGTTAGTTTACCCGATGGAAGAGATATTACTTTCCTTGATACCCCGGGTCACGAAGCATTTACTGCTATGAGGGCTCGTGGTGCACAAGTAACAGATATTGCTATAATTATAGTTGCGGCTGATGATAATATTATGCCTCAAACTGTTGAAGCAATTAATCACGCTCAAGCTGCAGGTGTGCCAATCGTTTTTGCCATCAATAAAATTGATAAAAATGGTGCTGACCCTGAAAAAATAAAAGAAGGCCTTGCCAATATGAATTTCCTTGTGGAAGCATGGGGTGGTAAATACCAATCGCAAGATATTTCGGCAAAAGCAGGTACTAATATTAACGAACTGCTTGAGAAAGTTTTGCTCGAAGCTGAAATGCTGGATTTAAAGGCAAATGCAAATAAAAATGCAACAGGAACCATCATTGAATCGACACTTGATAAAGGACGTGGATATGTGGCTACAATATTAGTGCAGAATGGTACTCTGAAACAAGGTGATATTGTATTGGCGGGTCAAAATTTTGGCCACGTAAAAGCAATGTTTAACGAGCGTAATCAGAGGATTCAGGAAGCAGGGCCTGCTCAGCCGGTAATTATTCTCGGACTTTCGGGTGCGCCTCAGGCTGGCGATAAGTTTAACGTTATGGATACTGAACGTGAAGCTAGATTAATTGCGAATAAACGTGAACAGTTAGCCAGGGAACAAGGATTACGAACTCAGAAACATATTACTCTTGATGAAATTGGACGTCGAATTGCCATTGGAAACTTCCAGGAATTGAACCTGATTGTAAAAGGTGACGTTGATGGTTCTATCGAAGCATTGTCTGATTCATTGATTAAATTATCAACCGAAGAAATTCAGGTAAATGTGATTCATAAATCAGTAGGTGCCATTTCTGAAAGTGATATTATGTTGGCTACAGCATCTGAGGCGATTGTTGTTGGATTCCAGGTTCGCCCAACAATTAATGCTCGTAAGATTGCCGAAAAAGAACAGATTGATATCCGATTATATTCCATCATTTACGATGCAATAAATGAAATAAAAGCGGCAATGGAAGGTATGCTTTCTCCTGAAATTAAAGAGGAAATTACCGGAACAGCTGAAATATTGGAAGTATTTAAAATTACGAAAGTGGGAACCATCGCCGGATGTATCGTCCGTGATGGCAGAATAACCCGCTCATCGAAAGTACGTGTTATTCGCGATGGAATTGTAATTTATACAGGTAATTTAGGTTCTTTAAAACGTTTTAAAGACGATGTTAAGGAAGTTAAAAACGGCTATGAATGTGGTTTAAATGTTGATAATTTTAACAACATTACAGTAGGTGACCATATTGAATCGTTTAGAGAGGTTGAAGTTGCAAAAACGCTGTAAGTTAATTTTTTATAAGATTTAAAAAGAGGCTTTCTCACATGAGAAAGCCTCTTTTGTTTTCAGTATTTTTTACACAAATACAATTAAATAATTTTTAATTCTTTACCAACCTTGGTGAATGCATTCACCGTTTTATCAATTTGATTGAATGTATGGGCTGCCGAAAGTTGTACCCGAATTCGTGCTTTCCCTTTTGGAACAACAGGGTAACAAAATCCAATAACATAAACGCCTTCTTTTAATAATTCGTCGGCAAATTTTACCGCTAATGGTTCACCATAAATCATTACCGGTACAATTGCTGTATTACCTTTAACAAGGTCAAAACCTGCAGCTTCCATTTTACTGCGGAAACGTTCAGCATTGGCCATTGTTTTGGCAGGCAAGTCCGATGATTCCGATAAAATATCAATTACTTTCGAAGTGGCTCCAACAGTGGCTGGTGCCAATGTATTTGAGAACAAATAGGGGCGCGACCGTTGCCGCAACATCTCTATTATTTCTTTTCGTCCCGATGTGCAACCTCCATTTCCTCCGCCCATGGCCTTGCCAAAAGTTGTGGTTATAATATCAATTTCGCCTAAAACATTATAGTGCTCAGCAGTACCTCGCCCGGTTTTACCAATGTAACCTGTAGCATGCGAATCATCAACCATAACAAGGGCATCGTATTTTTTAGCAAGAGCAACAATTTCGGGTAATTTGGCAATATCTCCATCCATTGAAAAAACGCCATCGGTAACAATTAAACGGTATTTTGCAGTTTGAGAATCAACCAAACATTTTTCAAGTTCGGCTATGTTTGAATGTTTGTACCTGAACCGTTGAGCTTTGCATAAACGTACACCGTCAATGATTGAAGCATGGTTTAATTCATCAGAAATAATTGCACTTTGGGCATCCAGTAACGGTTCAAAAACACCCCCATTGGCATCAAAACATGCACAATATAATATGGTATCTTCTGTCCCTAAAAAATCAGAAACTTTTTTTTCAAGGTCTTTATGAATTTGTTGTGTGCCGCAAATAAATCGGACAGAAGATAATCCAAATCCCCAATCGTTCATAACATCCTGGGCGGCTTTTATTACTGCCGGGTGGTTGGCTAATCCTAAATAGTTGTTGGCACAAAAATTTAACACTTCAGAGCTTTCACCAACGGTTATTTCAGCACTTTGCGACGATGTTATAATCCGTTCAGTTTTGAATAATCCTTGTTTTTTTAGTTCATTGAGTGTAGCTGTTAAATCGTTTTTTATATCTCCGTACATGTTTAGATGTGTTTTACAAATGAATATTTTGGGATTGATTCCATTACAAATTAATCAAAAATGCATCTTTTAAACTGTGATAAAAAACAGTTTGGTTACGATTATTTTTATAATTATTGTTGCTTCTTTTTTGATTTTTAAAAATTAGAGCAGCGAAAAATACAGTTATGTATTGGTATTCGTTGTTTCTGTTTTTAGTTGATTTTTAAAAACCAGAGTTCGGTATGGGAATGGTATTTCAATACCTTCATTATCAAATCGTTTTTTGACGCTTTCTAATACATCACACTGTAAAACAAAAGCATCGTCGTTCGAAGCAGTCCAAACATAGGCTTTTATGATAACTGAAAAATCGCCAAGAGATATTAATCTTAATACAACACGTGGTGAACCTTCAGCAATTTCTTCCTCGGTTCGATTATCAAGAAATTTGGGGTGTTTTTCAATTTCCTCTTTAATAATATTTTTTGCCAGATCTATATTCGAATCATAACTAATGCCAAATTCAACATGTTTTTTGATTTTCAAATCTACAATTGAACTGTTTATGAGTGTCGTTTCACTGATAATACTATTTGGGATTAGGATCCGTCTGTTTTCATAATCGCGGATAACAGTGTGCCGTAAAGTAATTTCTTCAACAACTCCTTTTAGTGCCTCCGATTTGATTTCCAGCGTATCTTTTACACTGAAAGGTTTAAAAATTAAAATAAATATGCCGCTTAATATATTCGAAAATGCTTTCTGAGATGCAAAACCAATGGTAGCCGCTATAATCCCGGCGCCAGCAAATAATCCTTTTCCAATGTCATTGAGTTCAGGTGTCATCAAAAAGATAACAATCAGTGCAATGGTGAAAATAATAAATGATGCACTGTTTTTAAGAAAAACAAATTTTGTAGGATCCTCATTTAAGTGTTTCGATTTACGTTTAATGGTAATTGCCAAAAGTTTGCGAATAATCAAAGAAACGATGTACGAAATAACAATTATCCCAACAACCTTACCCCAGTATAAATAATCCATAATTCAGTTACTTAATAAACAATTGTATATTATTAGTCCTATAAATAGATTAACCAAAAGAATACATCTTTTGGTTAACCGTTGATTTTTGTATCCTAATAGTTAAATGTCAGCAGCATGTTTCCTGACACTAAATTTACAATCAAATATATTGTATTTTTAACAAATAAAACGAATTATTAATTGTTTCGGATTTTTATCAGTTAAGGTTTAACTGCCATTACAAAGGTGCCCTTCAGGCAATCGGTTGAATTGGCTCCAACAAATACGACGAATTCGCCCGGTTCGGCCGAAAAACTTAAATCGTGGTGGTAAAAAGCCAGATCGTCTTTTGACAAAGTAAAAGTAACAATTTGGGATTCGCCGGCTTTTAAAAACAGTTTTTTAAATCCTTTAAGTTCTTTGAGGGGGCGGGTAATTGAAGCGACAACATCCTGTACATACAATTGGACAACTTCTTCACCATCAAAAGCTCCGGAATTGCGCACATTAACTGAAACAACAAGTTTTTCTTCAGGTGAGATTGTATTTTTGTTTAATTTCAGATCAGCGATTTTAAAAGTTGTATAACTTAAACCATACCCAAATGGGAACAATGGAGTATTCGATACATCAAGGTAATTCGATTTAAATTTATAGAATGAGTCGTCAGGAACGGGGCGTCCGGTATTCCGGTGGTTGTAATAAATTGGTATTTGCCCCACATTTCGAGGGAAAGTTGCAGACAGTTTTCCTGATGGATTGTAATTTCCAAACAATACATCGGCAATGGCGTTCCCCGCTTCAATTCCAGGGTGCCAGGTTTGTAATAAGGCGGCGGCTAATTTATTTTCTTCAACCAGAACCAAAGGGCGGCCACTCATAATTACCAGAACCAAAGGTTTTCCTGTTTTTGCCAATTCTTTTACCAGTTTTTTCTGACTTTCAGGGAGTGTAATATCAGTGCGGCTGGATGATTCTCCACTCATTTCAGATGCTTCGCCAATAACGGCTACAATTACGTCGGCTTTTTCCGAAATGGCTAAAGCCTCTTTTAACAGTTCGTCTGAAGGCCGTTTATCAATATCAATCCGGGTACCAAAAACATTGATTTTTTTGGCATATTCCGGGTCATCGCAAATATTTGCACCTTTTGCATAGAGGATTTCCACATTGTTTCCGACTACATTTTTTATTCCGTCCAAAACAGGAACCGATAATTGTGGATTGCCTGAAATAGCCCAGGTACCCAGCATATTGTTTTTGTTATTTGCCAATGGGCCAACCAAGGCAATGGTGCCCGATTTTTTCAGAGGCAATGTACTGTTACTGTTTTTTAGTAAAACAAATGAATGAGCGGCAGCTTCACGCGCGGCTTTTTTAGTTTCAGGTGTTAATATTTTTTGTTTGGGTAATTCTTCATTAATATACTTGAATGGGTCGTCGAATAAACCCAATTTGTATTTGGCTTCTAAAATCCTGCGGCAGGCCTGATTTATTCCATTTTCTGAAATTTTTCCTTCTTGAAGGCTTTTTTTAAATGTTGACAAAAATCCTTCACCCATCATTTCCATGTCAAGCCCGGCATTTAAAGCTAAAGCTGAAACTGCTTGTAAATCGCCCATTCCATGAGCAATCATTTCTGTTACCGAAGTATAATCAGAAACCACAAATCCATCAAAGCCCCATTGATTACGCAGGAGGTCTGTTAATAACCATTTGTTGCCACTTGCAGGAATTCCATCTACATCGTTAAACGATGACATTACGCAACCAACTCCGGCATCAACAGCCGCTTTATAAGGAGGAAGGTAGTCATTATACATCTTCAGGCGGCTCATGTCAACCGTATTATAATCGCGGCCAGCTTCGGACGCGCCATATAAAGCAAAGTGTTTAACAGTAGCCATTAATGTATTTGGCAGGCTTAAATCATTGCCCTGATAGCCTTGTACCATGGCTCTGGCAATTTGTGATCCCAAATACGGGTCTTCGCCGGCACCTTCAGAAACACGCCCCCAACGTGGGTCGCGCGAAATATCAACCATGGGTGAAAAAGTCCAGTTTAGCCCATCGGCGGTTGCTTCACTGGCAGCAATTTGTGCTGTTTTTTTTATTAATTCCATATCCCAGCTGCATGACAATCCAAGGGGAATTGGGAATGTGGTTTTATAGCCATGAATAACGTCAAGTCCAAAAATCAGGGGAATGCCAAGCCGGCTGTTTTGAACAGCCATTTCCTGAGCTTTCCTGATTTTATCAACGCCCATAAGCCCAAATAATCCACCAACTTTCCCTGATTTTACTTTCGATTCAACATCTGAACTTACAGCCTCTCCTGTAACCACATCACCTCCCTGAGTTAACAGGTTTAACTGGCCAATTTTTTCTTCTATTGTCATACGGCCCATAAGTTCATCAATAAAATCAGGCATTGCTGATTTTTGAGCCAAACCGTGAGTGCTAATTCCAGCAAAAATTAACAGTGCAAGCAAATATTTTTTCATTGTATAATTTTAAAAAGGTTATTCAATTTTTTCTGGTATAAAAAATAGTAAATATAATAATTTGAGTAATTGTGATAATTACAATTACTTGTGAATGATAAGTTTTTTGTAAATTTTTTCATCGGCATTTTTTACCTGAACCAGGTATATTCCGTTTTGCAGCCCTGAACAATCGAATGAAAAATCAGAACCGGCAAAAATATTGTTTTTAATAGTAAGTTGTTGGCCTCCAAATGTAAATAGGTTGATTTCTAGCAGATTGGTTCCATTAAAACCTGTTGTGCTAATATGGACTGTTTTAGTTGCCGGATTTGGATAAATGTTGATTTCGCCGGTATTTTTAAAATAGTTGGCCGAGGTAGTTGTTTGGTATTGAAACCCAAGTTTGTCAAGGCCAGCCTTAACATCGGCATCTTTCATAACATTTTCCCACAGAAGCCCTGTACGGTAGTTTTCAATCATTACAACTATTGGCCCCTGGTCAATTCCAATATAGGCTTTTTTTACCCAATCGAGGTTGTCATTAAATGCATCGTAGGGGCCATATGGCCCAAACAATTTGCTCCCTCGTTCTCTATAAAAATATTTTAAAGCTTTAAGCGACTCTTCGGGTGTATAGGGCATAGTTGCCAGAGCTGCTGTAGGACTGATTGTCCCATTGTCGTTGATCATGGGTTTATGGGCTGTATAACCATATGGGTCATCACTTGCTGTAAGGCCCCAGCATTTTTCGCTGTAATTAGTTTGGTTTAAAGGATTTTCAACCGCGTATTGGTAGTGAATTTTAGCCGTATTGACATGTTCTTGCCAATAATCGGCATATTCGTCGGAAAGCCCATGAGGATTAATCCCTAAATGGGTATAGTGTAACCAAAATAACGGGCCACCCCAGTTGTCTGCTAAGTTTATATCGAAGTTATAAAATTGCCGGGGATTAAGGATAGTGCCATTTTTTGCCCATCCTTCGGTATAAACTTGTTTTGGAATACCATAAGTTGGCGATGCCGCTGCCATTATATATGTGATTAATGCCTCGTTCCATCCTCTGACTTTCATATTTTTATCAAAATTAGTATTTGGCGACCAGTGCCAGTACAGAACATTTTGGCCGTATTGGCGGTACCAGCCCCAATCGATGGATTTCCAAAGTTCATCAGATTTTTCACGAATTTGAATTGACTTTTCATCTGTTCCTGAGAAATAATTTTTCAGGGCAATTAATGCCTGTGCAACAAACGATGTTTCTACCAGGTCTCCACCGTCGTCGCCTTCCGAAAAAGGAGTTGTTGAAAAAGTTTCGGCATTGTACCAATGTGACCATGCTCCGTGATACCGGTCGCAAATTTCTAAAAAATGAAGGATATTTAGTATCCGGTTTTTTATATCGCCTTGTGGTTTAAATTCCCGTTCATGAGCTACAATCATGGCCATCAAACCCATTCCGGTAGCTCCCGAAGCAACCGTCCGCCCGTTTCCGTTTGAGCGTTCCAATGCCATCCCGGTTGCCTGATGCGCGCCCTCCCAAAAATATCGAAAGGAATAATCCTGAATCATATTCAGCAATTCATCGTCGGTAAAATCAGCTAGTTGAGTAATTGATTCTTTTGGTGCTGATTCTTTGCCTTGGATTGTTGAAATGACACGGTATTTTATTGATGAGTTACGCATGTTTTCAGGGACAAAATCCAAAAAATAGCAGTCGGTGGTTTCGGTTCGTAAATCGAAGGAGAGGCCTTCGTCAAACGATGCAAATATGCGGTAGGTTAATCCTGGCATTGGATGCGTCCAGGCCAGTTCGGCATGGCTGTCGTAGCCTGTTGCAGAAAAATCGGCCACTGCCGGAACTTCTTCAATACTTTTAAAAACCGCTATTTCATCAATTAAAATTTCCCTGTAACTGTTATCTGTTTCAGATTGATTAAAAACCACGGACTTAACAGCCGTAAAATCGAGTTGGCTGTTATCAGAATCACTCATAAAACTATTCAGCGGGAAAACGATCCGTGACCATTGATTTGGCGGAACATTTTTATTAAAATCAGATAATTGGTAAAGTTTTGAAAAAGAATCGCCGGTATTGTTGATTTTATTTGCTTTTAATCCAATTAATGGCAGTGCCGTTTTGGGTATTTCATTTTCCGAATATATATAAAAAGAAAGGGAATCAAGGCCTGAAATATCGGCGGTTGCCCATTCGTTCCTGTAAATGTTTACTTTCCAGTTACCGTTTTCCGACGAAAAAAAATTAAATTTTAAGGAGGAAGAACCTTTATATGCGGTAGTTGAACAAGGCACTTTGTCGTTCCACTGCGGCCCTCCCGGTGGGAATGTGTGCTCGAATAAACTTTCCCCCAAATTCCCAACATCAACAATTCCCTGGTCGTAATAGGTTGAGTTTGTCCCTTCAGAAAAAAAGAAAATTTCCTGTGATTTTCCTTCAATGGAAAATAAAGCCAGTAAAAAAAATCCTATAACAAACAGTTTTACTAGTGTAAAATATTTCATTTCAGATAGTATTTAAAATCAGATTTCACAGGCCTTTTTAATGAAAGGAAAGTATTGTTTTAATAATTAAATCCTAAAATTTTTAAGCCTTTTTGAACATCCTTGTTTTTCATAAATAGATTCCATAATAATCCTGTACGGTAGTTTTCAATCATTACAGGAATGGGGCCCTGGTCGATTGCCAGATAACGAGCCAGGTACCAGTTGTTTGACAAACTATATGCATCATATGGCCCATATTTTCCTATCAATGAATCAGCGTCATTGTATAAATAATTTAAGAATTGCATTGATTCAGCTGGCGTGTATGGGAATGACGATAAAGCAGCTGTTGGAGATATAACTCCCAGGTCATTTTCGCCCGGATGATGGCCGGCATAACCTTTCATGGAATAGCTGGAAGTAAGCCCCCATTGATTTTTGCCGTAACCCATAAATCCTTTTGGATTGTCGACAGCATACCTGTATTGCGACAAAGCATGGTTTTGATTTAATTTCCAATAATCGGCATATTTATCTGATAATCCTTTTGGATTTAATCCCAGATATGAATAGTGTGCCCAAAAAAGTGGGCCAACCGGATCATCATCGTGTTCATAATGATCTAAAATTGTAGGCAAACCATAAAATTCAGTATCGGTTGATATTGCGCCATCCCTTGCCCAGCCTTTATCATATACGCCAGGTTTGACGGGATGTGTTGGCGATGAAGCAGCCAGGACATACATAATGAGGCATTCATTGTAACCACCTACCGGAAAATTCATTTCCCAGCCATACGTTGGCGACCAATGCCAATAAAGGACATCTTCGCCACCTTTTGTATACCAATTCCAGTCTACTTCTTCCCAGAGTTTATAAATATCGGCGGCCAGCTGTTTTTCAGTGTTGTTTCCTTCTTTAAAATATTCGGCAACTGTGAGCAATCCCTGAATCATAAATGCTGTTTCAACCAGGTCGCCTCCATTATCTTTTTTGCTGAATGGTTTTACTTTACCGGTTTCACCCTGCAGCCAATGCGGCCAGGCACCATAAAAACGGTCGGCTTTGCTCAGATAAGAAACAATTTTCTGAAACCGCAACAATCCTTCTTCCCGGGTAATAAAACCTCGTTCGATTCCTACTAAAATAGCCATTACTCCAAAACCTGACCCACCAAGGGTTATTACGTTCTGATCGTTTTGGGGATAAATATTATCCAAATGAATTCGTTCGCGCGCCATACCCGAGGTTGGTTCTGCCCCATCCCAAAAATATTGAAAGGTTTGATATTGTACGGTATCAAGTAGTTGTTCTTCGGTTAGAATGGTTCTAGTCGCCCCTTTTTTGTTAGTGAGGTTTTTGTTGTTTTTTGATGGAGAGCAACTTATAGCCAGTATGAGTACCAAACTACCAATAATAAAATTCTTCATGTTTTAATTTTAAATACAAATTTGAATCACACAATTTAGCTGAGTTTTTTATTTTAAGAAAGGCTGCCTGGATACTTGCCAAGCAGCCTTTTCTCAAAAAACTATACTAAACTATTTGAAAGAAATAACTCATCCATTATTTTTCAGCATCCATTATCGTTTGAATTTCAGCTTGTGACAGGGTTTTGTTAAACAAACGTAATTCATCCAGATAACTGTTGTCCGAGAGGTGGTCCCATCCTGTAAAACGTGGTGCACCTGAGCCAATTGAAAGAATGTCGCAATCTGTCCAGTCAATAGGGCTGGTGGTACTTTCTCTGGCAAGTTCCCCATTAATGTAAATGATACTGGAAGTTCCGGATATTGTGAAAGCTAAATGTACCCATTCGCCCAATGAGGGGTCAATAGTTCCTCCATCGTTCCATGATTCACCATCACCGGTTCCAACATTAATTTTAAACCGTTGTTCGGTAGCATTTCCTTCACGGAAAAAGCGGAAGCCGCTGGTGCGTTTGTTCATTGCATCCGGGTTGTCAACGTCGGGTGGACCAATAACTAAAATCCCAGCCCGGTCGGGATCGGCATTGGATTTATACCAAAATACAGCGCTAAATTCACTGCTCATTAATCCATCAGTTGGAAATGTCAGGTACGAATCGGTTGCACCGGCATAAGCATTACCGCCCTGAACTCCTTCGCCGGCAAATGAGGGAGTTCCAAAAATAGAAGCCTCAGTTTGAGTTACTTGTTCTTTGTTGTCACCGTCGAAAGGCATGTAAAAAATTTCACCATCATACTTTGGAGTATATGTAAAGTTTTTGCCTGATTCTTCAGTAATTATCGCTTGAATTTCTTCCTGTGTAAGTGATTTATTAAAAATTCGTAACTCATCCATAAAACTTAAGTCTGATTTATGGTTCCATCCTGAAAATCTTGGAACTCCCGACATGATTGAAAGCACATCACAACCGGTCCAGTCGATGCCATCAAAAGCTCCTTGTTTTGCAACTTGTCCGTTGATATAAACAATTGCTTCGGAAGCAGAAATTGTAAATGCCATGTGTGCCCATTCACCAAGTGAAGGGTCAACATCGGCAGCTGAACCGCCATCGAACCACGAATCGGCTGTTCCATTTCCTGCATTGAGTTTAAAACGTTGTTTTCCTCCCGCATTTTCACGGAAGAACCTAAATCCGGATTGACGATTATTCATGGCATCCGGATTGGTCTCATCGGGTGGCCCCATAACCAGGATGCCTGCGCGGTCGGGAACAGCATTGATTTTTATCCAAAAAATGGCACTTATTTCAGAATTCTGTAGATTTTCGGTGGGGAAAGTGAGGTATGAATCGGTTGCTCCGGCATATGATTTTGAACCTTTTACACTTTCATCAGTAAAACCCGGATTGCCAACAATTGTTGCCGTTTGAAAACTAATCATCTCCATAAAATCACCATCAAAAGGCAAATAAAATATTTCGCCCGGGTATTTTGGAGTATAAGGAGGTGTTTTTTCAAAGTTAACATCTACTGTTGTAGTTTTTCCTTCAATATCAGTTGCTTTAATGGTTAATTTATGGGCACCATTAGTAACATTGTCATATGTTAATTCTTCAATAGCACGCCTGTAGTCCTTAAAACTGTTATAACTGGCTATTTCTGAATTGTTTATTAAAACCTGAATGGCGCTAATTTCAATATCATCGGTAACTTCAAACTGAATATTGATAGATGATACAGCTTCAGGTAATTGTATTTGTGTGCCTTCCACCGGGTAAATAACGTTAACTACAGGGGCTGATTCATCAGGGCCCGGAGTAATTTTAGTAATCGGATCGATACCTTTGTCGCATGCTACCGCAATAACAATTAAGAAAGTACTGACTAAAATATATTTTAATAGTTTCATTTTATTTCAATTTAAGTTTTAAGTATTATTTACCTAATGCCGGTAATAAATCGACCTGGTTTTGAGGGAAAGGAAGGTATGTTTTATCTTCCGAAAAGGTCCTGCCATCGTAATTTAATTCGTTTGTTTTACCAAGCCTGATTAAGTCATAATACCTTATTCCCCATTCCATAGCCATTTCAGCGAATTTTTCATCCATCACCTGGTCATTAGTAACTCCTGAAAGTGATGAAAGGCCTGCTCTTTCCCTAACAGCATTTACTGCCTGGTCGGCAGTCATTCCGGTTCCTAAGGCCCCTTGTGTAAGGGCTTCGGCGTGCATTAGTAAAATCTCGGCATATCTGATAACAGTGAAATTTTTATTGTTGCCATATTCTGTACGGCCCGGTGTAAGTTGGTCGGAAGGTAAATAATGTTTGCCACTGGCAAATAAAGCACGGGCATAGTCGTTTATTCTGTCTCCCGAACGGGTGGTATTTGAAATCCAGTCAGGCAGGTTTGTATAATTCGGATCTTTTTTAAGTTCAGCAATCCCACGGTTTGTAAAAAGGACACTTGTTTCTAATCGGATTGTTTCGCCACGGTCGAGCATAAATTTGATAAATTTTAAACTAGGCTCATAAAAACCCCAACCACTTCCGGCACCTGTAATTTTTGGTGTCCAAGCCTGCGACCCAAAAAATGCAAACAGGTAACTTTTTTGGTCGCCAGCACCTTGCCCAAAATCGGAATACTGTAATTCAAGCAGGTTTTCGTTGTTGAGTTTCCCTTTTATTTTAAACAGTTCATAGAAATCGGGTTCGAGGTTAAATTTTTCTGAACTGATTATTTGAGAAGTCGCATCGGCCACTCCCTGGTAATTTTTTAATTCCAGATTGGCGAGTGCTTTTAAAGCAAGGGCTGTATATTTGGTTACCCCACCTCTGACATCGTTGCGTTGGTTTGGATGCATGTCGGCCAAAGCAGGAATAGCTTCATCCATTTGGTCCGAAATGTATTGCATAACCTCTTCTTTGGTTGAAAGTACGGCAACCAATAGATCAGAAGGATCAGAACTTTCAGGGATTAAAATTTCACCCCAAACCCTTGCAAGTTGGAAAAGGTACCAACTCCGAATTACTTTGGTTTCAGCAACGTACTGGTTGGCTAATGATACACTTGCTCCATTTTCGAGGTATAATTCAATTTGATCCTGAGCTGAATAGGCATAATATAAATCACGGTAATAGTTCTGCCACAACGAATTATACATCCAGTAATCTTTGTTGTAGTTAAAAATATCAGTTTCGGCAAAATCTTGTTGATCGCCTAAACCACCGGCATTTACATCATCACCTCTTACTGAAATAAGAGGGAATTCTTCCCAACCGCGCGAATAAAATTCGGCATAAGCCCCAATAAGGGGTAAAACCATATTTTCAGAAACAGTATAATCGGTTTCTTCGGTAAAGGCTCTGTTTTCAGCAGGTTCATCAAGCAGGTCGTGACAGGCCGATGTTGCCAGTAAAACCGCCGCAATTGCAGTAAATTTTATAAAATATTTTATTGGTTTCATAATTCTCTTTTTTAAGGATTAAAATTTAAGGTTCAGCCCAATTGTATAAACGGCAGGTATAGGATACGTCTGCCTATCGATTCCATCAGAAACTTCAGGATTAAACCCATTGTATTTAAAAATCGTCAACGGCCTGTCGGCTGTTAATGAAATCCTTGCCTCTGGCATTTTTGCCCCGAATAATTCTTTTTCTTTTATGTTATAGGCTAATTGTACATTTTGAAGCCTAAAAAATGAACCATCTTCAACAAAATAATCGCTCATTTTTTGATTCCATCCTTTTCGTAACCCTTTTGACGAAGGATACTTATTTGATGTCCCTTCACCGTGCCAACGGTTAATGGCGAGGTCGGCATCAAGGTTTCCATCATTGGTCCAGATCATTTCGCCCCGTTTTCTGTTAAGAATTTTATTTCCCGACTGCCCAACAATATTGGCAGAAAAATCGAAGTTTTTATAAGAGATTCCCAGATTGGCACCATAAATAAAATTTGGGAAATAGGAACCAAGTATTACACGGTCGTCATCATCAATTAAACCATCATTGTTTTGGTCTTTGTAAATAAAATCGCCGGGTTCCAGGTTATTTGTTACGGCAACCGGGTCGGCAGCTATTTCCGATTCGTTCTGATAAACACCTAATATTTCGCGGCCATAAAAAGCCAATAAAGGTTCTCCAACAACCGAACGCTGGCGGAATTCAGCTTGGCCCCCGTCAATGTATGGCTGGCCATATAAGTCGCGCACTTCGTTTTTAAGGGTTGAAATATTTAGGCCTACATTGTAACTAAAATCATTTGAAATTTTGTTTGACCAGTTCAGTGCAAGTTCAAATCCTGTATTTCTGATTACACCGACATTTTTAAGGACTGTTCCGCCTATTGAAGGTATTTTTACGTAGATAGCTGCATTTTTTGTGTCACGAATATAATAATCGGCATCAACCGATAAACGGTTATCAAATAACTGCGATGTAAGCCCGATGTTTGTTTCTTCGGTTACTTCCCATTTTAACGATGAGAATGTATTTGAGTTGGTTGTTCCTGAAACCAGTTCATCATCGATAGCAGTTGTGATTACTGTAGTTGTTGAAGCACCATCACTGGCTTGAATTTTATCGTTACCTAATTGGCCCCAACTGGCTCTTAATTTTAAATAATTTATACTATTGGTGTTACTCATAAAGTTTTCTTCGGAGATGATCCAGCCCGCACCAATGGTTGGGAAATAACCCCATTTTTGTTGGTACTTTGAGCTTCCATCAGCCCGCATAGTTCCGTAAACCAGGTATTTGTCGTTGTAATTGTACGAAATCCGGCTAAAGTACGAAATGCCATATTCCCTTGACCCTCCATCGTTTACACCTTCAACGGGGATGGTTTCAGATTGGTTGATATACCATGCCTGTTCCTGGTCTAAGGGGAAATTTAATCCTCGGGCACTTAAAAATTCGGATGCTTCATCCCTGTATGAATTCCCAACCATGGCAACAATTTTATGTACACCAAAATTGTCATTATAGGTTAAAACATTGTCCCATATCTGATTTGAATAAACAGATAGTGTTTTTGAAATAGCTGCGTCCGATCGTTGAGAACCATTGCTCAGGAAATAAGGGAAATCGATATTCCGCTGGCTTAACGATGTAAATGCATGATTGTAAGATGTTTTAAAATTAAGTTTTTCAGGGATAATTTCGATCTG
Organism: Prolixibacteraceae bacterium; assembly: GCA_963666575.2. Lineage (GTDB taxonomy): Bacteria > Bacteroidota > Bacteroidia > Bacteroidales > Prolixibacteraceae > JABMQB01. Next base: position 178,051 of record CAXXYG010000014.1, read on the forward strand.
TCCGTAAAAATTTGCCAGCATTTTACGGATTTTGAGCCTGTTGTCATTATAATCCATGGCAGTAAAAGGATTTTTACCTCCCCTGTACCCTAAGTTTTCGGCGCTGGCATAATTTGTGGGCCAGGCATCCACACTTAATTCATCATACACCGGCATAATAGGAACGGCAAAATAAGCTGTGTGCCAAGCTGCATCCTCCTGCCCGTAACGTAGAGCATTGCTGTAAATCACATTTGCCCCAATTGTAAACCAATCAGTTACTTTAAAATCTATTTTTGAACGAAGGTTAAATCGTTCGTATTCATTTTTCATGTCGAGAATACCCTCCTGGGCAAAATAACTTGCGCCTATTGAATACGATGCCTGTTGTGAACCCCCTGCAATACTTAAACTGTGATTTTGAATGGTGGCCGGGCGTATAATTTCGTTGTACCAGTCGGTATTAACATCCGGCACATTTGGATTAATTCTGCTTCTCCCATAACGCTGCATGGCATTTAAAATAAAACTTGCATCAGCTGCCGACCCCGATTCATTTGCCATTGCGGTAAATTGTTCGGCATTAGCCATTTTTAAAACGTTTTGAGCAACCTGAGTACCATAATAACCATCGTAGTTAATTTCAGATTTTTGATTAAAGGCACCCGACTTTGTTTCAATCAGGACTACTCCATTTGCTGCCCTAACACCATAAATTGCTGCTGCCGATGCATCTTTTAATACCGAAATGGAGGCAATGTCTGAAGTGTTAAGGAAATCGATATTGTCGAAGAACATACCATCGACTACATACAAAGGAGCTTCGTTATTACTTCCCGGATAAGAACCGATCCCCCTGACACGAATAGTTGGTGCAGCACCCGGGGCTCCGCTGCTTACAACCTGTAAGCCGGCAACTTTACCTTGTAACGCCTGCATTGCTTGTCCTGAAGGGGTTTTTGCCAGGTCGTCTGATTTCACGGTAGTGATTGACGAGGTAAGGTCTTTTACCTTTAACGTACCGTAACCTACAACCATTACTTCGTCAATGAATTCTGTTGATTCCTGCATCGAAATATTAATGGTATTTTGGTTGTTTATTTCTACCTCTTGCGTAGTTAATCCAACAAAACTAAAAACAAGTGTTTGATTGTTTTCAGCTTCAATTGAAAAGTTACCGTCAAAATCAGTGATGGTTCCTGAGGATGTGCCTTTTATTACAACACTTACGCCAGGTATTGGTTGGTTATTTACGGCTTCAGTTACAGTTCCTTCAACAACAATTTTTTGTTGTGAGAAAACTGTAGTAACTGAAATAATCAAATAAAAAAGAAACGTTAGTTTTTTCATAGTTCACTTTTTAGAATCAGTTTGAATTACGAATCTATGGCAGTTTAGTACCTTTGAAAAATATTATGCTACACTTCTGATTCTCCGTGGTTGATGAAGCTGATTTTATACCTCATCATTACCACATCAGTTGAATATCTTCTGATGAAAGTGTCTGTAAATCAGTTGATAACAATATTGTGTTTTTGTTATTTATGCATGAATGAATTCTATGATGTGCAACATGTTTTTTAAATGTTATATAGATTGTTACTTAACAAGGCTTTTTTTTAAATTAATAGTCAGATGAAAAAAATAAAAATTTGTAATTTCAACCATCTATTATCTTAAGGATGGAAAAACGGCAAAAAGCATTTCAATTTTTATTCGTAGTATTTTTAGTTTTACTTACTTCTCATGAGTCGAAACTTATCGCAAATACCATTAATCAGAGTGTAAAAAACTTTGGTAAAAAAACCTACCAGGCATCCAATCAAAATTGGTCGGTCGATGCCGGGCCCAACGGATTTATGTATTTTGCAAATCACAAAGGGTTGTTAGAATTTGATGGTATCAATTGGAAACTATACAAACTTCCCAACGAAACAATTATACGTTCAGTTTTGGTTGCAACCGATAGTTTGATTTACACAAGCGGTTACCGTGAGTTAGGGTTTTGGAAACCAGATGTTAACGGGCAGCTTACTTACCATTCGCTTAATAGCCTGGCTGAAAAGTATTTTACACAAAACGAAGAATTTTGGAATATTTCAACATTAGGGAGCACAGTGTATTTTCATTCGTTTACGCGAATATTTGCTTATAAAAATGATTCAATTGTTCCATTCAGTGTACCGGGTTTTACCAATACAATGAACCGTGTTGGCAATAAAATGCTGATAGCCGTTAAAAACAGAGGTATTTTTAGCATTGAAGGTGGTACATCGGTGCCCATAGCCACCGGCTCATTTTTTATGGATAAAGTAGTGAGTTTTTTGCTCCCTTATAAAAAAAATCAGTTGCTGATAGGAACAATGTCGAGTGGAATTTTTATTTGGGACGGGAAACAAATTTATGAATGGAATCGTAAATGGTCGGACTATTTTAAAAAAAATGAGGTTAACCGTGCTTATTGGAACAACCAGCAACAGTTAATTGTTGGGACCATACTTGATGGGATTTCAATATTTGATGAGGAGGGTGAATTTATTGCGAAATATAATACCTTCAACGGCCTTCAGAATAATACTATTTTAGGAATTGTAGTCGATAAGTTTGATAATATTTGGCTTTCGCTCGATAGTGGGATTGATTTTATTTCGAATGACAGCAATTATGGATTTCAGATTGAAACAATACCTGGAATTGGTGCTGTTTATGATGCGGCCATTTTTGAAAATAAAATTTATTTTGGAACCAACCAGGGGCTGTTTTCGCGCGATTTGTACAATAACAATGGTGATTACCTGTTGGTGCCGGGAACACAGGGGCAGATTTGGGATTGCCATGTTTTTGACAACCACCTGTTTGCAGGGCACAACGAAGGTATATTTATGATAAAAAACGGGGTGTCACAATTAATTTCCCAACAGGCAGGAGGTTTTTCTATCAGGCAAGATCCGTTACAAAATAACTACCTGATTGAATCGACCTATACAAGTATGCCCAAACTTAAAAAAGTAAAAGGCACCTATGTCCAGGATGGATTAATAAAAGGGTTTTTTGACCTTATCCGTTACATCGAAATTGACCACCTGGGAAATATCTGGGCCAGCCACATGCACCGTGGTATTTATAAATTGCAACTTAACGATTCGCGCGACAGTGTGATAAATAAAATATATTATGGCGAACAGTCGGTTTTTAAAAAAGACCATTCCGTGCATGTTTTTAAAGTTGAAAACAGAATTGTTTTTACTTCTGAAGAACTACTTTATACCTACGACGATTTAAATGATTCTATCATTCCGTATTTATTCCTGAATGATAAGTTGGGCGATTTTGCCCGTTCGCACAGGATTATTGAAGCCCCCGACCACCATTATTGGTTTGTTTGTAAAGAAAAAATAGGATTGTTTGTTATTTATAATAATACTGTCAGCCTGATTAAGTCGTACCCCAGGTCCTTGTTTTCAGACAATCAATTGATTGATGATTTTGAAAATATTTTACCATTAACCATTACAAAAGCAATTGTTTGCCTCGAAAATGGAATTGCCCAGCTCGATGCAGCTATTTCCGATTCGATATCCGAAATAAGGAATTTTACCCCGCATCTTCGTGAATTAAAACTTACCAGTCGAAATGGCGATATCAACCTGTTGCCTGCAAATAAAAATACTGCGTTTGTTAAATTTAATTATCATAATATCAGGGTACGTTACTCTTTTCCGCTTTATACGCACAATCCTATATATTTTCAGTCGTTTATGAAAGGATTAGACCAGAATTGGTCGGAAAAATCCAACGATCCTCAGTTTGTTTTTGACCGATTGCCAGCCGGTGAATATGAATTATTGGTAAAAGCTGTTGACCAATGGGGAATTGAAAGTCAGGTCGACCGATTATTAATTACTGTGGCTCCTCCCTGGTATCTAACAAATTATGCACGTGTGGGGTATTCTGTAATGTTTTTAGCGATAATTTTTGGATTCAGAGATTGGGGAATTAAACAAACCCGTAAAAAAGAGCGGTTGCAGCTCGAAAAAAGGGAAAAAGAGCTTATTCGCCTTCGGAATGAAAAATTGAGGACCGAAGTAAAACATAAAAGTAAAGAGTTGGCCAATTCAACCATGGCTATTATTAAAAAAAATGAATTTTTATTGGAAATAAAAAAAATTGTAGCTGATCAAAAAGAACAACTAGGGACACGGTATCCCGATAAATATTTTAACCACATTATTTCGAAAATTGATAAAAACATTACCAGCCACGATGATTGGCAGCTTTTTGAAACCAATTTTGAACGGGCTCATGAGCAATTTTTAACTAAAATAAAAGAAATAAATCCTCAATTAACTCCCGGTGACCTTCGGTTATGCGCCTATCTCCGGATGAATCTTTATTCAAAAGAAATTGCTCCTTTGTTGGGTATTTCAGTAAGAGGCGTGGAAAATCACAGGTACAAATTGCGTAAAAAATTACATCTAAGCCCCGAAGAAAATATAACCGATTACATTCTTAAACTTTAGGCCTTGCCTGTCTTTTATAAAGTAGGCTACTTATTATGGTCTCTTACCGAATTCGTTTATCTTTGCAGAAAATTTAAAGGAGTAAAAGATGAGCGAAAAAAAAGTGCGGGTCCGGTTTGCACCAAGCCCAACAGGAGCCCTGCATATTGGTGGAGCACGTACGGCTTTATTTAATTACCTGTTTGCAAAACGAAATGGTGGTACGTTTATTCTTAGAATAGAAGATACTGATCAAACAAGGTTTGTGGCTGACGCCGAAGATTATATAGTGAAAAGCCTGGAGTGGTTTGGAATTGTCCCCGATGAAGGCCCTGGATTTGGTGGTCAAGTAGGCCCATATCGCCAGAGCGAGCGCAAAACAATTTACAAAGAATATGTTGATAAGCTACTTGCCGATGGTTGGGCATATTATTCATTCGATTCTCCTGAAGAATTAGATGAATTACGTGCCGAGGCAGAACAAAAAAAAGAGGTTTTTTCATATGGAATTCCGGTTCGCGGAAATCTTAATAATTCGCTGAATCGTTCCAAAGAGGAGGTTGATGCAATGCTTAATTCGGGCAGCCCTTATGTTGTGCGTTTTAAGATGCCTGAAAATACCGATGTTACCGAAGTTGATATTATTCGTGGAAGTGTAACCTTTAACACCAACCAGCTTGATGATAAAGTGATTTTTAAATCGGATGGAATGCCTACCTACCATTTGGCAAATGTTGTTGATGACCACTTAATGAAAATTTCACACGTTATACGTGGCGAAGAGTGGTTGCCATCAATGCCTTTGCATGTATTGCTTTATAAGGCGTTGGGATGGGAAGATACCAAACCACAATTTGCGCATATGCCGTTAACCTTAAAACCTCAGGGTAAAGGAAAATTGAGTAAACGCGATGGCGAAAAATTGGGATTCCCTGTATTTCCTCTTCCATGGAAAGACCCTGCTACCGGAAGTTATTACAGAAGCTATAAAGAAGACGGGTATTTCCCCGAAGCATTTATTAACCTGATTGCTATGCTGGGTTGGAACCCGGGAACGGAGCAGGAAATTTTTTCGATGGACGAACTAATTGAAATATACTCTTTAGAGCGAATGGTAAAGTCCGGTTCGCGATTTGACCCTGAAAAAGCAAAATGGTTCAACAAACATTATTTTCAGGAAAAATCGGCTACTGAACTTACTCAACTGTTTATTCCTGTTCTTAAAGAGAAAAACATTGAAGCGAATGTTGAGAATGTTGAGAAAATTGTTGAGTTGGTAAAAGAACGTTGTGGTTTTGTTTCTGAAATATGGGATCAGAGTTTTTACTTTTTTGTCGATCCCACAGAGTACGATGAAAAAACGGTTAAAAAAGCCTGGAAAGAGAATACATCTTTGATGTTGAGTGAGATAATATCGGTTTTTGAAACGGTTACTGATTGGCAGGCAGGTTCGATAAAAGAATCATTTTCAGCATTTATGAACGAAAAAGGATGGGGTTTTGGTGCAGTAATGAATCCTCTCAGGTTAAGCCTTGTTGGAGGAAACATGGGCCCCGACCTGTTTTTAATTTGCGAATTGCTTGGTAAAGATAAAACCATTCAGCGTATAAAAACGGCTTTAAAAACTCTAGAAAAATAAATGATGACTACTAAAAAACTTCCATTATTTTCAGGGAGTTTTTAATAAAATTCGTTGATGTTTATTTTATGTTGAATAAAAGAACCTGCAAAATATAATGGTAAAAAAATAATTTTTTCATCAGGAGAAACGCCCATTTCTCCTGAATGAAAAACAATTGAGTAGGAAGGATTATAAGTACTCCGATATAAATGTAAACTTCTGAGTTTCCCAGAAGGTCCGTCTTTTACTTCAACCGGATAAAAATTACCATCAATTAATAACAAATAATCGATTTCTGCATTACTATTTTTTGAATCCCGGGCCCAATAGTAAAGTTGACTGCTAGTTGAAGAAACAAATTCTTGTCCAACAAATTGTTCTGCCAGCTGCCCTCTATAAATGGCTAATAAATTTTTATGTTGAAAGACCTCATTGTAATCAATTCCCATTACCCGATTCATTAATCCTATATCAAGAAAAATATTCTTAAACTTTTTGTCTGAAGCAAAAACTTCCAAAGGAATTCCGAGGTTACTCACTGATTTTATTTTACGGGAAATACGTGCTAATGACAAACTTTCATACGCTTTTTTTATAGTTGGAATTGTGTAGTTTTTTGCTAATCCTGTATATTTTATTTGCTGACCAACATTTGCCGCAATACCAGTAAAAACTGTTTTAAGGCAATTAATATCTGTTTTGGGTTGATATTTATTAAAATCCCATTGGTACGTTTTACTAATCTCATCTTGTACCTCTGCCACCAGTTTAAGCGATTTGGTTTTTATATATTCTTTTATGCACTCTGGCATACCACCTACCAACCAATAAATTCGAAGCTGTTCCAACAAAAATGTATGAGTTGTTTCAGATACTTTAATAATTGGTTCATTGCATATAGCAGCAGCTTTTTGGTAATCCGATGCGAGTAAAAATTCGGAAAAGTTCATTGGATGAACTTCTAAAGATTGAATTCGTCCAACAGGAAATGAAATTTCGCTGAAGACAAATTCTAAAAGCGATCCGGCTGCAATAACATGCAAATCAGGAATCTGCTCATAAAAATAACGGAGAGATACAATTGCCCTGGGGCATATTTGAATCTCATCAAAAAAAAGTAAAGTTTTGCCTTTTATAATACTTATACCTGTTCTTATCTCCAATTCGGAGCATATTTTTTGAGGGTCTAATTGCCCTTCGAAAAGAGATACTAATTGTATATTTTCTTCGAAATCGACTTTAATATAGGTTTGGAATTCTTTTTGAGCCAATTTTTCAACCAGCCAGGTTTTGCCAACTTGCCTTGCTCCCCTCAATAATAAAGGTTTTCGCCTTAATTTCTGTGTCCAGTTTTTTAATTCTGAATAAATATACCTCTCCATACATTAAGTTTTCCAACCCAAATTTACACTTTAAAATTTAGTTTTCCATCCCAAATTTTCTGTTTTTAATATAGTTTTCCAACCCAAAATAAGAAAATGTAATAAATAAGCAAAAACTATTAGCGGAAAAACTGATTTTTGATGGTGTTTTAAATTAGTTAATATTTACCGGATTGCTGCAACAAATGAAATTAGTCATACCTTTTTTAATCATTTTATTTTTCTTTTACGCCAGTTTTTATGCTCCAATTTCAGAATTAAATTAAATTTGGGTCAAATATCTTTTAAAACACAAAAAATGACAGTTGAGGAACTGAATGAAGTATGCCGGAATACCTTAATTGAACACCTCGAAATTCGATTTACTGATTTTGGTGCCGATTTTATAACAGCCCAAATGCCGGTTAATTCAAAAAAACATCAACCTACTGGAGTTTTACATGGTGGTGCCTCATTGGCTTTGGCTGAAACCGTGGGAAGTGCCGGTTCCTTTTTATTGGTCAATCCATCGAAATATAATGTGTTTGGTATGCAGGTTTCTGCGAACCATGTGGCAACTATTAGCTCGGGTTTACTTATTGCCAAAGCCGAAATAAACCACCTGGGGCGAAAAACACATGTGTGGGATGTTAAAATTACTGATGAAAACAATAAACTTATTTCGGTGGCAAGGGTTACAAATATTATAACTGAAAAACAAGAAGATTGAAATCAGCAACAAACAATCATAAACAATCAATAACGGAAGGGATTTCGGTATGCATCAAAAATAATCTATCTTTTGCTGCCTACCAATTGCCCAACTCAAAAAATAGGTTTTTGGTGGTGCAAAACAGTCCCCAAAGTGTTATCTTAAATGATCTTTCTGGAATCAGAAGATTAAAAGGATTTCTGATTTCACCTTTTCAGGCTTCAGAAAAAAATCCCATGGTTTTGATTCAGCCTGATCATTTTTTTGAGAATTCCGTTGATCAACAAAGTTTAGAAACATTAAAGTCTATAGTTCTTCCTGCTGCTAGTTCTATGGATACTTCTCAGGAGGAAATATCAAAAGACGATTATATTCAGCAGGTTGATACTATAATTGAAGAAATAAAAAACAAACGGTTCGAGAAGGCCGTTTTAAGCCGGATAAAAAAAATAAGTGGCGATTATTCGGATAAAATAAGCCATATTTTTTCGGTGTTATGCGATGAGTACCCCAATGCATTTGTGTATGTATTCAGGTCAGGATCTCAATTTTGGGTTGGAGCCACACCCGAACCGCTTGCTGATGTTAACAATGGTAGTTTTGAAACGGCTTCGGTTGCTGGCACAAAACCTTTTTGCGAAAAATATCTGCACTTCGAAAACTGGCAAAAAAAGGAGTTGGATGAACAGAATTACGTTACACGGTTTATTAGTCAGGTATTAAAAGATTTTGAACTTGAAAATTATAAACTTACAGGCCCTTATATTAAACAAGCAGGAAATTTATTGCACCTCCGCACCGATTTTTCATTTGAAACACTTAACCTGAATGGTAGTGTAGGAAGGTTGATTGAAAACTTGCACCCAACATCTGCTGTGTGTGGAATGCCCAAAACCGAAACATTAAAATATATTACCCAAGTTGAAAAACACAACCGACAATATTACGGAGGATTTTTAGGTCCGGTGGGATTGGCTAATACTATCATGTTGTTTGTGAATTTGCGGTGTATGCGCGTTTTTAAACATTCATTATCCCTTTTTATTGGTGGAGGAATTACGCTCGATTCGAATGCTGCCGAAGAGTGGGAGGAAACTGAAATCAAAGCCGAAACACTTTCTTCAGTCATCAAAAAAATAAATTAACTTCGTTGAATGGTACATCCATTGCAACATATTCCTAACATAACCGAAATCCTGTTTCAACAGGGAATCGAAAATATTATTATTTCGCCTGGATCGCGGAATGCCCCATTAACCAATGCCTTTTTTAAAAAATTTGGAAATACATGCACAAGTGTTGTTGATGAACGAAGTGCAGCTTATGTGGCACTTGGACAAGCGTTAAAAACTCAAAAACCATCGGTTATTATTTCAACTTCAGGGACTGCTGCTTTAAATTATGCCCCTGCTATTTCCGAAGCTTTTTATCAGGGAGTGCCTTTAATTGTTTTAACAGCCGACCGTCCACCTGAATGGATAGCGCAGGAAGATAACCAGGCAATCAGGCAAACCAATTTGTTTGAGCCAAATGTAAAAGGAAGTTTTACGCTTCCGGTTTTAATGACGTGTGAGGATGATTTGTGGTATGCCGAACGAATTATTAACGAAGCCTTTTTACTTTCAATGTCGGGCAAAAAAGGGCCGGTTCATATTAATGTCCCGTTGCGTGAGCCGCTTTACGAGGAACAACCAGTAGCTTCTGAAAAAATAAAAATTATTATTTCGGAACCGATTGAAAAAATATTGCCTACAAATAGTTCTTTATTGGAACAATGGAAATCTGCCAAATCAATACTATTGGTATGTGGACAAACCTTGCCTGATAAAGGATTAAATTCAGTTATTTCCAATTTGACAGCCGATTCACGAGTGTGTATTGTGGGTGAACCTATTTCAAACCAACAAAATTTGGCGACTGTTTTTTCCCCTGAACTAATTTTTACGTCAGAAGTTATGGAACAAAAAGAATTTGCTCCTGAGATGGTAATTTATTTGGGGGGACAAATTGTTTCAAAAAGGATAAAAGAATTTCTTCGGAAATTGGATACATCGTCTTTTTATTATATTGGTGAAGCCACACCGGTTGCGGATACTTTTCAGAATTTGGGCACAATAGTAAATGCTGATCCTGCCCAAATCTTAAAACAATTGCTGGCCATTAAATCGGACAAAAATTATTCTGGATTATGGAAAAATATAGTTCAAAAAACTAGTCGAAAAATTTCAAAATTTCTTCAAACAGCTCCCTGGTCCGATCTAAAAGTTTTTGAATTTATAAGTAACCAATTGCCAAATGATGCGGTAGTTTTTGCCGGGAACAGCAGTGTGGTGAGGTATTTGTTTTATTTTAACCAATATCAACGTACTTTTTATTCAAACCGGGGAACCTCAGGAATTGACGGGATTTTATCGTCAGCAGTAGGCTTGGCTTCGCAGACACCTAAAACAGTTTATGCCATTGTTGGCGACCTTAGTTTTGTGTACGATTCGAATGCATTGTGGAACCGCAATTTCCCTAAAAACCTTAAAATAATTGTCATTAATAACCAGGGAGGTGGTATTTTTCATTTACTCAACGGGCCATCCGAACAACCATCGTTTGAGCCGTTTTTTAATGCGTTTCATCCGGTGAATATTGAAAATTTGGCACAGGCGTTTAATATCGAATTTGCTTCATGTGATTCTTTTGAATCCCTTAAAGTTGAGCTTGACACATTTTTAGAAACTCAAAATCAACCTCGCATTTTAGAAATCAAAACTCCTGTTGGTGGTAATCCGGAAATTACTAGGGAGTTTTTGGCTAAAATAAATTCCTAAAATTCATTAGTTAAAGTAAAGGATGTCATCCCTTTTGTCTAACCCAAAAAGCTGATGTCTTTCTTTTAATAATAAAAACTTAGTTGTAGTTAGGGATGACATCCATGTCTCAATTCAAATCAGATTTATCGGATGGATAACATATTATTTGTAGCTTTAAGCTAAAATAAAAGCAAAATCTAAACCATGAAACAATTTTTTATTCTTTTACTAATTTTACCATTATTAGCAAATTGTATGGAACAAACAGGAAAAATTTCCGACAAAGTACTTTTTGAAGAATTAACTCCCTCTGAATTCCGTCAAAAAATAGCTGATGCACCTATTGTATATCTTCCTTTGGGAACCATTGAATGGCATGGTGAGCATTTACCTTTGGGTTCTGATGGGTTACAATCGAAAGGTTTTTTTGAGTTAGTAGCAAAAGAAGTGGGTGGAATTGTAATGCCTATGTATTTTTTAGGTCCTGATGCAACCAAAATAGTAGATGGGAAAAAATTGATTGGCATGGATTTTTATGGGGCAAAAGAAAAAGGGCTATCTGAGCAACAAAATGCAGGAAGTGCCTATTGGGTGGCTGATTCGTTATTTGTTATGATGGTCGAAGCTACTCTTGTCCAGCTAAAAAGGGCAGGATTTAAAATTGTAGTGTACCATGGACATGGCCCTTCAACAAGTACAATGCAAAAACATGCCAAAGAATGGCAGGAAAAATACGGTTTAAAAATGCTTAATTGTTGGGATGAAAATAGTGAAGAGGGAATGGGAATAATGGTAGACCATGCTGCGATGAATGAAACTTCGTTAGTTATGGCTTTACGTCCTGAATTGGTGCAAATGGAAAACCTCCCGGCTGACACTTCAATAGTACCTGTTGGTTTATTAGGTAAAGATCCTCGAATTTATGCCAGTCCCCAAATAGGTAAACAGATTATAAAAGGTCAAAAAGAAAGAATGGTCGCCGTTTTAAAGAAACTTTTAACCGAATTGTAGAGATAAAAAAACCGTTCTCTGTTTTTAAGAACGGTTCTTTTTACATCAGCCTAAAATTTAATAATATCCTTTGGTTTTAAATTGTTCTCCATACTCCAGAAATGTGCTTCACCATGAGCAATTCTAAAAAGTATTAATTCAGGGCTTTCAACTGTTAATCCAAAACTTTTCAGAAAAGGCCTGTCAGCAAACGCTTTTTCCTTAATTTTTATATCAGTAATAAATTCTACTTCCCCGGCTATTCGGAGCATGGTGCCAATCATTCCTTCGGGTTTATAAAAACAAACTTCGGTTTTAGGATTCTTTTTTAGTTGATGAGGGAATTCTTTAATGGTACTCGATTGGAAATAAAAACCTGTTTCATCGGCAACCAAAAACCAAGGGCACGCACCCGTGGTTGGTCGTTTTCAACAGTAGCCAAATAACAAACAGGATTTTCGTTGGTAAATTTTATACAATCTTGTATATTCATAATAGTAAAAATTAAGTGTGTCTAAAAATTTATTAAAATCAGAGGAAAACTTATATTCTTGGGATTGATTTTTTTACATGCTACTTCATCACCCCTGAATCAGTGTGTTTTGAGATAAATTTTTCGATATGTAATACTTACGTTAAACAGTATCACGAAGATATTTATTTTATTAATAAGAGGTTTTTTTAGGTTGCTTTTTTATGTTGTTAAATTAATGTGATTTGGTAAAACTTATTAAGGGTAAATTAATTATGGGTTTTTCCGGATCAATTTAAATTCTTGGGAGAAGAATATTGTTGTTTATTAATGTGTATGTACTTAGGTAATTCCAAATGTTTATATTTAATAAACGGCTAATTATTGAGGTAAAAAAGAACCGTTCCTTATTTTTTTAATAGAGGGAACCGTTCTCGTATTTATTATACCATTCGCCAGCACATTTATATGGTGGAATAATTGAACAAAACACATATTTTTTCCTTCCTATTCCATATTCGGCATTATAAATTTTATTTTTGAATCGTATTAGCAAATAAATATTGATCATGGCAACAGAACGAATGTGGGAAACCATTAAAGAATATGAAGAGATAAAGTTTGAGTATTTTGAAGGGATTGGCAAAATAACAATTGACCGGCCACGCTACCGTAATGCTTTTACGCCCGATACTACCAAAGAAATGTGTGAGGCAATGGTTTATTGCCGCGAAAGTCAGGATATAAGTGTAGTGGTATTAACCGGTGAGGGCGATAAAGCTTTTTGCAGTGGCGGCGATCAGAATGTAAAAAGTAATGCTGGTTATATAGGTAAAGACGGTGTTCCACGGCTGAATATCCTGGATATGCAAAAATTGATTCGGTCGATTCCAAAACCGGTTATTGCAATGGTTAACGGATTTGCCATAGGAGGTGGCCATGTGTTACATGTGGTGTGCGACTTAAGTATTGCTTCCGATAATGCCATTTTTGGGCAAACAGGCCCGCGTGTAGGAAGTTTTGATGCCGGTTTTGGCTCGTCGTACCTCGCCCGGATAGTAGGCCAGAAAAAAGCCCGTGAAATTTGGTTTTTGTGTGAACAATACTCAGCGCAGGAAGCCCTCGATATGGGATTGGTGAACAAAGTAGTCCCTTTGGGTCAATTGGAAGATACTACCGTTGAATGGTGCCAAAAAATCATGAACCACAGTCCGTTGGCATTGCGAATGATTAAAGCCGGACTAAATGCCGAACTCGACGGGCAGGCCGGAATTCAGGAGCTGGCCGGTAATGCTACCATGTTGTATTACATGACTGAAGAGGCACAGGAAGGGAAAAAAGCTTTCCTTGAAAAACGCAAACCTGATTACAGTAAATACCCAAAACTGCCTTAATTTTTTGGAGCAAAAATATGAACAGAATTAAAATCTGGCTTCACGCATTTCGGTTGCGGACATTACCTTTAGCATTGTCAAGCACATTTGTGGGCAGTTTTTTGGCTTTCCCCGAAGGGAAATTTAAGTGGGCGGTTTTTTTATTGGTAGCACTGACTACACTTTTCCTACAAATCCTTTCGAACCTGGCCAATGATTATGGCGATGCCGTAAAAGGCACAGACAATAAAAACCGTACCGGGCCAATCAGAGGAATGCAGTCGGGAACTATTACAAAAAAAAACATGAAAAAGATGATCATGATTTTTGTGGGTTTGTCGTTATGTTCGGGGATTGCACTCATTTTAACCAGTCTGTCAGAAGTGTCGTTATCAGTTTCAGTTTTATTTTTTATTGTGGGAATTGGAGCCATTGCTGCGGCCATAAAATACACCATTGGTAAAAAACCATTTGGTTATTCTGGTTTTGGCGATGTGTTTGTATTTCTGTTTTTTGGATTAACAGGTGTATTGGGAACCTATTTTTTGCATACGCTTCAGTTCAGTCTCTGGGTGTTGTTACCAGCGTCAACTATCGGTTTGCTAAGCGTGGGAGTTCTTAACCTGAATAATATGCGCGACATTAAAAATGACAAAGCCTGTGGCAAAAAAACACTCGTTGTGAGGATGGGATTGCCCGCGGCAAAAATATACCATGCCATACTAATAATTGGGGCAATTGTGTTAGCTCTCATTTATAGTCTTAACGAATCATCCTCTTATTTTAGGTTTTTGTATTTATTGACCTTACCTCTATTTTTCAGGAATTTGTATGTTGTGTTTATTAAGTCATCAACAAATAGATTAAATGATCAGCTTAAATGGTTGTCATTATCTACTTTTGCCTTTACTATATGTTTTAGTATTGGATTAATAATGTAATATGATTCGAGCCGAATATACCAAACAAGTGTTAAATTTTAAATGCCCGGCAGGTACTTCTCGAGGAGTATTAAAGACCCGGACTATTTGGTTTATTTCAGTTTTTGAAGATTTTTCTCCTGAAATTAAAGGAATTGGTGAAATTGCGCCATTACCCGGATTGAGCATTGATGATGTTCCTGATTTTGAAAATAAAATTCAGTGGGTAGTTGCTGAAATAAATAGAGGCGTATCTCTTGAATTATTAGAGTTGAATGAATTTCCTTCCATCCGTTTTGGATTGGAAATGGCTTTGCTTGACCTTAAAAATAAAGGTTCAAAAATTCTGTTCCCTTCTGATTTTACGAATGGAAAACAATTTATTCCGATTAATGGACTGATCTGGATGGGCGGCAAATCGTTTATGGAAGGGCAGATTCAAGAAAAATTAAAAAAAGGATTTTCCTGCCTGAAATTAAAAATTGGAGCCATTAATTTTGAAGAAGAATTTGCTATATTAAAATACATTCGTAAAAATTATTCTGCCGATGAATTACAATTACGGGTAGATGCCAATGGCGCATTTTCTCCTAATGAAGCCCTTGAAAAACTGAACCGGTTAGCTACATTAAATATTCATTCCATTGAACAACCAATCAGGCAGGGTCAAATTAAAGAGATGGCAAATTTGTGCCAAATTTCTTCGCTTCCAATTGCCCTCGATGAAGAATTGATAGGTGTGTTTTCTTTAGCAGAAAAAAAGCAGTTGTTGGAACAAATTAAACCACAGTATATTATTTTAAAACCAACTTTGTTGGGAGGATTTGCTGCGAGCGATGAATGGATAAAAGTGGCCAACGAACTTAAAATAGGGTGGTGGGTAACATCAGCACTCGAATCAAACCTTGGCCTGAGCGCTATTGCCCAATGGACGGCTACTTTATGGAATTCCATGTTTCAGGGTTTAGGAACAGGCGAGCTTTTTACCAACAATATTACCTGCCCCTTGCAGCTAAAAGGCGAACGGCTTTATTACAATCCGAAACTAAACTGGGAAATAAATAACATTTAAAATTGGATAATGGATTTTCAATTTCAGGGGCTTACACTAAATAATACATTTTATCCGACAAAGCAGTTGGTGGAATTTTGTACATTCGAAATTGAAAATAATAAGGTGCCTGATTGGTGTAAAAATGTTTACCGTTTTATCCTTCAATTCGTAAACGACGAACAATTTATTTTACAAAGAACCTCCGGGTCTACAGGAGAACCAAAGGATATTGAGCTTTTAAAAGCTGCTATGGTTGCATCGGCACAATTAACAGCTAAAACACTTCGATTATCAAAAAATGAAACGGCACTTTTGTGTTTGCCTGTTGACTATATTGCCGGTAAAATGATGGTGGTAAGGGCAATTGTAACGGGATTAAATTTAATACTTACAGAGCCATCATCAACTCCCGAAACAGAAAAATATCCATCGGTCGATTTTTGTGCGATGGTACCACTTCAGGTGCACCATTTAATAAGGAATGAAACTCTGAAAAGAATAAAAACTTTGATAATTGGTGGAGCTGCAATTGGTCCTGAATTAAAACAAATACTTTCAGGGTTTCCAAATACAATTTTTGAAACCTATGGAATGACAGAAACCTGTTCGCACATTGCATTAAAAAAAATCTCGGGGAATAATACTGATAGCCATTTTAGAGCACTTGAAGGAATTATATTTGAAAAACAGGATAATGGTTGCTTGACCATTCGGGCTCCTTTTCTTGCCGAACCAATGTATACCACCGACCTTGTTGAACTTATCGATTTAAAATCATTTAAATTAATTGGCCGCCTAACTGAAACCATAAATTCCGGAGGACTAAAGATCCAGCCTGAAGAAATGGAAAAAAAATACAGCAAAATTATTCAGCATCCTTGCGCAGTTATTGGGAAGGAAGATCCTGTGTTGGGTCAAAAACTGGTTTTGTTTGTGGAAACAAATCTACCTGATTTTAACCCAAAACTGTATATTGATTTATTATCTGAGAAGCTGGATAAGAAGTTTGTCCCTAAAGAAATAGTTGCCCTGAAAAAATTACCAAGGAATAAGTCATTTAAAATTGATAGGAAAGTTCTCCAGATAGCTTCGACAGGCTCTGTCTGACAAATCTGATGCAGGCTAATGTGTGGGTCAAAGTGAGCTTATCGAACTATGGTTTCGCTGGTGTAATTCTTTTAAAAAAATAACTCGTTTTTTCAGCTTTGTTATCGTAAGTATAAACTACTTTCCCTTGATTCATATAAGCTATCAAACCAATGTCGCCAGCACAGAATAAACTATGAATGCTCATTAAAATCAGAAAAATATATATGGATGGAGAATTCCAAAAAAAGGCAATTCCTAATAGTGAAACTATTTTAATAACCACAAGTGGTAATATGGCCACAAAATAAAATTGGCGTTTGTTCATAACAAATTGGTCGGCTTCAGCAAAAAAGATGAATTTTTTAAAATGGGCTCCAAAGCTAATTTTAGGAGCACCAATTATTTTTAAAGCGATTCCATGAATTAATTCATGAAAAACGATGAGTAATGTAAAACAAAAGATGAGTGTTAGTATTGAAATTATGAAATAATCGAAATCGCCTTTATAGGCTAACACAAATGCCCTGACGATGATAAAACCTCCCAACAGCACCATCAGTAATTGGTAAATCATAAAAATGGGGACTATGGTATTATTTTTCTGCATATGGGTTTTTATAAACTCTTTAATTTGGGGTTGATAGATACTCTCTAACTGTTCAAAATTGGCACTATTGTTTAGTTCTGTTATGGTAGGATTGGTGTTCACGATTTATATTTTAGAATACCGTACAGGGCTTTTAAATTAATAAGCTTAATGGCAAATGCAGTTGAAATGCTTATTAGCAGCAAACTTGCATAGCCTATCAGCCAATTGGGAACCAGTTTTGATATCCATGCAACAGTTACCAAAAGGATTAAAAACAGGACTATTTTGGAAATGTATTTTAAGTTAAATTTTAGTTTAAATATATAAACCGCTATAAGTAATTGAGTGGCTCCTGTAAAAAGTTGGGTTATTAAACTTGAATAGGCCGCCCCTTCCGACATAAATCTGGGGATTAAAACAAAATTTAAGGTGATATTTATAACCATACCCACAAAAGCCATAGTGTTTAATTGTTTTAAACTACCATTGGCAGTTAACAGTGACCCGAAAATATAGGTGGTTACAATTCCAATAAATCCACCCATTAAAATCCCCAGAATTTTTGCCGAATCATCAGAATTTGAATTGTAAAGAGCACTCATAATTTCAACATCGTAGAACATACAGGAGATGGCGATTATTAAAGCCGGTACCAGAATAAGTGAATAGGAGAGTTGAATCATTTGCCCAACCGGTTCTTTTTGTTTGATCATCTTGGCAAAAATTGGAATTAATAAACCGGCAAACAAAACACCAAACATCGAAACCACATCGAGCAATCGGAAAGCCTGAGCGTAAATCCCGGCTTGTTCTTTTCCTAACGAACCGGGCAAAAGGCGCTCAATTAAAACTGAATCAATTCGGTTATAAAACGACATTAATAATATAAGTAATGCATACGGGTACGATTGTTTCAGAAAAACCCTAAAAAACGTAAAATCAAATCGAATCCTGATTTTTCCTGATTTTTTCAGGACGATAATAAAGGTGATTATGGCCGTTGTAAAATAAGCGATTGATTGAGCGTATACAAACCATTTGATCCCAAAAGTTATGTTGAAAATATTTGTAAAAAGCAGCACGCCACAAATAATAATCATTAAGCTGCGGTCGAGTACCGATATTAAGCTATCTGTGCGGAACAAATGTAACGCGCTGATATTCGACCTTAAATAAAGGGTAAAAGAGATAAGAAATTGATTAAAAATCATGAAATATAACAGATAAAACTGATTGCTGTTATACCCAATAAGGTATGCTACCGATAGAACCACAATTGTATAAACTGCTAAAAGAAGGATTTTTAATCCTATAATATTTGAAAGGTGTTTCTTCAATAAAAAATTATGTTGGGCAATATTCCGGTTGTTGTAATTGGTGATACCTACATCAAGTAATATATTTAGCATCATTGAAAAGTTGAACAAGGCAAAATATAGCCCATAACTTTCATCGCCAACCAAGTTCTGTACAGGAAGCTCGATTCCAAAAACCCAAAAAGGTTTTATCAAGAGATTAAGAAATAATAGTAATAAAAGATTTGTTACAAATTTTCGTTTCAAATCAAATCATTTATTTATAACTGATTTACATGATCAAAAGTAATCATTTTTTAACCAGACTTTGTACATTTACTTTAATTATTGAATAACAATATTTGTATGATTATAGCAGTTAATACACGACTTCTTTTAAAAGGGAAATTGGAAGGCATAGGTTGGTTTACACTTGAAACTCTAAAGCGAATTACTAACAATCACCCTGAACACCAGTTTTTATTTATTTTCGACAGGCCTTTTAATAAAGATTATATTTTTTCAGAAAATATTACCCCGGTTGTTATTAATCCTCCTGCAAGGCATCCAGTTTTGTGGTTTATTTGGTTCGAATTACAAATTCCCAGAATACTCCAAAAATATAAAGCCGATGTGTTTTTATCGCCTGATGGGTATATATCTCTCCGCACAAAAATACCTCAGGTAGCAGTAATTCACGACATCAACTTTTTTCACCGTCCGGATGATTTGCCCTGGTTAAAAGCAAAATATTATAATTTTTATTTTCCTAAATTTGCCCGGAAAGCAAATCGAATAGCTACCGTTTCTTATTATTCAAAAGAAGATATTACCCGTTCGTTAAAAGTCGATTACGATAAAATCGATGTTGTTTACGATGGTATTAACCAGGAATTTACACCAACTTCGGAAGAAGAGAAAATACAAATTCGGCAAAAGTGGACAGGAGGGACAGAGTATTTTCTGTTTATTGGCGCTCTCCATCCCCGGAAGAATGTGGACGGTTTGTTAAAAGCTTTTGATGCATTAAAAGTTTTGATAAACAAGGTATAAAATTGGTTATTGTAGGTGGTGAGATGTTTAAGACAGGTGATATTTTTGAAACCTACGACAATATGCGGGCTAAAGACGATGTTGTTTTTACGGGCAGGATTTTAACCGATGAATTACACCAGGTTTTGGGGGCAGCCCTGGCTTTAACCTTTATTCCATTTATCGAAGGTTTTGGTATCCCCGTGGTTGAGGCCATGAGTGCCGGAATACCGGTAATTTGTTCCAATACAACCTCCCTTCCAGAGGTTGGAGGAAATGCTGTTTTGTACGCCGATCCGCTAAAGATTGACCAAATTACCGATGCAATGGAAAAAATGGCGACTGATGATTTACTACGGAATGAATTGATTAAAAAGGGAAATATCCAGAAGGAAAAATTTAGTTGGAATGAAACGGCACTTAAATTATGGCAAAGTGTTGAAAAGGCTCTTCAATAAATTAATTTATAATCTCGATTAACGTTTGTAAGTGAAAATCAAATTGTTGCCATACCTCGAAAAAAACCGCTGCGAAGCCGGTTGCGATGAAGCTGGTCGTGGATGCTTGGCTGGTCCCGTGGTAGCTGCAGCAGTTATCCTTCCTCCCGACTTTGATAATGAGTTGCTCGACGATTCAAAGAAATTGACAGAAAAACAGCGGTGTGCGCTGCGTCTAATCATTGAAAAAGAAGCTATTGCCTGGGAAGTAATTATGGTGTCGAACGAAGAAATTGACCAGGTGAATATTTTAAATGCCTCGTTTTTAGCAATGAACCGAGCTGTTCAGAAATTAAAAACTGTACCTGAACATTTGTTGATTGATGGTAACCGCTTTCGGCCACTAACCGATATTCCTTATTCATGTATTATAAAAGGCGATGGCAAGTTTTACTCCATAGCTGCTGCTTCGGTATTGGCTAAAACTTACCGCGATGATTATATGGTCCAGCTACATGAAGATTTCCCTGTTTACGATTGGATAAATAATAAAGGATATCCTACAAAAAAGCACCGCGAAGCCATTAATAAGTTTGGTATTACTTCATTCCACCGTAAATCGTTTAGGCTTACAAATGAACAATTGGAATTAAAATTTTAAAAATCTTTTATCATGGAAAAATTTGAATCAGTGTGTGACGAATTATTATCACTTTTGAAAATTTGGGAGCCAAAATTATTAGCTGTTTCTGAAAATGCTTTAGTACATCGTACAAACAGTCAAAACCGGACCATAAAACAAATTGTGGGGCATATGATCGATTCAGCCTCAAATAATACACACAGGATTATTCATTTGCAATATGATAAAATTCCAAGCCAATTTCCTGATTATGCCAATTTTGGAAACAATGACAAATGGATTGCTATTCAGAATTTTCAGAAAGAAGATTGGCATGTTATGGTTCAACTTTGGAAATATTGCCATACACATATTGTTCACGTTATAAAAAATGTTGATCCTTTAAAATTGGAAAATGAATGGATTTCGGCCCTTGGCCAAAAAATTACACTTGAAGCAATGATTATTGATTTCCCACGGCACTTTCAATTACATATAAAAGAAATAGAGGAGTTATTAAACTAGCTGGAAATTACGTTTTCTATAATTTGTTTAATCCAATATTGCTCCCAAAATGATAAGAAAACTTGATTTTTTGTTACAGATCGAAAGGACGGTATAAATTAATGTGTCATATATAGAGGAAGTATGGCCATTATTTTGTATTTTATACTTAATTAAAACCTAAATTTAAAATAATGAACTTGCCACGTTGTATTCCTCTTCTGATGGTATTGGCTTTTTTAGTAGTTTTTGGATGTAAAAAAACCGATACCCGTGCCATTGCTTTTGCGAAAGTTAAAGAAGTGGCTAAAATTTCATTTGTTGAATTTGACCTCTCAAAAGTTGTGTATGCCGAACGAAAAAAATGGTTGACTTCGGATGCAACATTTATTGCAAAAAGTGAAGCTACTGTTTCTTTGGGGTTTGACCTTTCGAAATTTGACGCCGATTGTATCAAAATTGATGGGACCATTATTACAGTCACTTTCCCTCCGGTTGAAATGATAAATTTTAGTTATCCGGCAGAAAAACTTCAGTTGGTAAATAAATATACACAGAATGTTTTCTGGAACAGGATTTCAGTCGAAAATCAGGAAGAAGCTTTACGTTTTGCCGAAAAAGATATACGTGACAGGCTTTCTGAAATCGACTTAACAAAAAAGGTAAAAGAGAACGCCCGTGCTTTTCTCGAACCCATTTTAAATGATTTAGGCTATAGCGAAGTGTACATTAAAATTGATTCGTTATGAAGTTTTTAAAAAGTCTAGCCGTTAAAATTATTGGGATTATTCTTCTTCTTCTGGTTGTGTACTATTTTGCGGGTAATTTTATTCCTGTACTGAAGTTCTGGAAAAAAAGCACTATTTCTTTGGTGGATACACAGGTTGCCCTTGAGCGGGTCCGGAATGTGAATAACCTACTTGGAGCCGAATATTTTGGCGAAGTAATTGCCGATTTAAAAGAAGTATACCTGGGAGTGGATTCTACATTTGAAAAGCATTTTATTTATTATGGGCTTGATTCAGTCCTTACTAAATACAGGGATTATAAAAATACAGGATTCAACACGCTAAATAAAGTTGATTCGATTTACCTTGATGTATTATGGGAAGTTTTTGAGCATGACGATAAAAGTGTCGACAATAAAAACCATGGTTTGAAGTACCGCAAAAAGTATGAAAGGGTAGTTTCAGGTAATTTTTGGCGCAGAGAAACCCGCCTTGCATACATTGGAACAGGCTGGGTAAAAGCAGGAATTAAACTAAATGAATTACAAGAGGATGATGTTTTGGTTGATGCCGATTTAAAATCAATAGAAATAAATCTTCCCGGATCGGAGATTATATACGCTGATATAAATCCATGGTTTGATTATGAGAAAGAGGTAGTAGGTTTTAGAATTATTTTGGATAATAAAACTACTCGGCGTGTAACATTTAATGAATCGAAAGCTGTAAAAGCCCTCTGTAAAATTAAGTTAAAAGAAGATGCTTTAAGCAAAGGAATTCTGGCGACATCTGATTCTTCGGCTAAACACACTTTGGTGAAATTTTTTGAAATTATGGGGTTTGAAAAAGTGGATGTAAAGTTTGATGGTAGTTAAAAAGAGTTAGAAAATCATTGAACATACCCTTCGTCGGTTAATAATTCGTTTCCCAATGAAGCATCAACAGCCAGTTCGTCGCACCGTTCGTTGAGGGGATTATTGGAATGCCCTTTTACCCAGATAAATTTAACTTGATGGTGTTTATAAATTTCGAGGAAGCGCATCCAAAGGTCGGGGTTTTTTTTGCCTTTAAACCGTTTTTTTACCCATGCAAAAACCCATCTTTTTTCAACTGCGTCGGCTACGTATTTCGAATCGGTGTAGATGGTGACACTGCTGGGTTTTATTTTTAAGGTTTCAAGGGCAACAATTACAGCCAGCAGCTCCATGCGGTTATTGGTGGTATGTTTAAATCCTTGCGAAAGCTCTTTTCGGTGTTGTCCGGCTAATAATACAATTCCATAACCTCCGGGGCCGGGATTACCACGGGCAGCTCCATCGGTATAAACAGTAATTTTTGGTTGGCTCATATATCAATAATAAAGGCCCGTAAAAATACGGGCCTTTTTATGAATTATGTAATTTTTACATTACTATTTTCATTTCATCAATCAGGTGTGATGCACCTGCATATTTATCAATGGTCCATAAAACAAACCGTATATCAACATTTATACACCGTTGAAGTTCTGTTTCGAAAGCAATATCACCACTCATTGCTTCCCAGTTTCCATCAAAAGCAATACCAATTAATTCGCCTTTGCCATTAATAACCGGGCTTCCTGAGTTTCCTCCTGTAATATCATTGTTTGAAATAAAACAGGTGTGTAATGAGCCATCTTTATCGGCATATTTTCCATAATCTTTGGCTAAATACAATTCTTTTAATTTAGCCGGGACATCAAACTCATCGTCACCCGGTATTTCTTTTTCCATGTACCCTTTTAAGGTTGTAAAATAATCGTAACTAACACCATCGCGGGGTTCATAATCAAATACTTGCCCGTAAGTAATACGCATGGTCGAATTCGCATCGGGATAAAGTTTTTTTCCGTGTTTCATTTCCATTAAACCAGCTACAAACAATTGACGTCCTTCATCAAGGAGTGGATCTGTTTTTCGCGCTAAATCGCTGATGTCGCCATATTTATCAAATACAGAAACAGCTGCTTGAAATCCCATGTCTTTGTTGAGAGCTTTTGAATTTGGATTTTTTAAGAATGCCTCAAATTTTGCCCTGTCATCAAAAACAGTTTTTTCATACATTTTAGCTGCAAATTTGTCAAAATCTCCTTTGTACTTTGAATTTACCTCTTTGAAAAAAGAGGGATGGTATTTAGGATTAACATTATCGGCGTATAATTTCATGAGTGCAGCGGCTACTTTTTGATCGGTTGCTGCATCGTAATCTTTGTAATAACCATCAAGCGATTCCAGCATACGTTCAGTGGTTAATTCAATTTTACCTTTATTTTTTTTCGGATCTTCCAGAAACCTTGAAAGTACCTTGGCACGGTATGCCATCATAAATAGTTCAGGCCCTCTTACCAGCGATTCAACAATATATTCTCTGGCAATATCATCTTCGAGCTCTGAATAACCTTGTTTGATAAGGTCAAGGGCTTTGCCATATTTTTCTTTCCTTTCGTTTGATGAATTTACCCAATTAATAAATTCGTCTTCAATGGCTTTTTTCTGAGCAATAACATTTAAATTTTTTAATCCTTTATTTTGCCCAATACTGTATTTATAATAGTTTGAACTACGGGCATATTTTGATGAATACTGAATGCGAGCTTTTGCGCTTGAGCCCATGTATTTTTTCAGGATATCCAGTTTTTGCCCTCTGACTTTTACCCGTACCGGATTAGTAACCTGCATGGTGTAATCAACCCCAATCGATGTTTTGTACCTATTAGTACTTCCGGGGTATCCTAATATCATTGAAAAATCACCTTCGTTAACACCTTTTAATGAAATTGGTAGAAAGTGTTTTGGTATTAGTGGAATATTGTCAGCTGAATACTCGGCAGGTTTTCCATCGGGGCCGGTATAAATCCGGAAAATTGAAAAATCGCCTGTGTGCCGTGGCCACATCCAATTATCAGTGTCGCCACCAAATTTACCAATTGATTTTGGTGGTGCTCCAACTAATCTAATATCTTTAAATACTTCGTAAACCAGTAAATAATATTTATTTGAGTTAAAAAAACTTTGAACCCTAACTTCGTAATGGGTATCTTTTTCAGCTTCTTCACTAAGTTTATTTGATATTTCCCTTATTTTTTCATTTTTTTCTTCGAATGATAAATCATCTGTGATTCCTTCCATTACGTTTTCAGTAACATCTTCCATACGAATTAAAAAGGAGGCTGTTTTGCCTGGATTTGACAATTCTTCGTCTAATGACTTTGCCCAAAAACCATTTTTCAGGTAATCATTCTCAACCGATGAATGTTGTTGAATTTCACCAAATCCACAATGGTGGTTAGTCAGTAATAATCCTTTTTCTGATATTAATTCAGCTGTACATGAGCCTCTGTCGAGAGCAACAACAGCATCTTTTAAACTTGAATTATTAATGTCGAATATCTCCTCAGCACTTAGTTCACAACCCATTTGCTGCATTTCATTTATGTTCAGCTTCTGAATTAATGATGGTAGCCACATTCCCTCATCGCCTATTGCCTGCGACATGACTAAAACAGACAATAGTAAGATCAAAACAGTTTTTTTCATTATAATATTCTAATAGTAGTTATTTAATATATCCCGATTTATATCGGTTCCCCCTAATTAATGCCTTTTTTTTCGATCTGCAAATATATATTTTCCTGCTAAATTGCTGCCAAATAATATCTTAATAAATATTAATATTTAATTTTAAAATTGTTATTTAGTGAATTAGCAAAAAATGACCCTTTCGTATAACAGATTCGAGATAAATTTAATGAGTAAATATGTTGAAATATAAATTACTATATAGATTGGTTTAATCTGCAAAAGTTTAATTATAATCTGCAAACTTTAGAATTAAAGGGATTAAAACAAAACCTATTCTATTAAAACTAAAACTTCAGATTAAACTAAAATCGATTTCTACAAATAAATTTTAATTCTCAATAACGAATGAATTTCAACTACTATTCACAAGTTTCCCGTTTTTAAGATTACAATTTACATGTTCGTTTCATCATTTCTTTATAAATTTGCCATTCAATAAAAATTATTTGTGGTAAAAAAATCGAAAGAAAAAATTGTAGATAAATTACGAAACCGTTACAGGTTGATAATTTATAATGACACAACCTTCCAATCGGTATGGACAATAAAATTGTCGCGTTTGAAAGTGTTTACTTTTACAAGCCTGTTTACAGCAATACTTGTTGCATTGGTTATTCTTTTAATTGTTTACACCCCTTTAAAAGAATATATCCCCGGATATCCTAAGAAAGAATACCGGCAAATGCTTATTAATAATGCTATTTTAGTTGATTCGCTTGAAGCACAAATAGTGCAACGCGACGTGTTTTTCGAGAAGATAAAAACGATTATTGAGGGCGAAATACCAAATGACCCGGTTCAGAATTTAGAATCGACAATAGCTCCCGGAGATATTAAATTCCAGGAGTTTAACCACGATTCTTTATTTCAGGATAAATTAATGGAAGAACAATTAAGTTTGTCATTAAAATCAAATGGTTCCAATAATACCAGTCTTAATAATGTTCATTTTTTTATTCCTGTTAAAGGATTGGTTTCTGATAAGTTTAATTCATCGGCTCAGCATTTTGGAGCTGATATTGTTGCCGAAGCCAATGCCCGGATTTCATCGGTTTTAGATGGTACTGTGCTTTTTTCAGGATGGACGCTTGAAACGGGGTATGTAATATATATTCAACATAACTTCAATCTTGTTTCGGTATATAAGCATAATGCTGAACTTTTAAAAAGTATGGGTGATGTAGTTAAAGCCGGAGAAGCAATAGCCATTATTGGAAATTCAGGGGAATTGTCGACAGGGCCACATTTACATTTTGAACTTTGGCACAACGGAATAGCACTAAACCCCGAACAATACATCGATTTTTAAAGAATGAAGAAAAAAATTGCCATTTTAGGTTCTACTGGCTCAATTGGGACCCAATCGCTCGAAGTAGTTGAAAAACACCCTGATAAATTTGTGGTTGAAGTTTTAACAGCCAATAATAATATAAACCTGTTGATAGAACAGGCAAAAAAATTCCAACCAAATGTGGTTGTAATTGCCAACGAAGATAATTACAAGGCAGTTAGCGAAGCATTAAAAGATGAACCTATTAAAATATATGCCGGTTCCGATGCCTTAAATCAGGTTGTCGCTATGGATGATATAGATATTGTGCTGGTTGCCCTGGTTGGCTATTCAGGATTGATACCTACTTACCATGCTATAAATGCCGGGAAAAAAATTGCCCTTGCAAATAAAGAAACTTTGGTTGTTGCAGGTGATTTAATCACCCGGTTATGCAAAGAAAAAAATGTTGATATTTACCCTGTTGATTCAGAGCATTCGGCAATTTTTCAATGTTTGACGGGTGAACATATGAATCCTATTGAAAAAATATACCTTACTTGTTCCGGTGGCCCGTTTATTGGAGAAACGATTGAAAAATTGCAGTCTGTAACGCCTGCCGATGCATTGGCTCATCCAAATTGGGATATGGGTGATAAAATAACTATCGATTCGGCATCGCTTATAAACAAAGGATTTGAAGTGATAGAAGCACACTGGCTTTTTGGTGTGCCTGCCGATAAAATTGAGGTTGTTGTACATCCCCAATCCATTATCCATTCAATGGTTCAATTTACCGATGGTTCCATAAAGGCTCAAATGGGCTTGCCCGACATGAAACTTCCAATACAATATGCTTTAACTTTTCCCGAACGATTTGAAACTGATTTCCCAAGGTTCAATTTTATGGATTACCCTTCATTAAATTTTGAGCCACCAAATACAAAAATTTTTCGTAACCTTGCACTCGCTTATGAAGCTTTAAAACAAGGTGGTAATATGCCATGTGTATTAAATGCTTCGAACGAAATTGTTGTAAATGCCTTCCTTAAAGGGAAAATCGGCTTTTTACAAATGGCAGAAGTGATAGAAGAAATATTAAATAAATCACAATTTATAGCGCATCCACAACTCGACGATTTTATTTGGTCGAATTCTGAAACAAGACGTGTGACTGAATTGTTAATAGATACTTTGAACTAGAAATTAATTTGAATGGAGTCAATAATAATTAAAACGGCACAATTACTTTTAAGTTTATCAATTTTAGTCGTTTTGCATGAATTTGGGCATTTTATTTTTGCCCGTTTGTTTAATACCCGCGTCGAAAAATTTTACCTGTTTTTTAATCCTTGGTTTTCACTTTTTAAATTTAAAAAAGGCGATACTGAATATGGAATTGGTTGGTTGCCTTTGGGGGGTTATGTAAAAATAGCCGGAATGATTGACGAGTCGATGGACAAGGAAGCCATGAAATTACCAGCCAAAGATTATGAGTTTAGGGCCAAACCGGCCTGGCAACGTTTGTTTATAATGGTTGGTGGTGTAGTGATGAATTTTTTGTTTGCTATCATTATTTATATTGCTGTATTGTATGCATGGGGTACTCAATACCTCCCTACCGAAAATGTAAAGTATGGTATTGAGGTGAGTGAAACTGGAAAAGAGATAGGATTTAAAAACGGTGATAAAATTTTAACTGTTGATGGTGTTTATATTGACCAGTTTAGGAAGATTATACCCACAATTGTACTCGACAATGCTACATCGGTTCAGGTTGAAAGAAACGGCCAAAAGATAGATGTTGAAATTTCGAATGCTGATTTGGCCTTACTTTTAAAAAGTAAAAGTGTTATTGCTCCAAGATATCCTTTTGATGTAAAAATTGGAAGGATTGCAAAAAATTCACCTGCACAAACTGCCGGGTTAATTAAGGATGATTATTTTGTTTCTGTTGATGGCCAGAAGTTTGGATTCTATGACCAGTTTACAAAATACTTGATTGAGCACAAAAACGAAAGTATGCGTTTTGAGGTACTTCGTAAAGGGCAGCAGCAATTTATCGATATTACTGCCGATCAGGAAGGGAAAATTGGGTTTTATCCTTCGTTTAATGAAAGTGCCGATCTGGAGTATAAAACAATAACTTACGGATTTTTTGAATCAATTCCTGCAGGTATAAACCGAGGTGTTCAAACTACTCAGGATTATCTGAAACAATTTAAATTGTTTTTTAAACCTGAAACCAAAGCTTACGAATCGTTGGGAGGTTTTATTACCATTGGAAATATTTTCCCGGGAAGCTGGGATTGGTATGCATTTTGGAATATGACTGCATTTATCTCCATTATTTTGGCGATTATGAATTTATTGCCAATACCGGCTTTGGACGGTGGACATGTTATGTTTACGCTTTACGAAATGATTTCGGGACGTAAACCAAATGAAAAGTTCTTGGAATATGCGCAAATTGCCGGAATGATTTTATTACTTGTATTAGTGCTTTATGCCAATGCCAATGATATTATAAAATTGTTCAAATAATATTTATTAGATAAAAATTTCTATTTTTGTGTGAAATCAATTAAACTATAGATCATGAATTTGTATATAATCGCCGGTTTTGTAGGGCCTCAGGAAATAATCATTATTTTAATTATTGTATTACTTCTTTTTGGAGGCAAAAAAATCCCAGAATTAATGAAAGGCCTTGGAAAAGGCATGAAAGAATTTAAAAACGCCACGAAAGAAGGCGAAGAAGAGGATAAAAAAGAATCAGAAAAAATTGAAAGTTAAATAATTAATTTACAATTTTAAGTCCCGCTTTTAAACACCTGTTACAGGGGTTTGAGTGCGGGATTTTTATTTTTCTGCTGAAAACAAAATATTGGTAGGATTTTTGATGTACTTCGGGAAGGTAAATAATTCCTTGATTTTTTTACTTTAGAAAAACAAATTTTTTAAGGAGTTACCTGTTTGACGATGTATGCCAGGCAGGCATCGAATATATAATTTGAACTAAAATTTAATGAGATGAAAAAACCACTTTCTCTGGCGTTAATTTTCTTATTTGTTATTTTGTTAGCCTCATGCGATTTTGAAGACACGGGTAATTCAAAAAAGAGTGTTACCGGAAGGGCAGGCGAATTAGTTATTGTTATTTCAAAAGATGCCTGGGCTGCAAGCCCTGGTGAGTCTATCCGAAAAACTCTTGGTCAACCTCAGGTAGCATTACTTCAGGAAGAACCTCTTTTTGATCTAATTGATGTTCCTCATAATGCATTTACCAATATTTTTAAAACTGCCCGCAACATAGTTAATACACGGATTAACTCATCTGTCGAAAAATCGGGAGTATTTATTAAAGACGATGTATGGGCACATCCTCAGGCTACAATCAGTATTCATGCCAAAAACGCAGCAGAATTTGAGAAATTGGTTTCAGAAAATTCAGATAAAATTATAGGTTACTTTTTAAAAGCAGAAAAAAAGCGCTTAGAGCGCAATTATAAAAAATACTTTGATTTACCCATATATAATACCCTATCCGAAAATCAAAATTTAACCATGTATGCTCCACCGGGTTATCAGATTGTTTTAGAGAAAGATGATTTTGTGTGGATAAGGAAAGATACTCCTGAAATAACAATGGGAGTTTTTGTGTATTCATTTAAGTATGAATCCGACAGTACCTTTACTCCTGATTATCTGGTAAATAAACGAAATGAGTTTTTAAAAGATAATGTGCCGGGCCCTCGCGATGGAAGTTATATGACCACCGAAATGCGAATTGAGCCGGTATTTAATATACTTGAGCACAATAATAATTATGCTGCTGAATCACGTGGTTTATGGCGCACCGAAGGAGATTTTATGGGTGGTGCCTATATATCTCTTGCTGAGCTTGATGCTACCCGCCAACGGGTTGTTGTAGCCGATGGGTTTGTTTATGCCCCAAGTAAAGAAAAACGAAACTTACTTCGGCAGGTAGAAGCAATTGTTTATTCCATGCGATTTAATGACCAGGAAAAAAATGATAAACTAAATAGTCAGGCAAAGATGGGTAATTAATGTATTGTTGCCTTTTGAAAATAATTTGAAATTATATACTGATTTTAATATATGCCGGAATTTATTCCGGCATTTTTTTGTTTTTGTAATTTGCTAAAAGCTTGCTAAACAGCCCGATGTGCCGATGGCGTGTACGATGTTTTTTAATACTTTCAGAAAAGGGGGGCCTGTAATAATTCTTTCATTTCTCAAATCGTGCATTGATCATGCTTTTTTGAAAAGATCTAAATAAAAATGTAACTTTGGGGCTTCCAAAATATGGAGAATGAATTAAAAATTAGTCCGTAAAAAATGGTATTAAAAGATAAAATAAAGGTAGGTATTTCACACGGCGATATAAATGGTATTGGTTATGAAGTAATAATGAAAACGTTACTTGATAGCCGGATTTTAGAAATGTGTACACCCATTGTATATGGATCGCCTAAAGTGGCAGCCTATCATCGTAAGGCTCTTGATATAAACAATTTAAGTTTTAACCATATTCGGACGGCCAGCGAGGCTGCTTTTAAAAAGGCAAACATAATTAATTGTATTGATGATAATATCAGGGTTGAATTGGGAAAATCAACACCAATGGCCGGTGAATCATCGTATCTTGCCCTTGAGCAGGCTACAAGCGATTTACAACATGGCAGTATCGATGTCCTTATAACTGCACCTATTAATAAAGACAATATTCAAAGTAAAGATTTTCATTTTCCCGGGCATACTGAATATTTAACTGAGAAATTTAATACCGAAGATTTTTTGATGTTAATGGTAAGTGGGGAGATGCGGATTGGTGTTGTAACAGGCCATATCCCAATATCAGAAGTCTCTTCAGCCTTATCAAAAGAATTAATACTTTCGAAATTACGGATAATTGCCCAATCGTTGGTTCAGGATTTTAGTATCACCAACCCACGAATTGCTGTTCTTGGATTAAATCCACACGCTGGCGATAATGGATTGTTAGGAAGTGAGGAGCAGGATATTATTATACCGGCAATAAACCAGGCGAAAGAGGAAGGAATTACAGCTCTGGGCCCATATCCTGCTGATGGATTTTTTGGTTCAAGTGATTATATGAAATTTGACGCAATTATTGCCATGTATCACGACCAGGGGCTTACTCCATTTAAGTTGGCATCGTTTGATAAAGGTGTTAACTATACAGCTGGCTTACCTATTGTGAGAACTTCGCCAGCTCATGGTACCGCTTATAATATTGCTGGCGAAGATAAAGCATCGCCTGAATCATTCAGGCAGGCTTTATACCTTGCACTCGATATTTATAAAAACAGAATTATTTTTAAAGAGATTTCAAAAAATCCACTGAAAATAACCAATATTAATCCAAATCATGTTGACGAGAGCGTTGATATTGAGGCAAGTGAAGAAACTGAGGAAACCTTATAATCGTTGAAGGGATGTACGAATTTATCAGTGGCAATGTTGTTGAATTAACTCCTACTTACATCATAATTGAGACAGGAGGAATAGGTTTTTTTATAAAAATATCGTTAAACACTTATTCGCAATTAACAATCCTAAATCAGGCAAAAATTTTTGTACATCAAATTGTACGCGAAGATGCCCACTTGTTATATGGTTTTGCCAATATAACTGAACGGGAACTTTTTAGGAATTTATTATCGGTGAATGGTGTTGGATCAAATACGGCGATAATGATGTTATCATCGTTAAATCCCGATGAGATTGTTGAGGCAATTTCTACTGAAAATGTTAATGTATTAAAAAGTATAAAAGGAATTGGAGCAAAAACCGCTCAACGTATTATAATCGATCTTAAAGATAAGCTTGGAAAAATAGGAGAAACAGGGCAAATTTCTACATCTGAAAACAATACTATCAGGAATGAATCGTTATCTGCATTAGTTATGCTTGGATTCGTAAAAAAGGATGCCGAAAAAACAATAGAAAAAGTATTACAGGACCAACCCACACTGGCAGTTGAGGATGTAATAAAACAAGCTTTAAAGAGGTTATAAAGAATATAAATATTGGAACGTATTAGAAAAAATATACTCTGCCTGACATTATTAATTTGCTCCCTGTTTTCTGGAACTGGCTATTTCGAAGCTTCCGGTAATGATTTTACGGGAGAATCAGGATTATTATTCGTGTATCTTCAGGATACTGTAGAGATGGATACCATTGGAAATTTGCCATATCCGTTTGAAGATGAACCCGCCTTTGAATACCCCGATCCGAATAACGAATCACGCCTGTTTTTGGACCAACCCGAGAATATAGATTACGATGTAGAATTTGATCCCATTTCAGGGGAATATATTTTCTACCAAAAAATTGGTGATTTTAATTACAGGCTTCCTAAAACAATGACCCTTGAAGATTTTACCAAATACGATTTTGATAAATCTATTCAGGATTATTGGCGTGAACGGACAAAAATCAGGGACCTGGAGCAACAAGGAGGATCACTTATCCCTAAACTTGTTATTGGAGGAGAGGCGTTTAACCGTATTTTTGGTGGAAATACAATTAACATTAGGCCACAGGGTTATGTTGAGGTGAGTTTTGGTTACCAGATGAACGCCACCGAAAATCCGGCTATTCCTGAACGATTAAGGAAAGTTCCAACATTCGATTTTGATGAAAAAATTCAAATGAATGTTATGGGGCAAATTGGTGAAAAAATGAACATGCGTGTTAATTATAACACCGAAGCGACCTTTGATTATGAGAATAAAATGAACCTGGAATACACGGGCGATGAAGATGAAATTATCAAACGTATCGAAGCCGGTAATGTATCATTGCCGTTGAATGGTTCGCTTATTACCGGTGGATCGAATTTGTTTGGTGTGAAAGCCGAAATGCAATTTGGGAAATTAAATTTAACCACTCTTTTTTCGCAGCACAAGGGTGAATCTCAAACTGTAGAAACCGAAGGGGGTGCACAAATCACAACTTTCGAAATGGAGGCCATTGAGTACGATGCCAACCGGCACTTTTTTTTATCACATTATTTTCGCGATCATTACGATGAGGCTTTGGAAAATCTGCAGTTTATAAAATCTAATATTCGCATTGAAAAAATTGAAGTTTGGGTCACTAATAAATCTAATAATTTTAGCGATTCGCGTAATATCTTGGCTTTTCAGGATTTGGGAGAACATAATCCAAATATCTACAATAAGGTGCCGCAATTTCAGGAAAACCTTGGTTTGCCTTATCCCGATAACTCCATTCCATTTAATGGGGCCAATGGAATTTATGATCAAATGAGCACTACTTATGCCGACATCAGGGTGAACGAAAATATCACTGCTACGATGGCACAGTTTGGGTCAGCATTTGTCGGAGGCCAGGATTTTGAAAAAATAGAACAGTCACGAAAATTATCCGAAACAGAATATTCTATCAATAAGGAATTGGGGTATATTTCATTAAATTCTTCATTAAATTCTGATGAAGTTCTGGCAGTTGCATATATCTATACTTCAAACGGTAAAACGTATCAGGTAGGTGAATTTTCAACCGATGGAATTGATGCTCCCAAAACTTTGATTTTAAAACTTATAAAAGGGACAAACCTTTCTCCTTCGCTTCCCACATGGAAGTTAATGATGAAAAACATTTATAATCTCGACGCTTATCAGTTAACCGATGACGAGTTTGAATTAAACATTGTTTACCAGGATGATTCAACAGGAACATACGTTAATTATTTACCTGAAGGCAGACTTGAAGGGCACATACTATTGGAGGTTATGAACCTCGATAATTTAAACAAACAACGCGACCCATACAAAGATGGGGTTTTTGATTTTGTCGAAGGCTATACAGTTGATGCCCAGCGGGGTAGAATTATTTTTCCTGTTGTTGAACCATTTGGGAAACACCTGGCCGATTCAATTCAGGATCAGGCTCTAATTGACAAATACGTTTACCAATCACTTTACGATTCAACACGCACATATGCTGAACAGGATGCTGAACATAATAAGTTCCGTATAATGGGTAGTTATAAAGGGGCATCGGGTTCTGATATTATGATTGGAAATTCGAATCTGGCGCAGGGATCTGTGAAGGTAACTGCCGGTGGCCGTGAGTTGGTCGAAAATGTTGATTATACAGTCGATTATGCTCTGGGAAGGGTGAAAATTATTAATCCGGGCTTGTTGGAAGCCGGGACGCCTATTCAAATATCTACCGAAAGCCAGGACTTGTTTAGTATGCAGCGTAAAACCATGCTGGGGGCTTATGCCAACTATGAGTTTTCTGATAATTTTAATATTGGCGCAACTGTGTTGCATATGAACGAAAGGCCTTTAACTTCAAAGGTTGATTATGGTGACGACCCAATATCAAATACTATTATTGGTATGGAAACCAGGTATTCTACCGAGAGTATGTTCCTTACCCGCATGATTGACAAATTGCCTTTTATTGATACAAAAACACCATCGTCAATTAATTTTGAGGCTGAAGTTGCAAAACTTATGCCTGGCCATTCAAAAGCTATAAAAAATGGTGGAACAGCTTATATCGACGACTTTGAAGGTACCAAAACCACCATCGACTTAAAAAACAGGCAAGCGTGGGTATTGGCTAGTACACCTCAATACCAGGCACAATTATTCCCCGAAGGGAATGCTACAAACTCTATAGAATATGGGTTTAACCGAGCAAAACTGGCATGGTATGTTATTGATCCGTTGTTTTTAAGGAATAATAGTTTAACTCCCGATCATATTAAAAATGACCTTGAACTACAATCGAATCATTTAGTACGTGAAGTATTTGAAAAAGAACTTTACCCGGCAAAAGAATCTCCGGTTGGACAACCAACAAATATTCCATTGTTGGATTTATCATTTTATCCGAACGAAAGAGGGCCTTACAATTTTGATACAAAATCTTCTTCATTTTCAGCAGGTGTTAACCCCGATGGATCTTTACGTTCACCTGAAACAAGGTGGGGTGGTATTATGCGCAATATTCAAACCAGCGATTTTGAAACTGCCAACATCGAATTTATAGAGTTTTGGGTGATGGACCCATTTATTAACGATGAAGATGAAAATCATCAGGGAGGTGATTTGTATTTTAACCTGGGCGATATTTCCGAAGATATTTTAAAAGATTCACGTAAATCATTTGAGCAGGGTTTGCCCACAAGTGCGGTTGTAACTAATATCGACACAACTGTTTGGGGACGTGTTTCAACGTTACAATCGTTGGTGAACGCTTTTGATAACGATCCGCAGTCGCGCCTTTATCAGGATGTTGGCCTTGATGGTTTAATTGATGATGATGAACGTGTTTATTTTTCAGATTATCTTAATAGTTTAAATGGAATTGTTGATCAGGGTGCTTTTTTAAAAGCACAAAATGACCCATCGAGTGATGACTTTAATTATTTTCGTGATTCAGATTATGACCGCGATGAAGTTGGAATTCTCGAGCGGTATAAAAACTATAATGGGCCTGAAGGGAACTCTACAACAACTGAATTGTCACCCGAGCCATATCCAACCTCTGCAACAACGCTTCCTGATATTGAAGATATTAATAGCGATAATACATTAAATGAATACGAAAGGTATTACCAGTATAAAGTGAGTATTCGCCGTGAAAACATGTACGTTGGGCAAAATTACATCACCGATATTCGTGAAGCTACTGTTAAACTTAAAAATGGGATAGAATCGCCGGTTAGGTGGTATCAGTTTAAAATTCCCATTAAAAGCCCTGATAATGTTTTTGGAAATATAAGCGATTTTAAATCCATCCGATTTATGCGGATGTTCCTTCGTAATTTTAAACAACCTGTAACTTTACGCTTTGGAGCCCTTGATTTGGTGCGTGCCGATTGGCGCCGGTATACCCGCGATCTTGGAGAAGTTGGTGCTGTGTCACCAAATTCTAATTTTGATGTGTCAGCTGTTAATATCGAAGAAAATGGAAGCAGGTTACCAATAAACTATGTGTTACCTCCTGAGATTGACCGGGTAATTGATCCTGCAAATCCCCAACTCAGACAATTAAATGAACAATCGATGGTTTTGAAAGTGACCGAGTTGGAGCAGGGAGATGCAAGGGGTGCTTACAAAAATTTATACATGGATTTTCGTATGTATAATAATATTCGGTTGGAAGTTCATGCGGAAGAAATTGAAGGGTATCCTGTTAAAGACGAAGAATTAACTTTTTTTATCCGCCTTGGATCTGATTTAAATTTAAACTATTACGAATACGAAGTTCCGTTAAAATTAACTCCCGAGGGGAGGTATAACAGCGATATTGAAGCACATAGGTATACTGTTTGGCCCGACGAAAACAGGATTAACCTGCCGCTTGAACTATTTACCAATGCAAAACTGGTACGTAATTCAGAAGTTCGCAGGGCAGGATCGAATATAAGCACCACCGACATTTTTGAAATTCCCCACAGTGGATGGAATAATGATAAAAATCTGGTGAAAATAAAAGGTAATCCAAGCCTAGGTAATGTTGAGAATATCATGGTTGGTATTCGCAATAAAAAGGGGCCAATAAATACCGGGGCACGTTCGGTTGAGGTTTGGATTAACGAATTGCGCCTAACCGATTTTGATGAAAGTGGGGGCTGGGCAGCCAATGCACGTTTATCTACCCGGTTAGCCGATTTAGGTTCTATTACTCTGGCCGGAAGGACTAGGTCTGCCGGATTTGGAAGCCTTGATAAAAGTATTAATAACCGCGAATTGGAAGACTTAGTTGAATTTGACATCTCCTCATCCCTTGACCTTGGACGGTTTTTACCTGAAAAAGCTGGTATGCGCATCCCAATGTATTTTGGATATTCACGCAGTAGCCGTACACCTAAATACGACCCGGTAAATACTGATGTTGAATTAAAAGAATCGCTTGACAGGGCAGAAAGCCAATCAGAAAGAGATTCTATAAAATTTATTTCGCAGGACCTTATTACGCGTAAAAGCATCAACTTTACCAATGTAAAATATGAACCTCAAACGGCTTCAACAAAAGTAAGGCTTTATGACCCGCAGAACTTTGCGGTGACCTATTCATACAATGAAATTTTCAGGCGGAATATCAATACCGAATACCATATTGATAAAACTTACCGGGGAATGTTCTCCTATAATTTTAGTAATGTTCCCAAGGCTGTTTCACCTTTTAAGAAGGTTAAATTTTTACAAAAAGGGCCTCTGAAATTATTTGGCGATTTTAGTTTTTACCCAATGCCAACACAAATTTCATTCCGAACCGATTTGTATAGGCGGTACAATGAAAAACAAACACGGAACATTACTAATCCGGCACTGGTTCTTCCTAAAACATTTGAAAAAGACTTTTTATGGAACAGGTATTTTGATTTACGCTATAACCTGACCCGCACATTAAAATTTGATTTTTCTTCGAGAGGGACGTCACGAATTGACGAACCTGAAGGGCGAATCAACAAAAACGACGATGATTATACATGGAAGCGTGATTCGATATTAAATAACTTGTGGGAGATGGGCCGTCCAACAATGTATAACCATAATGTAAACATTACTTATCAGTTACCACTGAACCGAATTAAAGCACTTAATTTTATGAGTGCCACTGGCCGTTATCAGAGTACGTATAATTGGGCCGCCGGGCCTCAAACCGCCGATACTATTAATTTAGGGAATATTATTGAAAATTCTCAAAATTGGTCGGTAACCGGTAATATTAACATGTCGCAGATTTATAATAAAGTTCCATATTTTAAGGAGGTGAATAGTAAATTCAGGCGAACTGGGCGAACGATATCTAGTAGGGGAGGGAATACTCAACAAAGACGGCAACCGGTGGCTGCCAACCGTCAGCAGCAAGCAGCTGAAAAAGAGGTGAAGTTCGAAAAGAAAAATCTCAAATTAACAGCCAACAAACCAAGCACCATTAATCATAAATTAAGTACAGATAAGGTTACAGCCATATTTTTAACTGCTGAAGGAACCGTGATCAGGGGAAAACAAACCGTTCTTGATAAAAACAGGATTCAATTTACACCTAATGCAACAGCTTTAAAAGCAACGGTAACAGTAACAGGGAAAAAAGTCGAGAAAAATATTTTAAAAGAAATTCTTGATTTTAGCACACGTGTTTTATTGGGTGTTCAAAATATTTCTGTAAGCTTTAATAATGCCGGAGGGACAGTTTTACCAGGCTATATGCCACAACCAAAATTGTTTGGTGGAGGGAAATATTTACCCGACCAAAATTCATTTGCTGGCCCGTTTGCCGAAACATATGCTCCGGGTGTACCGTTCCTTTTTGGGTGGCAAGACAGGAATTTCCCACAAACAGCAGCCAATAATGGATGGTTAACAACCGACCCGTTACAAAATATGCCGGTGATAATTAATAAAAATGAACGAATAAATATCCGCTCAACAATTGAACCTATTCCCGATTTAAGAATTGATTTAACAGGCGACCGGTCGATATCTAAAAATATTAGCGAATATTATGCTTACGACACAAACACGGGTAGTTTTGAATCACAAAGTATGACCGAAAGAGGTAATTTTTCGATGTCGGTAAATACATGGGGGACTGCTTTTTTTGCCATTGGCAAGGGCGATGTTCATAGCTCAGAAGCTTTCGAAAACTTCAAAACAAATCGGATAACAATTGCTAAGCGTCTGGCATCAAAACGGGGGGAGAGTGCCAATTATAATCCTTCAGTTTCCGACCCGGAAACAGGTTTCCCCGATGGTTTTGGTCCAACATCAATAGAGGTTATGGTACCTGCGTTTTTGGCTGCTTATACTAACAAAGACGCACGAAGTGTTTCGTTGAGTATGTTCCCTTCGATTTTAAATATCAGGCCTAACTGGCGTATTTCGTACGATGGAATGGTAAATAAAATCCCGTTCCTGAACAAGTATATGAAATCGTTAAACTTTACCCACAATTACCGTTCGAGTTACAATGTTGGTTCGTTTATTACCAACCTTAATTATATGGCCGAAGGCGATGGAATAAGTTATATCCGCGATATCCAAAACAATTTTATACCAGCCTTTGAGTTTAATTCGGTGAATATTACTGAAACATTTAGCCCGCTTATAAATATGGATATCATGTGGTTAAACGATTTAACAACCCGGGCAGTAATTAACCGTAGCCGGACCATGACACTTTCATTTGCCAATAACCAGTTAACCGAGGTATTGAGCAATGAATATATGTTTGGAGTTGGCTACCGATTTACTCAAATGGATTTGATTATCAAAACAAAAAATAAACAACAATCATATTCCAACGATTTAAATGTCCGTGCCGATGTTTCTCTTAGGAGAAATAAAACCGTGTTACGGAAATTAGTTGAAGATGACAACCAGATTACGGCAGGGCAGAGTGCCATAACTATTAAAACAACAGCCGATTATATGCTGAGTGACAGGTTCCAGTTACGATTGTTCTACGATAAAATTATTAACCGGCCATTTACGTCATTATCGTTCCCAACTTCAAATACAAATTTTGGTGTTAGTTTCCGATTTACGTTGGCTCAGTAATTTGTCTGGAATAAATTTTAATAAAACTTTTACACCAAACTTTTGTTTTTAATTAAAATATTTTATTCTTTTGAGGCGTTAAGTAAAAAAATTATGACAGAAAAAAATACAATATGGCTTCCGTGGTGGGGTCTTCCAACTGAAAACAGTTAGAGGTAATAGCCATATTGTGATTTTTAAAGATATCAACAAGGCCTGCTTCTACAAAGAGCAGGTTTTTTTATAACAAAAAAATGAGAGACAATAGATTTAATAATTGGTGGTGGCACAACAACTTTTTACATACTACGTGAAAGGGCATCATGCTATTGTCAAAAAAAACAAAAAGCGGCTTACCTAATCACGGTAAGCCGCTTTTTTTATTAGCTAACAGCAAGAAAAACAGATACAATGAAAAGATACAAGTTTAAAACAATCAGTCAACATATTTTGGCAGACACTGTAACACCAGTAAGTGTATATTTACGGTTACGGACATTTTATCCAAAATCAATTTTGCTCGAAAGTTCAGATTACCATGGAAACGAAAACGCCTTTTCATTTATTTGTTCTGATCCTATGGCATGTTTTACTGTTACCGATGGGAAATTGGAATACGAAATGCCAGATGGTACAATTTCGGAAGAAAGAATTTCGGAGGATAATAGATTAGATAGCCGACTCGATGCTTTTTTTGAAGCTTTTGATGTTGAAAAATCTGAATCGGAGATTCCGGCAAATGGATTATTTGGTTATATGAATTACGATGCCATCAGGTATTTCGAAAAAATATCTATTCAGAAACCAAAAACCGATGATTATAAAATACCTGAGGTAAAATATTGTTTTTACAGGTATATTATTGCCATTAATCACCACACAAATACCATTTCGTTAATCGAAAATTTGCTGGACGGTGAAAAATCAAATATCAGCCACGTCCATCAAATAATGATGAATATGAATTTTGAAATTCCTTCGTTTAAACCAATGGATGACGAAGTTTCGAATATTACCGACGAACAATACCGACAAATGGTAACAAAAGGGAAAGAACATTGTTACCGGGGCGATGTTTTTCAGGTAGTACTTTCGCGGCAATTTTCGCAAAGTTTCGAAGGCGACGATTTTAATGTGTACCGAGCCTTACGTTCCATAAATCCATCACCTTACCTGTTTTATTTCGATTATGGCAATTACCGTATTTTTGGCTCCAGCCCCGAAGCACAAATTCGGATTATTAAAGACAAAGCTTATATTCACCCCATTGCCGGAACATTTAAACGCACAGGTAATGATGAACAGGACAAAATATTGGCAACCCAATTAAGTGCCGATCCTAAAGAAAATGCCGAACATGTAATGTTGGTCGATTTGGCACGAAATGACCTGAGCCGAAATGCCGAAAATGTGGAGGTTGAGACCTACCGCGAAGTTCAGTTTTATTCGCACGTGATTCACCTGGTTTCGCAAGTGGCAGGCGATTTACCCAAAAATTCAAATCTTGTTAAAGTAATGGGCGAATCTTTTCCAGCAGGCACACTCTCTGGAGCGCCAAAACACAAAGCCATGCAACTCATCGATAAATATGAAAACCAGAACAGAGGCTCATACGGCGGGTGTATTGGCTACCTTGGTTTCGACAGGATTTTAAACCATGCCATTGTTATCCGTTCCTTCCTGAGTAAAAATAGCCGTTTATTTTATCAGGCAGGAGCCGGAATAGTTGCTGTATCAGATGAAGAAAGTGAATTGCAGGAAGTAAACAACAAATTAGCCGCTTTAAAAAAAGCACTCGAAATGGCTAAAAATTTAAACAACTAAAAACACCGGAGATGAAAATATTAGTTATCGATAATTACGATTCGTTTACATACAACCTGGTTCATGCCATAAAAAAAATAACAGGATTACCTGTTACTGTTGCCCGAAACGATGAAATTACCATGGAAGAAATTGAACAATACGATAAAATTGTACTTTCGCCCGGGCCCGGAATTCCCGAAGAAGCCGGGTTACTTCTTGAAATAATTAAACGGTTTGCCCCATCCAAAAGTATGTTGGGTGTTTGCCTTGGGCATCAGGCAATTGGCGAAGTGTTTGGCGGAAAACTGCTGAATATGAATAAAGTTTTACACGGAATTGCAACACCCATTAATATCACAAATCGTAATACTGTTCTTTTTAATGGCCTTTCAGATACTTTTGAGGCCGGAAGGTACCATTCGTGGATTGTTGATTCAAACGGATTACCCGATTCATTGGAAGTTACCAGCTACGATTCAGAAGGCATGATTATGTCGATGAAACACAAAACATACGATGTGCAAGGTGTTCAGTTTCATCCCGAATCGGTTCTGACACCCATGGGCGAGAAGTTAATTAAAAACTGGTTGGAGAATTAATTTTTAGTTTCAGAAAAAATAAAAAGTGATTTTGTTATGAAAAAAATACTAACCTATTTATTTGAAGGGAATAAATTATCAGCTGCCGAAGCAACCGAGATAATGTTAAAAATTGGGAAAGGAATTTATTCTGAAGCTGAGTTTGCCTCTTTTCTCACTGTATTTCTGATGCGGCCAATTACTGCCGAAGAACTAAATGGATTCCGCGAGGCAATGTTTCAGTTAAGTTTAAAAACCGACCTTTCAGAGTTTGAAACAATTGATGTGGTTGGAACCGGTGGCGATGGGAAGGATACATTTAATATATCAACGTTGGCTTCGTTTATTTTGGCAGGAGCCGGATTAAAAGTGGCTAAACATGGCAATTATGCTTCTTCTTCAAAAAGTGGGTCATCCAATGTACTTGAACATTTTGGATACCAGTTTAGCAGTAATTCGGATAAATTAAAAAAAGAAATTGAAAATGCCGGAATATGTTTTTTGCATGCGCCATTGTTTCATCCGGCAATGAAATTTATTGCCCCTGTTCGTCGGGCAATGAAAGTAAAAACGTTTTTTAACATCCTTGGCCCAATGATTAATCCTTCGGCACCAAAATACCAATTGT
Source organism: Prolixibacteraceae bacterium (assembly GCA_963666575.2). Classification (GTDB taxonomy): domain Bacteria; phylum Bacteroidota; class Bacteroidia; order Bacteroidales; family Prolixibacteraceae; genus JABMQB01. The sequence continues at coordinate 221,599 of CAXXYG010000014.1, forward strand.
TGGGTGTTTACAACCAGGAAGTTTTTGAGCTCTATAAAAATGTATATAAAAACCTACCTGTTAAATATTCCATCATTAATAATGTGGATGGGTACGACGAAATTTCGCTCACCGACAATGCACGAGTGGCAACAAATAATTCCGATAAAATTATAAAACCTACCGATTTTGGATTTTCCAAAATTGCAGGCGAAGATTTATTTTCGGGAGAAAGCGTAAAAGAAGCTGCGGTTATTTTTAAACAAATTCTGACGGGAAATGGAACCGAAGCACAAAACAATGTGGTTATTGCCAATGCGGCATTAGGATTACAATGTGTTTTTCCGGAAAAAAATCTGGAAGAATGTGTTTCCATAGCCAAAGAATCACTCGAAAGTAAAAAAGCATTACATGCATTTAAAAAATTGATCCCTTAATCTAAAAAAACATGTCGATTCTTGATCAAATAGTACAAACAAAAATAGTTGAGGTTCAAAACCAGAAAAAAGTCTTTAGCCTTAAGCAATTAAAAGAATTACCTCTTTTTTCACGAAAGTGTAATTCATTACAAAAGAACCTGCTTCAGGAAAATGCTTCGGGTATTATCGCTGAATTTAAACAAAAATCACCCTCTAAAGGAATGATTAATACAACGTCATATGTCGAGGATGTAACCAAAGGGTATGTTTCTGCAGGGGCCTCAGGATTGTCTGTTCTCACCGATTTTGAATACTTTGGAGGTACGATCGTAAATTTGGTAAAAGCAAGGGAGGTAAATCCAAACATTCCACTGTTACGGAAAGATTTTATGATTGATCCTTATCAGGTGTTTGAGGCAAAAGCATTTGGTGCCGATGTTATTTTGTTAATTGCTGCCTGCCTCGAAAAAAATAAAATAAAAGAGCTGTCGGAGTTAGCAAATAAGTTGGGTATGGAGGTTCTTCTGGAAGTTCATAATGAAGCTGAACTGGAAAAAATCAGCGGTAAAATTGATATAATTGGAGTGAATAACCGTGATTTAAAAACCTTTAAAACATCCATTAATATTTCAAAACAACTGAGTGCTTTAATTCCTGAAAAATTCGTAAAAATTACAGAAAGTGGTTTGGCTGAGCCAGATTCAGTAATTAAATTAAAAGAATTTGGTTACAAAGGGTTTTTAATTGGCGAAACATTTATGAAAACTAAAAATCCGGCGGAAGCTTGTTTGACATTTATCAATCAAATTAAATAATAAAATTGTGTCTCGAAAATTAAAAATAAAGGTTTGTGGATTAAAATCGGCTGAAAATAAAAGCAGGATTATTGATTTGCCCATCGATTTTGTTGGCTACATTTTTTACCCACCTTCAAAACGTTATGTGGGAAGTTTGGCTGAAAATGAATTGGAAGAATTATTTTCAACCCAAAAAAATAAAGTAGGAGTTTTTGTTGATGAGGAATTTGAAAAAGTAATAGAAATTGCTGATAAATATGCACTTTCTTTAGTGCAATTGCATGGCACCGAAAGCCCTGAATATTGTCAAAAAATTATGGCTGCCGGTATAAAAGTTATTAAAGCTTTTCGAGTTGATTTGGCATTTAACTTTGAAAGTGTCAGGGCTTATGAAGGCTTTACCGATTATATATTATTCGACACTAAAGCTGAATTACCGGGAGGTACTGGCAAAAAATTTAATTGGCAAGTTTTAAACAACTATCAAGGTTCGATTCCCTTTTTTTTAAGTGGCGGAATAGGGCCTGACGATGTTTATTCAATAAAACAGATTAAGCATAAAATGATATATGCAATTGACCTCAACAGTGGTTTTGAAATTGAACCAGGATTTAAAGACATAAATAAATTATCTGAATTTTTAACACAATTAAATAGTATACAATGAATTATCAGGTGAATAAAAAAGGATATTACGGCGATTTTGGCGGGGCATGGATTCCGGAAATGATGTATACCAATATCGAAGAATTAAGTCGTAAATACCTGGATATTATCTCTTCCATTGATTTTCAGGAAGAGTTTACCGATTTATTAAAAAATTACGTTGGAAGGCCTTCACCCCTTTACTTTGCAAAAAGGCTTTCGGCTTTGTACAATACTAAAATTTACCTAAAACGCGAAGATTTAAATCATACCGGTTCACATAAACTAAACAATACGGTTGGCCAAATATTATTGGCTGAGCGATTGGGAAAAACGCGTATAATTGCCGAAACAGGCGCCGGGCAACATGGAGTGGCAACTGCCACGGTTTGTGCATTAAAAGGAATACAGTGCGTGGTTTATATGGGAGCCTTGGATGTTTCGAGGCAGGCGCCGAATGTCAAAAAAATGAAAATGCTGGGTGCCGAAGTGATTCCTGTTCTCAGTGGAAATAAAACCCTCAAAGATGCAACCAACGAAGCCATGCGCGATTGGATTAATAATCCGGTTGATACACATTATATTATTGGTTCGGTTGTAGGGCCTCATCCATATCCCGATATGGTTGCCCGTTTCCAGGCAGTCATCAGTAAAGAAATGAAAGAACAACTTTTGGAAAAAACAGGAAGTTCATTACCTACAAGGGTTATTGCTTGTGTTGGGGGTGGAAGTAATGCTGCCGGAGCTTTTTACCACTTTCTGGAAGACGAATCAGTTGAATTAATCGGTGTTGAGGCTGCCGGGAAAGGTGTTGGAACTGAAGAAACGGCTGCTACTCTAACAGTTGGTTCACCGGGTGTTTTGCATGCCAGCAAAACCATGTTGATGCAAAATGCCGATGGGCAAATTACTGAACCTTATTCAATTTCGGCAGGGCTTGATTATCCGGGAATAGGGCCAATGCATGCGCACCTTTTTAAAACTGGAAGGGCTAAATATTTATATGCTACCGATGAAGAGGTATTAAATGTTGCCCTTTTATTAACTCAAAAAGAAGGAATTATTCCAGCTCTTGAGTCGGCACATGCATTGGCAGCCCTCGATTTGATAAAGTTTAAACAGGAAGATGTTACTGTTGTCAACCTTTCGGGAAGAGGAGATAAAGATATGGAAACCTACCTGGACCATTTTGGCTATTAATATTTGATTTACATTTGAAAAACCAGAACAATGAACAACAGAATAAATATACTTTTTACACAAAAAGAGAAAAATATATTATCCATCTATTTTACAGCTGGGTATCCAGGATTAAATGATACTGAAGAAATAATTATTGAATTGGAAAAATCAGGAGTTGATTTAATAGAAATTGGCATCCCTTTTTCAGATCCAACTGCCGATGGCCCAATTATCCAGCAGAGTAGCCATACTGCTCTTGAAAATGGCATGAGCCTTGGTTTGTTATTTGAGCAATTAAAAAACATCAGGGAAAAAGTAAACATCCCATTAGTACTGATGGGCTATTTTAATCCTGTTTTACAATATGGGGTAAAATCATTTTGTGAAAAATGCCGTGAAGTTGGGATTGATGGTGTTATACTTCCTGATTTGCCTGTAAATGAATTTCAGGAAAACTACCAGGAGTTTTTTACACAAGCCAATTTGCATAATATTTTGCTTATTACTCCTCAAACTTCGGTAAGCCGCGTGCAGGAAATTGATTCATTATCAACTGGTTTTATATACATGGTATCTTCATCGTCGACCACAGGTATCAAACAATCGGCAGAAGAATTTCAGAATGATTATTTTGAAAAAATTAATAAACTGAACCTTCAAACTCCGCGGATGATTGGATTTGGTATATCAGACTATGCAACATTTACCAATGCATGCAACTACGCCAGCGGGGCAATTATTGGAACTGCCTTTATTAATTCGTTCAGTAAAAAAGAAACCATAGAGCAGAGTATCTCTAAATTTGTTCAATCAATTGTAAACCCAAAGTAGCAGTCCTATTTGTAAATCGTAATGTTGAGTTGTAGTATAATTTAGAGCATGTTAAACAACAGTTTTAACATTACTTTTTGTAACTGCCATTTATTCAATATACTAATTAAATACTTAAAGATCCTTAATTGTTAAAATGTGTTAATAGGTAATTTTTTTCATACTATTACAGCCAAAGAATTGTTATATTCAGTAACGGAAAACAAAAAAGAACAACCATGATTGAATATGCAAAGACAATTCTTCCCAAAGTAAGTTTTAGCAGGCAATTATTCCAAAAAGAGCTTACTAAATGTATCAATTGGGTAGAAAAAGAGGAGATGGAGAATTTACGTATCTGGTGTTTTGATAATTTTGGAGACAGGTACCCTATTGTTTTAAAAAATGCATTTAATTATAATGCAGCATCTTAATATTTAGCGTTTCATTTTATTTTACTACACATTTAAAAATCTAAATTTCTTACAACGAAAGACCGCTTTCTGTCTGTCAACGACTGGAATTTTTGTATCAATGCCATTAAACTGTTATATCTGTCGTTTCTGGGCGGCAAGTGGTCATTGGTTGATATTTTCTGGCCTGATAGCTTATAATTATTATGTTTGAACGAACCTTTTGGAAATTTTAAAACCTGTTATACATACAGTAGCGAACCAAAGGGAAGCAAATGAGATAATTACAAGAGGGATCAAAAGATAAAAAAATTTTAGATCAGGCACAGCAATTTTTTTCATAGAGATAGTTAACAGCATCAAATGACTAAAGAAATGTGCAAATACCCATTGGGTATTGGACCTCCCATATCCCCTTATGGGAGGTTTTTTTCGCACACGATGTTGGGCTTGTTTAAAACAGATATTAAAAATAGAAACAACCAAATAACTTATACTGCCTATGGAGAGTTAACATCTACATTCTACACTGCTATTTATTTTATAATCAGGTTATACCTGAATGCTGTCGCTGTGGCATAAATAACTTTCAGATTTAATAATTCGCTTATCAATTTAAATTATATTCTATGAAAAAACTATTATTTTTAGGTTTGATTATTTTGTTGGGAAACTATTCTGTTTTTTCCCAGGCAAAACAGATTACCGGTACTGTTACATCTAATGATGATGGACTACCTATACCGGGGGTTTCGGTTGTTGCTAAAGGAACAACCGTTGGAACAATCACAAATATTGATGGAAATTATAACTTAACCGTTCCCGAGAATACGGCTACTATTGTATTTTCATTTGTAGGGATGAAAACTGTTGATGTAAGTTTAACTTCTTCATTGCAGTACGATGTGTTAATGGAACAAGATGTTGTTGGAGTTGATGAAGTGATGGTAATTGCATACGGTACCGCTAAAAAAAGCTCAATAACCGGTGCTACATCAGTAATAAGGGCAGAAGAAATTGCCAAAATTCAAACATCGAATGTTACCAAAACTTTAGAAGGAGCTACGGCTGGTGTTCAAATAACTAGTAATACAGGGCAACCAGGTGAAGATGCAAGTATCCGTATCAGGGGTATTGGTTCTATCAATGCCAGTAGCGAACCTTTAATTGTAGTTGATGGAGTTCCGTTTGAAGGAGCTTTAAACTCGATTAATACTAACGATATTGCATCGATGACAGTTTTAAAAGATGCTGCCTCCAATTCGTTGTATGGTTCACGTGGGGCGAACGGTGTAATTTTGATTAATACCAAAAGAGGAAAATTAGGAAAAACTACCGTTAGTTTTAGCGCTAAAGTTGGTGTTAATTCAAGGGCTATTCCTGAATACGATATTATGACTGACCCTGGAATGTATTACGAAACCTATTGGGAAGCTTTAAGAAATTCACAGCTTATGGTTGATAATCCGGCAACAGCTGCTGAAGCCGCAGCATATGCTTCGGAGAATTTGATTGGTGATTTGGTTTATAATAACTACAATGTTGCAGATGATCAGGTAATAGGTGCCGATGGGAAATTAAATTCAGGAGCGAAACTTTTATACCACGATACCTGGAACGACGAGATGTTTAACAACAATACACGTCAGGAATACAATATAAGTATAAGTGGTGGAAGCGAAAGTACAACTACTTTTTTATCGCTTGGTTATATCGACGATAGTGGTTTTACAATTAATTCTGACTTTCGAAGGCTGAGTGCCAGATTAAACGTCGACCACGATATTAATTCATGGTTAAAAGTTGGTGTGAATACATCATTTGTAACTTCTGAACAAAATTATCCTGAAACTCAGGAAACCGATGCTGTTAATATGTTTTTTGTTGGAAGGTTAATGGCGCCAATTTATCCTATTTATCAAAGAGATGAAAATGGTGATTTGATGTACGATGAAGACAACAATATTATCCACGATTATGGCGAAGACCCAGCCAGGCCATTTAACGGATTAGCAAACCCACTTGGTACGCAAACATATGATACTGACCAAAGGCTAAGGAATAATTACACAAATAATATTTATGCCGAAATCAGGTTTTTAAGAGATTTTAAATTGAGGACATCAGTTAATAATTCAACTCAATTTTACGAAAACAACTATTACCTCAATGGTAAATATGGTCAGTTTAAAAGCAATGAAGGAATCTCCGGAAAAATTGAAAGGAAAACAAATGTTTTAAATGCTCAACAATTGTTAACCTGGGTTAAGGAAATCAATAAGCATTCCATTGAAGTTTTGGCAGGCCATGAATCTTTCTACAGAAAGTTTAATTTCTTATCGGGGCAAAAAGAATATTTTTTATTGCCCGAAAATCATGAGTTAGCAGGAGCGATCAAAAATCCAAGGGCTAATTCATACCAAAGAGATTATAAAACTGAAGGATTTTTATCACGTGTAAAGTATAATTACGATAGTAAATATTATGTTTCAGCCAGTTATAGAAGAGACGGATCTTCAAAATTCCATCCTGATAATAAGTGGGGTGATTTTTGGTCAATTGGTGGTTCATGGCGTATGACTCAGGAGACCTTCTTAGAAGGTTTGAGCTGGTTAGACGATTTAAAATATAAAATTAGTTACGGTACTCAAGGTAACGATGGAATCCTTGACCCTCAGGGATTTTTAAATTACCAACCATACATGGACCAATACCAGGTAGCAAATACAAACGATCAACCTTCGTTGGTTCAGGTGTATAAAGGAAACAAAGACCTTACATGGGAAAAAAGTAAAACCTTTAATACAGGGTTTGATTATTCATTGTGGAATGGGCGCCTTGATGGTACCATTGAGTATTTTTCGAGGACTGCTTCCGATTTATTATTTAACAGGCCATTACCAACTTCAACCGGCGACAGGACTTATCCTGACAACATTGGAGATATGAATAATAAAGGATTTGAATTTCTCATTAGTGGTGATGTATTCCGTAATAAAGATTTTAACTGGAACATTACTTTAAATGCGACACATTATAAAAATGAAATTACAAAATTACCTCCCGAAAATGTGGATGATGGTATTACTCGTGGTAATTACAAGTTAACCGTTGGTGGAAGTATTTTTGATTATTATTTGCCAAAATTTGCAGGGGTTGAAGACGAAACCGGAAAATCTCTTTGGTACATGGATGAATTGGATAATGATGGTAACGTCACTAACACAGTAACAACCGATTCGTATAACGATGCCACTTATTACGTTTTGGAAACATCTATTCCAAAGGTTTATGGAGGTTTGTCAACCAGTGTAAATTATAAAGGTTTTGATTTTTCAGTTAAAATGGCTTATCAGTTAGGTGGGAAAACCTTTGATAATATATACAGGAACTTAATGCAAGGCGGTTCTGAAACCGGGCAAAACTTCCATATGGATATTTTGAACAGGTGGACACCTGAAAATAAAACATCAGATATTCCTGCATTAAATACAGATGATAGTTTTATTGACAATGCTTCTGACAGGTGGCTGGTAAATGCGTCGTTTGTTAATATTTCAAATCTTACTTTTGGGTATTCCCTTCCTGATACTTGGTTGCAGCGTATTGATTTGGCAAGCGCCCGAATTTATGTAGTTGCCGACAATGTAGCTTTATTTACAAAAAGAAAGGGCTTAGACTCACGTATGAATTTTGACGGTGATGTTGAATTTTTTGCTTCACCAATCAAAACTGTTTCATTAGGAATTGATGTTAAGTTTTAATCTTTAAAAATGAATACAATGAAAAAAATAACAATATACTTACTTCTTGTTTTATTCCTGGCTGCGTGCTCCGAGGATTACCTCGATGTTACATCAACCGAATTTGTAACAGAAGACCAGCTTTCGGCAAAAACAGTACAACCGCTTGTTACAGGGATGTACGAATGGATGATTAAATATAATTCGATGGATCGGGCTAATGCTCAGCATACCGATTATGGATTAATGGGAGTCCTGTTAAAAACAGACCTCATGAATGATGATATGGTTATGACTCAACAGGGTTATGGTTGGATGTGGGCTGATTACCGTTTTTCCAACCGTGATGCTGCATTGGCTGATGTATTATTTTTCTGGAATTATTTTTACAAACTTATTAAATCATCGAATCAAATTATTGGTTCTTTACCGGAAAATACGGCAGATTTAACAGCTGATGAAAAAGCAATTTTTGGACAGGCATATGCATTCCGTGGAATGGCATACCACTATTTGGTGCGCTTATACCAACACACTTATGTTGGCCATGAGCAAGACCCTGGTGTCCCTATTGTGACGGAAGTAACTACTTTGGAAGAAAAAAGAAATAATCCAAGGGCAAGTGTTTCTGCTGTTTATACCCAAATTGATTCGGATTTAAAAACAGCATACGATTTATTAGCAGGTTGGGCCAGGCCTGAAAAAAATACCATCGACCAACAAATAGTTGCCGGATTTAGGGCACGTATGTACCTCGATATGGAAGACTGGAGTAATGCAGCTCAGTTTGCCAATGAAGCCCGGTCTGGTTATCCACTGATGAGCCAGGACGATTATTTAGCTGGTTTTAATGACATTACCAATGCCGAGTGGATGTGGGGTGCAATTGTTACAACCGATTCGCGAATTTCTACTTCAGGGATTGTAAACTTTACATCGCATATGAGTAGTACAGCCTATGGTTATGTCGCTGCTGGTTCCATGTTTAAAGCTATTAATGCAGCTTTATACGATGCTATTCCTGAAACAGATGTACGGCACAGTGTATTCCTTTCAGAAGATCAGCAGATTTCGACCGCTTTTGGGCCTCGAGATGGACTTAAATATGTGAATATGAAATTTTTGCCTTTGGCAGGATATAATAACGACGAAGATTATGTATTTATGAGGGCGGCCGAAATGTATTTGATTGAAGCTGAAGCTAAAGCCCGTCAGGGAGATGCAACCGCTGCCGACCTATTGTATGATTTGGTAAGTGCCAGAGACCTTGAATATACAAAATCGACCAGCTCAGGCGATGATTTGGTAAATGAAATTCTTTTCCAAAGGCAAATTGAATTATGGGGAGAAGGATTTTCTCAATTCGATGATAAACGCCTGAAAAGGCCTATTATACGTGATTATGAAGGGACCAACCATCCTGTACAGGCACGTACTAATTATCCGGTTGAAAGTAATGTTTACAGGAGTGTTATTCCGCGTAGCGAAATTGAAAATAATAATGGAATTGCTCAATCGGATAATAATCCGGCAGAGGATTAATAAATAGTAAAAGTTTTTTTAAACCTCCGGGATTATCCCGGAGGTTTTTTTTGAAAAAGATATCTGGTTAATTATTTTAAGTCGGTTTTTATAGGTGTTTTTTAGCTAAAATTGTAATCAGTTTAGTTTTAAAATGGATTTTTTTATTACATGTTTCTTTCTGTAAAATAAATGGTTTGACCTATTAACAACCTTTAAGTAAGTATCAATGCCATTCAACTTTTGTTTAAGTCGTTTCTGTGTGAATTTATGCCATTGGTTGATATTTTATATCTGCGTTGGTTTAAATTATTATGTTTGAACAGACCTTTTAAAAGTTTGATTTTTTTCTTGACAAAGAAAAAATATCGGGGACAAACTTGATAGGTTTTACAACAAGGCATCAGGAAATTTATAAAAATTAAAATAAGCACAGCAATTTTTTTCGTAGAAATAGTTAACAGCATCAGTTAATGTTTTAAGAAATGTGCATATGCCCTGTTTTAAAGGGTGTAGGACCTCCCATATCCCCTTATGGGAGGTTTGTTATTTCAATTTCCAGGCCTTTAAAATAATTAGGTTTTAATTATTCGTAATTAATGAAATAATAACACTTTAAACAAAACTGCCTATGTAAAAAATACATTTACTTTTAATTAACTTATATGTGTATTCAGGTTGTACCTAAACTCCTCAATTGTAGCTCTTTTAACCTTCAGATTTAATTTTTGCATTATCAATTTAAATTTTATTCTATGAAAAGACTACTATTTTTAGGTTTAATTATTTTGTTGGGAAATTACTCAGTTTTTTCCCAGGCAAGACAGATTACCGGAACAGTAACATCGGCTGACGATGGTAGCTCCTTACCGGGAGTTACTGTATTAGCAGAAGGCACTACGGTGGGAACTGTTACTAATATCGATGGTTATTTTCAGCTGAGCGTGCCGGCTGAAGCTCAAACCCTTAGGTTTTCATTTATTGGAATGGAAACAAAGGTTGTTCCTATTTCAGGAAATGTTATGGATGTAATAATGTCAGCAAGTATGCTCAACGTTGACGAAGTTGTTGTTACAGCAATGGGTATTAAAAGAGGTAAAAAAGCCCTTGGATATTCTGTTACGGAAATTACCAGCGAAGACCTCGAAAATGTGGGAATGATTGATGCTACTCAGGCTTTACAAGGTAAAGTAGCTGGTGTGTCAATTTCAGCAGGGTCAGGTGCCCCCGGATCGTCAACCAGAATTCTTGTAAGGGGTATTTCTTCCATAACACAAAGCAATCAGCCTTTATATGTTGTTGATGGAGTTCCAATTAATAATTCATTTGCCAGTGGGAACGCCACTGAAAATGCCATGAATGTAACGGCCAAAGTTGATTTTGGCAACGCTGCATCTGACATTAATCCCGAAGACATTGCTAAAGTCTCAATTTTAAAAGGAGCAGCTGCAACCAATTTATATGGTTCGCGGGCAGCTAATGGTGTTATTTTAGTAACCACTAAAAGAGGGGCTAAAAATACCGATTTGGAGGTTAGTTTTTCAACTTCTACCTCTTTGTCAGAAGTTGGACGATTGCCTTATTTCCAGACCCGGTTTGGGCAAGGATGGAGCGGAACTTACGATTCAAAAGAAAATGGTAGTTGGGGGCCCGTTATGGATGGCAAAGACCGTATAACAGGTTACGCAGTTGACGGGCAGCAGCGAGTTGCGCCATTTACTTATAAAGAAAATGGAATTCGTGATTTTTATGAAATGGGGTACATCTTAAATAATTCTGTTTCTGTTTCAGGAGGGAATAACTTTATGGGATGGTATATTGCCGGAGCAAGTATGAAATCAGATGGTATTATTCCTGATGATAAAGATGTACTTGACAGGAATAGTATAACCTTTAAAGGAAATGGAGGAACCGAAAAAACAAAATTTAATTTTGGTGCGTCATATACCAATCGAAAATTATCGACCATTCCAACCGGCCAGGGTGATGATGCTGGAACCGGAGCTGTTTTATATGCCGACATTTTATATCAGCCGGTTAACCATTACCTTCCAGATTACCGCGATTACGAAGGTCCATTTGATAACCTGGATAACTATTACAATGGTTATGCACAAAATCCGTATTTTACTATCAATGAAACCGGGGCTGAGGCAAACCAGGACAGGGTTCAGGCTAATCTGAATATCCAACATAATATTCTGGAAGGATTGGATGTTGCCTTTACAGGTGGTATTGATACTTATTCCAGGTTTTCGAAAGTGCAGGGGGCAATAGCAAAAGTAACTCCCGGCTCAAATAATTCAGGAACAATAAATGATGTTGCCGGAGCTGTCAAAGAGGAAGGCAGGTACCACACTGAGTTAAATAGTGATATAATTATTACTTATGCTAACGAGTTTAATTTTGGTGAAAACAATTTAAAGTATCAATTGATGTTAGGAAATAATATCAATCAACGTTCATACAAACGATTAAATGTAGTTTCAAAAGGATTGGTGGTTCCAAATTATTATAATGTTGGAAACATAAGTGGTGCCGCCGAGGTTTATACCCGCGAAAACAAACGCTGTTTAGTTGGGATTTACGGCCAATTAGGGCTTGAATTTAATGATTATCTTTTTTTTAATATTCAGGCGCGTAACGACTGGTCATCTACTTTACCAATTGGAGGAAATTCTTTCTTCTATCCGGGAGCAACATTAGGATTTGTATTCTCCGATTTGTTGCCTGATAACGATGTTCTACCGTATGGTAAGGTAAGGGTTAGTTATGCCTATGCAGGTAACGATGCCGATCCATATATGACAGGTGATTTTTATTCTCCTGCTATTGTCCGTTCCGGAGGATTTGGTTTTACAAATTACCCTGTAGGTGGTGTCCCGGCATATGAAAAATACCGTAGGCTGGGTAATCCAAATCTTAAACCTGAGTTGTCAAAAGAATTTGAAATTGGGACAGATTTACGTTTTTTTAAGAACAGGATAGGTGTCGATTTAGCTTATTATAATAAAAAAACAACCGACTTAATTATGCTTGCCAACATTGCGGCTTCCTCGGGGTACAGGGAAATAACCTCAAATCTGGGGCAGATAACAAACGATGGTATAGAATTGGCTTTGGATGTTACTCCTGTTAAAACAAATGATGTTACTTGGAATTTTATCCTTATGTATAATAAAGCAAATATGGTTCTCGATGAGTTATCAGAAGAACTTGGGGTTTCTGAATATATAATAAATAATTCGTATCAGACCGAATTTGTTGCCATTCCGGGCGAACAGTTAGGAATGTATAGAATTCCAGATTTTAAGTATTCGCCTGATGGACAAATTATTGTAGGAGACAATGGATTACCTGTTGAGGGTGACAAAATCCTTGTTGGTTCATCAGTGCCCGATTTTAATATGTCATTTACCAATACGGTTTCGTATAAAGGTTTGCGTTTGTCATTCCTTATCGATTATTCAAAAGGAGGGTATATGTATTCAAATACAGCAGGAGCAACTTTTTGGTCGGGGAACAATGAACAATCAACTACAAACGACCGCAGGCCATGGATAATTCCTAATACGGTTACCGAAGTGAAAGATGCGGAAGGTACAGTTACCGGATATCTCGAAAATACAACTCCGGTTGTTGATAACTGGCATGAATACTATTCTCAGAATACAAATAAACCTATTGAAAGGTCACGAATTCTCGACAAAACGTATTTAAAATTAAGAGAGGTGTCACTTTCTTACCGGTTTAAACAAGCGTTACTTGACAAGACCTTCCTTTCAGCTGCTAATATTTCTATTTATGGAAGAAATTTATTCTTGTGGACACCTGCAGACAATAGTTATGTCGATCCGGAAGTCACTACATGGGATAATGATATTCAGGGATTGTTTGGTGAGTTCAATGGGGCTCCTCAGGTGAGAACATATGGGGTGAAGTTAGATGTAAAATTTTAAAAAATGCGAAACATGAGAAAAATAGTAATTGTATTAAGCTTTATTGTCCTGATCTTTTCATCTTGTGAAAAATTTCTCGACATTAATGAGAATCCGAATTTCCCGCTGGATGTATCGGATGAGTTGCTGCTAACTTCTTCTATTGCTTCATTGTCAAATGTATATGCTTCAGAATACGGACTGATTGGGTCATTCTGGTCACAGCATTGGGCACAAAACAATACTTCTTCGCAGTATAAAATTTACGAATCGTATGCCTTAAGTAGCAATACCAATGTGATTGAAAGGTCGTACCGCGAATTATATGAAGGAGCATTAAGTGATAATGAAATATTCTTAAAAAAGGTTGAAGCCAATGAAAATTGGGGAGCCTATCTAATGGGAGCTGTTATTAAAGCATATGGTTTTCAGTACCTCGTTGACTTGTACGGAAATGTTCCTTATACAGAAGCATTTTTGGGAGCCGAAAAATTAAACCCAATTATTAATACAGGCGAGGAAGTGTATGGCGAAATATATTCTTTACTGGTAAGTGCTTTAGAAAAAGACGCTTCTGATTTTGTCCCTGAAAATTATGAATTAAATGATCTTATTTTTGGTGGCCATATCGATGATTGGGCTGCTTTTGCACAATCGTTGCGACTGCGGATTTTATTACGTCAATTTGATGCCAATAGTACGTTTGCGACTACCGAGATAACACAACTTCTGGCCGATATGGAAGCCGAGAATATCTATTTGTTGGATAAAGATGCTGCAATAACTAATTACGCCGATGCTGATAGTAAGTCTAATCCATTGTACGAAACCGACCAGAGGCAATTAAATACAACCAATAATTTAAAGGCCAATGCCACTTTTACATCCTTTTTAGAAGCCAACTCAGATACACGGATTGAGAGTTTATTTACGCCTAAAGAAGGTAATTTTTGGGGTTTGGTTACAGGGTCGTATAATGTCCCTTCTGTTGAATTTGAAGCACCAAATATTATTGCAAGTCCAATAATAACACCATTAATGCCAGTTTATTTAATGACTTATGCCGAATCGGAACTTTTGATTGCTGAGGCATATTTGCGGACTGGAAATGTGGCCATGGCTCAGGCATATTACGAAAGTGGTGTATCTGAATCATTCGCACGAATGAATGCTGATATTGGCGATTTATTAACTGGTGTTTATGCTTTTCCTGCAACCGGATTTCATGACCAGTTAAAAGCGATTATTATGCAGAAATGGGTTGATGCTGCCGAAGGAGGCAGAGGTATTGAATCACATTTAGAGCGGGTAAGGACCGGATATCCGGAAGAATCGGCGATAAGTAGTGAAATTGAGGAAGGGTATATTCTTCCCGATAATTATATCCCGGGGACTTTGATTTACAGTAAAAAAGGAACTACAGGTGGTATTTTACCACGAAGATTTCCTTATCCTGATAGTGAGTTGAATTTTAATTCAAATGCTGCTGAATACAAGTCTCTTAGTGATGCCGATGTGATTTTACAAAAAGTATGGTGGAAAAATTAAAACTAACAAATATGAGAATTCTAAAATATATAACAGTAGTTATGTTCTTGGCAGCAATTCTTCCTTCTTGTGAAAAGAATTACGAAGACCATATTACAAAAGTAACACCTGCCCCGGTAATGGAATTAATTGGCGGCAATCCTATTGTCCTTTTTAAGGGGACTCCTTTTGTTGATCCGGGCATTCATGCTTACGAAATGAATGGAGACCAGCAAGTTGATTTGACTTATGAAGTGACTAACGAAGTAAATGTTGATATAACTGGTACTTATAAGCTAAATTATAAAGTACTTAATTCCGAAAACGTCCCTTTCTATATTAGCAGGAGAGTAAGTATAGTGAGTTTCACAGGTTACGATGTGTTTGAAATTCCAAGTGGTACTTATGATGGAGTTAGAGTTGGAAGAGGTGGTGGACCAGTTCAAATTACAAAACTGGCACCTGGAGTATATCAAATTAGTGATCTACTAGGCGCCTATTATACTGATGTTGTTGGTTATGATGCTTCTACTGCTGCTCCGGCAATATTAGTTATAAGCGAAGATGGTAGCATAAGATCTGAACTGGGGAATGCACCTGGATTTGGCTCCGATGTTGTAGGGTCAAATTTTGTGTTCGATGCTGCGACCAATGTACTTACATTTAAGGCTACTCTTATTGCTTATGCCTTCGGGTTCGATGTTCAATTAACTCTTCAATAAAATTATGGTTATGAAAAAATATCTTATTTATACATTTATATTGTTCAGTTTAATAGTTTCATCGTGCGATGAAAAAGAAGATTATGAGCAAATAAATTCACAAGTTGTTGATGCATCGGGTGAATGGTGGATAAAATTCTCAAAAGCAGGTTACGAGACTGGATATCTGAAAGTTCTCACCTTTAATACTGCTGCTGATGACGGAACAGAAATTTGGATATCTGATGAGGGAAATTGGATGAACGTAAAATTTAAATGCCCGGTAAATATCACTAATCTTTCTTTTTCCGGAAGTAGTTTAACTAATATTTCATCAGATAACACCGTAACAGTTACAAATGGTTTAATTGTTGAAGATGGTGGTTTATCAACTTCAGGCTTAGTTACCGATAAAATTTCTTTTGAAATTGAGTTAAGCAATGAGCCAGGTGTTGTTTATACAGCCATAGGGACACGTAAAACAGGTTATTTGGAAGATGAACATTGATCGACTAATTTATTCAAAAGAATTCCTCGAGGCTCTGCCTCGGGGATAGTTCGATTTTAGAAATTTGTTTATTAGGCTTAAGCATATTTTGAATATGCCTAAACTGCTTTTTAAAAGATAAATTCATTTAAAAAAAACCAGAGAGAATTTTCTCTCTGGTTTTTTTTGTGAGTATATAGTAAAAAAGATAAGTGTAAGGTTTGTATTTTGTTTTGACACTTCGTTGTAAGGCAGGTGTTTATAGATATTATTGATCATATAAAATAAAATTAAGTAACGTTTATAGATGTACTGGTGATTCTTATAGGATTAATCATAAAAAAATGAAGGCTATTCTTTTGTTTTCTGCTACTTGTTTGTAATTTTGATTCGAACGTACAAACTAACTTTCCATACTTATGCTGGGTAAAAACCTTGAACGGAGGAATTTTCTCAAATTAGGAGGGACTTTCCTTAGTGGATCATTCTTAAACTGGCCCATTATTGCTGACAATGAAAATTGGCAGGGAATATCACTCGAAAAACCCTTTAAACTTAGAAAACCCAGTTGGGAGATTTTTGAGGATGGAAGTTTTAATTTGATTACAGATTCAATCAAACTTATAAATTGCCGGCCTTCATTCGATGGCCAAATCATCATGCCTAAAACTGTTTTTTTAGGCGATTCTCCAAAAGGAAAACGAATTGTTTATGAATTAAGGGCTGGGTATATCATGCTCGACCTGCGGGTCAACATCGATTCAATTTCAATAGGTGCCGAAATTAATGGTTTTAGTGAAACACCTCATTGGTTTTACCCCATTGCACAGGCACAAATTGTAAATGCCGATTCATATTACAGGCAGGGATTTGGATTTAGTGGACCAAGTAGTTCCATGCCAATAAAAACTTCGGTCCTGAATGATTCCGGGAAAAGAATGAAAGAGCAAAATTGGTCGTACGATAGTTTTATGACCTTTTCTCTTCATAATGAAAAAAATACGTTGGCAGTTGGCACACTCGACCATAAATCATTTTTGCACCGAAGTACCATTTTTAATCGTTCGCACCGGCAAGGGTTAGCCGATAGCCTACCAGATGATGAATATGTTTATTTTGAATCTGGATTTTTAATGGAAAAACAGTTCTATAAAAATGAATATATTAAATTGCCCGACATCCATTTTTATTATGGAAACCAACCTTTTGATACACTTCAGCATTTAGCATGGCAGATCGGTAAAATTTCAGATGCCAGGCAAGGTGTAAGTACTTGTTATTATTGGAGTTCGTGGAATCAATATAAAAAAGAGTTTAAGTTTGATATATTAAAATCACAACTTGATTATTTTCAGGGATTAGATGAAAAACTGCCTTTTCAGGCTGTACTGATTGGCGATGGCTATTGTACTCATGGCGATTGGTTAAAACCAAACAATAAATGGCCGGGAGGACATGATAGGGCTGCACGCGAAATTTATCAATACGGTTACAAAGCCGGGATTTGGATCGCCCCATTTATGGTTGATGAAAAAAGTGACCTGTTTAAACAACATCCTCGATGGTTAATTAAAGACCACGACAACAACCCAATTCCGGAATGGGAGGACCCAAATGGTAATCATTATGCGCTCGATGGAAGCCATCCTGAGGTGAAAAAATACATTCGCAGGGTATTTAAATCACTTCGGAAAACCGGATATACTTTTTATAAAATTGATTTTATGGATTGGGGGTATAAAAACTCTCCGAATATTAAAAGGGCCGAGTTAGGGAAAACCTCTTTTCAGATTTTCAGGGAAATATGTACCATAATTCGTGAAGAAATGGGAGAGGGTAGTTATTGGTTATCAAGCCTTTCTCCTTTTTCTCCAATGATTGGTTTTGCCGATGGTATGCGAATTTCAAATAATATTTTGTCTGAATGGGATGATGGAAACGTTAAAAACATGATTCAGGAATCATTTTACAACCATTATTTTAATAATATTTTGTGGCAAAACGATCCTGATATCCTGCATATAAATAACCAAAACAATTCGTTTACTGAAGATGAAAAACTAAGCCTGGCTCTTTGGAACGGAATACTGGGAAGTGTAATTGCCACATCGGAAGATATAAGGACCTGGGACAAGGGTCAAATGGATTTGTTTAAATTTTTGGAACCCCGAAAACGGCCTTCAAATGCCCTTTTACCTTTTTGGCCCGATTTTGACGAAATAAAAGTTGCAACCCGTAAATATTCAAAATACAACAGCTGGGGAGTACTCTTTTTTAATGATAAAGACGAACAGGTAAAAAAGACATTTAAGATTTCAGATATAATTAGCGAAAATAAAATTGATGTTTATAAATGGAAACCAGGCCCTTTGCTCTATTTGGGAAGTACCCGAACCCTTGAAATTAACCTGAAACCTCACCAGTCGTTACTATTTTATTTTTCCAAACGAAAAAACCCACCGCCTGCTCGTTTAAGCATTGGTGGTAACTCGATGGATTAATAAAATCATTTTTTGAGAATCGGATTTGTATTTTGAATAAAAGATACTATATTTGCACACCCGTAAATAATACGGCATTCATTGACATAAAATACTAACAATATATTGCGGGATGGAGCAGTTGGTAGCTCGTTGGGCTCATAACCCAAAGGTCGTAGGTTCAAGTCCTGCTCCCGCTACTCAGAAAGCCACTTAACTAGTTGAAGTTGAGTGGCTTTTGCTTTTTGTGGGTATATGATTTATTTAAATATTCCTATATAAATATATATTATTTGTTTACAAATTTACTTCTTTGCTGAGTTTTATATCCCTCGATGATGAAGCTGCTAAAACAGAATAAACTCCTTTCTCCAATGTCCATCCCGAATTGTCTTCGTTCCAATACGATAAATCTGAAACAGGAATACTCATAGTTAGTTGGGCAATATCTCCACTGTTGAGCAACGGCGTTTTTGCAAATGCTTTTAATTCCTGAACTGGGCGGTCGATTTTTGAATCAGGTTTCGAAACATAAATTTCCACTACTTCTTTTCCGGCAACCTCACCTGTGTTTTTTACAAATACACTTATATTGATAGTACCATCGCTTACACTAACATCCATGTTTTCGAATTCGAAATTGGTGTATGATAAACCATACCCAAATGGATAGGAAACATCCAAATTATTTTTATCGAAATGACGGTATCCTACATAAATACCTTCTTCATAATTTGTATAGTCGACATTCTGAATCCGCTCATCTGCAGGTTTTTCTTTATTTCCGAAAAGTAAGGCGTTAAAATTCATGGGCTGCCCATCCAAAGGGAAATTTGCTGTCGATGCGTGGTCTTCAAGATTAATTGGGAAAGTCATTGTTAGTTTGGCACTCGGATTTATTTTGCCGTTTAAAATATCCGATACTGAATTTCCACCTTCCTGGCCGCCTTCCCAGGCAAGTAAAATTGCATCAGGTTGTTTTTTCCACGAGGCAGTTTCAATCACACCTCCAATATTTAGCACAACAACAACTTTTTTGCCCGATGCATGAAATGTTTGGCAAACATTATTTATTATTTCCTGTTCGTCGTCCGATAAAAGGAAGTCATTTTTTTTCACCCGGTCAATTCCTTCTCCACTATTCCTTCCAATGGTAATGATGGCAATATCTGCCTCTTTAGCACATTCAGTTAGTAATTCGTCAGAAGGTTTCATTTCCGGAGGCCTTCGTGAATCCATCATAGCCGCTAAACCTTCGCTTTTTATAAAAGCATCGACATTGGCTGCTTTATGTGCTTCAAATGCTTCTTTAGCTGAGGCATTTATGAGGTATCCGGCGTTGGTTAATCCTTCTTCGAGCGAAACAGTATAAGCTTCGTTTACATCGCCTGAACCTGTCCCTCCGGCAATAAAATCGAAGGAAGTTACTCCAAATAGAGCTATGTTTTTTACATTTTTAAAAGGAAGTGTATTCTCATTTTTTAACAGAACCATTCCCTCCGATGCTGACTGGCGCGTAACTTGTGCATGGGCTTGCAGATCGGGTTTATTACTGTATTTGTATTGTTCCATCTTCCGCGAATTCATAATAAGTTTCAGAATTCGTTTTACTGAAGTATTGATGTCCTCCTCCGATAATTCACCCTTTTCGGCAGCTTTTGTTAACGATTTAAGCTGTTTTTTTGTTCCGGGTTCCAAAAGGTCATTTCCTGCATGAATTTGTGCCGGTGGATTATTTCCTCCAAACCAGTCAGTCATTACAATTCCTTCAAAACCCCAGTCGTTTCGCAAAATATCAGTTAACAGAGAACGATCTTCGGAGGTATAGGTTCCATTCACTAAATTATAGGACGACATGATTGTCCAGGGTTGTGCTTTTTTTACAATAATTTCAAATCCCTTGAGGTAAATTTCCCTGAAAGCTCTTTCTGAAATTATAACATCGTTATTATTTCGGGCGGTTTCCTGATTATTGGCAACAAAATGTTTAACCGATGTTCCAACACCATTCGACTCTATCCCATTAACCATTGCAGCTCCAATGTTTCCGGTTATTACCGGATCTTCTGAATAGTATTCAAAATTCCGGCCACACAAAGGGCCCCGATGAATATTTGCTCCGGGTCCCAGGATAACATCAATGCCATATTCCAAAACTTCGTTACCCATTGCTTCCCCAACTTCTTCAACCAGGTCGACATTCCAGGTCGAAGCCAGCAATGTACCAATGGGAAAGGCAGTGCAGTAGTAGGTGTTGTCATCATTTTTTCGTGTGGAATTAATTCTTAATCCGGCCGGGCCATCCGACAAATAAAGCTCAGGAATTCCCAAACGCGAAATGGGAACAATGGTTCCTACAGCTCCCCGAACTCCTTCGCCAGCCTTGCCTAAGCCCATTCCTGATTTCATGCCGGAACCTTTGAGCAAACGGATTTTTTCATCCAGCGTCATTTGCGATAACAAATCATTTGTCCGCTCTTTTATTGATTTTCTTGAATCTTCATAAATGTCCAATTCTCCGTTCCGGTTCATATCCCTGAATGTAAAACCGTTACTCGTTATTTCTTTTATTTCAACGCCTTTGTACTTGTCTTTTTTATCGATGTTAATAAAAGTTGAGTTGATGTAAAAAGCTGCTATAATGGCGATAACTATTAGTAATCCGAGAATGGACAACAGCACTTTTAATACGGTTTTTAAGGTTTTTTTCATGGTTTTATTGGTTAGTTAGAAGTGATTTTTTATTTTGATATGAAAATAAGAAAAAAACGGCAAGAAACTAATTGTCTTATAATACCAATTGTACTTTGAAGTGCCGTAGGCAATTTTAACGTTTACAATAGGTTAATGCCGATACTACAACAAAGGAGTATTCTGAACAAAGTGAAAGAATGCAACATATGGTTGTTAAATCGGTATAGGTCAGAGATTTAAAAAATGTTAAACAACCATTTAATTGACATTAAATCAGTAAAATTATTTACCTATTTATACCTTGAGAGCTCTGCTTCGAGGCGTTTATTTTTAAGATAATTTGCAATCAATATTAAGATAATTTGCAATTGTGTTGCAAATTGTCTTAAATTTACAAAATTATTAGTCTCAATAATTGGAAAAATTATGTGGATAGAGCGCAGCAATACGGAAAAAATTTTGAAAGCAATTAAAACAAGGCCTGTTGTTTTGCTTACCGGAGTGCGGCAAGTTGGGAAAAGCTCATTATTACAAAAGCTTTTTAAGGATGTTGAATATGTTACTTTAGACAAAGTCCTTTTTGCTGAGGAAGCAGAAGAAAATCCCACCCGGTTTTTGGACCGCTTTAAAAATCAGGTGATTATCGATGAAATTCAATATGCTCCCTCATTGTTCCGCGAATTAAAAATAAAAGTTGATGAACAGCGTGATGTAAAAGGGAAATGGATTTTAACTGGCAGCCAACAGTTTGCTTTAATGAAACAGGTTAGCGAATCTTTGGCAGGAAGAGTAAGAATATTAAATCTTGGTACTCTTAGTGCAAATGAATTGAATCAGGCAAATTTACTGGAGAATAAAAGGGACTTTATATGGAAAGGGGGTTTCCCCGAAATTTGGGCAGATAATTTAGATGCAGGTGAATTTTTTGATGACTATATTCAAACCTACCTTGGTCGGGATTTAAAGCAAATTCTAAATATTACAAACCAGAGAGATTTCCGCCGTTTTCTATCATTACTTGCAATTCGGGTTGGTCAGTTGGTAAATTATTCCGAAATATCAAAAGAAGTAGGAGTTGCTGTTAATACTATAAAAGCATGGATCAGCGCCCTTGAAACTTCGGGTTTAATAATTCTGTTACCTCCTTATTTTAATAATCTTGGGAAACGATTGATTAAAGCACCAAAACTTTATTTTTGCGACAATGGTTTAGTTGCATCATTATTAAATATTAATTCATTAGATGCTTTAAATAATTCTCCTCATCAAGGGAATATGTGGGAAAACCTTGTATTTACTGAGTTTTTAAAGGATGGATTTATTGCCGGGAAAAATATATTCTTTTTTAGAGATCAAAATGGTGTTGAAATCGATTTTATTATTGAAAAAAATGGGAAGGTATTTTTAGTGGAGGCAAAAACCAGCGAAAGGCCAAATTTGCAAAAATTGAATTTTACAAAAATTGCTCCTTTGTTTAATGAAAAAGTTACATGTTTGGTCGCCTGTGGTGTCGAAGAAAAAGGTATTATTTCTTTAAAGGAATTTTCTATTTATAATCCTTTGTATGGTTTTAACCTTTAAATCCAGAAGCCTTAGAAAGGGAAAAACAGTATAAATCAGGGAATTCTTTCGAAATAATATTTATCAAGCAATAAAATGTTGGGCTTTTATAAGCCTGATGGAGGACAAAGGTTTAGCTTGAATTTTGGGCTGTTATCACTACTATAAGAAGCCACTTTATTAGTTGAAGTTGAGGTGTATTGTTTTTGTGACCCCCTATACACACCAGATAGCAATATTTTCATTTGTATTTGCAATTTGCAATAAAATTCTCTCTGGCTTTTTTAACAATATTATCTTCAATGAATTTATCGGTGTACTTTGGTGAGATTTCAATTTTACCAAATAGAAATGAATATTCATCTTTGTTTTTAATTACTTTTTGATAGTCTTCAATACTCAAATAACCAAGAAGAGACCTTACTGGAACAAATTGGATAATATATTTCCCTTTTCCAAAAGAAAATAATGACTTTTCCCAACTATTTTTATTTCTATTATAACTCCAATTTTGTTTTAAAGTGCCTTTCAGTTCTTTTGAATTTTGTATCTGATTATTTTGTATTAGGACATGAGTGTTTCTTAGCTCTTCTATTGAGAGTTGAAACTGGTTTTCAAGACTTCTTATTTTTGAATCCTTAGTAATAATGTAATCATCGGGAGTATTTAATTCAAATCTGTTAGTCAAATCAAATATTTTAATGCTTTTTTTATTTCCATATTTTTTATAGTTTTCTATTTGTTCCTTTATCCCTTGTCCTCCAGTTGTTGTCTTAAGAATTTTAGGTAAAACATCTAAGTTATCATGGAAAAAATATCTCCCAGCTGAGAACTGTTTCCCTGAATTTTTAGAGCTATATGTTAATTCCCAGTAAGATATTATTTGAGCATTGAATCTCTGATGTAATTGAACAATTGCAAGACTTTGTAGACTATCGATTTTTATCAAATGCTTTTTTGATTTCTTCAATTCAAATATTTTATCCTTTGTATCTTTAAATACTAGATAGTTAAAATGGGGTATATCAATTCCTTCATATACCGAACTATCAATTATTGCATAAATCCTTTCTTCAACCCATACTTTTTCACAATCTACTCTTCCTGAGTTGAAAATATTAATAAATAAATCATCTGATTCAGGCTCATAAATGTAACTTACCTCTAGTTCAGGAGGACTTTGTTTTATGACTTTATTGTTTTGAATACAAGTACCTATATTGAACAGTATCATAAAAATCAAACCCCAAAGAGCAATTTTATCTCCAAATTTTTTTTGAGGTTTTTTTGAGCTTGAATTATTACTTAATGCCTCTTGAGATTCATCCATAATTGATTTTTAATTAAAGGTAAGTTATTATTAAACAAAATATTCAATACTCCACCTGCAAATTTTGCTTAAAGTAAAACTTTCATAGTGCATGATCTTGAGATTGTTTCGTTTCTCAAAAAGCAGATAATTTAATCTTTATGCTTTTTTATAAGCTTTCTTTCAGTGATTTTTATCTAAATTTTATAGAATTGATTTTTCAAATGGATGAACTTTGAAATGGAAAATAAAGTGTTCTTCAACAACAATTTAATCTTTTACTCGAAATAATTATTGCTTTCATATGAAAGTTGATTAAATTTGTTCCCTAATCATCAGAAAGTATTTTTTTGTTTTTGAATAAAAGGAATATGATTTTTAATATTCAGCGTTTTTCAACACACGACGGCAGAGGAGTCCGCACCATTATTTTTTATAAGGGTTGCCTGCTAAGGTGTGCCTGGTGCAGTAACCCCGAAAGCCAATCGTTTGGGTACAGTATCATGTACGATAAAAAAACATGCAAAAATTTTGGCGATTGTTTAAAGGGAAATAATAAGGCAATTACTTCTGGCAGTGATGGAGGAATTTTGATAAACCGGCAACAAATTGATAAACCGGAACAACTCCGTGACGTCTGTGCTTCAAAAGCGTTGACGGTTTCGGGTGAAAAAAAAAGTGTGGATGAATTGTTGGTTGAGATTGAAAAAGATAGGCTTTTTTACCGTAACAACGGGGGAGTAACCTTTTCGGGTGGAGAACCATTGGCGCAGGGAGAAGAATTAATCAGCCTTTTACGTGAATTAAAAAACAGGGACATAGATGTGGCCATCGAAACAACACTTTATGTAGCTTGGGATAAAGTGGAACGATGCCTTGGATTGGTTGGTACTTTTTTGGTTGATTTAAAACATACCGATAAAACTAAATTTAACACCTATACCGGTGGTGATTTGGATGTGGTTTTAACAAACCTAAAAAAGCTGGCCAACCAAAACGAAAATATAATAATTCGTGTACCGGTAATTCCGGAGTTTAACCATTCGGAGCATGAAATGAAGGAAATAATTGATTTTGCCGCCACTTGCAAAAATGTAGCGGAGATACACTTTCTTCCATACCATACATTAGGAGTTGAGAAATACAAAATGGTTGGTATGGAGTATAAATTTGGAATTAAAAAACAGGTTTCTGATTCGGAATTAACGGGGTATATAGAATATGCAAAGTTAGTTGGATTACAAACAAAAATTGGAGGTTGATATGATAGTTGAAGATAAAAAAGTTGAAGTGACAAAACGGATAGCTGCTCTGCGTGAAAATGTGTTGAGTACAAAACCTTCGGTATGTACCGAGCGGGCAAAATTTTATACCAAAATATACCGCAAAAATGAAGATCAACCCATCATTATTAAACGGGCGTTGGCACTTGAAAAAACCCTGAAGGAGATGACCATTTTTATTGACGAGGGGGAGTTGATTGTTGGCAACCAGTCGTCGCAAAACAGGGCAGCTCCTATATTTCCTGAATATGCAGTTGACTGGTTACCAGAGGAAATGGATGAGTTGGATAAACGTCCCGGCGATGCGTTTTTTATTACCGAAAAGCATAAAAAGGAATTGCTCGAAATTGCCAAATGGTGGAAGGGTAAAGTGTTGTGGGACCGGGGCAGGGCCCTGATGTCGCAGGAATTGCGTGATCTGCAGGATTCAGCAATTATAAAAGCAACAGGCAACCTGACTTCGGGCGATGCACACATTGCTGTTGATTTCTCAAAAATACTTTCCATAGGTTTAGATGGTTATTTGGAAGAAATAAAAGAATATCATCAACAAGTAAAACGGTTTGAGCAGGATGGTGTAAAAAAGGACCAGTTTTATACATCACTTACAATTTCAATAAAAGCACTCCAGGTGTTTATAAACCGGTACAGTAACCTTAGCCTTTTACTCAGCACAAAAGAGTTGAATGAAAAAAGGAAAGATGAATTGTACAAAATCAGTAATAATTGTCAGGTAATTTCAGCGAAACCACCACTGAGTTTTTATCAGGCTCTCCAGCTGGTTTATTTTGTCCAGCTGGTGCTTCAAATCGAAAGTAACGGGCATTCAGTTTCGTTGGGGCGGATGGATCAATACTTGTTTCCGTTTTATAACAGCGATAAACTTACCGGAGATATTTCGGAAGATTTTGCCTCCGAATTGCTGGAAAACACATGGGTCAAATTACTTTCAATTAATAAAATCAGGCCCTGGTCGCACACCCGTTTTTCAGCAGGTGGACCATTGTATCAGAATGTTACCATTGGAGGGCAGACTACCCATGGTGCCGATGCAGTAAATGAGTTGAGTTTTTTGATACTCGATTCAGTGGGGAAAATGAAATTAACCCAACCCAACCTTTCAGTACGTTTTCATAAAAACATAAACGATGATTTTATGACTAAATGTATGGAGGTGATTGAAAAAGGATTTGGAATGCCTTCGTTTAATAACGATGAAATTGTAATCCCCGGATTGTTTAATTTGGGAGTTGAACCGGATGATGCTTATAATTATTCGGCAATTGGTTGCATTGAGATTGCGGTGCCGGGGAAATGGGGGTACCGGTGTACTGGCATGAGTTTTCTGAATTTGATGCGGGTATTTTTGGCAGCATTGTACGATGGATTAGACAAACAATCGGGGAAAGTATTTAACAAAGGCACAGGAAATTTTGTGGAATTCCAGTCGTACGACGACCTGTTTAAGGCATGGCAACATCAAATTAAATATTTTACTCAAAAAACAGTTGAAATCGATACAGCTGTTGATACCGCCCTTGAAGAAAATGTCCCGGATATATTGTGTTCAGCGTTTGTTGATAGTTGTATAAGCCGTGGTAAAACCATAAAAGAAGGCGGTTCGAAATACGATTTTATTTCGGGGCTTCAGGTAGGTATAGCTAATTTGGGGAATTCGTTGGCGGCCATTAAAAAACTGGTGTTTGAAGAAAAAAGAATTTCTCAGCAGCAACTTATTGGTGCCATCGAAAATGATTTTGAAGGTATTGAAGGAGAAAAAATACGGCAGCTACTTCTTAATTTTGCTCCCAAATATGGCAACGACGATGATTATGTTGATTTGCTGCTTAAGGATGCATACATGGAATTTATTACTGAACTTGATAAGTACCATACAACACGCTATAACCGCGGGCCCATTGGTTGTAAGTATTACGGAGGCACATCAAGTATTTCGGCCAACGTGCCTAGTGGTTCAGTAGTTCCTGCTACGCCCGATGGTCGAAAAGCTTATACTCCGGTAGCCGAAGGAAGTTCTCCTTCTTCGGGAACTGATTTGTTGGGGCCTACAGCCGTTTTTAAATCTGTTTCGAAATTGCCTACCGATAAAATTATGGGTGGTGTACTTTTAAATCAAAAGTTATCACCTGCAACAATAAAATCCGATTCCGATAAGCAAAAATTGATTTCGACGGTACGTACCTTTTTTGAGGACTTAAAAGGCTGGCATGTTCAATACAATATTGTATCAAGAGAAACCTTAATTGCCGCTAAAACCAATCCTGAAAAATACCGCGATTTGATAGTAAGGGTTGCTGGCTATTCGGCATTTTTTACTACCTTATCGCCAGATACACAAGATGATATTATTGCGCGTACTGAACATTCACTTTAATTAAAAATATGGAAAAACTATTGTGTGGTGTTGATATTGGCGGAACCAAATGTTCTGTTGCACTAATTAGTACCGAAGGTAAAATTCTCGATAAAATTTATACATGTGCCCATGTGGGAATTGATGAAGCCGGGCTTGTGTTATTGGTTGCCGAAAACATTAAAGAACTTATTAAAAGGAATAATTTTGTAGAATCGGACCTCGTTGGAATTGGAATGGGGTGTGCCGGGCATATTCGGTTTCGCGACGGGGTTATTATTACCACTTCGAATCTGAAAGGATTTAAAAACTATCCGTTGCGCGATGCGTTGCAAGCCTATTTTACGATACCTGTAATATTGGATAACGATGCCAATGCCCAGGCTTTTGGTGAATTTAAGTTTGGTGCCGGCAAAGGATATAACGACATGGTTTTTCTGACCATCAGTACAGGAATTGGTGCAGGTTTAATTATTAATAAAAAAGTGTACCGCGGAGTAACAGGAACAGCCGGTGAGTTTGGGCACACTATTGTGGAGCCAAACAGCGAATTAATTTGTACCTGTGGAAACCGTGGTTGCCTGATGGCTTGTGCCTGTGGAATGGCTCTACCATACCTTTATGAGCAAAAAATAAAAGAAGGAAAAACAAGTAAACTTAATTTGCCGCCACATTTTAATATCTCAAAATTAAGTGGGCAATTATTAAAAAAAGGCCTTGAAATGGACGACCCGGTTTCTAAGGAAATTATATTGGACAGTGCGTATTATGTAGGTTTAGGAATTTACAATATTTTTCAAACCTTAAATCCGCCTATAATTGTCCTGGGCGGAGGTTTGATGAATTGGGGCGATATTTACCTCGATAAAATAAAAGAAACATTTTATGAATTAGCCCGCGATATGGTTTTTGACCCTATTAAAATTGTTGTGTCAGATATTGGACCCGATGCAGGGGTGATTGGTGCTGCTGCTTTAACGCTTGAATAAGTTATGCTTAACGAACGACAAAATAAAATTTTAAAGTTGTTGGACAGGAAAAATCTGACTACAGTAAAAAACCTTTCCGAAAAACTGGAAGTATCTTCTGTAACAATCCGTCAGGATTTGAGTTTTTTAGAAACCGAAGGCCTTTTAAGGCGTGTGCATGGCGGGGCAGTGTTGAGAGATGCTGATGACCTGATGAACAGGCTAAGTGTTAATTATGAAAAAAAGCTTCGGATTGCTAAAAAAGCAGCATCGTATGTAAGTGAAGGTGAAACTATTTTGATTGAATCGGGCTCTGTAAACGCTTTGTTAGCCCGGGAATTGTTAAAGATTAAAAAAGTAACAATTATTACTACCAATGTTTTTATCGCCCGGCAATTCCGAAAAAATGAACAGGCAAATATTATTATTTTAGGTGGCATTTATCAGCCCGAAAGTGAATCGTTGGTTGGGAAAATTACCAAAACCTGTATCGACCAGATAAACATCGATAAAGCTTTTATTGGAATTGATGGGTATACAACCAATTCGGGTTTTACACTTAAAGATCTTTTTAGGGCCGAGATTTCAAGTTACATTATTCAAAAAGCAAACGATGTGTTTATTGTTTCCGATCCCAGTAAATTTGGTAAAACAGAACTCACCAACATTTGTTTTCCTTCCGATATACAACATGTTGTTACCAATAATGAATTGGATGTGTTATTTCAGGATGAATTGAGAAAAACAAAAATTGATTTAGTATTAGCATAAGGAACATTTGGGTGGTGATTTTTTTATATTACAACTAATGGTTTTTAAAAGTATTTTGTTGTTTATCTTTAACAAATGAAACGGCTTTTATTTATTGTATTTTTTGTTGTGAATGTATTTATGTTAGCGGCTCAAAACCATTCTGAACACAATCATAAAAATTTCCATTTGGGCGTTGGATTTAATGGTGCAATTGTTTCGGGTACTTCAGGGATTGTTCCTGGTTTCCATGTTCATTTATTAAAACAGCTTCAACATTTCGAAAAATGGCAGGTTGGAATTGGGTATGAAAACATGATGGCTGATAAAGTCCATCATTCCATAAATTTACCGGTTGGTTATAACATTACCGAACACCTGGTGCTTAAAGTTGGACCTGGTTTTTCGTTCGAAAAAGAAGATTCCAAAACAGAATTGATCCTTTCGGGCCATATTGAATGTATTTACGAATTTGAATTCAACAAACTACATATGGGGCCGATTATTGGATTTGGTTTTGATAAGCATGACTCCCATATAGGATTAGGAGTTCATGCTGGATTTGGTTTTTAATTATTCTCTTTTTTAACGGATTCCATCCTTGGGCCTGAATAGGAATAGCTGACCCACCGGTTGTAATTAAATGGGCTCCTTCCGAAGCTTCGGTAATATGACCAATGATGGTAATGTCGGTGTCGTGTTTAATTTTTTCATGGTCTTTAAGTGGAAGAGTGAACAACAATTCATAATCTTCGCCTCCATTTAAAGCTGCCACTAGTGGGTTTATATTTAATTCTTCCGCCATTTTTTTTGTTTGTGAATCCATTGGGATTTTTTCTTCAAAAAGCTGGCACCCGGTTCCCGATTCTTTACACAAATGAAGAATCTCAGACGATAATCCATCCGAAATATCAATCATCGCAGTAGGTTGAATATTTAGGTTTTTAAATATGGGTAGGATATCTTTTCGTGCTTCGGGTTTTAACTGACGGCCTAGAATATAGTCGTAACCTTCAAGCTGAGGCTGAATTTGTTTGTTCACTTTAAATACTTCATTCTCGCGTTCCAACAACTGAAGGCCCATGTAGGCACCTCCCAGGTCACCCGATACACATAACAAATCATTGGGTTTTGCACCGCTGCGGTAAACAATGTTTTTTTCTTCAGCCTCACCAATGGCTGTAATGCTGATAGTTAGTCCGGTAAGCGAAGAAGTAGTGTCGCCACCAACTAAATCAACATTGTAGTGGTCGCATGCCAAATGAATCCCTTCATATAATTCCTCAACAGCTTCAACCGAAAATTTGCTTGACAGCGCAATGTTAACAGTAATCTGCGTAGGTGTTGCATTCATGGCGTAAATGTCTGATAAATTAACAATTACCGATTTGTACCCCAGGTGTTTTAATGGCACATACATTAAGTTAAAGTGTATACCTTCAGTTAATAAATCGGTTGAGACTACCACCTTTTTTTGTCCGAAATCTAAAACGGCGGCATCGTCACCAATACCTTTTATTGTTGATCTATTGTTAATTTTAACTTGTTTTGTGATGCGGTCAATTAATCCAAATTCACCTAATTCAGAGATGTTTGTATGTTTTTTTTGTTCTGTCATATTAAATAAAGATAAAGAAGTATGAAATACATGGTTTCCGGTGCAAAAATACCTATAGTTTTATATCTTTGCAATTTATTTTTAAACAGTCTATTTGTAGATTTGTTATAACTCACAATAGAGTTAATTAAAAACAATGGAAGAACAGGATAAATTATTAAACGAAGTAACTGAAGGCGATTATAAATACGGTTTTGTAACTGATATTGAAACCGACATTATTGATAAAGGGCTTAATGAGGAGGTTGTAAGAACCATTTGGAAGAAAAAAAAGGAGCCCGATTTTATGTTGGAATTCAGATTGGATGCCTTTCGGAGATGGAAAAAAATGGCTATGCCTGATTGGGCGTTTTTAAAAATTCCTCCCATCGATTTTCAGGCAATTAGTTATTATGCAGCACCGGTTTCAAAGCCAAAATATGATAGCCTTGACGAAGTAGATCCCGAATTATTGGAAACATTCGAAAAATTAGGAATTCCCATTGAAGAGCAAAAACACCTGGCTGGAGTTGCAGTTGATATTGTAATGGATAGCGTTTCGGTGGCTACAACCTTTAAAGAAACATTGGCTGAAAAAGGCATTATTTTTTGCTCTTTTACTGAGGCCCTTCATGAGCATCCTGACTTGGTTAAAAAATATCTAGGTACTGTAGTCCCGGTAGCCGACAACTATTTCGCTGCATTAAATTCAGCAGTATTTAGCGATGGTTCATTTTGTTATATTCCCAAAGGCATAAAGTGCCCAATGGAATTATCAACTTATTTTAGGATAAATGCAGCCAATACAGGACAATTTGAAAGGACTTTGATTATTGCCGACGACGATAGTTATGTGAGTTACCTCGAAGGATGTACGGCTCCTATGCGCGACGAAAATCAGTTGCATGCCGCAGTAGTTGAAATTATTGCGCTCGACCGTGCCGATGTAAAATATTCAACGGTACAGAATTGGTACCCGGGTGACAAAGAAGGTAAAGGTGGCGTTTATAATTTTGTGACAAAACGTGGGATTTGCCGAGGTATTTCATCTAAAATTAGCTGGACACAGGTTGAAACCGGTTCCGCAATTACTTGGAAATACCCAAGTTGTATTTTGATTGGCGATAATTCAGTAGGTGAATTTAACTCAGTGGCTTTGACAAATCATTTTCAGCAGGCCGATACAGGTACTAAAATGATTCATATTGGCAAGAATACCAAAAGCACTATTATCTCAAAAGGGATTTCGGCAGGGAAAAGTGATAACGCTTACCGGGGATTGGTAAAGGTATTGCCAGGAGCAGTTAATTCTCGAAATTTTTCACAATGCGATTCATTGCTTTTGGGTGATAAATGTGGCGCTCATACTTTCCCGTATATCGACGTGGCGAATAAATCATCGATTGTGGAGCATGAAGCTACCACTTCAAAAATTGGTGAAGACCAGATTTTTTATTGTAACCAGACGGGGTATTTCAACTGAGGATGCCATTGGAATGATTGTAAATGGTTATGCCAAGGAGGTATTAAAAAAATTGCCAATGGAATTTGCCGTCGAAGCGCAAAAGTTATTGCAAATCAGCCTTGAAGGTAGTGTAGGATAAAAATAGAAAAGTTAAATAAAAAAGTGTTTAAAATCTACGGATTGGATGCACAACACACAAGAATAAATATGTTATCAATTAAAGATTTATATGTTTCCATCGATGGAAAAGAAATTCTTCAGGGAATTAATTTAGAAATTAAACCGGGCGAAGTTCACGCTATAATGGGGCCTAATGGTTCCGGGAAAAGTACGCTGGCAAATGTTTTAGCCGGAAAAGAAGAATATGAAGTAACAAGTGGTTCTGTTACTTATATGGGTGAAGACTTAATGGAGTGGAGCCCTGAAGACCGTTCACGTAAAGGGTTGTTTTTAAGTTTTCAGTACCCTGTTGAAATTCCGGGTGTCCCAATGGTGAATTTTATTAAAACTTCGGTGAATGAACATCGAAAATACCGTGGTGAAAAACCTTTTACGGCAGGCGAATTTCTAAAATTTATGCGTGCGAAAAAAGAATTGGTTGAGCTGGATACAGAGCTGACGAACCGCTCGGTAAATGAAGGTTTTTCAGGTGGAGAAAAGAAAAAGAATGAAATTTTTCAAATGGCAATGCTTGAACCTAAATTGGCGATTTTAGATGAAACCGATTCTGGCTTAGACATTGATGCCCTTAAAATTGTGGCACACGGTGTAAACGCTTTAAAAGGCCCTGAGAACTCAACAATTGTTGTTACGCATTACCAGCGGTTGTTAGATTATATTATTCCCGATTTTGTGCATGTTTTATTAAACGGCCGCATTGTAAAATCGGCTGGAAAAGAACTGGCGCATGAATTGGAAGCAAAAGGATACGATTGGATTAAAAAAGAGAACGGGAAATAACGATGAGTGTATTAGTTGAAAAACCAGACCTTTCATTAAAAATAGCAGGGCATTATAACCACGTTAAGGAGCTGTTGTTTAATGGTTCTCCCGATGTGTTAAATGGTGCCAGGAAAAAGGCATTTCAGGATTTTATATTACAGGGAATTCCGACCTACAAAAATGAAAACTACAAATACACCAATTTGCAACCTTCGTTTTTGCCTGATTATAAATTTTACCACCAACCAGTACAATCTGAAATTGATTTACATGAACTATTTAAATGTGATATCCCTCAGTTAGATACACATTTGGTTTTATTGCAGAATGGATGGTATTACCAAGGTAACAAACAAATTGGTAATTTGCCCGAAGGTGTTATTATTGGAAGTTTAGTAGAAGTGGCTAAAACGCATCCAGATTTAGTAAAAAAATACTATTCAAAATTTGGAAATACTGCCGATGACCCTTTGGTAGCCTTAAATACAGCTTTTGCCAAAGATGGATTTTTTGTTTATGTCCCCAAGAATGTAAAAGTTGATAAACCAATCCAAATTATCAATTTGCTGGAATCTGATTCCGATACTTTTGTAACCCAAAGAAATATGGTTATTGCTGAAATGGGATCAGAAGTTAAGTTGATTATTTGCGACCATACGTTAAATGCCAATAAGTATCTGAGTAATTCAGTAACTGAAATTAGTGTAGGTGAAAATTCAAATGTCGATTATTATATGGTTCAAAACCAGCACAATAATTCAACAATTATTAATTCATTATTTGCTAATCAGGAAACTAATTCAAATTTAAGGACTTTTGCAGGCACACTTCATGGTGGAATGGTTAGGAATAATTTAAAGGTGGTTTTAAACGGCGAAAATGCCGAAGCCAATGTTTTTGGTATGGCATTTACTGACCGTAAGCAACATGTTGATAATTTTACACAGATTATTCATGCCAAGCCAAATTGCCTTAGCAATCAGGTATATAAAAATGTTTTGGACGGAAAATCGACCTGTGCTTTTTCAGGACGGATTAATGTGGTACGCGATGCACAAAAAACAAATGCTTTCCAACGGAACAATAATTTATTGTTAACCGATGAGGCAAAAGTACAAACCAAACCACAACTTATTATTGATGCCGATGATGTTAAATGTAGCCATGGTGCTACTGTTGGGCAAATTGATGAAGAAGCTTTATTTTACCTTCGGGCGCGTGGAATCGGTGAAAAAGATGCTCGCCTGATGATGATGAATGCTTTTGCTCACGAAGTGGTTCAGGAAATAAAAGTAAAACCGCTCCAGGAACGTATTGATGAATTGGTTGATAAACGCCTGAAAGGTGAAATTAGCCGTTGCCACGATTGCGAATACAAATGCGATTGTTAGGTGAATTACTCAGCGGGTGATTAAAAATATTCAGGTAAAAAAGCTAAATATGTCGGTCCAAACCGAGAAATTTATCTAAATATTTCGGTTTGAATCGAAATATTCATAAATTTAAACTGTCGTTTGATAAAACAAAATGATACAAAGACAGTTAATAAAACAAATAAAGGAACGATTTAAAAGTCCCAAGGTTGTTATAATATTGGGGCCCCGGCAAGTTGGTAAAACCACTTTGTTAAAGGAGATTACTAAGCACTTGGACGAAAAATTTCTTTGGTGGAATGGTGATGAATCCGATATCAGAGAGTTACTTAGTACTCCAACTTCAATAAAATTAAAGTCGCTTATTGGAAACCACAAGTTTTTAGTAATTGATGAAGCCCAACGAATTGAAAATATTGGTTTATGCATTAAATTAATTTATGACTCAACTCCAGAAGTAAAAATTCTTGCAACAGGTTCCTCTGCATTTGAATTGGCAAATAAAATAAATGAACCTCTAACCGGCCGCAAATGGGAATATTTTTTATTTCCATTATCATACAGCGAAATGGTTAATCACCATGGTCATTTAGATGAATCTCGATTATTAAATCACAGGTTATTATACGGTTATTATCCAGATGTAATTAACAATCCGGGCGATGAGCCGGCAATCCTTAATCAGCTTTCTGATAGTTATTTATATAAAGATATATTAACATGGGAGAATGTACAAAAGCCAGATCGACTTGAAGTACTTTTGCAAGCTTTGGCATTTCAAATAGGTAATCAGGTTTCTTTTTTGGAATTAAGCAGAACAACCGGACTTGACAAAGAAACTGTTGAACGTTATATTCAATTATTAGAAAGGTCATTTATTATCTTCAGATTAAATTCGTTTAGTAGAAACCTTCGGAGTGAATTAAAAAGAAGCCGGAAAATTTATTTTTATGACAATGGAATACGAAATGCCATAATAAGGCAATTTAATCCACTTAAATTAAGAAATGATGTAGGTGCATTGTGGGAGAATTTTTTGATTAGCGAACGAAAGAAATACCTTCATTATAACCAAATTTATGTCAATAGTTATTTTTGGCGGACACATAATCAACAAGAAATTGATTACATTGAAGAACGTGATGGCAAAGTTTATGCATTTGAATTTAAATGGAATAAAAGCAAAATAGTTAAATTCCCTAAAGCATTTATTGAGAATTATCCTGACAATGAAACACAACTAATTACACCTGAAAATTACACAGATTTTATAATTTAAATTTTTCATGGCCTACAACATTCAAAAAATACGTTCTTATTTCCCCATACTCAACCAGCAGGTAAATGGCAAACCTTTGGTGTACCTCGACAATGCTGCTTCATCTCAAAAACCAATTCAGGTATTGAAGGTTATGGAAAAGCTGCATAATGTGTATTATGGTAATATTCACCGGGCTGCCCATTTTATGGCCGACAAAGCCACTGCCGATTTTGAAGGTGTCCGCGAAAAAGTGCGGGCTTTTATAAATGCATCTTCAAAAGAAGAAATTATCATAACTAAGGGAACCTCCGAAAGTGTCAATTTAGTGGCATTTTCGTTTGGCGAAAAATTTATTTCTGAAGGCGATGAAATTATTGTATCGGAAATGGAACACCACAGTAACATTGTGCCATGGCAAATGATGGCTGAGCGCAAAAAAGCCAAAATTATTGTCCTTCCATTTAATGACAATGGTGAACTTCAGATTGAAAAACTGGATGAATTAATTTCTCCCAGAACAAAAATAATTACTGTTGCCCATGTTTCAAATGTATTGGGAACAGTTAATCCTATTGAAGAAATTATCGCGATAGCCCACAAAAAAAATGTAAAAGTATTTATTGATGGGGCTCAGGCTTTTCAGCATACCGAAGTGGATGTTCAAAAATTGGATGCTGATTTTTATGCCTTTTCAGCGCATAAAGCATATGGCCCGAATGGTGTTGGGTTTTTGTTTGGTAAAAAAGAACTACTTAACGAAATGCCTCCTTACCAGGGAGGAGGTGAAATGATTTCGGAAGTTAGTTTTAGTGGAACCACCTACAACGAATTGCCTTTTAAGTTTGAAGCAGGAACGCCAAATATAACAAGTGTTATTGCTTGTGGCCCCGCTTTGGATTTGTTAACTGAAATTGGGCTAAAAAATATTGCTGCATGGGAACATAAGTTACTCGAATATGCTACAAGTGAATTAAAAAAGATAGAGGGATTACGAATTTATGGCGAAACTAAAAATAAATCAAGTGTAATTGCTTTTAATGTTGAAGGAATTCATTTTTACGATTTAGGAATGATGCTCGATAAATTGGGTATGGCTGTTCGTACAGGGCACCATTGTGCCGATCCTTTAATGGCTCATTATGGCATTCAGGGCACAATGCGGATATCGGTTGGAATGTACAATACAAAAGATGAAATTGATATTTTTATCCAGGGGTTAATAAAAATCATCGGAATGTTTAAGTAAAAAAATAAAGGGTTTCAAATAATATGAAACCCCTTAGAGTAGATTTATTATATAACAGTTAATCAATTCATTTGAAATGCCCCAAAAGCACAAAAGCGTGTACATATGCCACAATTTGTACATTTACTTTGATCAATTTTTGGTGCTTCGTATGGTGAATTTTGAATTATTGCTTTTTTATTACAAATTGATACAACCGGGCAAAAATGATTTTGTGGGCATAGGTGCTCAATAATTCTAACAGAATTCATAGTATAATATTTGGAGTTTTTATTGGGATACTGTAGTTACTATTGATATCAATTGATCAGACTGGACAACTCCATTGCCTGACCATTTAACCATTCCGTTTTGAAATATTTTTATAGCCGGAACACTTTGAATTCTGTAATTGTTGGCCAAAGCCTGGTTTTTTTCTACATCAATTTTTATGATTCGTACTTTGTTGCCAAGTTTCGTTTTTACCTGTTTTAATATGGGTGCCATCATTTTACAAGGAGCGCACCAATCAGCATAAAAATCAACAATTACAGGTGTTGAGTTATTTATCAGAGTCTGAAATTCTTCCATCTTTTAAATCCTCATTTACCGTATTTCTTTTTTTCTTAGGGTCGTTGGCGAATAAGTACCCCATAAGTGCACCGAATATTGTACTTGATTGCCAGTGTGATTGAATGGGGCATGTGCCCGAATTACAACCAATAAAGTGCCAATACAAAAAGCCCGCCAGTGCTCCTAGTGCAATACCCAGAAGTTTCCATTTATATTGTTTTAGAAGTTTTTCCATGATTTATTTTTTGCAAAGAAACATCGCAGCTATTTGTTTTTATGTGACTTGGGTCACACAAACCAGTAAAAAAATTAATCAGGAATTAGTTTGAATAAAAATGAGTAAAATAAAATGAAGTTTTATTCAGCCTGAATTAAAGCTGAAAAATCGATTCTATTTCGGGAAATAATAATCAACTGTTTTTGTTCCATTTTTTTCAGAAGGCGGGAAATAACTTCGCGCGAAGTGTTGAGCTGATAGGCTATGTCTTGTTGTTTACCTTTGAAAATTTTTTCGCCGGTGGCTTTAAACCTGTTTTGAAAAAATTTTTCAAGGCGTTGGTCCATTTTTAAAAAAGCAATCGAATCGATGGTGTCCAGCAGTTCATCAAATTTTTGCCTGTAGGCATACATGATAAATGATTTCCATGCCGGGAAATGTAACAGCCATTTTTCGAGGTATTCTTCCGGAATTCGAAGGATCAGGCTTTTTTGCTCGGCAATTACATTAATGTTACTTTTTTGCCTGCCCATACAGCAAGTAAGAGCCATACTACAAACTTCGCCAGGATGGAGGTAATAGAGAAGGAGCTCATGTCCTTCAGGATTGGTGCGGACTATTCGTAGGCTGCCTTCCAAAACAATAGGGAATGATTTTATAATTTGCCCTTCAGATAATAAATTTTCTTCAGTTTCAATTTCCTGAATAATACCGTTTTTTTCAATTTCTAAAAGTAATTCACCTTCAAAAAAAGGAAATCGTTTCCGTAACAAATTAATGAGTGGTTCCATCTTTTTATTGATTATTCACCGGATGACTATCAATCATCCGGTGAATAAAACCTATTTAATAATTGGTTTCTTTTATTTCGAAATAAGCTTGTGAATGTGCACACGCAGGGCATTTTAGAGGTGGTTTTTTGGCTTCGTGAAGGAATCCGCAATTGCGGCATTTCCATACAACTTTCCCTTCGCGTTCAAATACTTTACCTCCCTCCAGGTTGGAATACAGAGTCATAAAACGCTCTTCGTGAGCTTTTTCAACTTTAGCTATCATTTTAAAGATAACGGCAATTTCTCTAAATCCTTCTTCTTCTGCAACTTTGGCAAATTCAGGATATAAATCTGTCCATTCTTCATTTTCTCCTTCAGCTGATGCTTTTAAGTTTTCCATGGTGGAGCCAATAATTCCTGCCGGGAATGTAGCTGTAACTTCTACCATCCCTCCTTCTAAAAACTTAAAAAAACGTTTGGCGTGTTCCTTTTCATTTAAGGCAGTCTCTGAAAAAACTGCTGCGATTTGTTCCAGTCCTTCTTTTTTTGCTTGACTGGCAAAATAATCGTAACGCATACGTGCCTGTGATTCTCCGGCAAATGCTTTTAACAGGTTTTTTTCGGTCTGTGTCCCTTTAAGTGTTTCCATAATTTATATTTGATTTAATAATTATCTTTCGAAGATTAGTTTAATTGGATTATCCAATTAAACTGAGCAATATAATTTTTTTGATTAGCAATTACTATTTCTGAATTTCAGGGATCATGTGAGAATTTTCATATGTCGCTATAGAACTATTTTTAACGTGTTGAAATTACAAAATAATTCAATTCATTTAAATTATAGTATTAGTTTAGATTAATTCAAGAATAGCTCTTTGCAGCTGCGAAAAGAATAAAACTATAATCATTCCGATATAAAATACTATTCCATCTTTATTTAATCCTAAGTTTTATGATAAAATGCACATGGTATTGAATTTGTCATGGTTGAAATCTAAAAAATTACGACCTTTAGGGGCTAAAAGTAAATATTCATGACTATAGAAGATGTACAACAAGATATTATTGAAGAATTTTCAATCTATGAAGATTGGATGGATAAATATGGATATCTGATTGAATTAGGGAATGAATTGGGTGATTTGGATGCGAAAGATAAAAATGACCAAAATTTAATTAAAGGTTGCCAGTCGCGGGTTTGGTTGGCCACTGAATTTAACGACGGGAAAATTTTTTTTAAGGGAGAAAGTGATGCAGTAATTGTTAAGGGACTTGTTGCATTATTATTAAGGGTTGTTTCGGGCCGTACACCAAAAGAGTTATTGGAAAATGAATTGCATTTTATCGATGATCTGGGGCTAAAACAACACCTGTCACCGACCCGATCGAATGGATTGGTGGCAATGGTCAAACAAATTCGGCTTTACGCTGTTGCATATAACAAAATATCGGGATAGGAGAAATGTGATATGGATAAAAGAATAGACCTGATTATCGAAAATTTGAAAGAAGTTTATGACCCGGAGATTCCGGTTAATATATATGATTTAGGACTTATTTACAGTGTTGATGTTGAGGAGGATGGCACTGCAAACGTTGTAATGACTTTAACGGCTCCAGGTTGTCCGGTAGCTGATATTTTAGTTGAAGATGTAACTCAGGCCGCAAAAACAGCCGAAGGAGTTAAAAAGGCCAATGTGGAATTAACATTTGAACCTGCATGGGATAAATCGATGATGAGCGAAGAAGCCCGCCTTGAATTAGGATTTTTCTAAAAAATATTTTTAATTATATTTATTGAGGGTTTCACTTTGAGTGAAGCCCTCAATTTGTTTATTTAGAATTGTAATTGGTGATTATTCAGTA
Organism: Prolixibacteraceae bacterium; assembly: GCA_963666575.2. Lineage (GTDB taxonomy): Bacteria > Bacteroidota > Bacteroidia > Bacteroidales > Prolixibacteraceae > JABMQB01. The sequence continues at coordinate 262,474 of CAXXYG010000014.1, forward strand.
TTTTTTGTGAGGAAATAAGAGTAGAATTAAATGACTGTTCGGCAACAAATAACATCTAAAATAAAAGCCAAAGCTATTGAGCTAGGATTTTTGGCTTGTGGAATATCAAAAGCCGATTTCCTTTCAGATGAAAAATCCCGGCTGGAAGAATGGCTACACGCTGGCATGAATGGTAAAATGAGTTACATGGAACGCAATCAGGAAAAAAGATTGGACCCGCGTTTGCTGGTTGAAAATGCCCAATCAGTTATTTCTGTTTTGTTGAATTATTTTCCTTCCGAAGAACAAAAAGATCCCGAAGCACCAATTCTTTCAAAATACGCTTTTGGAAAAGACTACCATTTTGTGATGAAGGACAAATTAACCAAACTATTTAATTTTATTGATAAAGAGATTACTCCAATTAGGGGCAGGAAATTTGTCGATTCAGCTCCGGTACTTGATAAAGCATGGGCTGCAAAAGCCGGACTCGGGTGGATTGGGAAAAATACAAACCTGATTTCGGCAGAGCATGGCAGCTTTTTTTTTATTGGTGAATTAATAATTGATTTGGCTTTGGAACCCGATGAAAAAACTGTGCATGACCACTGCGGAACTTGCACACGTTGTATCGATGCCTGCCCAACTCAGGCAATAGTTGAGCCCTATGTTGTTGATGCCCGCTTGTGTATTTCGTACCAAACTATTGAACTTAAAGGCGATATTGACTCAAGCTTAAAAGGGAAATTTAAAAAAAGAGTATTTGGTTGTGATATATGCCAGGATGTGTGTCCGTGGAATTTAAAGTCAGAGCCACACAATGTGTCTGAATTTGAACCCTCTCCGGAGTTGATGGAATTGTCGCAACAGGAATGGATGGAAGTGGAGAAGTCATTGTTTAATGAACTTTTTAAGAATTCGGCAGTAAAACGAACCGGATTTGATGGATTAAAAAGGAATCTAAAATTTATTCAGGATAAGAATGAGTAAAGAGTACAAATTTGAAGGCGAAATAGTTGAATACGGCAAACGCGGTTTTTACATCGATTTTCCATTTGATGGCAAAAAGGAGTTTGGCACACGCGGCCCGGTAAGGGTAAAAGCCTGGTACGATGGACACCTTTTTTTAATGAGCCTTTTACCAAAAGGTGGAGGAATTCATTGGTTACATATCAGGAAGGAAATCAGGAAAAAAATTGCTAAAGCCGATGGTGAGAAAGTTGCCGTTGTAATTGAACAGGATTTAAATCCTCCTGAAATTAAAGTTCCTGAATATATTATGTGGCTGCTTGAAGAGGAGCCTGATATGTTGGCACGGTATAACAATTTATCTTATTCTATGAAAAAAAATCTGATAGACTATGTTACTCAGCCAAAATCGGAAGAGGCTAAAGTAAAACGGGTAAACCGTTTTTTTGAAATTTTAAGGGAACAAAAAAGCCCAAATTAATCTTCCAATGCCTGTTTAATATCTTCAATCAGATCAGCTGAATTCTCAATGCCAACCGATAGGCGCATACTGGTATCCCTTATATCCATCTCTGCCCTTTTTTCTTCTGAAAATTCAGCATAAATTGTAGAATAAGGGTGTATGATTAAACTTTTATTATCGTTTAAATTGGTTGCCCGCCTTATGGTTTTTAATTTATTAATGAACGAAAAACACTGACTTTGAGAACCCAGATCGAAGGTCATAATGGTTCCGGGAATTCCGTTAAAATATTTTTCTGCTGAATTAAATTGATGTGAACTTTTTAGTCCCGGATAGTCAACTTGAACCACTTTAGGATGTGTTTGTAAAAATTCACCCAACAAAAGGCAGTTTTGAAAACACTTATCAACCCGCAATTCTAAAATATCCAATCCTTGGCTCTGCAATTGTGCAGTTTGGGCTGTCATTGAAGAACCAGTATTTCTAAAAATATTTTTCCGCAGTTTGGCAATAAAAGCATTTTTCCCAAATTTTTCGGTATAGGATTTTATATTTGGATTTATTTTCCAGTCGTAATTTCCATGGTCGATAATGGCACCACCAAACGATGTTGCCCCTCCCGAAATATATTTTGTGGTTGACAATACCTCAATGTTTACACCAAAATCTTTTCCTGAAAAAACATTTGGTGGAGTAAGAGTACTATCGGCAATTAGTAATAGTTGGTGTTTTTTGCAGATACGGGAAAGTAAATCAATATCGGCAATTTCCAGCTGCGGATTGGTTACTGTTTCAAAAAAAATGGCACGTGTTTTTTTATCAATCAACAATTCAATTTCTTTTTCATTTTTTAATAATGAGAATCGTGTTTCTATATTAAATCCGGGTAGGGTTTGATTCAGAAGGGCATAGGTATGTCCAAACAGGTTTTTGCCCGAAATTATATTGTCGCCCGATTTTGTAATGGACAATAATGTGTTTGAAATAGCTGCCATTCCTGAAGCCACCGCCAAAACACCATTGCTGTTAGTGAGAGTTTTTAATTTTAACTCAAAATATTCAACCGAAGGGTTTGATGCCCTGGAATAGACATGCGCCTGGTATTCTCCTCTGAAATTTGCTGCAATTTGTTCTGCTGAGTCAAATTCGTAGGCAATGGTTTCGTAAAGAGGCATTTGTAGTGATTTGTGCGGATCGTTTTTAGAATAAGGTACATTTAACGACTGAGTAGTAAATCCTTTTTTTTGCATTTTATTTTTTTTGATCAAACAATCAATTTGCCCTTTTGTTTCTAATAATTTATACGCAATATTAATTCATTTTTTATTAATCTTATATCATTAATTAGCAGATTATTTTTTTATACCTTTATAAAAAGACATGATTTATGGATATCCTTAAACTGATTAAAAACGATTCTTACCTTGAACCTTATTCAAAAACAATTGAAGGATGGCATAATTATTCTCAACAGAGGGAGAAAGAAATTACAGGCAGGAAAAAACTTCCCGGCTTTGCTTCAGGGTATTTATATTTTGGATTGTTTAAAACGGCTGATCATTGGATCATTCGGGAATGGTTACCTAATGCTACTCAGGTTTTTTTAATTGGGAGTTTTAATAATTGGGAGGAAAGTCCTGATTATTCGTTTGAAAAAAAACCAAATGGTGAGTGGGAACTTACATTAAATCAATCGCAATTAAAACACCTCGATTTATATGCATTTTCAGTACAATGGCCCGGAGGAAGTGGAAAACGAATTCCGGCCTGGGCAAGGCGTGTTGTACAAGATTCAAGTACTAATATATTTAATGCACAAGTATGGGCACCTGAAATAAATTACAAATGGAAGGTTCCAAAATTCAAAAGAGATAATGATGCTTTGCTGATTTATGAAGCACATATTGGCATGGCCGGTGAAGAGGAAAGGGTCCATACATTTGAAGAATTTAGGATAAATATATTGCCCAAAATTAAACAAAATGGTTACAATACCATTCAGCTGATGGCTATTCCAGAGCATCCTTATTATGGAAGTTTTGGCTATCATGTGTCTGGATTTTTTGCTGTTTCGTCAAGGTTTGGGACTCCCGAAGAGCTAAAAGCTTTAATTGATGATGCCCATAAAATGGGTATCTCCGTAATAATGGATGTGGTTCATTCACATGCAGTAAAAAATGAAGTGGAAGGATTAGGCAATTACGACGGATCGCGTTACCAGTTTTTTCATGATGGGCCGAGGGGTGAACATCCGGCCTGGGACTCGTATTGTTTTAATTATGCTAAAAATGAAGTACTCCATTTTTTGCTTTCTAATTTAAAATATTGGCTTGAAGAATTTAAATTTGATGGTTTTCGGTTCGATGGTGTAACGAGTATGCTATACCTCGACCATGGGCTTGACAAAGCATTTACCAATTACGACGATTATTTTAATCTGAATGTTGATGCCGATGCGGTTGCTTATTTTAAAATGGCAAATAAGTTGATAAAAGAGGTCCGCCCCGATTCTATTTCTATTGCTGAAGACATGAGTGGTATGCCAGGGGTGGCAACTCCTATTGAAGATGGTGGTTTGGGTTTTGATTATCGGATGGCCATGGGTGTCCCCGATTTTTGGATAAAAACAATTAAAGAGAAGCAGGATGATGAATGGGACATGGGGGAAATTTTCTACCAACTAACCTCAAAACGGTTGGATGAAAAGGTGGTGAGTTACGCCGAATCGCACGATCAGGCTTTGGTAGGCGATAAAACTATCATTTTTAGGTTGATTGATAAGGAAATGTACTTCAGTATGCGCAAGGACCAAAATAACCTGACTGTTGACCGGGGAATTGCCCTTCATAAAATGATTCGGCTGATTACGGTTGCTACTGCAGGCGGAGCATATTTAAATTTTATGGGGAATGAATTTGGCCACCCAGAGTGGATCGATTTTCCACGTGAAGGGAATAACTGGTCATATAAACATGCCCGGAGGTTATGGAACCTCGGCGAAGATATCGATTTGAAGTTTCATTGGTTATATGACTTTGACAAAGAAATGATTGCATTTACAGCAAAAAGGAAATTACTTTCTATTCCAGCTGTAAATCTTGTTGCTGAAAATAAACCAGATAAAGTTCTGGCTTTTCACCGGGGGCAATATCTTTTTGTTTTTAATTTTAATCCTTCACAATCATTTTCCGATTATGGATTTCCGTTGGGTGCAGGGAAATATAAAATTGTATTCAGTACCGATTCCGGTGCATTTGGAGGATATGACAGAATTGATGAATCATTAACATATTATACGTTGCCCATTGGCGGGGTCGAAAGCCAACATTATTTAAAACTATATCTTCCGGCCAGGACAGCCATTGTTTTAGAACGATTTGAATTAAAAAAAGTTAGGTAAGAATGATGCAATATTCAACACCAGTTGAGCTTCCTGAGTATCCCTGGCAATTTGACCACGTATCGGAATTAATGCTAATGGGTTCATGTTTTGCCGAAAATATTGGGCAAAAATTGTCTCGTTTTAAATACAATGTGGATGTAAATCCATTTGGGATTTTGTACAATCCTGTTTCGGTGGCAAATTCACTTAAAATATTGTTGGGACAGCGCTATTTTACAAAAAATGATTTGGCTCAACGCAACGGACTTTGGTTTAGTTTTAACCACCATAGCCGGTTTTCAAGTAAAGATGCTGAGCAAACATTATTACAAATTAATGAACATATAAAATCAGCATCTGAAAAAATAGTAAGGGCCGATTATCTATTTTTAACATTTGGGACTGCCTGGGTTTATGAGTTAAAATCAACCGGGCAGGTTGTTTCAAATTGCCACAAAGTTGCCTCTTCTGAGTTTTCAAGGTACCGGCTGCCTGTGGTCGAAATTGTTGAAATATATACTGAGCTAATTGAAGAATTGCATAGAAAAAATCCACGGTTAAAAATTATTTTTACGGTTAGCCCTATTCGTCATTGGCAGGATGGAGCCATTGAAAACCATGTAAGTAAAGCTACTTTGTTATTAGCTATTAACCATATTTTAGAAAATGTGGGTAAAAAAATGTGCAATTATTTTCCTTCATACGAAATTGTTATGGATGAATTACGCGATTACCGTTATTATGCTGATGATATGATTCATTTATCACCGCTTGCAGTGAATCATATTTGGAATAAATTTCAGGAAGTTCTGATTCAAAAAAAAGCAATTGTTCTATCTGCCGAAATTGAAAAAATTGTAAAGGCAGTTGAACATCGGCCATTTAATTCTGATACTCTGGCGCATCAGCGGTTTTTGAAAAAGAGCATAGAAACGATTAACAAATTGACATTAAGTTATCCATATCTTAATTTTAAGTTAGAGAAAGATTATTTATTTAGTCAAATTGAAAACAACAAGGGGTAAATGGCATCTTATTGTCACATTTGTGTGTTCCTTGATTAGTAAGCCTTAATTATTGGTACGAAAGACATTAATATATGAGTTATTTAGCATTTGATAAAAGCCAGTTGATCAATCTTGAATTTTCTTTGATGAAAGAAATTTTAAGGACAAACCGTGCTGGTTCCTATTTATGTACATCGTTAAACGGATGTAATACACGTAAATACCATGGATTGTTAATCAGCCCCATAAAAAAGTTTGGAGGCGAAAAACATGTCTTATTGTCCTCGCTCGATCCAACTATCATTCAACATGGGTCGGAATTTAATTTGGGTATTCACCAATATCAGGGAGGGCATTTTAATCCAACAGGGCATAAATACATCCGAAACCTTGAGTTTGATCAAATACCCAAAGCTACATACCGTGTTGGAGGTGTTGTTTTATCGCAGGAACGGATTCTAGTAGAAAAAGAACAACAGGTGCTTATCAGGTATACCCTGGAAGAAGCCAATTCGCCCACAATATTACGATTAAAACCTTTTTTGGCTTTTCGTAGTATCCATGCATTAAGCAAAGCTAATCTTTTTGTTCAGTCGAAATATATTCAGGTAAAAAATGGTGTAAAACTTCGGCTTTACGATGGTTTTCCATACTTAAACATGCAGTTTAACAAAAGTGTTGAATTTATTCCGGTTCCCGATTGGTACAATAATATTGAGTATTTGAAAGAACAGCACAGAGGGTATGAGTCGCTTGAGGATTTATTTGTCCCTGGGTATTTTGAGTGTAAAATAAAAAAGGGTGAAAGTATTGTTTTTTCGGCCTCAACGGCCGAAGTAAAACCTGCCTCTTTAAAACCGAAATTTACACGTGAATTAAAAAAGAAAGTGGTACGTGATTCTTTTTTAGGATCATTAAAAAATTCAGCTGAACAATTTATAAAATACGATAACAATTCAACCGATGTAATTGCCGGATTTCCATGGTATGGGAGTATTACACGCCAGTCGTTTATTGCTTTGCCCGGATTGATGCAACTAATTCAGGAACCCAAGTTGTGGGATGCAGTTTTAGGAACTTATACCAAACACCTCAAAAAGGGTTTGTTCCCAAAAAATATCGATTCAAAAGACTCCAATTATGAAAATATCGATTCATCGTTGTGGTTTTTTTGGACCCTCCAACAGTATGATAAAACGAGTGGGGAAAGTTTGTTGATCTGGGAAAAATACGGTGAATATTTAAAATTGATTTTAAACAGTTTTAAAAGAGGATTGCCCGTAAATGCTAAAATGCAATCAAATGGATTGATTTATATGTTTGACCAAGGGCGTACTTTGACCTGGATGGATTCATCGATTAACGGGAAGCCGGTTGTCGATAGAGCCGGATTTGCTGTTGAAGTAAATGCTCTGTGGTACAATGCGGTTTGTTTTGCACTCGAATTGGCTAAAAAGGCTAATGATGTTGAATTTGTAAAAAAATGGGGCATCTATCCCACTCGAATTAGAGATGCATTTGTACAAACATTTTGGAGTAAAGAGCGCGGTTTATTGGCCGACTGGGTTGATTATGAATTTGCCGATTGGACAGTACGTCCAAACATGGTAATTGCTACTGCCCTTGATTATTCTCCTTTATCGAGTGAACAAAATAAGTCCATTTTAAGTATTATTAAAAAACAGTTGCTTACACCCCGGGGTTTACGAACATTATCTCCCGAGCATCCCAATTATAAAGGAATTGTTAATGGCAGCCACGAGCAACGTGAAATTACACTACACCAGGGTGCCGTTTGGCCTTGGCTTATTCAGTTTTTTGTTGAGGGATATGTCAAAATTCATAAAAGGGGAGGTTTGCCTTTTGTAAAAAAATTAATGGAAGGTTTTGAGGAAGAAATGAGTACACATTGTATAGGAACTATTGCCGAAACATATAGTGGAAATCCACCTCATGTTTCAAAAGGTGCAATTTCGCAAGCATGGAGTGTTGCAGGAGTTGTGGCTGCATATAATTTGGTAAATAATTTTGAGTGATTTCGAAATCTAAAAACATGATCAAATGAAAGTATTAATGTTTGGGTGGGAGTTTCCACCTCACATATCAGGAGGACTTGGTACAGCTTGTTATGGTTTAACAAAAGGACTGACAAGTTTTAGCGATATCGAAATTACTTTTGTAGTGCCTAAAGCGTATGGCGATGAAGATCAAAAAACCATGCAATTAATTGGTGCCAACAACACGCCGGTTGGTAAAAAAGAAATAAGCTTTCAGAATACGCAGCAAAAAATTGATTATTACGAGGTGCTATCGGATGTGATTCCATATATTGATCCCGATGAATTTTGGAAATTAAAAAGTAAGAAATTCTCAAATAAATCGAAATTTGTAGAAACAGATGAAAATTCTCAAATAAATTTTACCGGGAAATATGGCTCAAGCTTACATCAGGAAATTGCCAATTATGCAGTTGTTGCTGAAGTTATTGCCCGTAATAATGAATTTGATATTATTCATGCCCACGATTGGCTGGCATACCCTGCTGGTATTGCTGCCAAAAAGCAATCGGGGAAACCATTGGTAATTCATGTGCATGCCACTGACTTTGACAGAAGTGGAGGAAATGTAAATCCAACGGTTTATGCCATGGAGCGCGATGGTATGGAAATGGCTGATAAAATTATTACTGTTAGCAACCTTACCCGTCAAACGGTAATTGAAAAATATGGCATTAATCCCGAAAAAGTAACAACTGTTTATAATGCTGTTGAACCCTTATCAAAAGAAGGAAAACAGTTGTTAAAAAAAGGTGTTAATGAAAAAGTGGTTACTTTTTTAGGGAGAATTACTTTACAAAAAGGGCCTGAATATTTTATTGAAGCGGCCTATATGGTTCTTCAAAAAATGAAAAATGTAAGGTTTGTTATGGCTGGAAGTGGCGATATGATGGAAGCCATGATTGACCGGGTGGCTCATTTGAAAATTGCAGATAGCTTCCATTTTACCGGATTTTTGGAAGGTGACGATGTTCAGCAGATGTTTAAAATGAGCGATGTATTTGTAATGCCTTCAGTATCGGAACCATTTGGTATTGTTCCGCTTGAAGCCATGCAGTCGAATGTGCCTGTCATTATTTCAAATCAATCTGGTGTTGCCGAAATCTTAAAATACGCCATAAAAATTGATTTTTGGGATACTTATGCCATGGCCGATGCCATTTATTCATTGCTGAATTACGATGCTTTATCAAATTTATTTGTAAAATATGGCAAGGAGGAGGTTGATAATTTGAAATGGCAAAATTCGGCTAAAAATGTCAGGGATATTTACCACGAGGTATTAAATATTAAAACAGTTTAGAAGAGAAAATAAAATATATATGAAGTCAATTTGTCTGTTTTTTCAGGTCCACCAACCTTTTAGGTTCCGACGGTACCGTTTTTTCGATATCGGAAACGACCACTATTATTATAACGATTATGCCAATGAAACATATCTCCGCAAAGTAGCCGATTTGTGCTACCTGCCTGTAAATAAAATATTGCTCGAATTAATTGAAAAAAACGAGGGAAATTTTAAAGTGGCTTTTTCAATTACAGGAACAGCCATTGATCAGTTTGAGTTATATACGCCCGAAGTGATTGATTCTTTTCAACGTTTAGCTCAAACCGGGTGTGTTGAGTTTTTATCAGAAACCTATTCACATTCCCTTTCTTCGTTAAAGAATAAAAATCTTTTTCAAAAACAAGTTCAGCTTCACGATGATAAAATTTTTGAATTATTTGGGCAAAAACCACAGGTGTTCCGAAATACAGAAATGATTTATTCCGATGAAATTGGAGCCATGGTAGCCGAAATGGGTTTTAAAGCCATGCTCACCGAAGGCGCAAAACATATATTGGGATGGAAAAGCCCTAACTTTTTATATGTTAATGCGATTAATCCCCGCTTGAAAGTTCTTATGCGGAATTTTAAATTAAGCGACGATATCCTTTTTCGGTTTTCAAATACCGGTTGGCCAGAATATCCACTCACACCCGAAAAATTTGTTGGTTGGATTAATGAAACCGATCCCAATGAAGAGCTGGTAAATATTTTCCTTGGATACGATACATTTGGTATACATCATTCAAAAGAATCAGGAATTTTAGATTTTTTGAAAAATTTGCCAGCTGAAGTTTTAAAAGCCGAAGGAGTCAGGTTTTCAACACCTTCCGAAATAATTAGTGATTGCCAGCCTGTTTCTGCAGTGAGTGTTCCTCATCCAATAGCCTGGGCAAACGAAGAGAATGATGTAAATGCGTGGCTGGGAAACGAACTTCAGCAAGAAGCATCTGATAAGTTGTATCAGTTGGAAGGAAGGATGCAAAAATGCACTGATTCAAACCTTATAAAGGATTGGAACTACCTTCTCGAAAGTAGCCACTTTTATTACATGTCAACCAAGTTTTTTTCAAAAGGAGAACACCATAACTATAATAATCCTTACGATTCTCCATACGAAGCATTTATAAATTACATGAATGTTTTAAGTGATTTTAAACTTCGGTTAAATTCAAGTGTTCCTGTTGATAAGGCAGAAGCAGAGATTGCTTCATTAAATAGTGTTATTGAAGAAAAAGAAGCGCGGATTAAATTAATTGAGGCTGAAATTAAGAAGCTAAAGACAAAGAATAAAACTGTTTCCGGTGCAAAAAAAAGGAAAAAATAGCTTACAGTAAATTAATTATTAAATCAGCTTCATACGAAATAGATAGTAAGTGAATTGTATAAATAATTTGATTAAGAATGTACTTTTGCAGCTCTTTTTTTGAAAAGGTAATTGTATTAGGTTAATTAACAGCACATAATAAATATATGAATACAGAAAAAGTAAGGATTATTCATAAACAGGAAAGTGAAAATCCATCTTGGAAAAAATTAATTGTTGAATCAAAAATTCCTCAAAAACTTGAACCATTACGTGAATTGTCAAAGAATTTATGGTGGGTTTGGAACAATGAAATAAGGAACTTGTTTGAGGAAATTAATGAGGAGATTTGGGAAGAATGTGAGCACAACCCGGTGGTATTACTTGAAAGAGTAAGTTCTCAACGATTTAAGGAATTAAAAAACGACGAAGCTTTTTTGGGGCGAATGAATCATTGTTACGATGTATTTAACGCCTACCTCGAAGAACGAAAAAACCTGGATGGGCCTCAAATTGCCTATTTCAGTATGGAATATGGATTACACGATAGCTTAAAAATATTTTCAGGTGGATTGGGAATATTAGCAGGCGATTATCTTAAAGAAGCCAGTGATTCAAAGGTGGATCTTGTAGGGATTGGTTTATTGTACCGATTTGGGTATTTTAAACAAACACTCAACCTGCATGGTGAGCAGATGGCTGTTTATGAATCGCAGCATTTTTCGAAAATACCAGTACAACCGGCCTACGATGCCAATGGTAACTGGGTATCGGTTGATGTTGAATATCCCGGCAGGATTTTAAAAGCAATGGTTTGGGAAGTAAATATTGGCTCTGTAAAACTATTTTTGCTTGATGCCGACCATAACGAAAATCAGGAGCAGGACAGGTTCGTCACTCACCATTTATATGGTGGCGATAACGAAAACCGTTTAAAACAGGAAATGTTACTTGGTATGGGTGGTATAAAAGCTTTACGAAAGCTGGGATACAATTCAGATATATACCATTGTAATGAGGGCCATGCAGCATTACTTGGTGTTGAAAGAATGATTGAATTGGTAAATACAAAAAACCTTAGTTTTGCCGAAGCTCTTGAAGTGGTTCGTGTTTCAACTCTTTTTACGACTCATACACCAGTGCCAGCCGGCCATGATTCGTTTCATTATGATATGTTCAAAACCTACATGGGGAAAATTCCTGAGAAGTTTCAGTTGAGCTGGGATGAGTTTATGATGTTGGGGAAAGCAAATAAAACCGAAGATCATTTTAATATGAGTTACCTGGCCAGCCATTTTTCACAGGGGATAAATGGTGTGAGTATGCTGCATGGCGATGTCAGTAAAGATGTATTAAAAGATTTATACACTGGTTATCTTCCCGAAGAACTAGAAATTGGCTATGTAACCAATGGTGTGCATTATAGCACTTGGACTGCCAGCGAATGGAAAGACATTCATATTAAATATTTTGGAAACGATTTCCCAAATAACCAGCTCGATAAGGAAGTGTGGAATAAAATTTACGATGTTCCCAATTCTGAAATTTGGGGATTAAGGCAAGATCTAAGGTTAAAGTTAATTAAGTATATCAAACAACGCTTTACCGATAACTGGATTAAAAGGAATGAAAATCCGAAGCTGATAAACGAAGTTTTAGGGCAGTTAAATCCAAACGCATTAACCATTGGTTTTGCGCGTAGGTTTGCAACTTATAAAAGGGCACACCTTTTATTTCGCGACCAGGAGAGGCTTGCTGAATTACTAAATAATGAAGAAAAACCTGTTCAGTTCTTATTTGCAGGCAAAGCTCATCCCGCTGACAAAGCAGGCCAGGATTTGATAAAACACATTGTTGAAATTTCAAAACTGCCTCAATTCAGGGGTAAAATTATTTTTGTCCAGAATTACGATATGAATCTGGCAAAAATGTTATTGCAGGGTGTCGATGTTTGGTTGAATACACCTACCCGCCCACTTGAAGCTTCGGGTACCAGCGGAGAAAAAGGAATTATGAACGGGACATTACATTTTTCTGTCCTTGATGGCTGGTGGGTCGAAGGATATAAAAAAGATGCCGGTTGGGCTTTACCACTTGAGAGGGCATACGATGTACAGGATTTTCAGGATGAATTGGATGCTGAAACCATCTACACCATTATGGAAGATGAAATTATTGAAAGCTTCTACGACCGGAATGCTGATGGAATTCCTGAAAAATGGGTGGGATTTATCAAAAATAACATTGCTCAGGTTGCTCCTGATTTTACCACTGCAAGAATGATAACGGATTATCAGAATCGGTATTATAATCCACAATTTGAGCGTTCAAAAAAGCTCATAAACGAAGAGTTTAAAGTAGCTAAAGAAATTGCTTCATGGAAATTTTGGGTCAGCTCTCAATGGAATGAAATTGAAGTAAAAGATGTTCAGATTTCGGATGGCATAACAAATGTTATGAAAATTGGCGAAGACTATCCTGCAAAGGTTGTTGTTGATTTGAAAAAATTATCGCCTGCCGATATTGGACTGGAAATTGTAATAACACAAAACGAAGTTGAATCGGAGCCAAAATTGGTTGAGATAGTTGAGTTCGAAGTTGAATCGGCCGAAAACAGTATTTGTACATACAAATTAAATTTGCACTTAATTAATTCAGGGGCATATAATTATGCTTTGAGGTTGTTCCCTAAAAATGATAATCTGCCACACAGGCAAGATTTTATTTATGTAAAATGGATTTAAAATGGATAATTTAAATATTTAAGGAGAAGGGGCTTGAGCCCCTTTTTTTTGCTTCGTATGATAATTTCAGTTATAATTTTGGGTATTGAAAAGATATTTTGCCCGATTACTGAGCAATATATGTGTTTTTATGCAATGAATGATGTAAAACATAGAAACTCCCACAAGGCAATAATGACAAGGATTTAGTTGAATTGGTTGGCCTTTTTTATTGTTAAATTCATGGCGAATAAAGTTTATTTGAATTTTTTTTAATCTTTCAGAATGAAACCTCTTAATGGGTTTTGGTTTTAATTTGAAAGCCCATAAAACATAAAATTACTTCTTTGGTTTTCTTTGCTCCAGATTGCTTATAATCCTTTATTTGTAGCTATTCCAGCACTTTATAAACATGACTAAATTCACTGTTTTAATTTATTTCCGCGATGTATATTCACGCAGTTTTAAAACAGAAATTACAGTCGAAATTAGAAGTAGTTTTAAAATATAGCAGACAGCAGAAATTATCAAGCCACTTGCCCCTGCAGGTGGTTTTTTGTAAAAGCCTTTGATTGTATCAGGGGCTTTATTTTATACAAAATGGTGTTAATTTGATATGGTATAAGTAACATCCTTTTAATAAATTTAGCAAAAAAATAATCGATCATCCGTGATTAATACAAAAAAAAATGAATAACTGTCCAAATGACATTTTTTTTCATTCCTGAAAATACCTTACATTTACATCCTAAGAACTAATTAACCTATTATTTCATGCCTGAAAGTTCTGATAATAATGAAGCATTATTATGGAGTGATTTTCTGAAAGGGAATACAAATGCCCTTTCTAAAATCTACCTGAACAATGTGAATGCTTTGTACGATTTTGGCTGTAAGTTTACTGTCGATAAAAATTTGGTTAAAGATTGTATTCAGGAGGTGTTTGTAACGCTACTCCAGTCTGGGTCAAATTTAGCAGAAGTTCAGAATGTAAAAGGTTATTTATTAAAATCACTCAAACGGAGAGTAATTAAAGAGGTGGTCAAAAACCATAAATTTGATGAAATTGTTGAACGAGGCGATTACCGTTTTGAGATTGAATATGAAAGCCTGAACATAGGCGAATTTGAGGATGATAAGTATACCTTAAAATCACTTGCGATAAAAAACGCCATCGAATCGTTAACAAACCGTCAAAAAGAAGCTCTGTATTTGCGGTTCTACCATGGGCTCGATCATAACGAAGTTTCTACCATTCTGCATTTAACACCACAATCGTCGAGAGCATTACTTAGCCGGGCAATACAGAAAATCAGAGAAGTTATTGAAACCGACAAAAAGCGGATTTATAAAATCCTTTTTTTGATGTTTTATTAAGGCAATGTGTTTTACAACATAAAAAAGTTCTTCCTTCCAGTATCTACACTTTTATTATTTGTGCCTTATAGTTACAGAGATTAATAATTATGCACAAATTTTTAGATTACAAATCGATTGATTTTTTGAATGAAGATTCATTTATTAAATGGATTCAAAAAAGCGATGATGAGGCTGTTGAAAGATGGGATTATTTCGTAAATAATTATCCCGTTAAAAAGAGGGATATTGACGAAGCATTAGAGATTTATCATTCATTTAAACTGAATCATGAGAGTTTATCAATGGAGGAGATTTTTGTGCTATGGAATAAAATAAAAGAACCAACACCTGCAAAAAAAGGGAATGTTTTTATTACTGCACTTAAATATGCAGCTATTTTTATTTTCATCTTTGGATTTGGCGCGGTAAGTTATTATGTGTTTGAGGAATTGAGCCCCGATGAATTTGTATTGGCTAATGACTCAATGTTTCATTCTGACGATGCGCAGATAATTCTTGCTGATGGTAAATCAGTGCCACTTGATCAAAAAGATTCGAAAATATCTTACAGTTCATCGGGCAACCGGTTAGTTGTTAATAACGATACCATCAATCAGAATACAAAGGACGACCTGGTTGAAATAATGAACAAGGTTATTATTCCTTATGGTAAAAAATCGATGATTACTTTAAGCGATGGTACCAAAGTTTGGTTAAATGCAGGGAGCCAGTTACTTTACCCTTCCCGTTTTTTACGTAAAAAGAGGGAGGTTTTATTAGTAGGAGAAGCCTTTTTTGAGGTTGTAAAAAATCCCGAACGCCCATTTATTGTAAGGACAAAAGAAATAAATGTTGAAGTTTTAGGTACCAGCTTTGATGTATCGGCATACCCCGATGATAATACCTTTGAAACAACACTTGTTGAAGGAAGTGTGTCGCTACAGATAAAAAACAATGGTTTTCTTTCAACCAACGAAAATATCGTCCTTGTTCCTAATCAACGCATATTAATTAATAATTCTAAGGGTGAAAGTGTGGTAAAAGGAGTTGATGTTTCGTTTTACACCTCGTGGAAGGATGGAATGTTTAAATTTGAAAAGGAAGACTTATGCAAAGTAGTTCGAAAACTTGAAAGATATTATAATATCAAAATTGGCATTAAAGATTTAGTACGATTAGGGAGCGTTAAAATATCGGGGAAACTTGATTTAAAAAATACGCCATCCGACGTACTCAATGTAATTCAGTTAATTATCCCAACAACAGAGTGGGGTAAAGAGGAAAACGGAGATTATTACATTAAAGAAACTTAATAAATATGCTTATGTAAATTAACTAAACGATGAAAAATAAAGAACCGGCAAATGTTGCACCATTTACCGGTTCGAAGTGTGTGTTTAATAAATATGTTTTAACTAAACGGCTAAATTTATGAATAATAATTGTAAGTTGTACACATTCTTTTGATTTGAATGCGTAAAAAAACATTCTTTGTTATGAGATTAACTATTTTGATTGTTTTGTCGTGTATTCTGATTCCAGTTGGAAACGTTTACTCACAAAGTACAAAATTCTCAATGTCGTTTCAAAATGTAACTCTGAAACGTGTATTTCAAGAAATCGAAAGAACCAGTGAATTTATTATTATTTATTCTGATGACATAGTTGATGTGTCTAAAAAAGTTGATGTTAATGTCAGTAATTCAACGGTTAACGAAATCCTGGATCAAGCTTTTAAAGGCAGCTATTTAAGTTACGAAATCAGCGACCGGCAGATTGTGGTGAACAAAAGGCAGATCGAGCCAATCGATATGAGTGGTTTAGTACAAAACAAGGTGCTTTCGGGGATTGTTGTTGATGATGATAAATTGCCTTTACCCGGAGTTTCAGTTTATATTAGGGGGACAACATTCGGCACAATAACTGATTTTAATGGTAAATTTTTGTTGGAGGCCCCTATGGATGCTGAGACACTGATTTTTTCGTTTATTGGATTTATAACACAAGAAGTAACCATTGGAAATCAAATTACTTTTAATATTGTTTTAAACGAGGAAGTAATGCGGTTGGATGAAGTGGTTGCTATTGGTTATGGAGTTCAGCGTAAGTCAGATTTAACAGGAGCTACTAACCGAATAACTGAAGGGAACATGAATAAAAGTGTGGCAACTTCTCCAATTGAAATGATGCAGGGCCGTATTTCGGGTGTGAATATTACACAAAATAATGGTGAACCCGGGTCGGGAATGTCTGTCCGTATTCGCGGATCGAACTCTATTCGTTCAGGACAGGAACCACTTTATGTTGTTGATGGAATTCCTTTGGATAATGCTGATGTTACTCCTAACGGTGGAACTGCTGCGGGGATTAACGAAACAGCCAATAAAAATTCAATTAGTTTCCTTAATCCTGAAGACATTGAATCGATCGATATATTAAAAGATGCATCGTCAACCGCAATTTACGGTGCCCGGGGAGCCAATGGAGTTGTCATAATAACAACAAAAAAAGGTAAAAAAGGTGTAGGTACAGTTGCTTATAATGGATATATGGGTGTGTCACAAATTCGTGAAAAATTAGATATTTTAAGTCCCGAAGAATTTCGTTCATATACCAAAGCCGATGGTTCAAAATTGGCTGACCTTGGTGCAAGTAATAATTGGCAAGATGAAATATTTACAACTGGAATAACTCAGAGCCATACTGTTTCATATGGAGGTGGCTCCGAAAATTCAAGTTACCATACTTCAATTGGGTATATCGATCAGGAAGGAATTATTAAAACAACAGGCATTCAAAAAATTAATGGAAAAATTAAAGTTTCACAAGATGCATTTAAGGGCCGTCTTAATTTAGTTGGAAGTTTAATCGCTTCGCATGTCGAAGATTACAGAGCTCCCATTGCTGAAACCGGAGGTTTTGAAGGAGACCTTTTACTTACCGCTTTAAAATTGAATCCTACATATCCAATTTATAATTTGGATGGTTCATATTATCAGCATGATAAAGATCAAAGGAACCCTGTTGCCATGATTAATTTGGTAAACGACGTAACTCAAACCGACCGTGTTCTAGTGAATATGTCAAGTGAGTTTGAAATTGTTACAAATTTAAAATATAAAATGAATATTGGTTTTGACCGAACCAATGCTGAGCGTAGAGTAAATCAGGATAAACAACTGATTTATTTATCAAATAGGGGCGAGGCTAATATTAATGCCATTTCTGCAAATAACCGTTTGATCGAAAATTATGTAACCTATCAAAAAAATATTGGTGAAAAACACAAATTTAATTTTCTGGCCGGGCATGCCTATCAATACATAAAAGTAACCACCAGTGAAATTAATGTGAATGGATTTGAAGTAGATGATATTCTTTATACTGATAATTTACAGTACGGTAATTTTTCAGCTGCCGATGTTAATTCTTCAGCGTATGAACGCGAGTTACAGTCGTTTTATGGGCGTGTAAATTATAGTTACAACGATAAATACTTGTTTACGGTTACCGGCCGTTTTGATGGCTCATCAAAATTTGGGAAGAATAAAAAGTATGGGTTTTTCCCCTCGGCAGCGTTTGCCTGGAGGGTTTCTGAAGAAGAATTTATGCAAGGGGCAAATAATATAAGTAATTTAAAAACCCGATTGGGCTGGGGATTAACAGGTAATCAGGAGATTCCCGATAAAATTTCGTTATTATCGGTTGGAACTACACCTTCGGCAAATGGGTATTTCGATGGCACTTTGTATCCCGGCATTACATTTTTAAGAACTCCAAATCCAAATATTCAATGGGAAACAACACAACAAGCCAATTTTGGGATTGATTTTGGTTTTTACAATAACAGATTAACCGGCGCGATCGATATTTTTAACAAAACAACCAAAGATGTATTACTGGAAGTTCCGGCAAAAGCACCGGCGGCTACCCAAACTCAGTGGCAAAACGTACCCGGTTTAAAGATCATTAACAATGGCCTTGAAATTGGCTTAAATGTTTTGCTTGTCGAACAAAAAAGTTTAAACTGGGATGTTGGAATAAATTTCGCCTATATCAAAAATAACATAAAAGATTTGCCTGTTAAACTCATTGAAACAGGTAATGCCAGTGGGCAGGGGCTGTCAGGTACCCGTGTACAAATTATTACCAATGGGCAACCAGTCGGGACTTTTTATGGTATGGTTTATCAGGGGATGGATAGCAATGGTAACAGTATTTACAAAAAAGATGATAAAGGTATTGCTGTAAAAGAGTATTTAGGCTCAGCAATGCCTGATTTTACATATAGTTTAAGCTCAAATTTTGAATATAGAAATGTCGATTTTAGTTTTTTTTGGTATGGGTCGGCCGGAAACAAAGTATACAATAATACGGCTAATGCGTTATTTCTAAAAGGGCCCCTGGATAAAGGGAATAATGTTACACGGGCTGTGTTTAATTCCAATGAAAATCCTGAAAATCCAAATGCATTTTCTTCCCGGTTTGTTGAAGATGCATCGTTTTTACGATTGTCAAACATTACTTTAGGATATACATTTAATACAAAATCAATCGATTGGCTCGATAATGCCAGAGTATACATGACCGGAAACAATTTGCTGATATTCTCGAAATATACAGGCTTTGACCCTGAAGTAAGTGTTGATGCCAATGAAAACGGGGTACCATCACTGGGGATCGATTTTACTGCTTATCCAAAAGCACGTACATTTACATTTGGAGTAAGCCTTCAGTTTTAACCAAATCTAAATCTGAAAAATGGAAAGATATAAATTTAAAATATTTCTTATTGTTTTTAGCTTATTGGCGGCAATGGGTTGTACAGATTTGGCTGAAAATGTGTTGGATGAACAATTGGGGGAAAATTTGATAAATAACCCTGAAAATATTGATGCCTTAATTAATCCCCCATATGGCAGTTTAAGAAGAACCATTGAATGGTTTGATTACTGGGGACTTCAGGAAATGTCGACCGATGAAGTTATTGTCCCGGTAAGGGGCACTGATTGGTACGATAATGGCGATTGGCAACAATTGCACCTTCATACATGGACAGCTGACCATGGCCGTATGAAAAATGTTTGGGATGCTTTGAGCCAGGGGATGTCGCGTGCCAACACTGCTATTTATTATATCGGGCAATTTGAACAAAGTGCTACAACTGAGCAATACATTAGTGAAGCCCGTTTTTTACGTGCTTATTATATGTATTTGATTAACGATTTATTTGGCCAGGTTCCTTTTCGGGAAGCTGATGATTTGGATTTTTCAATCTCTCCCGTCGTGCTTAACCGGAAAGCTGCCGCCGATTATATTATAAGTGAATTGACTGATATTGAATCGAAATTAAAAACGAAAATTGAAGTTAGTTCCGAGAGGGTAACACAAGGAGCAGCTCAGGCTTTGTTGGCCAAAGTGTACCTAAATTATGAAGTTTATGGTGGTGAAGCTAAATGGAGCGAAACAATTCAGTATTGCGATCAGTTAATTAACTCAGGGATATATTCAGTTGCTGAGGATTATTGGGAAATGTTTCAGAAAAACGTATCAGAACATTCCGAATTTATTTTACGGGTACCAATGGACGATAGTGTATGGATGGGAAGCGGAAGTGTTTGGGTGAATTTTACATTACATTATAGCCAGACTTTTGGAAATATTACCAGTTTGTGGAATGGCCCTTCAACTACCAAAACTTTTTTTGAAACGTTTGACCAGGAAAATGATGTGCGGTTTTTCGATGGCCGTAATATTGCAGAAATTGGTTTTAATCAGGGATTTTTGGTTGGCCAGCAATATGGAGTTTCAGGAGAAGCTTTAGAACAACGTAATGGTGATCCTTTGATTTTTGTGCCTGAGATAAACCTTAATAGTTCTCCTGAAAATGCCGGAGTCCGTGTTAATAAATTTGCGCCAAATGAAAACACCGAACGTCAATTTTCGTCACCTAATGATGTTCCTATTATGCGAATATCTGATATTTATCTTATCAGGGCTGAAGCAAAATTTCGCAATGGCAATATTGAAGGAGCATTAACCGATGTTAATTTTTTAAGAAGTAAAAGAAATGCTCCCGGTAAAATTTTGCCTCTTTTAAATACAATTACCCTTGATGATTTATTAAAAGAAAGAGGTTATGAATTATACTGGGAAGGCCTTCGTCGTCAGGATTTAGTGCGTTTCGGTAAGTTTACCGGAACTTGGCAGGAAAAACCTGCAACTGATATTACAAAAACTGTTTTCCCTTTACCAACATCGGCTGTTGATGTAAATGAAAATTTAATACAGAATCCGAGCTATTAATTTGCATAGTTTGTAGTTAGTTTTAGCTGCTGCCATAATTTTTAGGCAGCAGCTTCTTCAAAACTTTATATAAGTTGTAGTTAATTCTAATTGTTCTGAACATAATATTTAAAATAAATCAATGAAAAAGAGTATCAATTTTAGTATTTTCGGTTTATTCGTAATTCTTACGTTAAGCTGTTGTAAAACCGAGAAATTATCGGAAAAGGATTGGGTTATGGCCCCATTTGTTAAAATTGATGAGGCTAATCCGGTTCTTGAACCTATTGATAGTACTACATTTTATTGCCCTGTCAGGCAAACTGAAGTTCAATGGGAAGAAAAGGATGTTTTTAATCCTGCAGCGACAGTTAAAGACAATAAAATATATTTGTTGTACCGTGCTGAAGATACCATCGGAAAATATGCCGGCACGTCCCGAATTGGATTGGCAGAAAGTGCCGATGGGTTCAGTTTTAAACGTCATCCGAAACCTGTCCTTTTCCCCGATAATGATCAGAATGTTGCGTTTGAATGGGAAGGTGGATGTGAAGACCCTCGAATTGTTGAGGATGAAACGGGAAGGTTTTATATGACCTATACCGCCTACGATGGAGATAAAGCACGATTGTTTGTGGCTTCGTCAAAAGACTTAGTAAGCTGGATTAAACATGGTTCGGTGTTTAAGAATACCGAAGGGGGCAAATATGTAAAAATTTGGACCAAGGCTGGTTCAATAGTTACAAAAATGGTGGACGGAAAACTGGTAGCAGCCAAAATTAATGGCTTATATTGGATGCTTTTTGGCGAATCAAACATATATACTGCTACCTCCCCAAATTTAATTGATTGGACTCCAGTTCAGGAAGAGGATCCGGAAAAAAAACAATTTGATGAAAAAAGGAATCATGAAGCTTTTAAAATTGTATTTGCCCCACGAAAGGGAATGTTCGACAGCGACCTGGTTGAACCAGGTCCTCCGGCAATTCTAACTGACAAGGGTATCGTGTTTATTTATAATTCAAGGAATAGCGAAGAATATGGAGACCCATCATATGCTGGAGGTACCTATTCAGCAGGCCAGGTTTTACTCGATGCCAACAATCCAACACAAGTTATCGCCCGCACCAATAAACCCTTTATAACGCCTGATAAAGATTACGAAATCGAAGGGCAGGTAAACCATGTTTGTTTTGTTGAAGGATTGGTGTTTTTTAAAGGCAAATGGTTTCTTTATTATGGAACTGCTGATTCAAAAATTGCCGTTGCAACATATAGTAAAAATTAATTTTCGGTATTATAAATGATAGTGGAAGCCATGCAGTTTTTTGTATGGCTTTTTTTTTCTGGCTATTATTGAGTTGGCCAATTTGATTTATATATAGTAGAAAAGTTATTTTTTATAGAGGAGAAAATTGTTTATTATGAAGTAAAAAATATATGCTGTACCCCGACATTGCTTTAAACAAAAAGGATAATTGGAAATAATTTGATTTTTTATTCGTAAATTCAAACAAGGTTTTTTTTATTTATTAATAATCCTGAAGTAATGGACAAAATGAAGGTAGATATCAGGTATTCGGTTTTGCTGATTCTTTTCATTTTATCATTGAATGCTTTTTCTCAAAAAAATGAAAAAAAAACCATTCAGGACCTTCTCCAACTAACCTTCGATGATTTTTTAAAAGTTGAAGTTTCGGTGGCTACAAAATATGATATTACTCAAGCTGAAGCTCCAGCCATAATTTCGGTAATTACAGCCAAAGAAATTGAAATGTTTGCTAGTAGGGATTTGAGCGATATTCTTGATCGGGCTGTAGGATCATTTATTTATGGAAGTTTTTATTTGCCAAATAATATGATCGCCTTGCGCGGAGAAGTTACTTCGCACTATTGTACTCATGTTTTAGTATTAATTAATGGACGCCCTTTGCGTTCAAGTAAAGAAGGTTACCTGCTTCCTGTACTTCGTTCTTTTCCAACCGAAAATATTAAACAGATTGAAATTTTGAAAGGCCCTGGTTCAGCTTTGTATGGGAGTGGGGCTTATGCAGGAGTAGTGAATATTATCACAAAAAAAGGGAGTCGCCAGGAAACAACCGCATCGATACGTTATGGTTCTTTTGGGACAGGAATTGCTCAAATTGCAACTGGTTATGAAACTAAGGATTTTAATATTTCGGCAGCGGGTTATTTTATGAATTCGCAAGGCTGGGACTATAAAGTCAGAGGGGCAACATCTGATAAACTGTATCATGAAACAAATACACCTGCCATTGAAAGCTCAAAGGGATTAAGTTTGATTTCGAATTATAAAGATGTTACATTAACTGTTTTTGCCGGAACGAATTATCAAATGATTGGGCAAAATAGCCAGGCATGGTGGTATGCCGATGAATGGTATCTGGGCACAACAAATATATTAGCCGACCTTGGGTATAAACATCAATTTGGAGATAATTTTACTACTACAATTAATGGCACCTACAATTTTTTAAAATACTGGCAACCCTACGATGTACATGCCAATGATGTAAGAGAGTGGGGTAATTTTAATGATTTTTTAGTTGAAATAAACAATTTATACCAGCCCTCCCATAAATTATCAGTTACATTAGGAGCTCTGGCAAACCTGCATACCGGGCATATATTAAATACCGAAACACTTTCGGATGGGACGCCCTACGATGTTTGGGCTCAACCCAAAAATCCTGACCCTTTTTATGTGGTTCCTGGGTATAGTGAAATTTGGTGGAGTTTCTACAGTAATATAAATTATAAACCGTATGATTTTTTGAGTTTAACAGCCGGATTCCATGCTAACAAAGTCACAAACCTCCCTCTTGATGTTGTTCCCCGGTTGGGTGCAGTTTTTTCATTAAAAGTGCCGGTTACTTTAAAAGTATTATATGGGCAGGCATTCCGAAGCCCCGATGTTTTTGAATTGTATTCAAATGTGAATGGAATTTATGGGAATGAATACCTGAAACCGGAAAAGATTACTACCTACGAAACCCAATTATTATTTACTCCTAAAAATGGCAAAATTGCCCTGTCTTTTTTTAGTAGCTCACAGGAAAATGTAATTGGCAGGTCGTTGGCAAGAGATAGCCTGTTGATTGTTAACGGCATACCACAGCCAATGTATATTAATTCTGAAGGATTAAAGTCACGGGGTTTTGAGTTTGAAAGTGAATTTGATATATCATCGGAAATGCGGATTTTATTCTCCACTTTGTATCATGTTAATGAAGATCAGGAAGGGAATAATGATATTTATGGGTTACCTAATTTGTTTTTTAAATTGGGATTCCAGTATGCAATGGAGAATGGAATTAATATTGGCCTATCAAATATGTGGGTGAGTAATGGTAACGAATTTGATGTCCCTTATCCAAATGCAAATCCTTCTGCTGACTCATTTAATTATTTAACATTAAAAGCATCTACAAATATTACCCAATTGTTTAAGCTTTTAAATGTGCCCGATATTTTAGTTGATATTACAGGTTTTAACCTTCTAAATGAGGGTGTTTATTATTCTGAATATAACAGTAAAATAATAAACACAATTCCCGGAAGATCGGGCATCGCTTTATATGGAGGGCTCAAAATTAAGTTTTAATGCAAAGGCAAAGTTGTAGGTCGAAAGATATTTGACTAAAACTTCTATTGATGGAAATTGTTCTTAATTACAGTAAAAGGGATTTGGTTATGTTGTTTATTAATAAGAATATAGAAATTGTAAAAAGGCAGAAGTTTTAAAATGGGGAGATATAGATTTTACATACTTCTGTTTTATATGTTCCTAACAAATGTACTTTGTGCTCAGGTTAATGAGAATGATTATAAAGCGGCATTTATTGAACGGGTAACACGTTTTATTGAATGGCCTGTCCAAAATGATTCGGTAACAGATAACAATCCAATTATTTTAACAGTTGTTGGCGAAAATACATTTGGGGCATCGCTCGACAATTTATTTAGTTCAACAAAAATTAAAAACAGAGAGGTAAAGTTGTTGTATACAAACAAGTTAACTGATCTTTTCACATCGGATATTGTATTTATTTGCCGATCAGAAAAACCACAGTTAATTCAGTTGTTGGAAGTATTAACCGGGCGCCCAATATTAATTATTAGCGATACTGATGGTTTTGCTGAGAAAGGGGCTCATATTAATTTGTTTCAGGATGGTGATCATATTCGATATGAAATGAATGTTGAATCATTAAAAAAATCAGGGTTAAGGGCTAGTAGTTTATTGTTGTCTTCAGCTAAAATTGTAAAAAACGATGGTTAAAAAATGGGATATTAAAAATATATCAATAAATAATAAGATTGTTGCCATTATTCTTTTTATTTCATTTGTAATTGTTTTAACCGGATCAACATTAATTAGTGTCTGGGAAATAAAAAAACAAAAAAAAGATGTAGTATCCAATTTACTAATTAGTACAAAATTGGTTAGCGATAATTGTATTATCCCTTTAAGTTTTAGTGATTCAAAAAGGGCGTTTGATGTATTAGAATCGTTTAAAAACGTTGAATTAATTAATGAGTCCTTTCTTTTTGATGAAAATGGTGTTTTTTTTGCTAGTTACCCGGTAGATATAGCTTTTGATGAATCGATTTTAAAATCCGATTCAGTTTATTGGAAAACAACAAATAAAGAAATTCAAATTTGGCAACCCATATTTTTCGACAATAATTACTATGGTACTTTGTATGTAAAAGCAGATGCATGGAGGCTGAAAAACAATTATCTCAACTATGTTAAATTGATAGTTTTTAGTGTTTTACTTCTTTTAACATTAACATTTTTGTTAGCTAAACGGATGCAGGTTTTTATTTCAGGCCCAATTTTGGCACTAAATAAGCACATCAATAAAATTGCACAAAAACACGATTTTTCAGCCAGAATTACTAAGATAAATGATGATGAAATTGGTGATTTATACGATGGTTTTAATAATATGCTCGGTGAAATTCAACATCGAATTCATCAAAAAGAACAAGCCGAAGAAGTTGCAAAAGAGTCGGAACGACGTTTTACCGAAATAATGAAAAGTGTTAAACTGGTTTCGCTTATCCTTGATACTAAAGCTAAAATTTTATATTGTAATGAGTATTTTTTAAGCAAAACAGGTTATACCGAAGAGCAGATTATAGGTAAAAACTGGTTTAAGATGTTTATTCCTGAAGAAGAGTCGGTTAAAATAACTGATATTTTTACAGAAGCTATTTCGGGAGGGGAGATGGTAGCCACAATGGAAAATTTAATCACCACAATTGATGGAACAAAACTAATTATTTCATGGAACAATACACTCCTAAAAGATACTGAAGGGGAAATAATTGGCATTGCCAGTATAGGAGAAGATATTACAGCACAGAAAAAGGCGAAAATTGCTTTGCAAGAGAGTGAAGAAAAGTTTAAAATGTCATTTCAATCTAATCCTGTTCCGCAGGCTATTCTTACTCTCGAAGGAATTTTTGTAGAATCGAATCTGGCATTTTCAAAATTGACAGGTTTTTCAAGAGAAGAAATTATTGGCAAAACATCGGCTGATTTGGGATTGTTTAGTACAGAGGAGCGAAATAAACTGGCGGAGCAAGCAAAAGCATCCGGTGGGTCAATACATAATGCTTTAGCAAAGTTTAAGATTAGGGACGGAAGCTTACGCGATATCCTGTATTCTGTTGAACCTATCGTATTAAATGGGATTTCGCATCGTTTGTCGATGGGGATTGATGTCACTGAACAAAAAAAAGCAGAAGAAGAAGTTAAAAAATTGAATGCCGAACTGGAAGAACGGGTGATGGACCGAACCAAAGACCTGAAAACAAAAATTTCTGACATTGAACGAATGAATAAACTTTTTGTGGGGCGTGAATTGCGCATGGCCGAATTAAAAAAATATATTGCTTTATTGGAGGCGAAAATAAAACTAAAAGGATAAACGAATGGGAACAAGGCTGATAGATATAATTGATTTTGAGCAGGTTAATGTTTTGTTGGAAGGTTTTAATAAATCAACAGGATTTGTAACTGCTATTTTAGACCTCGATGGGAATATTTTATCGCAATCGGGGTGGCAATCTATTTGTACAGCCTTTCACCGTGTAAATCCCGAAACATCAAAACGCTGTACCATTAGTGATACCATTATTGCCGGAAAATTGGCAGCCGGGAAAAAATACCATAGTTATAAATGTTTAAATGGGCTAATTGATGTAGCGGTACCTCTTATTATAAATAAAAAACATATTGCAAACCTTTTTACCGGGCAATTTTTCTTTGAAAAACCGGATAGGAATTTTTTTATTCAGCAAGCAAAAAAATATGGTTTCGACGAAAAAGTATACCTAAAATCTCTTGATAAAGTTCCGATTGTGTCTGAAAATCATGTCAAACACATAATGGAGTTTCTATTAAATATGACTCAGGTTATTAGTCAAATGACTTTCCAGAAAGTGGAACAAATAGAGTTAAATAAACAATTAAAAGAAAGTGAAGGCAAATATAAAGCACTCATCGAGAACCTTCCTCAAAGAATTTTTTCAAAGAATGAACAGCTTAAATATATTACTTGTAATGAAAATTTTGCGAATGATTTAAATGAAACAGTAAATGGTGTAATTGGTAAATCTGATTATGGCCTTTTTCCAAAAGGGCTGGCTGAAAAATATAGGAACGATGACCGACGAATTATAAAAAACGGCAAAACCGAAGAATTTGATGAAAAGTATATTCAGGATGGTAATGAAAAAATAGTCCACACAGTAAAAACTCCTTTATTGGGTGAAAATGGGAAAGTGGTGGGAGTAATGGGAATTTTCTGGGATGTAACTGAATTAAAAAAGGCGGAAGATGAGTTGCTTAAATATAAAGAGCATTTAGAAAAACTAGTGAAGGAACGGACAAAAGAATTGGAAGAAAAATACAAAGAGCTTGAAAATATGAACAAACTGTTTGTTGGCAGGGAGTTGAGAATGATTGAATTAAAGGAAAAAATTAAATTTTTGGAAAATAATAAACAATAATATATGAGTATGTTCCGAATTGTTACTCCTTTAATATATTGGGCTTTAATTGTTTTATGGCTTTTTATATTTATTTTTTATACTCGAAGGTTTTTATCTCTAAAAAATTCTGAACGGTTTTTAAAAGTTCTGATAATAATATTAGCCATTGATGCTTTCCGAACACTTTTTGAAAGTTTTTATTTTGGAGCTTGGTTTACCTCATTATCTGAAATAATACCCCTGTCGGTTTATGATTACCTATCTCAACCCCAGGTTGTTTTTATACCCAAAATTATAAATTTAATAGTTTCGGTATTAATATTATTTATTATTATAAAAAGGTGGTTGCCTGAGGAGGCAGTGCGTTTTGATAATGTAAAGAAACAACTCAATAAGAGCACTGAAGATTTAAAAGAGAGTGAAGAATATAACAGGACTCTTTTTGCACAATCAACTATTGGACTGGCTCTTACCACAATGGACGGTAATATAGTAGATGTAAATTCAGCTTATGCAGAAATAATTGGACGGTCAGTTGATGAATCAAAAAAACTAACGTATTGGGAAATTACCCCTGAAAAATATAGCGAGCAGGAAAAAATTCAATTAGAACAATTAAATACAATCGGAGAATATGGCCCTTACGAAAAAGAGTATATCCATAAAAAGGGGCATCTTGTCCCGGTTCGGTTGCAAGGTAAAATAATTGTTCAAAAAGGTGTGAAGTATATCTGGTCGAGTGTTGAGGACATAACAGCGAGTAAAAAAACACAAATTGAGACCATAGAAAATGAGGAATTGTTCCGGTCAATTTTTGAGCAATCGGCAAGTGGGATGTGCCTTACCGGGCTTGATGGGAAATTTATAAAGGTAAATGAGTCATTCTGTGAAATGCTGAATTATTCTTGTGAAGAATTGGTAGGAAAACATTTTAATTCGATAACATTCCCCGACGATGTAAATATTGGAAATGATTTGGTATTTCAAATGATTGAGGGCAAGTCAAAACGCGCGGCGTTTGAAAAAAGGTATCAAAATAAATCAGGTGAAACAATTTGGGCTCGTATAAATTCGGTGTTAGTACGCGATGATAAGAGTAAACCAAATTATTTTATTACTCAAATTGAAGATATTACACACCGTGTTAGTTCTGATTTAAAACTCAAGAAAAATGAATCAAGGATGCAGTCCATTTTTAATGCATCGCCTATTGGGATTGGTATTATTAATAACCGGATTATTATAAAAGTAAATAATGAGTTTTGTAAAATTGTTGGATACACTGAAAAAGAATTAATTGGGCAAAGTACCGAAATGCTCTATCCAACCAAAGAAGATTTTGAGTTAATGGGAGGGAAAGAGTACGATCAATCAAAATCATATACATTACGGTCGGATGAAATCAGAATTAAAAGGAAAGACGGACAGATTATATACACACTTGTGAATACAAGCCCCCTTAATCCGGATAATATTTTTGAAGGATTAACATTTACTGTTCTGGATATTACAGACCGTAAAAATAATGTAGAAAAATTAAAAGAGAATGTGCAGGTATTTACACAGGCCGAAAAAGTTGCAAAAATTGGCTCCTGGAAACTTGATGTCAGTACTTTAAAGGTAACTTGGTCGAACGAGATTTATGATATTTTCGGTATTTCGCCCGATTTTGTTGGCAATGTAATGGAAATGGGAATTGAACATATTCATCCCGAAGATAAAGAAAAAATTTTGAAGGATTTTAACCAATCGTTTGAAGCCCTTCAACCATATAAACTGCAATACAGAATAATAGTACCAGGTAATATTGAAAAAACAATTTTTAATATTGGCGAACCTTTTAAAAACGAAAAAGGCGATGTTGTTTCATACGTTGGTATTATTCAGGATATTTCTGAGCAAGTAAAAGCAGAAGAAGCCATACATGCTAGCGAACAAAGACTCAGACTGTTTGTAAAGCATTCGCCTGCTTCTATAGCGATGTTCGATAATGAAATGAAATATATTATTGCAAGTCACCGATACCTTGTTGATTATAAATTGAACGAGCAGGAATTAGCCGGGAAATCACATTATGACATTTTTACAGATATACCTGATGATTGGAGAAAAATATACCAGAGGTGCCTGGCGGGAGAAACAATACGAGCAGACCGGGATCCTTTTCCTCGTTCTGATGGAAAAACTGATTATGTGCGTTGGGAAATAAGGCCTTGGTATTTTACAAATGATAAAATTGGAGGGATTATTCTTTTTTCGGAGGTGATAACTGACCGTATTGAGGATGAATTGGAAATTAAAAAAGCAAACGAAGAGTTATTAACCATTAACCGCATAATAAATTTATGTACAGGTGTTTTAAACCTACAGGAAATTTTAGATAAAGTATTGGTTGAAGCTATAAAAATTGTGGGATTGGAAGGCGGAACATTGTGTTTGGTAGAGCCCGATGATACGCTCAAATTGGTTAGTCAAATTGAAACTTCAGACGCAACATTAAAAGATTTTGCCGAACATAAAATTAGAGTGGGTGATTGTTTATGTGGAACATGTGCCCATGATAACTGTCCGTTGATATTGCACAACCGTGAACAGGTACTGGATTTTTCTACCAGAGAGGCGCTTAGGGGTGAGGATATCAGATTTCATGCCGCATTTCCTCTTTCCTCAAAAGAAAAATGTGTGGGTGTATTATGCGTTTTTACCCGTACCGATAAAAAACCTGATAGCCGCAGTTTAAAACTTTTAGAAACAATTACATTTCAGGTAGCACTTGCAATCGAAAATAACTTGGTATTCGAAGAACTTGAACAGCGTGTAATAAGTCGGACGTTTGAATTGGA
Source organism: Prolixibacteraceae bacterium (assembly GCA_963666575.2). GTDB lineage: Bacteria > Bacteroidota > Bacteroidia > Bacteroidales > Prolixibacteraceae > JABMQB01. Next base: position 293,203 of record CAXXYG010000014.1, read on the forward strand.
AAATAAGGGGAAAGAATTGGCTGATATTCAGGCAGCCCTTTTGAATATGGTTGAAGATTTAAATGAAAAAACAGATTTATTGGAACAAAGTACTATTAAGCTTGAAGCAGCTAATAATGACTTAAAAGATTTTGCCTATGTTGTTTCGCATGACCTTAAAGCCCCGCTTAGGGCTATAAGCCAGTTATCATATTGGGTGTATAACGATTATAAAGACGTTTTAGACGATGAAGGGAAAGAGCAGTTATTGCTTATTACAAGTAGGGTAAAACGAATGGATGCTTTGATAAAAGGGATTCTTGAATATTCAAGAATAGGACGGATTAAAACTGAAAAAACCTGGATCAACACGAATGAAATTGTTAATGAAACCATTGAAAGCCTATTGCTTCCCAAAAATATAAGTGTTATTTTTGAAAATAACCTGCCCAATATTAATGGTGATGATACCAGAGTATCGCAGGTATTTCAGAACTTAATTGGGAATGCCATTAAATTTATGGATAAACCAAAAGGGGAAATTAAAATTGCAGTTTCTGATGAAAATAAATTTTGGAAATTCAGCATTCAAGACAATGGCCCGGGGATAGAAGAAAAATATTATGAAAAAATATTTAAAATATTTCAAACTTTACAATCACGCGATACATTAGAAAGTACAGGAATTGGATTAACACTTGTGAAAAAAATTATTCATTCAAATGGAGGGGAAATCTGGGTAGAATCGATCTTTGGAAAAGAGACAACTTTTTATTTTACATGGCCAAAAGCTGAAAGTTTTTAATACATTTTAAACTTACAACATGAACAACGAACAAAAAACTATTTTACTTGTTGAAGACGATATGGTTGATATAATGACTGTTAAGCGGGCATTTAAAGAGTTGAAAATATTAAATCCGCTGGCTATCACAAAAAATGGAGAAGAAGCGCTTGATTTTTTAAATAACAAAAGCAATCCAATACCTGGAATTATTTTACTTGATTTAAATATGCCAAAAATGAATGGCATTGAATTCCTCAATGTGATAAAAAATGATCAAGTATTTAAAAGAATTCCGGTGGTTGTTTTAACTACTTCGAAAGAAGAACAGGATAAAGTGGAAAGTTTTAGCCAGGGTGTTGCTGGTTATATGATAAAACCTGTCGATTATTTACAATTTGTGGAAGTAATAAAAACCATTGATTTATATTGGACATTAAGTGAACTCCCACCTGAAAATTAGTTTTATATGGATTTAAAAATTGAAAAATTAAAACTTCTGTTTATTGAAGATGATGAATTGGATAAAATGGCCTTTAGAAGGTTTGCTAAAAATTCCCCCGATTTTAATTTTGAGTATACTATTACCAGTTCGGTAAAAGAGGCAAAGCACGCTCTTAATACCGAAAAATTTGATATTATTGTTTCCGATTTTGACCTTGGTGATGGTGATGCATTCGACATTATTCAAAAAGACATGGATGTACCTTTTGTAATTACAACAGGTTCGGGCAATGAAGAAATTGCTGTTAAAGCCATGAAATTAGGCGCATACGATTATATTATAAAAGATATTGATGGGCATTATTTTAAAATGATCCCAAATACAGTTACTAATGCAATTATTCGGTTTAACTCTGAAAAAGAACTTAAAAAGTATCAGGAAAATCTGGAGATTCTGGTTGCTGAAAGGACCGTCGAACTTGAAAAGGAAATTTCTGTTCGAAAAAAGGCTGAAGAAGAATTAAAAACCTACCGCGATCATTTAAAAGAATTAGTAAAACAGCGTACCGCTGAACTTGAGGGGAAAAATGAAGACCTTGAACGGATGAACCAGCTTTTTGTTGGTAGGGAGCTGCGCATAAAAGAACTAAAGGACAAATTGAAGGCTTATGAGGCACACTATGGGAAAGAAATTAAATAAAACAGTGAAATAATATTAAAACAAAGGGGCTGTGATATTACAGCCCCTTTGTTTTTGAATTTAAATTACGGGATTATTCTTCAGTAACAATAATTTTTTCAATTTCATCACCCTGACGGATTTGGTCTATTACTTCAACTCCTTCATACACTTTACCAAAACAGGTATGGTTACGGTCGAGGTGGGCAGTATTGGTGCGGCTGTGGCAAATAAAAAACTGAGAACCTCCGGTATTTCGTCCGGCATGAGCCATCGATAATACACCTTTATCGTGGTATTGATTGTTGCCATCCAACTCACAATTAATTTTATATCCCGGGCCACCGGCTCCAGTGCCATCGGGGCAGCCACCTTGAATTACAAAATCGGGGAGAACTCTGTGGAAAGTTAATCCATCGTAAAATCCTTCTTTTGAAAGTTTGATGAAATTTGCAACCGTTGCAGGGGCATCTTCATCATAAAAATTAACTTTCATGACTCCTTTACTTGTATGAATTTCTGCTTGTTTCATTTGTTATGCTTTAAAATATTTTTTATTATATCATTTAAATATCAATTTGCGTTGGTGTAATGCCGATACATATTCAAAGTGCTTTTAAAAGTGAAATGCACTAAAGGCGCATTTTGAATAGTAATCGGTATTACCCGACAAATGTACAATATTTCATTTATATGCTGAATATTCTGAGAGTTATACATTTTAATCAAATATTTGTTTGTAATTTGGTATAGTAATTGTTTCAAGGTAAGAGTTTTGCATATTTGTTTATCATAGATTTTTAAATGTTCCTTTTTTATAAAAACCAATAAATATTTTTAATGAGGTTGTTTGGATTTAAACTTTTATTAATATCTGCTTTATTATATATAATTATTCCGTCGTGCATAAATAAATCAGGAAACCAAGAGAGAGCTGGTAAAGGCGAAATGGTTAACGATACTACTGAAATAATTAAGATCCCATTTTCAAATAATTCAACAAAAATAGAGTATGAAGTTACAGTTTTAAAGGGTTCTAAAACCGGTCATGGACTGTGGCGAAGATTTTACCCACATGGAAGTGTATATTCAGATGCAATGTATGTAAATGGAAAAAAACATGGAGTAAAATTTACTTATTATCAGGAATACAAAGGTGAAAAGCCAAAGGTTTGGAAAGAACAACCCTATAAAAATGGGAAATTGGATGGAATATGCCGGCGCTACCACCGAAATGGCCGGTTACAAGCTGAATATGAATATAAAAATGGATTACCTGCAGTAGGATTAAAAGAGTGGAGTGAATCAGGAAAAGAAGTAAAATATCCTGATTTAATTGTTTCTAAAAAAGAAGTATACCATCAAATTCATATAAACGTTCAAATGTCGGACAAAAGTAAAAAAGTAGTTTACTATAGTGGTAATTTAATTGATGGAAAGTATGTTCCGGGTAATTTAGTGCCATTGTTAACCAAAAATAGTGTGGGAGAAATAACCGTACCACATGCATCTGATTTAAGAAGTATGACCGTTATTGCTGTATTAAACACACGGTATAAAAATAAAAATTATATTTCAAAAACCATTCAACTTAAATAAAACGGATTGTTTTTATGGGTACAACTTAAAATTGATAAAAACACACCTGCTTTTATCTGGCAAAAAGAGTAATTCCCTCGAATAACCTGATAGTTTTATATTTTATTTTCCATTATTTGAAGTAACATTTTTTCAATGTGTTGTTTTGTTTCTGTTTGAAGTAATTTATAATCGGAGTTTACAATTGGGCTTCCAAATTTTATTTCAACTTTTGTGGTGGGTTTTCCCAATTGCCTGAAAAAATGCCCGATAAATGTATCATTCCCAACCCAGGCATCATTAATGTCGTGGTAATGTATTGCTGCAGGGATGACAGGAATTTGTCCTTCGGCAGCAATTTTAAAACTACCATTTTTAAATGGTTTTGTAAGTGGCCCCTTATAGGTTGTCCCTTCGGGAAACAAAACCACAGGAATATTTTTTTGTATCGATTCGGTAATTTTTTTCATAGCCTCCACCAGGCTTTTCATTACCGAACGTTTAATAAGCACTGGCTGGCAAAGTTTGGCTGCTGTTCGTGCAAGAGGCCATTCGCCTACTTCGGCTTTACCCAACATTGTTCCCGGAACAAAGCGGGCTACAATTAATATATCGATGTAACTGCGGTGATTAGGCATTAAAATAAAATTGCCGGTTTTGGGGATCTCATTTTTTGTAATTTTTAGTCCAATTATCCAAATTAATACTTTCCCCCAGGTTGTCATGACCCAAACCTGAAGTTCACGTGTAAACCCATTTTTTTTGTATTTAACCGATCCGATTATTAGAATTACGATGGTCCAAATCAGGAAAAGAATAAAACGGGCCAATGCCAATGGAAAAAAAAGTATGGTCCGTAGAATATTCATAACACAAATATGAAAAAAAAGGATAAATTATTCTTTCGTTAAATACAGTTTGTTTAATTTTTCTGTTTTTTGGTAGATTTGAGAAATGATTTGAGAAATAAACTGCAAATATGAATGATTTTTATACTGACGAAGGAAATTTAAAATTTAATTGCCACCGAATCGATAAAGAAATTGAGATGGGGGATAAAAATTATAAGGATTTATTTATCTGGAGAGAAAAATTATACCAACTTAAATTGATTGGTGCTTACCCAAATGGAATTGGTTTTGGTAATATATCAGTGAAAGCCCAAAACAAACATTTTATAATTTCGGGAACAGGAACGGGTAATCTACCCGATCTTAAAAAGCAACATTTTACGCAAGTTACTTCCTGGTCATTTTCTTCAAATTCTTTGGAATGTATTGGTAAAATTAATGCCTCTGCCGAATCGTTGAGTCATGCGGTTTTTTATGAATTTTTGCCTGAAGTTGGGGCAGTAATTCATATTCATAATTTAAAGATGTGGGAGAAGGGTTTATACAAATTTCCAACAACATCCGAAAAAATTGAATACGGAACACCTGAGATGGCTGGTGAAATACAAAAAATACTTTCCGGTATTGGTCCCGATGAAGAAAAAATTCTTGTTATGGGAGGACATAAAGAAGGGCTGTTTTTCTGGGGAGAATCACTTGATGAGGCTGGGAAAACAGTAATTAGTTGTTATAATAGTTTCGGTTGTTGAAATGAATATTTAATCCTTTTATGAAAATATTTCGTTAAGTTTATCTGATTTTTTTTGTTGTTGGAGTGAGCCTTGCCTTTTTGGTGCTTTTTTGGTAAGAAAAAAGTACGAAGCCTGTCTGGCAAGATAAAAAACAAATAATTTTATCAACAAAAACTTCTTACCATTATTAAATCATTTTAATAGGTAATAATTTAATCAAAATTAGTAGTGAATTTATTTTCCTACAAGAAAATGATTTGATCCGTATTCTTTGCTAAAACAGTTATTCTTCTTTTTTTTTGGAAGGAAGTTTTAAAACATGTGATGGAATAAACAATACAAAAAGACCTTCTGCAATTTCTTACAGAAGGTCTTTAAATTGAGGTCTCTGGCGGATTCGAACCGCCGTACATGGTTTTGCAGACCACTGCCTAGCCACTCGGCCAAGAGACCATTTCCCTTTAGGGGTGGCAAATATAGTAAAACTCCATTTTATATTCAACCTTTATGATTTTCTTTTTGCCTAAAATACTTAAAACTGAACAGAGTTGTTTAATTGCTTGATAATATACGACGTGCTTTTTCGCTGAAAACGTAAAAAAGCCGTTTCTTTTATATGTTTGTGCCTGTGCGAACGAACCTGGAAAATGTGGTATGTATCAATAAATTCGGAAAAATAACGGTGATTAAAACCATTAAAATACAGTTGGTGGATAGTTGGTTTTATTTGCTCCAGGTAATATTCATCCATCTTAAAATCCGGATTTGAAATAAAATAGTTTAATTCAGGCGTATCAGTTCCAATATCTTCGTAATCGTCCAGAATTTGTAAGTAATTTCCAAAACCGGCAACAACATTAAAATTGATATCTTTTTTTTGAATGCCAATTACGGTTGAAAAGATAAGGAAGGCCAGGCTTCCCCTTTGTTCCCAGTTACCTTTGTTTTCTGAAATTGAAATGTGTTCAGCTTGATTTAATTTTAAAAGGAATTGCTGCAGTTGCGTTATTTGCCAGGATTCCAACAAATGGAGTAACTCCAAATAACACTGTTTGGCAAATCTTCCACGATTTGTATCAATGCAAGTTTTATGTGGGAAAGTAATAAGTTGGGAAATAACTTCTGCCGAATGGTTTTCAATTTCAATTAAATCGTCAAACAAGGCAGCCAGCATTCCGGTAATAAGGGTAGTTTTTTTGTTAAACTTTTTTTTGTTGGCTTGTGCCATTATTAGCATCAAACTGGCTCCCCTGATTGATGAACGTGTAAGCCTTTTCTGGTAGTCGATTGGAAACGTTTTTAAAGAATCGGTAAATTCAACCTGTAAATAGTGGTGAAAATTTCGCCAGCGAGGAACGATGATCCAGATAAATTTGTAACTGTAGCGTGGTTTTATTTTCACTTTCTCGGGTATTAATTTTCTTCATTCTCAGGTATAAAAATGGTTTCATCAATTCCTTTGTTTACCTGATAATTATCGTATTTAACAATAATAGTGCCTTCTTTTGCCCCCATTTTTTGTTTTGTATCTTTTTTTATTGATGATTCACCAGTAAATGTAACGGGGATTTGCATTTTTTCAGTATTAAATAGTACTTCAATTTTATCGGGTAGGTCAAATGGCCGGTTATTATAATACAGGTTTACTAAAAATGTGCCATCGTTGCGGGTATTGTTTTCGAGTTTAATAAGCCTGTTTTTGGTTTTGTCGATCCATGCAGTTGTGAGTACAATCTTTTTTTCTTTTTCGCCCGGAAAAATTTTATATACTTCACATTCTACTCCGTTTACAACCTCTTTTTTAATAAAAAAAATCGAAGCACCTTCAGATGTAACCATTCCTGACGAAAAATGTAATCCTTTTTTTGGGAGAAGGAAAAAACCTTTACCTCTTACTTTTAATTTATTGGGAGCTTTAAAAAACAACCTGGCACGGCGTTCTTTCATTTTTATAAAATCGATATCGGTTATAATGGTAATATCGGCTTTATAATCAGTTATGCCAATGTATTTGTTTTGAAAAGCAGTGATCACTGAATCATAGGCCATTTCCTGGCTAAAGCCATTAAAAACAAACAAAACAAAACAAATAATTGGCACGAATTTTATCATGTTAAAATATCTTTTTTTCGGAAAATGTAAATGGTAGCCCCTAAAAATAGTACAATATGCGCTCCTAAAATACCCAATGATTGAAAGATTTTTTGACTATTTAATTCCAGGTCGAAAAACAATGTCCATGAACTTGTATAACTGGTAAAAATATATTTTTCCAATATACGAAACAGGTCGAGGTGGAGGTTGGTGATAATAGTAAATCCAATAACAATAGCCATGGTTCCGATTACCGGGCCTACCGGATTATCGGAAGCTGAAGATAATAATAGTGCTAAAGAGGCGATCACTACCATTCCCACAACACCAAATCCAAAAGCCCCCAAAAAACGCCACAACACATCGTCCGATGATAAAATGACAATGTTCTCATTAAGAATAATTAAATCGCCTGTGCCAAATATGGTTATTCCAATTCCAAGGCTCAGAACCATTAAAAATATAACCAATAAAAAAGTATATACTAAGCCGGCAAAAAATTTTGCTAATACAATTTTTTCTCTCGAAACCGGGCGCAATAATAAAATCCGAAAGGTGCCATTCGCTGCTTCGCCAGCTAAAAGTGCACCACAAACAAGCGTTACTAAAAAGGGCATTAATACCCATAGGCTATTTAGTAGAAAGAAAGCTACAAGGTAACCGTTTAACAGGTTCCCTTCCAATAAAAATTGTTCCGATAATCCTTTTAAAACAAAATCGAGCATTTGTTCGCCTTCGCTAAACAATGCCAATTGCATTACTAAAACAATGGCACAGAGGGCTGCAAAACCTATGTAGGTTATTGGCCGGCGGAAAATTTTAATGAGCTCTATTTTTATTAAATTTTTCAATTAATTTGATTTTTTGAATGAACTAATTTTAAATAATAATCTTCAAGCGATTTTTTTACTTCGATTGCATAAACTAAAATTCCCTTCGAAACCAATAACTGGTTGATTGTATGAATCTGGTTTTTCGAAATTTGAAGGGACATTGTTTTTGTCCCAATTATTTCTGCTTCAATTTCCGGGTAGTGAGAATTTACCAGCTCAAATGCTTTTAAAGCATTGTTTGTTTCGAACTGTACTTTTAGCTCATTCGTTTTTAAGAGGGTTTTAACATCGCCTTCAACTACTTCTTTGCCCTGATTAATAATAACCATTCGGTTGGCTATTAATTCAACTTCATTTAGTTGATGTGATGAAAGCAGAATTGTTTTTCCCAAATCGCGGTTAAGCTGTAAAATGAGGTTTCTGATTTCGATGTTTGCTTCCGGATCTAACCCATTTGTTGGTTCGTCCAGTAAAAGTAACTCAGGGTCGTTTATTAATGCCTGTGCCAGCCCTAAACGTTGTTTCATGCCATGCGAGAAGGTATTTACTTTACTGTTAAACCGTTTTTCGAGCCCCACCAACTCAAGTATTTCCATCAGCTTTTTCTTCCCCGACTTTTTCCCTGAAACCAAATCAAGCATTTCCAGATTTTGCAGGGCTGATAGATATCCGTAAAATGCAGGTTCATCAACCATTGCGCCTGTTTTTTGCAATATTTCATTACGGTGCGAGGTGATAGGGTAACCAAAAATTTCGGCCAATCCACTTTCAGGTTTTATCAGCGAAAGTAAAATTTTTAATGTTGTACTTTTCCCTGCTCCGTTGTGCCCTAAAAAACCAAAAATATCTCCTTTGTTTACAAAAAACGAAAGGCCATTTACTGCTTTTACTTTCCCAAATGATTTTGTGAGAGATTCAACTTTGATATATTTTTCTTTCTCCAATGGATGAGGACTTGAGGTGAAAAAACAATGTTTTAATTGAAAATCAATATAAAACTAATAACAATTAGTTATTTGTTGCAATTTACTGGGGCTTTTTTGATGAGGTGTATTTAGAATACAGTCATAGTTTTAAAGGGGCTTTTTTGAATATTGTTAAGCAATACAACTTAAGATATTACTTAAACGATGCCCTTCTTTTTTCCCAGTTATAATTTGCCAGATTTTTGTTTTTTAATTGCGACCATCCCGTTGCTGAAGAGCTGGCTTTTGTTACCACTTTTGGGTTTTCTCCTTCCTGTAGTTCTTTGAAACGTAATTTATTTTTTTTAGCTTCAGAACCACCTTCATTCAAACTTTGCATATACAAAAACATGGCTATATAATTTAGAATTTGAATATACGAAACTTTTGTTTGAATTTTCATAAAATGTCATGTAGTCGATTTTTCATGAAAATAATTAAAGAAAGATTAACACACTAGTAGGTGATTCATTATGAATGAGATGGTGCCGTAAAAATAAACTTACTTCCTTTGCCCGGGAAACTTTCGATGGAAAGGTCGCCTTCCATCAATTTTACGTATTGCCTGCAAAGTTTAAGCCCAATACCACTACCTCGTTCATTTTCAGTGCCTTTGCTTCTGAAATAGGTATCGGGGTTTAAAATTTTCATTTGGTCACTTTCACTTATCCCAACACCATTGTCTTCCACAGTAATAGTGTGGTGCCCGTTTGTGGATACAACAGAGATAGAAATTTCTCCATTTCGGGGTGTAAATTTTAAGGCATTCGATAATAAGTTTATAAGTACCAGCTTAAAAAGTTGCCTGTCGGCAAAAGCAACTGAATCTTTATCGCAGCTGGTTTTTAAGGTAATTTTTTTGCGTTCCAGCGAAGCGTTAAAGGGTTTCCTTATTTGCTCAATAGCCTCACAAATATTGACGGCCTCTTTGTGAGGAGTTATACTTTCAGATTGGCCTCTTGCCCATCGCAACAAGTTGTCGAGCATATGAAGGGTGGCATCAACCTGCTCTTTCGAAAGGTCAAGTATTCTGCTTTTTTTATCTTCTTCAAAATCATCGTGTTTTAACAACTCAATGGAATGGCTCATTGAAGTAATTGGCGACCGCAAATCGTGTGAAAGGCTGGTGAATATTTTTCCATTAAACTTCATAAGGTTTTCCAACTTGATATTTTTATCAAGGATTACCTGATTCGAAATTTTTAAGTTATTGTATAGTTTTTTATTTGTTCGTAGCCCAATAAAAAACAGAATGGCAAAAACCAGAACTATTGCTAATACCGGTATAATCAATATCAATAGCCTTTTTAATTGAGTTGCATCTGATTTTTGTTGGATTTTTATTTTATCAGAATACGAAGTTTCTTCTTTCGAAATTTCATGTTTGATAATAGCGTCTTTGAGTTGTTTATTATCTTTTGATTTATTAACCGAATCAGTGTATTGGGTACTCATCATCAGGAAACGTGAGGCTGAAATAAATTGGCCCCGTTCGTTCATCATTTTTCCTAATAGATAAGAGTTTATCTGAATGTGATTAATATTATTTACTGATTGTGCCAGTGTAAGGTTATTGGCAATGATCATCGATGCCCGGTCTGTTTCTCCCAGGTTATGAAGGATCTGAGCATATATTTCCGACCCATATAAAATATCGCGGATTTTATTTGTTTCTTTTATTATAGGCAACACTTGTTCGATAAGATCCCTAGCATTAAAATAATCCTTTCTTTTCTGAAGAATATCAGCTTTTACAAGCTGGCACAAATACATTGAGGGTAAATTGGCTGTTTCGGAATTGAGTTGAATTGCCAATTCTATTTCTGATAGTGCTTTTTCGAGTTCATTAAGATTAAAAAAAGCAATCGCATTATTTTGGTGTGCTTTTGATAAAAATGAGTTTGTGTTATTTTTGTTTAATGTGAGGGCTGAACCGATGGTTTTGAGGGCCAATGAATCAAGTCCAACTTCAGAATATATTTCGCTAATATAAAGTAGTGTCCATGCCATTTCTGAAGGATTGTTTAGATTTTTCCATAAATTATAGGCCTGAGTATAATTTTTAAAAGCCTCGGATGGATTGTTTTTTTGCATAAAAATATTCCCCATTCCTAAATAAGAAATCGCAACTGCCTTTGAATTTTCAGGCAGTTCTGCCTCTGTAATTATTTCTTTAAATGTTTTTTCTCCTGATAGAATATCACCTTGAAGGACCCAGTAATTTGCCAGGCTCGCATTTGCCTGATGAAGCCAAAATAAATTATTTGTATTCGAGAAATAATCTTTTGAAAGAGTTATTGATTCAATTGCTTCATTTATTTTTCCTGATTTGCCATAAATATTACCAAATTGAAGATTGGCGCGGGCAACATAAAATAAATCGTTTACCAATTTTGCAAGGTGGAAGGATTTATCGGTGTACAACAGTGCCGAATCGGTATTTTGTTGTGATAAATAATATTGCCCCAGGTTCAGGAATGTCTCAATGCCTTCGGTAATATTGTTATTGGTTTCAAATTTTTTTTCAGCATCCTTAAGGCTTTTAATTGCCTTTGTGTTTTGGTATTCCTTTTCTTGTTCTAGCCCAACCGAATTTATTTGGGTCAAAATACCAATACTCTTCTCTTCTGTAGCATAAGAAAAAAAGGTCGAAAGGAAATGTATAGAAAAGATAAGAATTATCCTTGTAGTCAAAATTTCAATTTCTAAGGTTACCGAACACTAATTCCTTTTAATTAAAGCACTTTTTTGTAACCGGGTTTTATAAAACCTGATTTGAACAAAGTTACATGCAATCTTTTGATTTGTCCCTATTTGGGAAGGATTATTTTCGTTGAAAGTGCAATATTTACTAAATTATCGACATAATGTGACACTAACCCTGTTAATTTGTCCCCCCATGGGAGGGTTTAGTTTAGAAATTTTAAGTGTAACGTTTTTTATGGATTTAAAATTGGCGTACAAAACATCCAGAATTCGGGTTCCCAGATTTTCGAGGAGATAGGATTTTGTATCCATTTCATTTTTAATAATTGTATAAACTTCCTGGTAATTTACAGTATCATTTAAATTATCAGAAATGCCTGCTCTTGAACAATCAGTTTCAAATTTGAGGTTTACAATAAATGTATTCCCAACAATTTGTTCCGATTTAAAGTGCCCGTGATAGGCAAAAAACTCCATTCCTTCCAGCTCAATAATACCCATTGCTTATAAGTTTATGCGGCAAATTAAACGATTTCGTTGTAATTAAAAAAACAGGTTATCATTTATAATGATTTTGCCTTATGATATGAAAGTTACATTGAATCTTTTTTACTTTTGTGTTTTAGTTTTAAATCATGATTTAAATTTTTAAAATGGCTGATAATAAAATGCAGGAAAACGAGAAGGTGGTAAAGAATAATTTTATCCACCTTCAAATTGAAAATGATTTAAAAGAGGGTAAAAACAATCAACGTGTTCATACGCGATTTCCCCCTGAACCTAATGGTTACCTTCATATTGGCCATGCCAAATCAATATGCCTTAATTTTGGGACAGCCGAAAAATTTGGTGGAAAATGTAACCTTCGTTTCGATGATACAAATCCATCAAAGGAAGAAACTGAATATGTCGATTCAATTATGGACGATGTACATTGGTTAGGTTTTGATTGGGAAGACAGGCTTTTTTATGCTTCAGATTATTTTGAAAAATTATATGATTTTGCTGTTAAATTAATAAATGACGGCAAAGCCTATGTCGACGATCAGGATGCTGAAGTTATCAGTCAGCAAAAAGGAACTCCAACAAGGCCCGGTATCGAAAGTCCTTTCCGCAACCGGACACCTGAGGAGAATCTGGATTTATTTACCCGCATGAAAAATGGGGAATTTAATGAAGGAGAGAAAGTTTTACGCGCTAAAATCGACATGGCCTCGCCAAACATGCACATGCGCGATCCTATAATTTACCGTGTATTAAAAGCACCACACCACCGTACCGGCGACAAATGGGTGATTTATCCGATGTATGATTTTGCCCATGGGCAGAGTGATTATTGGGAAGGCATTACACATTCGGTATGTACTTTAGAGTTTGAAGTTCACCGCCCTTTATATGACTGGTGTATCGACCAACTCCAGGAAGCTGATTATAGGCCCCGCCAAATTGAGTTTGCAAGGTTAAACCTGAGTTATACCGTAATGAGCAAACGTAAATTATTGGAATTGGTACAAGACAAACATGTGAAAGGTTGGGATGACCCCCGCATGCCTACTATTTCGGGTTTGCGCCGAAGAGGTTATACGCCGGAATCAATTCGGAATTTTGCCGACCGTATTGGTGTTACAAAGGTTGATGGTATGATAGATGTAACACTTCTGGAACATAGTGTACGTGAGCATTTAAATAAATCAGCCCAAAGGGTGATGGGCGTTTTAAATCCATTAAAAGTAGTAATAACCAATTATCCTGAAGGGCAGGAAGAAGAGTTGGATGCCGTAAATAATCCTGAGGATGAATCCATGGGAAAAAGAAAGGTTCCATTCTCGCGCGAGTTATATATCGAGCGGGAAGATTTTATGGAAGATCCTCCACGTAAGTTTTTTAGGTTGGGCCCTGGCAGGGAAGTTCGGTTGAGGTATGCCTACTTTATTACTTGTAACAAGGTTATTAAAAACGATAAAGGCGAAATAGTTGAGTTGCAGTGTACCTACGATCCGGCATCAAAGGGCGGAAATTCCCCCGATGGGCGAAAAGTTAAAGCAACTTTGCATTGGGTTTCTATCAAACATGCCATAAAATCGGAAGTCAGGCTATACGACCGTTTGTTTACAGTGGAAGACCCATTATCGGTTAAAGACAAAGATTTTAAAGAGTTTATGAATCCCGAAGCATATAAAGTATTGCCAAACTGTTATGTGGAACCTTTTGTAAGCCAGGCAAAGCCATTCGACCATTTCCAGTTCGAACGGCTGGGTTATTTTAACCTCGATCCGGATTCTGGTTCGGATAATTTGATTTTTAACCGGACAGTTCAGCTAAGAGATACATGGGCTAAACATAATAAGTAGCTTTCTGCAAGACGCTTATTGTTAAATTTGAGATAAACTAAAGAAAAAGATTGGTTTACCGATTGAAACCTTTGTTTAACCGAAAGGAAAATGTTTTGTTGAACCGGAGAATGTAAATTTGATTCTGTAAAAATTACAAAAAGTATAACAATGCGAAAAGAATCAAATAATAATTCAAGGGGAGTTTTTGCAGTAGTAATTATTGTTTTAGGTGGATTGTGGCTACTTAAGGAGCTTGGATTACAATTTGATTTCCCACAAATTTATTGGGATAATATTTTTTATCCGTTCAGAAATATTTTTCATAACCTTTGGCGGTTTGTTTTTTCGTGGCCTACAATTATTATTGTAATAGGATTAATATTATTGGCAGGGAAACGGTCAACGGTTGGTTTGGTATTACTTATAATTGGCGGGCTATTTTTAGTGCCTAAAATATTTTTTATACCTGGCCTTACAATAGGAATAATGTTGCCGGTAATTTTAATTATTTTAGGTGTTGTTCTGATAACCCGACGATTTTAATTATATTGTTCATTATAATCGGAGGGCAGTTTCTTTTCCGATTGAAAATTTGAAGTTTAATAATTCACATATTTTTTGTGATTGAAAAGAAAAATAATGGAACACGAGAATCGAACAAATAAGCGGATTTATTTAGGGATTTTTTTAATTGCATTAGGAGCAATATGGATCCTCGAACGCTTAGATTTAGTCCCCGACTTTATTGATGATGTATTGATCTCATGGCAGATGCTATTAATAGGTATCGGTGTTTTTTCAATAATTGGAGGAAATCGAACAACAGGTATCATTTTAGTTGTTATAGGTGGCTTTTTTCTGGTTTCAGAAGTTATTGAAATTCCATATGAGTTACGGCGAATAAAATGGCCAATGCTATTGGTTGGAGTTGGCGTGGTTATGCTTTTTAGGCTTAAAAAACACGACCCTCCTATTGTTGATGGCCATTCAAGGAGTATTGATAGTTTTGATGATTTTATTGTTTTTGGCGGACGAGAGATTTTTGTTAACTCACAAAACTTATTGGGAGGAAAAACAACATCAATATTTGGAGGAACTGAATACGATATGCGAAAGGCAAACCTGTCGCCCAATGGAGCGGTTGTCGATTGTGTGAGTGTGTTTGGCGGCTGTACTTTTAAAGTCCCTCCTGATTGGACGGTAAAAAATGAGGTGTTTACTATTTTTGGTGCTTTTGCCGATAAACGTGGTTCTGTTTTTCACGATAGCCCAATCGATAATTCAAAAACTTTAATTATTAAAGGATTTACTGCATTCGGAGGAATTGAAGTAAAACTTGTATAACATGGATTTTAAACATCCTTTTATATCTAATCCACGACTTTCTATCTATTATATTGTATTTTGGTTAGTTGCTTCAACTGCCGGAGTTTTAACGCAATGGCTCGCTTATGGGACTGATCCCGGCAATGCGATTGTCGAAATGATGTCGTCCATTCTACTTTTTGCTGTAATAGGTACCGCTATTTGGTATGTTATAAAAGTTACTTCAATCGAAAAAACTTCGATTGCCCGATTATTGGTGACTCACGGTATTGCTGCCACAATTATTGTACTGATCTGGCTGTATTTAGGAATTGTTGTCATTAAAATATTTCATCCCGACGCCCATACCTGGTTAAATAATAGTGTACCCATTCGGGCATTTATGGGGTATATGTTTTATGTTGTATTTGTGGTGTTTTTTTATGCCATTACATATTATCAGAATTTTAAAGATAAAGTAACTAAAGAAGGTGAACTGAAGGCTCTTGTGAAAGAAGCCGAATTGCATGCACTTAAATCTCAAATAAATCCACATTTTCTATTTAATAGTTTAAACAGTATTTCGTCATTAACAATTTCTGATCCGGAAAGGGCTCAGGAAATGGTGATTAATTTATCAACTTTAATGCGGTATTCGCTGAAATATGATCAAAATGAAATAGTTAACTTTGGGCAAGAGCTTGAAAATAACAAATTATATCTTCAGATTGAGAAAGTAAGATTTGGGAAAAAACTAAATCCTGTTTTTGAAATTGAAGAGTGTTGTTTAAATGCCTCCATCCCAAATATGATTTTACAACCATTGTACGAAAATGCAATTAAGTATGGTGTTTATGAAACTACCGTTCCGGTTGATGTTATTACCAAATGTTATTGTAAAAATGATTTACTTATAATCGAAATTAGCAACACTTACGATTCGAATGTGGTGAGCAAAAAAGGTGAAGGAATTGGATTACGAAATATAAGAGACCGATTAAAAATAATTTTCAGGAACCCTTCTTTATTAAAAATAAAGGACCTCAAAAAAGAATTTATTGTTACTTTAACAATCCCGCAAAAATAAGTTGTTATGAATGAGAAGTTACGCACAATAATTGTTGAAGATGAAGAATTGGCCCGTAGTTTGTTGGGTTCATTTCTGAAAGCATTTAATAATATTGAAATTATTCATGAATGTGAGAATGGCTTCGAAGGCGTTAAAATGATTAATGAATTAAAACCTGATTTGGTTTTCCTTGATATTCAAATGCCAAAAATCACCGGTTTCGAAATGTTGGAATTATTAGAGCACAAACCAGAAATTATTTTCACTACTGCTTACGATCAATTTGCTTTAAAAGCATTTGAATACAATGCAGCTGATTATCTGCTTAAACCATTCTCAAAAACAAGATTAAAAGAGGCACTCGATAAAGTTGTTGACAGGTTTGTAAAACATGAATTAAAAACTGATTTAATTGAAAATGTAACCAATTACCCTCAGGATGGCTATTTAGACAGGGTTGTTGTAAAAGACAGGCATAAAATCAATATTATACCAGTCGATCAAATAAGGTATATCGAATCAATGGATGATTATGTGTTGATTTATACGAAGGAAAAAAGGCACATGAAACAAAAAACCATGAAATATTTCGAAGGTGCCCTTAATCCAAAAGACTTTGTTCGAATTCACCGGTCATATATTGTAAAAGTGGAAGAAATAGCCGAAATTCAACAGTACGAAAAAGAATCATACATTGTTATTCTTCACGACAAAATAAAACTTAAAGTTAGCAAAACGGGCTATAAAAAAATTAAGGAGGTTCTTCGTTTTTAATCTTTTTAATTTCTCATTTTATTTTTGCATAAAAGGGTATAAGGAAAATCTGAAAATTCTTTAACTCGTTATTTTATAAACTCCCTATTTGTATTTGATTGCCATATCTTCTCCAATTCTTACCAATATTGTTTATTTTTAGTTTTTAAAGGTGATCCTGACTTTTATCCTGTTTGAAAACCAATATCATTTGTATTTTATCGGATTGTAAAAAAACAGGGATAAATCGGATGTTTTAACAATATTTTTTAATAATAAATAGCATTATGAATCAAAAAATAGTATTAATTGTTTGTATGTTTTTTTTTAGTTCTGTTGTTTGGGCTAAAAAAGACAAAGAAGATAAAAAGGCAAAAGGTGATACCATTATTACCAGTAGCCTGGTAAGTGGATTAAAATTCAGAAGTATCGGGCCTGCTTGGGCCAGTGGCAGAATTGCCGATTTTGCAGTTAATGCTAAAAATCCAAAAGAGTATTATGTGGGAGTAGCTAGTGGTAATGTTTGGAAAACCACTAATAATGGTACAACCTGGAAACCTATTTTTGATAAGTATGGTTCATATTCAATTGGTGATGTTGAGCTAGACCCCAATAACTCAAATGTTGTTTGGGTTGGTACAGGTGAAAATAACCACCAACGTGCCCTTGGTTATGGCGATGGAATTTATAAATCGGTTGATGGAGGAAAATCATTTAAAAATATGGGTTTAAAAGA
This sequence comes from Prolixibacteraceae bacterium, assembly GCA_963666575.2. GTDB lineage: Bacteria > Bacteroidota > Bacteroidia > Bacteroidales > Prolixibacteraceae > JABMQB01. The sequence continues at coordinate 311,043 of CAXXYG010000014.1, forward strand.
ATCACGCCAAATTGGTGGGATAGCAATTGACCCAACAAATTCAGATGTGGTATATGTTGCGTGCGAAGGTTCAGCATGGGGGCCAGGCAAAGAACGGGGATTATACAAAACTACTGATGGTGGTAAAACATGGAAAAATATTTTAGAGATAAGTGAAAATACTGGTGTCAATAACATAAAAATGGATCCATCAAATCCTAAAATTTTATATGCAACATCGGAACAACGTCGAAGGACTCATTTTACAAAAATTGGAGGTGGCCCTGAATCTGCTGTTTATAAAACAACTGATGGTGGCGAAAATTGGCGAAAAATTATGACAGGTTTACCTAAAGTTGATTTAGGTGGAATGGGTATTGATGTATCCCCGGTTGATCCTAATGTGGTTTACCTGATTATTGAAGCAGCCGAAGATAAAAGTGGTTTTTACCGTTCAACCGATAAAGGTGAAAGCTGGTCGAAAATGGGTAGCTATGCCAGTTCAGGGCAATATTATAACGAAATTTATTGCGACCCGGTTAATGTGGACAAAGTGTATTCAGTTGAAACACGCACAACCGTTACTACCGATGCGGGTAAAACATGGAACAGGTTAAGTACAAGTGGAAGGCATGTTGATGACCATGCAATTTGGATCGATCCTTCAGACACCGAACATTTTATGATTGGTGGAGATGGTGGTATCTACGATACATGGGACAATGGCAAAACTTTCGATTTTAAAGAAAACCTGCCAATTACACAATTTTACCGTGTAAATGTCGATAATGCAAAACCATTTTATAATGTATATGGTGGTACTCAGGATAATAATTCAATGGGTGGCCCATCGATGAATACAAGCAGCGATGGTGTTACAAACGATGAATGGTTTGCAACACTTGGTGGTGATGGATTCTGGCAGGCAATTGATCCTACTGATCCAAATATTGTGTATTCTGAATACCAGTATGGTAATGTATACCGCTACGATAAAAAAAGTGGCGAATCATTAAGCATTAAACCTTTGGAACGTAAAGGTGAAGAAGCTTATAAATGGAATTGGAATACGCCAATGTTTATTAGCCAACATTCTCCAACACGGTTGTATATGTCGGCCAATAAAGTGTTTAGAAGTGATGACAGAGGTGGTACATGGAAAGTAATCAGTGAAGATTTAACGGCCAAAGTTGATCGAAACAGTTTTCCGGTAATGGGAAAATACTGGCCAGCTGATGCGGTTAAAAAAGATGTGTCAACTTCGCAGTGGGGTACAATTATTTCATTGGAAGAATCACCTGTGAAAGAAAATTTATTATATGCCGGAACCGACGACGGTGTTATTTCAATTTCTGAAGATGCCGGAGAAAACTGGTTACAGGTTAAGTCATTCCCGGGAATTCCTGAATATACCTATGTTAGTGATTTATGTGCCGATAAATTTAATGAGAATGTAGTTTACGCTTCGTTTGATAATTTAAAACGTGACGATTTTAAGCCATATGTACTTAAAAGTTCTGATAAAGGAAAAACATGGGAGTCAATAACTGGGAACCTGCCCGAGAATGGAACTGTTCATACCATTGCTCAGGATTTTATTCGTCCCGAATTATTATTTGTAGGAACTGAGTTTGGCATTTATTTTACCATCGATAATGGTATAAACTGGGTAAAGATTAAGTCGGGTTTGCCAACCATTGCTGTCCGTGATATTGCTATCCAAAAAGATGAAAGTGATTTGGTAATAGCTACTTTTGGCCGTGGATTTTACATTTTAGATGACTATAGCCCCTTACGCGAAGTAAGTCATGAGTTGGTTGATAAGAAAGCACATATTTTTCCGGTTGCCGATGCTTTAATGTATATTCAAACCAGTGGTAAAAGTAATCAGGGGAATACCTATTTTAAATCAAAAAATCCGGACTTTGGAGCTGTATTTACATATTACTTAAAGGAAACACCTAAAAGCAAAAAAGATATTCGGAAAGAGGAAGAGAAAAAATTATTTGAGGAAGGAAAACCAATTCCTCAGCCTAGTTGGCGCGAAATGGACCTTGAAGGCCAGCAGGAAAAAGCACATTTAATTTTTACTATATATGATGAAGAAGGTAACGTTGTCCGTCAATTAACTAAAGCTCCATCAAAAGGGATAAACCGTATTAACTGGGACCTTAAGTACACACTTCCATCAACTGTACGTGTTAATGGGAAATTTACACCTGTTGTGAAATCAGAAGGAAGAAGGTACGGCAGTGGTGGTGGTATTCTTGTCATGCCCGGAAAATATAAAGTTGGTTTATCGTTGTGGGATAATGGGCAACATACTGAATTGGTAAAACCAGTTGAATTTGTTTGTAAAAAATTAAACAATACAACTTTACCTGCAGCCGATTATGCTGAAAATGTTGCTTTTGGTAAAAAAGTGAGTAAAATGGCCATTGCTGTTGTTGGGAGCAACCGTTTGATTAATGAGTTAATTTCGAAAGTGGAGCATTTTAAGCAAGCCATCTATTCAACGCCTGGTGCAAGCGCACAATTAATGGATAAAGCACGTGCTTTAGGTGTTGAGTTGGAAGAGTTAAGCTTTAAAATGAATGGAGTTGCTGCTAAAGCCAGTGGTGAAGAAATCCCTCCGGCGCAAATTCCAATTTCAACACGACTGGGAAATATTTCATATGGGCACATGGAATCGACCAGCAGTATAACAACTTCCGAAAAAGAAGGTGTAAAAATATTAATGGAAGAATTTCCTCCTGTTTTGGAAGCATTAAAACGGATTGTTCAAATTGATATTCCTGCAATGGAAGCTGAATTAAATAAAATAAATGCTCCCTGGACTCCGGGAAGATTACCGGTTTGGAATGAGTAATAGAGTTATTGGAGATAAGTAGTAAGTAAAACCCGGTGAAAGCCGGGTTTTTTGTATTTAAACCTGAATTTTGTAGATTTAAAATACTACTTCCGGAAGGAAGAATATTAGTTAGTTTCCTTTTTATTAATTAATGTAATCCAGTATTTAAAAGCATACAAATGAAATTGTTAAAATACTCAAACACGAAAGAAAAAACAGCTAGTGGAAATTCTGATTTATACATTGATTCTTTTCAAAAAAAGATAATAGGAAGATTAAAAAATATTGAGGCTACATCAGAGATTCAAGGGAATACTGTACTATTTAAAAGAATCGTTAGAAATACAACACATTCAGGAAAAAATAAAATGGAAGCATTAAAAATTCTTAGGGAAGGAATTATAAAGATTGAAAAAATTGATTCAAAGCATTTGAAAATTTACTGGGAGGTTAACTTAGATACAATAATATTTTTATCATTTCTGATAGGGTTATTTATTGGATTGATGGTTCAATTTGCCGGTTCAATTATACTAATCTCTTTAATATCAGGATTGTTATTTTTTATTATTTCCTATTTTATTGGATGTTCCATTATTAAGGCAAAAATTGATAGAATTGTGGAAGAATCTATCTAATGATAATGCATAATTATGAATAAAAGATTTTAGTGCTTTATTCAAAAGAATAAGATTTGTGGCTAAATTTTTAGTTTTGTTTTTTTCTTAAAACTTCCAGGTCAACTTTGTGCCAAACATCCTCGGAGCCCCAGGAATAAACGTTGGGATTCCAAACAAACTACCAGCATTCCCCGCACTTACAATATATTTTTCTTCCAAAAGGTTTGTTCCGTAAAACGATAATTGAATATTTGGTTCAGCAAAAGAAATACCACAAGTGGCATTAACCGTTCCATAAGCCTCTTGCTCCAAACCTTCGGTATTGGCATCTTCAAAAAACAGTTTTGTTTTGTACGAATAGCTTGGTGTAGCGAATATTTTGATTTTTTCAGTCAGGTTAGCCGAAAGGTTTACCCCCACAGAAAAACTATGATCGGGAGTGAGTTTAAACCGGTTATCGGCATATTCCTGAGTGTAACCATTACTATCGGTACTGTCAAATCGGGCATGGATATAGGCATAATTTCCAAACAGTTCAACACCTGTAATAATAGCAGCTTTTAAAGAAACTTCAGCTCCGTATGAAGAGGCTTTCCCTCCATCAACTACTTTGTAATTAAATTCCCCTGTTTCAGAATCGGCAATCCAGGCACTTGTTTGAAAATTATTGTAGTTGTAATAAAACAAACTAACATCGGCATAAACCTGGCGGCGGATGACCGTTTTGATACCCAAATCATAGCTTTTTACTGATTCTGCTTCCAGCGTTTCAGGCTCACCAGTGGCTGTAAATTGAAGAACTGTTGGGCGCCTTCCTTTGGAGTAGCTGGCATAAATGTTGGCATTTTCATTAAACTTGTATTTTAATCCTCCACGGTATGTAAATGCCAGTGAGTTATTTTTTATTTCGTTCTCTGGGGCAACTGCAAATAAAATATTTGGGTAATTGCCTGTCAACATTCCTAAAGTGGCTGGTGAATCACCAACCATCTCAGAACTGTATTTTAACTTAAATTTTTCGTATGAAACTCTGACTCCTCCAGTGAAACTTATTTTTGGTGTAAGCTGATAGGTGGCATCGGCAAAAACTTCGGCACTTTGGTTGATGGCAGAACTATAGTTTTCTTCAATATGGCTGGTGGTTAATGGCATTCCTCCCAATTGCCCTAGTTCGGGCAGAGGTGGTAAACCAGGTACAGAATAGGGTTGCCCATTGGGTAAAATTAATCCGGCAGGATTAAAAAACAAGTGGAACAGATGTTGTTCATTGGGTGCAAATCCATAAGTTTGTTCGGCATGTTCACGCCAATAATTACCTCCAATAAATCCATTAAGGCGGCTGCCTTTCGAAAAGTTGAGCCTTAATTCCTGATAAAGTTGCCACGCTTTGGCTTTTTCCGAAATATCAATTGCTGTTGCTGCTGTACCATCACCATCAAAACGCGATGAAGCATCTGTTTTCCTGAATGAACTTATTGAAGTCCAGTAGGAATGCTCGTGGTAATAATGTTTCATATTGAGGGTAGCATCAAAAATTTCTTTGCCATTAAATAATTCTTCTCCTTTATCGAGCGAAGCGCTGTAATTAAAAATGTTGGTTTCTCCATTTGTATTTGGGAAAAGCTGGCTCATAAACGCAACTCCCGGATTATCGTCTTTCTGGTAATTTATCGTTAAGTCAATTTTTTTATTGAACATTGGCAATATCCGTAATGAAAATCTTCCGGCAATTGTATTTTTCCCGTTTAATGTTCCACCTAAAGTATTTTCGACATACCCATCTCGTTTATTATAAATTCCTGCAATTCGTATAAATACTTTATTGTCGATGAGAGGGGCATTAAGAGCTCCACGTAATTCCTGCTGTCCATAATCACCTAATCCGGCGGTTATAGCTCCGTTAAAATTATTAGTGGGTTTTTTGCTAACAAAATGAATGGCTCCAATTTGAGCCCCTCTGCCAAACAATGTCCCTTGTGGCCCTTTTGATACTTCCACTTGTTCGAGGTCAAATAATTCGACTGAGGCACCACTGGCACGGCTGATAGGTACATTATTGTAAAATACTGAAATACGAGGCTGCGCACTAGGGCTTACTTCATCGCTGGATAAACCACGAATCACAAAACTTGGCCGATTAGCTCCTTGTTCGCGAATCATTAATCCGGGGACAAATTCCGAAAGATAACCTAAGTCTGTTAAAGCCAGTTTTTCCATTTTAACTGCATCAATTGAAGTAACAGCTAAAGGGACATCCAGTATTTGTTGCTCCCTTTTTTGTGAGGTTACAGTTATCGGATCAATTTTTACATTGTCTTCGTCCAACATAAAGTTCATGTCATTTTCTCCATCCTGGATATAATAATCGGTGTATTTTGTTTGGTAGCCAATAAACGATGCCTGAATTCTAACTCTTCCGGTTTCAAGGCCATAAAAAAAGTATTCACCATCCTCATTGGTATTTACTCCTTTTGCCGATCCTATAATTCTGACACTGGCTCCTATAAGTAATTCTTTCGCCTGATTCCTGACTTTCCCTCTTAAAAAAACCGGTGGAAGGTTTTCAGAAACAGTTTCGGCTTGACGGTATTTGCGTTTTACTTTTCCCTTCTTTTTGCTTTGTGCTACTGAAAGTAGAGTGGTGGAAATAATTAATAACAGAATTATAAATCGTTTCATCTCATTAAAATTGTAAGTTTCCAAATGTATTTATCTCATTCTATCGTTTACTTTAATCGTATTCGATAGAATTCGCAAGCTCATTTCGATGTAACTCCCTTATTAATTATGCTTATTTGTGTAATGTTTCTGCAAGGTCGTTTCATAACTAAATGTTTTCTGTAATAAATGGCTTTAAATTATAAATTGATTATTGGGCAATTTATTGTGTTGGTGAAAATATATATTAAACAATTACGCCAATAATTTTATACGGCAATTAGGATTATATTAACATTTTTGAAGGTGTAATTGTTGAACCGACAAGATAAAATCGAGTTTTAAGTAGTAGAAAAACGAATTGAAGTTACTAGAACCGTGACATTATAGAAAATATAAAATTCCGGCCAGGCGAAACAATTCCTGAAGAGTAGGTCCGATAACGTTTATCGAGCAGGTTTTCAATACCACCACTAAGAGTGAGGTATTTATTCACTTTATACGATGATTTTAAGTTTAATGTCCACCACGATGGGGAATATGGATAACCATTTTCATCAATGGCATACATATATGGTTTTTCTTTTTCAGATTTAGCCAGGTTTTTATTTGCAATTTCACCGCTAAATTGTGAGTAAATATCGATAAACAGGTTTTGATTTTCATAAATTAAATGCGCATTGCCAAAAGTTGGTGGCACATGCCTGAGGGGTAAATTATCTGAATCTTCACCTTTGGTTACCGTAATATTTCCTTTTGTTCTCAGGTAGTTATTAAATAAATATTCGAAAGTTAAGCTTGCACCGTATATTGTGGCCGATTCGGCATTAACCAGCGCTTCAACTTTGCTTTGTTCTCCATCATAAAGTATTGAATCCTGCCCGTTAAAAAGGAAATCACGCCTAACCATGGCATCTTTTAAATGGGTATAGAAGCCATTTATTTCGATTCGGGCTTTATTAATATAGGTACGCATTACTGTTAATTCAATACTGCGAGCATATTCAGGTTTTAAATCAGGATTCGGAACGATTACATTCCCGGGTTCCGAATCAAAAACTTTTGCAATATCATCGATGTTGGGAGCCCTAAAACCCGTTGATCCGATTAAATTTATTTGCCATTCTTTTGAAGGGTGCCAAACAATTCCCAGGTTCCCATTAACTGCCGAATTATTGCTAGTAAAATTGTTCGTAGGGAAATCATAAAATTTATCAGAAAAATTACCTGAAATATGTGTTAATGTATACCTTATACCTGTTTGAAAGGTAAATGTTTTTTTTATGTTGAGTTTATAAGTTACATAACTGGCAATGCTTGAGTAATTCGAATTGTCGGGGTAACGTGATGCAACTTCTTCCGAAGTATTATCCAAAAGATTTTGAGATTCACCCATTGAATTTACATGGTTATAATATCCTTCAAGTCCATAGAATAACATGTTGTTATCATCTAATTTTTTATCGAAATCAAAATTTATTGAATAGATTTTAAGATTTTCTTTACGGCTTCGTAAATCAGGACTGTTTAGTTTCCGATCAAAACGGCTTTCGGTATAATCTTGATAACCCGAAATAAAATTAATTTGATCAAATAAAGCAGTCTTTTTTTTGTAGAATGCTTGAGTATTAATCAACAACCATTTTTGTGGGCCGTAGTACCAGTTGCCATATTTTAGTTTGTCTTTTGAATACACCACTAAACGGTCGTAGCGTGGAATATCAGACGTAGTTGAAAAGTGTGCGCCTACATTTAATTCAAAAAACTCCGATGGGCGGTACCTTGTTTTTGACATCAAATTTATTTGATTGTACCGTGAATATTTTTGAATTTTTTGATTATCGTTTTGGATAATAATGTCTGACCCGTTAAATTTTGATTTCGAAACATATTCCGGCTGTAGGTATTCTCCCGGGCCGTTTGATCCCATTTGTAAATCACCAAAATCACTGTATGTAACATTAAATAATGTTGCCCATTTATCTTTTCCAAAGTTAAAATCGGCGTGTATGGTTTTTTCGTTATTCGCTGACGAATAGCGTGTTAAAACATGGTTGGATAATTTGTACAATTCGGAAGTGGATAATTGTGGTTTTAAGGTATTAAAACATAAAACTCCTCCCAGGGCATCGCTGCCATAAATGACAGATCCAGGCCCATAAATAATTTCTGTATTTTCAATGGCGTTAGCATCCAGCGATATCACATTGTGCAGATTCCCACTTCGGTAAATGGCATTATTCATTCGAATACCATCTATTACCAGTAAAATTCGGTTTGCCGAAAATCCTCTGATCATTGGGCTACCGCCTCCTAACTGACTTTTCTGAATAAAAATTCCACCTTTGGTTGATAATAAATCAGCTGTAGTTTGTGGATTTGAATGAATAACTTCTTCAATATTTATAGTTGAAATGGTATTAGGGATTTCAGATTTTGCTTGTTCTCTGCGGTTAACAGAAATGACTATTTCATCAATTTTTACAGGGTCCTCGATTAGTAAAACAGTGTTGCCTTGTTTTAAAATTTTTGCTTTTGTTGACGTATGTTTCAGAAAAGATGAATGTTGGAAAAAAATATTTTCGGTATTTTTAAAATACTCAAGATTAGCTTCACCTAAAATATTGGTTTGGGTAGTAAAATTATTTGAAAAAATTAAGACACCATCAACAGGCACTCCTGTTTTGGCATTATATACAATAACTTCCTGGCTCCAGCAGAAGGTTCCGAATAAAATGAAAAATAATAGAATTAGATATTTCAATTTCTGATTTTTTATTAAAAGTACATCTAATCGCAGCATCTAACAAGAATTATGCCTTTTGTTAATCGACTTTTTAAAGAAATCATAAAAATTTGCTTTTTTGCGAAATAGCAATTGTAAATAATTATTTATAATTCTTTCAGACAAGTATTTATTTGAAAGGGTTAAGAAAATATTTTTTTATTTGTTTATCCAAATTTAATACAAATAAATGTTTGAATTGGTAATAATTGATGGATAAAAATTTAAGAGACAAAATCGTAATGCCTTGTCTTATTATAATTCAACAATTTATCTAACTTTGCGCCTTTAAAATCAGAAAAATTACAACCAGTTTATAACATGGACTATAATTTCAGTAAAATTGAGCCTAAATGGCAAAAACATTGGGAAGAAAATAAAACGTTTAAAACACCTGATGATTTCTCAAAACCAAAATATTATGTACTTGATATGTTTCCTTATCCTTCGGGAGCCGGATTACATGTTGGCCATCCTGAGGGATATACCGCAACAGATATTGTTTGCCGGTACAAACGGATGAAAGGATATAATGTATTGCACCCAATGGGATGGGACGCTTTTGGTTTGCCCGCTGAACAATATGCCATGCAAACCGGAACACATCCGGCAGTTACAACTCAAAAAAACTGTGATAATTTTAAAAGGCAAATCAAATCGTTGGGTTTAAGCTACGATTGGGACCGCGAAATTAATACCACCGACCCAAAGTATTTTAAATGGACACAATGGATTTTTACAAAATTATATAATACGTGGTTCGATAAAGGTGAAAACAAAGGCCGTCCGATAAATAAATTACCAATACCTGAAGAAGTAAAAAATGAAGGGGAAGAAGCGGTTAAAAAATATATTGATGATAACCGATTGGCTTATTACGATAATGCCCAGGTTTGGTGGTGTAACCAATGTAAAACTGTTTGTGCAAACGAAGAGGTTTTAACCGACGGGGCACACGAAAAATGTGGGCACATTGTGAATCGTAAAAATTTAAAACAATGGTTGCTTCGGATTCCTCATTATGCCGAACGTTTGCTTGAAGGACTTGATAGCCTCGATTGGCCTGCAGGTGTAAAGGACATGCAAAAAAACTGGATAGGGAAATCAACTGGTGCCGAGGTTGATTTTGTGGTTGATGGAATTGATGAAAAATTAAGAGTTTATACTACTCGCCCCGATACTTTATTTGGTGCAACCTATATGGTTATTGCTCCTGAGCACGAGTTGGTTGAAAAAATAACTGTTGCCGAAAAGAAAAATGAAGTTGAGGCATATATTAAAGAAGCTGCCTTAAAATCAGATTTAGACCGAACTGATTTAGCTAAAGGTAAAACAGGTGTATTTACCGGAAGGAATGCAATTAATCCGGTTAATAACAAACAAATACCAATTTGGGTAGCCGATTATGTTTTGATGGGTTATGGAACCGGAGCAATTATGGCAGTGCCGGCGCATGATACCCGTGACTTTGAATTTGCAGAAACATTCGGTATTTCAATCGATTGTATTCTTGATCCGGTTGGAATTGATGCCGAAGAAAGAGAATTGGTTGTTCAGGGTAAAAAATGTTGGACAGAAGATGGAAAATATATTAATTCGGAAGATGCTTCTACCGGATTAAATATTAATGGACTGAATAAAGAAGAAGGAATAAAAACAATTACATCATGGCTCGAAGAAAATAAACTGGGCAATGCATCGACTAATTATAAAATGCGCGATTGGCTGTTTAGCCGTCAGCGTTATTGGGGTGAACCTTTTCCGGTAATTCATTGGGAAGATGGTGAAGTTTCGTTAATTGAAGACGAAAATTTACCATTGGAATTACCTAAACTTAAGGAATATACTCCTGGTGACTCAGGTGAATCGCCGTTGGCAAATGCTACAGAATGGCTTAAAGTTGTCGATAAAAATGGAAGGAAAGGCCGCCGTGAAACCAATACAATGCCTCAGTGGGCTGGATCGTGTTGGTATTATCTGCGTTACATTGACCCTAAAAACGATACTGAAATTTTTGATAAAGCTAAAGAAAATTACTGGATGCCTGTCGATTTATATATTGGTGGAGCTGAACATGCCGTATTGCATTTGTTGTATTCGCGTTTTTGGCACAAGGTGTTATTCGACCTGGGTATCGTTTCAACCAGCGAACCCTACCAAAAATTGTATAATCAGGGAATGATCCTGGCTTTTGCCTATGAAACTTCTACAGGAGGAAAAGTAGCTTCCGATTTGGTTGAAGAAAAAGAGGGGAAATATTTTCATACTGAAACCGGGGAAGAACTGAAACAAATTGTGGCTAAAATGTCAAAGTCGCTGAAGAACGTTATCAATCCCGATGATGTTGTTGATGTATATGGTGCCGATGCATTACGGTTGTACGAAATGTTTATGGGGCCGCTCGATGAGCGGAAACCATGGGCTGAAACCGGTGTTAAAGGAGTGTTTAATTTTTTGAACAAGGCATTCCGTTTTTTCTCAAATCCTGAAAATATTTTTGAAGGTGAGGAAAATAAGGAAATTGAAAAATTATTGCATCAAACCATCAAAAAAGTAGAGTTTGACATTGTTAACCTGAAGTTTAATACATCAATTTCAGCCTTAATGGTGTTTAACAATCAGGCTATTAAAACCGGTAAGGTTACCAAAGAAACCGCACAAATATTTGCCAGATTATTGTCACCCTTGGCACCGCACATGGGCGAAGAGTTATGGCAAATGTATGGCAATGCAGAGTCGTTGGCATATGAGCCATGGCCCGAAGTAAATGAAAAGTTACTTGTTGAAAATACCTATGAATACCCGGTTTCGTTTAACGGTAAAATGCGGTTTAAATTGGAACTACCGACTGATACAAAAGCCGATGCCATCGAAGAGATTATAAAAAATCATGAATCAGCGCAAAAATGGCTCGAAGGGAAAACAATCCGAAAAGTTATTTTTGTACCGAAAAAAATTATCAATATTGTAGTAGGATAGGGTGTTGCTGTATATAACTGCGACTACTTATATTTCCCCGGGAGCCGGCCTTTAAAAGGAATTTTGCTTTTTAATATCTTCTTATAATTACTTGTGATTACTGAAAGAATCATAAGTGATAAATTTTTATCCTCTTGATGTTTTTAAGTGAATCAACAAGTGATATTTTTTAGCGTGGTTCTATCATTTTGTAAGGTTTCGAAAAAAAATAATCAAACCTTATTTTCCTGATAAAACTCAATAAAAAGTACCAATTAGCTTTGTTCTTTTGCAGCCAATTTTATAGCGAAATTATTTATAAATTACCATGCTGAAAAAACAACAAAGCACTCTGGTTATGAAAAAGATACAAGGTTTTATTTACGAATATTCCATTATTACGTTTGGATTAATTCTGTTTTCGTTGGCATGGACTGTTTTTATCCTCCCTGCCGAAATCACCGGAGGTGGTGTAAGCGGAGCGGCAGCAGTGGTTTATTATGCTTTAGGAATACCGGTTGGTATTACTTTTTTAGCAGTAAATATTGTGCTGGTACTGATTGCTATAAAGGTATTAGGTGCCAGTTTTGGATTAAAAACACTATTTAGTATTTCGGTATTAACGGTTACCTTAACTATTTTTCAGGAACTATTTACCGAACCAATAATCGACGACACGTTTTTGGCTGCTGTTCTGGGCGGTATCATTTCCGGAATTGGCCTGGGAATAGTTTTTTCGCGTGGCGGAAGTACAGGAGGGACCGATATTATTGCCATGATTGTGAATAAATATCGAAATATAAGCCCGGGGAGGGTTATTCTATATTGTGATGTATTGATCATTTTCTCTTCCTATTTTGTGATTCATTCCATCGAAAAAATGGTGTATGGATATGTTTCAATGTGGGTGGTTTCATACACTGTCGATGCTTTTTTAAGTGGTGCAAACAAATCGGCACAAATGTTTATTTTCTCAAAAAAACACGAAAAAATTGCTGATTTTATTAATAAAGAAGCTATTCGTGGCGTTACCATTATTGATGGGATGGGATGGTACACAAAAGAAAGTCAGAAAATAGTTATGTCAGTTGTTCGTAAAAGAGAAACAAGTGCTATTTTTAGGAAAATTAAACAAATCGATCCTGACGCATTTATATCAATGGGGAGTGTAATGGGTGTGTATGGACAAGGCTTTGAAAAAATTAAATTATAGTGGTAAAAATAAAAAACACACGTACCGAAATATTTTTTCTTTTAATCAGTATTATTGTTATTGTTTGGGTGATATTTCGGCCTCCAACAATCGAATATATACCTGATACCACTGAAGAAATTCCCATTGAGCCAAAATTAAAATATGGATTACCGGTCGATTCTTTTTTAATAGTTGAGGGTGTTATTAAAAGGAATCAGAATCTCAGCGATATTCTGGTGAAATATGGTGTCGATTGGCAGCGAATTGATAAATTGGTAAAACAATCGAAAGATACGTTTGATGTCCGAAAGATTATAAGTGGGAAAAAATACTTTGTTTTTCAAACCCCCGATTCACTCAAAAAAGCCAGTTATTTTATTTATGAAAAATCGGCTGTTGATTATGTGGTTTTTGAATTAAATGATAGTTTAAAAACGTATACCGGTAAAAAACCAATTTCGGTAGAAGTGAAATCTGGCTTTGGAGTCATTAACTCATCATTATGGAATGCAATTGCTGATAATGGTTTAAATCCAGTATTAGCTATCAGGCTAAACGATATTTATGCATGGAGCATTAATTTTTTCGGGTTACAAAAAGGTGACAGGTTTAGGGTAATTTATGAAGAGCAATTTGTTGATAGTATATCGGTAGGTTTAGGCGAAATATATGCGGTACAATTTGACCATATGCGGACTGAAAATTATGCTATACGCTTTTTTCAAGACAACCGGTTCGATTATTTTAATGAAAAAGGGCAAAACATGCGTAAAGCTTTTTTAAAAGCACCATTAAACTATTCACGAATCAGCTCACGTTTTTCCAATAGCCGTATGCATCCGGTATTAAAATACCGTAGGGCGCACCATGGAGTAGATTATGCAGCAGCCAAAGGAACTCCGGTACTCTCGATAGGCGATGGCACTGTGGTGGCTAAAGCATATCAGAAAGGTGGCGGCGGTTATTACCTGAAAATAAAACATAATACTATGTACACTACCACCTATATGCATTTGTCGAAATATGGCAAAGGAATGGCAACGGGTGTGCGTGTAAAACAAGGGCAAGTTATTGGTTATGTGGGTTCAACAGGAATTGCAACAGGGCCACACCTCGATTTTCGAATTTCAAAAAACGGACAAATGGTTGACCCTTTATCTGTAAAAGCTCCCCCTGTTGATTCGTTAAAAAGTGAAAACATACCTGAATATACAATTCTTAAGGATTCAATGATATTGGAGCTTCAAAAAATAAATTGGGAATAGTTATTTTTTTTATTCGTCAAGTTGAGGTTTTAGCGGCTCAGGATGTACAGTAGTTATATAATTAAATTTTAGTTTTATAATATTTTCTATTTTGGTACATATTTCATGAGTTTCTTGAAGGCTCATTTCAGGTGGTAATTTTATATGGCAACTAAGTTCCGAATGATTTCCATATTCGTGTAAATGTAAATGGTGCAGATAAACTTCTTTTTTTAAACCTTCGTTTACTTCAATAACTATCAAATCAACTATTTCAGGATTTAGACTTTTCCCCAATAAGGATTTAGCATCTCGTTTAAGGATTTCAAAACTTGTTAAAAAGATCATAATTGAAACGATAAATCCTAATACAGAATCGACCCACCAAAAATAAGGACCCAGAAAAATACCCACCAGGATTATTAGAGATGACAAAGCATCGGATCGGTGATGCCAGGCGTCGGCTTTAAGAATCTGTGAATTTGATTTTTTACTTGCCCAGAATGAATATTGGGCTAATCCTTCTTTGGCAATAATTGAAAAAGCTGTTACCCAAATGGCAACAGGGCCAAAAACAACTTTTTCGTGTGAATTAAATTTTTTAATTGATTCAACCAAAAAATCAAACCCAACAATAGCCAATAAAACACCAATTACAATTGCTCCAATGTGTTCAATTCGACCATAACCAAAGGGGTGGTCTTCATTGGCCGGGCGCTTCGATATTTTCCCCCCAATAATAACTATTACTGAAGTAACAGAATCCGTTAATGTGTGCCAGGCATCGGCAATCAATGCAAGTGATCCGGTTATGGTACCAGCCCAAAATTTAAGCAAAAACAACAAAGTGTTTAGAATTACGGAAATCCAGCCGGCTTTTACCGTTAAGTTTTTGATTTTAGCCATAACAAATAGGACAATAAAGTAAAGTTATTGTTTTCTGTTGTTTTTCCAAAATAGCTTTTCTCACTCAGTTAGAGAAGTTTATTTATTTTATTTTGTCTGATATTTTTTTAAAAGTTCTATTCAGGATTGGAATATTCATTTTTGTTAGGATACTTCCTTTCCCGTAATGAAGTAAAATATTACGTAAATAAATAAACATTCCCAGGCTATGAGCAGCAAAAATTACAGGATCGAGGCGTATAATAGAATAAGTAAAATTCATTAATGATCCAATAATGCTGATGATCCAAAAACCTAATGGGAGCACTGAATCTTTTTCTTTTTCTGAAAAGATCCATTGATAAACAAATCGGAAACTAAAAGTAATTTGAGCCGTAATTCCCCATGTTTTCCAGAAAAAGGATATTTCTTCGTTGTTGGCAATTTCCGACATAGTGTGGGAGTTTCCAAAAATTAGCCAACCAATATAACTCAATGGAATGAGTATGGCTAAAACCCTTAAAATAATATGCATTTGGTTCCATGCATTTTTGAGTTGGAGATTCCGGATATAGATTAAATAAACAAAAGTTTGCCCTACTACAATTGCAATATCGTTTCGTAAAACACCGTATGTAAACATTGTAATTGAACCCAGCAGGCTAATTTGCCAATAAATTGCAGGCGAAATAACTTTGCCTTCTTGCTCCGATTTAAACCATTGAGCAATTGTCCGGGCAAAAAATAGGGCCTGGGCAAAAAAACCAAGTGCAAAAATTAAATACAAGTTCATTTAATTCAATTTTAAGGGAGGTCAAAGATAGTAATTGAAAATGATTTGAAAGAGAAAGATTTTTGTGGAAATTGAGGCTAAAGAATAAATTAAGCTTCGTTTATTTTTTTTAGTGTATTTTGTGCGGCATTTTGTTGAGCTTCTTTTTTTGAGGTGCCAATTCCTTTGCCCATTTTTTTATTTTCAATTTGAACTATCGAAATAAATTTAGGCTGTTTATTACCATCAGGGTATTCTTCAATGGTTTCAAATTGAATTTCTTTTTTGTTTTTTTGGCTCCACTCGATGAGAGTACTTTTAAAATTGGTTTCAACCTGCTCAATTTCATTTAAATTAACGTATTGAGAAAGTATTTTTTTTGTAATAAAAAATTTAGCAGCCTGATAGTTTTTATCCAGATAAATAGCTCCAATTAATGCTTCAAGTATATCTCCAAAAATATGGCTTTTATCTACTGTATTTCGGGTATTCGATTCGATAAATACATTTAATCCCATGTCAAAAGTAAGGTCGGTAAGAAACTGACGATTTACCAGTTTTGATCTCATTTTAGTGAGGTAGCCTTCGTCTTTTTGTGGAAAACGGTTGTATAAAAAATCGGCAATTACTGCTCCCAAAATGGCATCTCCTAAATACTCGAGCCTTTCGTTATTGACGGGTGTGCCTTGCGAATCGATCTTTGACGCTGATTTGTGCACAAAGGCAATGTCATAGAGGTTAAGGTTTTCGGGGTAAAATCCAATCAGCTCTTTTAAAAATAAATAAAACTCTTTTCTTGGTGAAGAAAAGAGTTTTATTTTTTGAGCGATTTTTCTAATCACAGTTATTAAACCTTTTTGAAAACAAGAGTTGCATTGTGTCCACCAAAACCAAATGTGTTGCTCATAGCAACATTAATGTCCCGTTTTTTACTTTTATTAAAAGTAAAATCAAGATTGCTGTCAATCTCAGGATCATCGGTAAAATGGTTAATAGTAGGTGGAATTATGCCGTTTCTGATAGCCAGAATACTGGCTATGCCTTCAACAGCACCAGCAGCACCTAATAAATGGCCCGTCATCGATTTTGTCGAGCTAATGCTAAGGTTATAAGCATGTTCCCCAAATGTTTTAATAATTGCTTTTGGTTCAGCAATATCGCCAAGAGGTGTTGAAGTTCCGTGAACATTAATGTAGTCCACATCTTCGGTTTTAAGGCCGGCATCTTCAAGCGCCCATTTCATTACAAGGTTTGCCCCATTTCCTTCAGGATCGGGAGCAGTCATGTGATAAGCATCAGCAGACATACCGCCACCAGCTAATTCAGCATAAATCGTTGCTCCTCGTTTTATTGCCGATTCATATTCTTCAAGAATAAGTGCTCCAGCGCCTTCACCCATAACAAATCCATCTCTGTCTTTATCAAATGGGCGAGATGCAGTTTCCGGATCATCATTCCTGACAGAGATTGCTCTCATTGAATTAAATCCAACAATACCCGCAATGTTTACAGCAGCTTCAGAGCCACCTGTAATCATCAAATCTGCTTTTCCTAACCGTATCATAGTAAATGCTTCAATCAATGCATGAGAAGCAGATGCACATGCAGATACGGTTGTGAAATTAGGGCCTCTAAATCCATACCTGATCGATATTAAGCCACCGGCTATATTGGCGATCATTTTAGGTATAAAAAATGGAGAAAAACGAGGTGTTGTTTCTTTGTAATTCCTGGATTCTTCAAAAAATGTTTGAAGGCCTCCAATTCCTGCCCCCCAGATTACACCAGCCCTGTTTTTATCTACCTGGTCAAGATCCAGCTTTGAATCATCCATTGCCTGAATAGCTGCTGCATAAGCATAATGTGTATACATATCATGTTTACGCGCGTCTTTCCGTTCAATGTAATCGGTGATTTCAAAATCCTTTACCTGACAAGCAAATTTTGTCTTGTGGCATGAAGGGTCAAATCTTGTAATTGGACTTGCTCCACTAACACCGTTCTTCAGGTTCTCCCAATATGTATCAACTGAGTTACCTAACGGATTAACGGTTCCTAGTCCTGTAACAACTACCCGTCTTAATTCCATAAATATAAATTCAGGATTTTAATTACTTAACTGCTTCTTCGATGTGTGTAATTGCTTCGCCTACTGTAGAAATTTTCTCTGCCTGGTCATCTGGGATGGCTAGGTCGAATTCTTTCTCGAATTCCATGATAAGTTCAACAGTGTCTAATGAATCAGCGCCTAAATCGTTAGTAAAAGAAGCTTCATTTGTTACTTCACTTTCGTCTACGCCAAGTTTATCAACGATTATTGCTTTGACTTTTGCTGCAATGTCAGACATAATTATAATTTTAAATTAATACTAAATGTTATTTTTAAAAAAATTCGCTGCAAAGTAATAAATTTACATTTTATATATCAAAGAAAAGATCTAAAAAAATACTTTTGACTGGAATTTAAGCCTGTTTTTGATAAGTGTAATTTGAACATTCAGGTCAAATGTTCTAATAAGTGATAAAACTAATAGTAAATGAAAAGAATAGCTATATTTGCCTCAGGATCAGGATCAAATGCTCAAAATATAATGGAGTATTTTAAGCAAAGTAATACGGTCGTTTGTGATTTATTGTTGTCGAATAATAAGAATGCCTATGCACTCGAAAGGGCAAAAAAATACGATGTTGACACATTTATGATAGAACGTGAAAGTTTCTATAATAGCAGCGAAACTGTAAAATTGTTAAAAAACCGCAAAATTGATTTAATTGTTTTATCGGGATTTTTATGGTTGGTCCCTCAAAATTTAATCGCTAATTTTCCTATTATTAATATCCATCCTGCATTGTTGCCAAAATATGGCGGGAAAGGAATGTATGGTATGAATGTGCACAAAGCCGTTGTTAAAAACAGAGAAAAAGAATCAGGAATTTCAATTCATTTTGTAAATGAGATATACGATGATGGTAAAATTGTATTTCAGGCAAAGTGCGAAGTTGTTCAATCCGATTCGGCCGAAATGGTGGCAGAAAAGGTACACCAACTTGAATATAAACATTTTCCTAAAGTCATTGAAAAGGTTCTCTTAGGTTTTGAATAAGGAATAAAAAACTAAATTTATAGGTTTAAAATTTATTGATTAGCAGTACTAAAATGTTAAAGCCTGTTAATATATTATATATCGCTAATTTTACTGTTTTAATTGAACTATCTGCTATTGAATAGGTAACAGCCATTAATGAATGGAATTTCAGTAATGTTGTTAAATAATGTTAAGCAGTTAATTATCAGCAGGTTTTTCAATATATATTTGTGGCATGAGTAAACGAATGTTGTATACTTTAATAATTACCATGGCCTTGGTTATGGGAGGGATTATTTTAGTGCAAATAAATTCTTTGGATAAAGCTTCTGATATCAAAAAAGAACAATTTGATACTTCAGTTAAATTAGCTATAGCTCAGGTTGTTTCTGATTTAGAAGCCCAGGAAACCCTGCTTGCTCGTGAAGTTGCCATGAATAAATATTTATCGGGGTATAGCATGTCAATTACTGGCAGTTCACAATCAAGGGCAGGAAGTGGACAGAACCAGGGAGGCAGGTCGTATTTTAGCATTACTCACCGCGAATATTTTGGAAATTACAATAAAGTATTGCAATTTAATTACTCTGATACTGTTAGTGCAGTTGATAATACAAAACGGGGGAGGCCAGGTGAATTTCCTTCGGCCTTCGACATTTTGCATGATTTTAATTTGAATCAGCAAAAGGCAATGGAAGATAATTTGAATTACAATGCTAATCTTCTGGCAATGAGGGAAGTTCAGGGAAGAGATATTGTTGACAGAATTGACCCTCTATTTTTAGAACAATCATTAAAAAGAGCCATCAGTGGTAAAGGAATTGATTTAGAGTATGAGTATGCTGTTCAATCGTTTTCTGTTGATGATGCAAGGCAAATTATTGCCAGCGACGGGTATAAGCCCGGAAATAATAAAGTTTATTATGATGTATTATTTCAACGCGACATCGATAATTTTAAACCTAATTACCTAAACCTTTATTTTCCTAAGAGGTCGGGTTATATTATAAAAACAACAGGTATATTGGTAATTCCTACAATAATATTAACAGGATTGTTGATCGGAATTTTTGTTTTTACTATTTTAATTATTTTGAGGCAAAAAAAATTGTCGATTATTAAAAACGATTTTATTAATAATATGACACATGAACTAAAAACGCCCATCTCAACTATTTCGCTTGCCAGTCAAATGCTTGAAGATGGAAGTGTTACCAATACTCCCAAAACAATAGAGCATATCTCAAAAGTTATTAATCAGGAAAGTAAAAGGTTAAGTTACCAGGTTGAGAAAGTATTACAAATGGCTGTTTTTAACGAAGGGCGGCTAAAACTTAGGTTGAAAGAAATTGATATTAATAAACTGGTTGAAACATCGGTACGTAATTTTGAGTTGCGTGTTAAAAATCAAAATGGCACCGTTATTTCTGAATTAAATGCCAAAAATGCATTAATAAAAGGCGATGAAGTGCACATAACAAATGTTATATTTAATTTGCTTGATAATGCAGTAAAGTATAGTAAAGAAATCCCGGAAATAACAATTGGCACTTTGTCAAAAAACGGGGATGTAGTTCTTTATGTAAAAGATAATGGAATTGGGATTTCGAAAGAACACCAAAGTCAGATTTTTGAAAGGTTTTATCGAGTACCTACCGGGAACGTCCATAATGTCAAAGGATTTGGCCTGGGATTAAGTTATGTGAAAAAAATTATTGATGTTCATAGTGCAAAAATAAAAATTGATAGCGTAGTTAACAAAGGGACAAAATTTAGTATAAATTTTCCTCAAAACATTAAATAACATGGAACAAAAAACAAAAGTACTTCTAGCCGAAGATGACGAGAATTTAGGAATGTTGTTAAAAGAATACCTCATAGCCAAAGGTTACGATACTGACCTTTTTCCCGATGGGGAAGTAGCATATAAAGGTTTTATGAACAACCATTATGATATTTGCATTTTGGATGTCATGATGCCCAAAAAGGATGGATTTACGCTTGCAAATGATATACGAATGGTAAATGTTGAAATTCCTATTATTTTTCTGACGGCTAAAAACTTAAAGGAGGATGTCATTGAGGGATTTAAGAAAGGTGCCGATGATTATATCACCAAACCTTTTAGTATGGAAGAGCTTATTTTCAGGATTGAGGCTATTATGCGAAGGACTACTCAGGACGGCCAGGCAAATACTCAACTAATTTTTAAACTTGGGAAATTTACTTTTGATACGCACAAACAAACTTTGTACGACGAAGAAAACTCTGTAAAACTTACTACCAAGGAATCGGACTTGCTAAAACTTTTGTGCCAAAATGCAAATAAGGTATTAGAAAGGAATTATGCATTAAAATCAATCTGGATTGACGACAACTATTTTAATGCCCGGAGTATGGATGTTTATATAACCAAACTCCGCAAACATTTAAAAGAAGAAACTTCGGTCGAAATTATTAATGTACACGGGAGAGGTTATAAGCTGATTGTTTAAACCTGAAAATTAATCGAGTTTAAGTACCGCAAGAAATGCTTTTTGGGGTACTTCAACATTACCAATTTGTTTCATCTTCTTTTTACCTTTTTTCTGTTTTTCGAGGAGTTTACGTTTACGTGTGATATCTCCACCATAACATTTGGCTGTTACATCTTTTCTAACAGCTTTAACTGTTTCGCGGGCAATAATTTTTGCCCCGATAGCCGCTTGTATGGCAATATCAAATTGTTGGCGAGGGATTAATTCTTTCAACTTTTCGCACATTCGGCGGCCAAAAGTATAGGCGTTGTCAAAGTGGATAAGAGTAGATAATGCATCCACCATTTCTCCATTTAATAATATATCTAAACGAACCAATTTGGCTGGTTTGTAGCCACTTATGTGGTAGTCGAATGAGGCATATCCTTTCGAAATACTTTTTAACTTATCGTAGAAGTCAAATACAATTTCTCCTAAAGGCAGATTAAACACAAGTTCAGCCCTTTCAGCAGTTAAATAATTTTGGCTAACCAAAGTCCCGCGCTTGTCAAGGCAGAGGCCCATTACCGGGCCTATAAACTCCGATGCAGTAATTATATTGGCACGAATATATGGTTCATCAATTACGTCAATACTTGTAGAAGCCGGCATTCCTGACGGATTGTATACATTTAATGTTGAACCATCAGTTAAGTGAGCCAGGTATGAAACGTTAGGTACAGTAGTAATAACATTCATATCGAATTCCCGGTCGAGGCGCTCCTGAATAATTTCCATATGGAGCAAACCCAAAAATCCGCACCGGAAACCAAAACCTAAAGCGGCTGATGATTCCGGCTCAAATGTTAATGATGCATCATTAAGCTGAAGTCTATCCATTGCTGCACGCAGGTCTTCGTAATCTTCGGCATCAATAGGGTAAACACCTGCAAAAACCATTGGTTTAACTTCTTCAAATCCATCAATTCTACTTTTACAAGGATTTTTTACATGCGTAATAGTATCACCAACTTTTACTTCTTTGGCAGTTTTAATACCCGAAATAATATACCCAACATCGCCTGCTGATAAATCCGCTTTTGGTAAAAGGCCAAGTTTTAATACTCCAACTTCATCGGCGCGGTACTCTTTTTCGGTAGCCACAAATTTAACAAGGTCGCCTTTTTTTATCTGCCCGTTAACAATTTTAAAATATGCAATAATTCCTCTGAAAGAATTATATACCGAATCAAAAATTAATGCCTGAAGAGGAGCATCCGGATCACCTTTAGGTGGTGGAACTTTGTTAATAATTGCTTCAAGAATTGCTTCGATACCCATTCCTGTTTTACCACTTGCCTGAATAATATCTTCATGGCCACAACCAATTAAATCAATAATTTGTTCTTCAACGGCTTCGGGCATGGCATTCTCCAGGTCCATTTTATTTAAAACCGGAATAATTTCGAGGTCGTTTTCTATAGCTAAATATAAATTCGAAATAGTTTGGGCCTGAATACCCTGAGTGGCATCAATTATCAATAAAGCCCCTTCGCAAGCAGCAATTGAGCGAGATACTTCGTACGAAAAATCGACATGCCCTGGTGTATCAATTAAATTTAACTTGTATTTTTCGCCATTATGGATATAGTCCATCTGTATGGCATGGCTTTTTATG
Organism: Prolixibacteraceae bacterium; assembly: GCA_963666575.2. GTDB lineage: Bacteria > Bacteroidota > Bacteroidia > Bacteroidales > Prolixibacteraceae > JABMQB01. The sequence goes on from CAXXYG010000014.1 coordinate 334,210, forward strand.
GTGATTCCACGCTCTTGTTCGAGTTCCATATCATCAAGAACCTGAGCTTTCATTTCCCGCCCTTCAACCGTATTTGTTTTTTCAAGCAAACGGTCGGCAAGTGTGCTCTTGCCATGATCAATATGAGCTATGATACAAAAATTCCTGATGTTATTCATTCGTGTTATTTCTTATTAATTTGATATACAACCTATGGTATATTTTGCGCAAAGATATTATTTTTTAAAACATGGTATGTGGTACAAACAAACTTCAATTTATTTTTTAACAATGATTCCAAATATTCACATAAATTGATTTTAACATAAAATCATAACATTTGTTTCAGATAGATCGAGGAAAGTTATTTAATTCTTTGGCATAATATTTGTAAATTATATACCAGTTTGGTTTTGAAAGATAAAAAAAGTTAAATATCACTTAATAATCAAACTTTTAATGTGGTTTTTACGTTACAAAATATAAGGTAAGTTTTTTCATAAATTTGGTTTAGTTAGGTTTAGTTAGATCCCGGATAGCAGAGGCATCCGGGATTTTTTATGCCTTTTTTTTAAAATACTCTATGTCTCCTGATTGAGCTAAGGTTGCTACCTTTTTAATTAAATGATTTCTTTTTTCTTCAGAAAAGCTTAAAAATGATTTTGCAAGTGATATTTTTTCACGCATAAAAGTAGCATTTTCATTTCCCGATATTAGTACTGAAACTGGCAGCGACCATACAAAATACATAGCCTCCTTAATACTTAAATAGTTGGGAATGATAGGGTCTTTAGTTTCCCAATTTGCCATTTCTTTTTTTGCAAAAAACCGGCCATCAGCTAACGATTTCATGGCTAATACTCCAAAGTTCATTTTTAATGCCACAGGCAAAACATTCTTAATAAAGCTAAAGTACGAAGGATCGAGAACGTTAACCGGCATTAAAACAGTATCCATAATGTTTAAGTCTTTTGTTTTTTCTAGCATTTGCAAATGCGCAAATGGATTTTGATGCCCAGTAAATCCGATGGTTTTAATTTTCCCTTCTGTTTTTGCCTTAATCAAAACATCCAGCACGCCATTTTTAATGCGGTTATCAACATCTTCAGGAGTAGTAAGTGAATGTACCTGGTACAAATCAAGGTAATCGGTTTTTAACCTCCGCAGCGAATCGTCGAGGTGTTTTTGTGTTTGCTCTGCAGTTACTGCGGTGGTTTTTGTCATTAAAAATATGAGGTCGCGGTATTTGGGAGTCAAGTATTTTCCATAACGCTCCTCGCTTCTGCCTTTTGAATAACTCTCGGCGGTATCGAAAAAACGGACACCTCCTTCCAAAGCTGCTTCAATAACTTCTTGGGCATCACGTTCGGTGGTCCATCCTACATGGTAACCTCCAGTGCCTAGCATAGTAACATATTGCCCGGTATTACCAAGTTTCCTTTTTGGTAATAATTCTCCTAATCTATCGGTCTCTTTATTATGGGCTAAAAAGTTTGTGGGAAATGCAATGCTGGCAGTTAAGCCGGCAAGTGATTTTAGGAATAATCTTCTGTCTGTCATAATGGTATGGTATTATTTATTGACAGTATACCCAAAATTGGGGAAAAAGTTCAGAAAGATTTTCGATTTAAATATGAATACTGAAATATTTATAAACGATTAAAAATAATTTTGTGAAGTGGTTTAAAAATATTCGGGATTATTTTAATTCACAATTATCCTTTTTACTTCTTTTGATTTATCCTCAAAAATAATTGTTACGAGGTATATTCCTTGTTTCCTGTTTTTTAATGTTACTTCTATTAAACCCGGATTTTTTTTGAGGCTATTAATCTCAGTTTGTTGCCCAAGAATATTTGAAAGACGGATTGTACCTATATTTTTTTGTGAAGAAACATGAAATTTATTTGTTGTAACCGGATTTGGGAAAACTTTTGTAGTGAGGGTGTTTTGTTGAAAATCTTCATCTATAATTCCAATACTGTTATTATTTTGATTGTCAGGATTAATTGCACCTGCATTTGTGTTTGAAAGACCGATTGATAATACCAATCCTAAAAGAAGTATAAATTTTTTCATCATCCCACGTTTTAGTTCAACTTCTGCTCTGCTGATGGCATGCAAATATGATGCCTCTTTTAATAAAGACAGGTATTTACTTAAAAAGTTGCAATGCTTTTTCCAGGTCTGCTGGAGTATCAATGCCAAAATTGTTGCTTTCAGTAATGGCAGTTGTTATACTATAACCATTTTCGATCCATCGAAGTTGTTCAAGCGATTCGGCTTTTTCGAGTTGACTTTGAGGTAGTTTGGTGATTTTTTGTAATATGCTGTTTTTATAGGCATACATTCCTACATGACCCCAATAATTTGTTTCCGAAACCCAATCTTGTTTTTCTGAATCACGGGAAAAAGGGATCGGAGACCTGCTAAAATAGATAGCATTCTTTTTATTATTAATGACAACCTTTGGTTTGTTGGGATCAAAAAGTTCTTCCGTATTTTTTATCGGTTTTATAAGGGTTGCTATTTCAGCATTATTTAAAAAACAGGATTTAAGAAGGTCAATTTGTTCGGTTTCGATGAACGGTTCGTCTCCCTGAATATTTATTACAACATCAAATTTAATATCTTCGGCAAGAACATGAGCTGCCTCTGCACATCGGTCGGTTCCGCTTTTATGGTTTTCAGATGTTTTAACTACCTTGCCTCCAAAACTGGTAACAACGTCAAAAATTCGCTGATCATCAGTTGCAACCCACACTTCGGATAACGATAATTTAGCTTTTTCATAAACCAATTGAATCATAGGTTTTCCGTTGATTAAGGCAAGTGGTTTTCCCGGGAATCGTGTTGAAGCATACCGGGCTGGGATGATTCCAATAAAGACCATAATAAAATTGTTTACTGCAAATATAGATTAACGAATTCAAAAAAAGGTTAATAAAACTACCAGTGCCAGAATTAAATGGTAAAAATTGTAACTTTGCATAATTATTTAGAGAATAGTATGGATATTCAAGGAATAAAACAAAGGTTTGGCATTATTGGAAATTCGGTTGCTTTAAATCATGCAATTGAAGTGGCTGTTCAGGTAGCTCCAACTGACCTGTCGGTTTTAGTTTTGGGAGAAAGTGGTACAGGGAAAGAGATTTTTCCGCAGATAATTCACCAATTTTCTTCCCGGAAACATGGAAAATACATAGCTGTAAATTGTGGCGCAATTCCTGAAGGTACAATTGATTCTGAATTGTTTGGGCACGAGAAAGGTGCATTTACAGGTGCTTTGGCCGAAAGGAAAGGGTATTTTGAAGAGGCTGATAATGGCACTATATTTTTAGATGAAATAGGTGAATTACCCCTTGCTACTCAGGTTCGGTTGTTAAGGGTTCTCGAAGCTGGTGAATTTATTAAAGTTGGTTCATCAAAAGTAATTAAAACAAATGTTAGGGTTATAACAGCAACAAATGTTGATGTCCTTAGGGCAATTGAAGAGAATAAATTCAGGGAAGATTTATATTACAGGTTAAATACTGTACCTATTAAAATGGCTCCATTGCGTGATAGGGAGGAAGATATTATCCTTTTATTTCGAAAATTTGCCCGCGATTTTGCCGATAAATACACAATGCCTCCAATTGTTTTAGAAGAAAGTGCCAAACGTTTACTTATAGGTTATAATTGGCCGGGCAATGTCAGGCAATTAAAAAATATTACAGAACAAATTTCTATTATTGAACAAAACCATACTATTACCGCTGATGTTTTAAAAATGTATTTACCTGAAATTGGCAGGTCAAATTTGCCTGCAGTTTTTAAAGGGCCACAGGAAAAAACATTTAACAGCGAAAGAGAAATTTTATACCAGGTTTTGTTCGATATGAAGAAAGATATGGGCGACCTTAAAAAGCTGGTTTTTGATTTAATGCAAAACCGGCCTGACGAAAAAATTTCGGAAGACCATTCTCAGACAATCAGAAATTTGTATCCCGGTGAAGGTGGGCGGTTTGTCCCTGAAGAACAACCAGCTAAACCTTTTCACATTGAACATATTGAGAAGGATAATATTCAGGATACCGAAGAATTTGTTGAAGAATCGCTTTCTCTTGAAGACAAGGAAATTGAGCTAATATCAAAAGCATTGGTAAAACATAAGGGCAAACGAAAATATGCAGCCCTTGAGTTGGGGATTTCTGAGCGTACTCTTTACCGCAAAATTAAAGAATACGATATTAAAAGTTAGTTTATGAAACAAAGTATTTTTTATAAAAGTATATTATTAATAGTATTTGTAGCCATTATCGGATTGCAGTCATGTACTGTTGGTTATTCATTTACAGGGGCAAATATTTCGCCCGATGTAAAAACATTTACCGTCCAGTACTTTCCTAATCGGTCGAAGCTTGTAAATCCTAATTTAAGTAATCAGTTTGCTGAAGATTTAAAAGACAGGCTGCAGCGCCAAACTTCGTTAAATGAGCTTAAGGAAGGTGGCGATCTTGATTTTTCAGGGTATATTTCAAATTACGATGTGCGACCAATGTCAATTCAGAAGGATGACCTTGCGGCACAAAACAGGCTTACCATTACAATAAACATTAAATATTCGAATAGCAAAGACAGTGAACAGAATTTTGAAAAATCATTTTCAGCCTTTGAAGATTTTGAAAGTTCACAGTCGTTGAGCGATATTGAAGATGGTTTGGTTCCTGAAATTATTGAAAAGATTATTGAAGATATTTTTAACGCCACAATTGCAAATTGGTAATAGATGGAAGGTTTTGATTTTAATAGATATTTTAACGAGCCTGAAAGCTTAAATGAAGAAACTTTAAGCCAATTGACTGGAATAATAAAAGAGTACCCGTTTTTTCAGGCTGCCTGGTTATTATACCTTAAAAATTTGAAAAATCTGAAAAACCCCGGTTTTAATGATGAGTTACAGAAAGCCGCCATTAGGCTTCCCAACCGAAAGGTATTATACCAGTTTTTAAACTCAAAAAAGAAAAGTCCGGCAAAAAACAAAAACAAGACTCAGGTAATTCCGCATTTTGATATAAACGATCTTCAGATTGGCCAAACAATTGAGCCCATAGAGCCTGATCTTATTGATAATTTTATATCTCAGCAACCATCGATCAAATTAAAAGTTGGTGAGTCTAATAGTATTGATCATGAATCTATTGTTGGTAGAAGTGAAACTATCGACGATGCTATTTTAACCGAATCATATACCAACTTGTTGGTGCAACAAAAAAAATATAAAGAAGCAATTGAAGCTTTTGAAAAATTAAGTTTGAAAATTCCGGAAAAAAGTAGTTACTTTGCTGCCCGAATTGACGAAATAAAACAATTCGTAAACAATTAATCATCGACAATTATGTATACATTAATAACAGTTTTAATATTTATCGTTTGTGTATTATTGGTTTTGATCGTGTTGGTACAGAACTCAAAAGGTGGCGGTTTAGCTAACAATTTCCAGTCATCAAATCAAATAATGGGAGTTCGTCGGACGGCTGATTTTTTAGAAAAAGCAACCTGGGGTTTAGCAGGAGCACTTCTGTTTTTAGCTGTTATAGGTACTGCTTTTATTCCAAGAGGTGAAGCTGGTGTTGATCAGTCGATAATGCAAGAACAAATTGAAAACGCAATTGATCCTACACAAGTACCTAATTTTCCAGTAGCTGTACCTGAACAGGCTAATGAAAATCCTACTGAATAATTTAAACTAAAAACATAAAAATATTTTATAAGGTGCCTGTTTGGGGCACCTTTTTTTAGTTTATTTTATGATACTCTCAAAAAACTGCCACCCTGTCAGAACAATTGCCATTGCGGTTAATGAAGTGTATGTGAATTGTTTATAGGATTTTTGTGTAGGTTTTTTACATATTCGAATGTAAATTTGTCTCTGATTTTATGCCTTATTGAACCTTTGTAGGAATGGCATAAAATATGTTTAGAGATGATGTCGATTTAAAAATAAATGTCTAATAAATAAAAACTAAAACAATGGCAGATTTAAAAGGTAAAATCTTAGCAGGAAAAATTCTTGTACAACCAGAAGCAGCTGAAGAAAAAACGTTGAGTGGAATTATTATTCCTGATTCAGCTAAGGAAAAACCTCAGGTAGGGAAAGTTGTATTAGTTGGTGCTGATAAAACAGATGAACCTATGGAATTAAAAGCCGGTGATGTTGTTTTCTACGGAAAATATTCAGGTACTGAATTAAACATCGATGGTGAGGATTATTTACTTATGTCACAAACTGACGTATTGTACATTGTATAAAACAAATCAAAAAAAAATATCAAAATGGCTAAAGAAATTAAATTCGATATTGAAGCAAGAGATTTGCTTAAAAAAGGCGTTGATAAATTAACCGATGCTGTAAAAGTAACATTAGGGCCTAAAGGGCGTAATGTTGTAATTGAGAAAAAATTTGGTGCGCCTCAAATCACAAAAGATGGTGTTACTGTTGCAAAAGAAATTGAATTATCAAATGCATATGAGAACTTAGGTGCTCAGATGGTAAAAGAAGTTGCTTCGAAAACCGGTGATGACGCAGGTGATGGAACAACAACTGCTACTGTTTTGGCTCAATCGATTGTAGCTGTAGGCCTAAAAAACGTGGCTGCAGGTGCCAATCCAATGGATTTAAAACGTGGTATTGATAAAGCTGTTAAAGTTGTAGTTGATAGTTTAGCTGATCAATCACAAACTGTAGGTGACGATTATGCAAAAATTGAATCAGTTGCTAAAATTTCAGCCAATAATGATACAACCATTGGCGAATTGATAGCTGAAGCCATGCAGAAAGTTCATAAAGAAGGAGTTATCACTATTGAAGAGTCTAAAGGAACTGATACTTATGTTGATGTTGTTGAAGGTATGCAATTCGACCGTGGTTATCTTTCGGCTTATTTTGTAACTGACGCTGAAAAAATGGCTGCTGAATTGGAAAATCCTTATATTCTTATCTATGATAAGAAAATCAGCACCATGAAAGACCTTCTTCCTGTTTTGGAAGCAACCGCTCAATCAGGACGTCCATTAATGATTATTTCTGAAGATGTTGATGGTGAAGCACTAGCTACTTTAGTTGTTAACCGTTTACGAGGTTCATTAAAAGTATGTGCTGTTAAAGCTCCTGGTTTTGGCGATCGCAGGAAAGAAATGTTGGAAGACCTTGCAATTCTTACTGGTGGTACTGTAATTACCGAAGAAAAAGGTATGAAATTGGAACAAGCTACCTTAGAAGATTTAGGTCAAGCTGAAAAAATTACTGTTGACAAAGAAAATACAACGATTGTAAACGGTGCTGGAGAAAGTGAAAATATCAATGCTCGTGTTTCTCAAATTAAAAAACAAATTGAAACCACTACTTCTGATTACGACAAAGAAAAACTGCAGGAACGTTTGGCAAAATTAGCTGGTGGTGTGGCAGTTATTTATGTTGGAGCTGTTTCTGAAGTAGAGATGAAAGAGAAAAAAGACCGTGTTGACGATGCTTTAAGTGCTACCCGTGCTGCTGTCGAAGAAGGAATTATTCCTGGCGGTGGTGTTGGTTACATTAGGGCAATAAGTGTTCTTGATAACCTAAAAGGTGAAAACGAAGATGAACAAACCGGTATTGAAATAATTAAACGTGCCATTGAAGAACCTCTTCGCCAGATTGTAGCAAATGCTGGTAAAGAAGGTGCTGTAATTGTTCAAAAAGTAAAAGAAGGTACAGGCGATTATGGATACAATGCACGTATCGATCAATATCAGAATCTTTACGAAGCTGGCGTTATCGATCCTGCTAAAGTAGCCCGTATTGCACTCGAAAATGCTGCGTCTATTGCTGGTATGTTCTTAACTACCGAAGCTGTGGTTACTGAAGAAAAAGATGATGCTCCAGCGATGCCTCCTATGGGTGGTGGTGCTCCGGGAATGGGCGGAATGGGTGGAATGATGTAATAGTCAATTCATTTAAGATATACAGAGCCTTCCCTGTTTTTCAGGGGAGGCTTTTTTTTGCTCATTAACTGAATGTGAAACTTTTTTTTTAATATTTGCAACCCTTTTTTTTATTTTTTTCGCTGGTTTTTAATTCCTCATTTCCTGACGTTTGTCACAGGTTGTTTTATAACATCCTTTTTTAGCGCCTAACTGCCTGTATTACAGTCTGAAACATTTAGTTGATTTAAGGCAATTTTTTTGGTCCCTAATTGTTTAGTTACATACCTTTGGTTAAGCAATTTAAATTGGAACCGGTGAATCAGTCAAAATTATCCGTATCTTATATGGAGTTCATTTTTTTTTTGAGAGGTTTCATTTTATTCCAAACAGAATATTAAAATAAATAAATAAAACGGCAATGAATTTTAACATTCTAAAATATATACTTGTGAATGATTAAAATTTATTAAGCGTTACATCTTATACCGTTACAAATAAAATAATTTTACTAAGATGAATACAGGGATAAACGAATTTATGGAAAGCCTAAACTCCAGGACTTTGGGTGAAAATGAATTTCATCAGGCTGTGGAGGAAGTAGTTGAATCGGTTTGGGATTTTTATGCCTTAAATCCACGTTATAAAAAGGCCAAAATTCTTGAACGGATGGTTGAGCCTGAAAGGACTATTATGTTCAGGGTTCCTTGGGTCGACGATATGGGAGAAGTTCAGGTAAACAGAGGTTATCGGGTCGAGTTTAATTCAGCTTTGGGGCCGTATAAAGGAGGCCTACGGTTTCACCGGACTGTTAATTTAAGCATTCTCAAATTTTTAGGATTTGAACAAACTTTTAAAAACAGTTTAACCACTCTTCCTATGGGAGGTGGTAAAGGAGGTTCTGATTTTAGTACTAAAGGAAAATCGGATGCTGAAATTATGCGTTTTTGTCAATCATTTATGATTGAATTGCAACGCCATATTGGAGCTCATACCGATGTGCCGGCCGGCGATATCGGTGTTGGTGGCCGCGAAATAGGATTTTTATTTGGGCAGTATAAAAGAATACGAAATGAATTTACCGGTGTTTTGACCGGTAAAGGTTTAAACTGGGGAGGAAGTTTAATCAGGCCTGAAGCTACTGGTTTTGGAGCTGTTTATTTTGCCCAACACATGCTTAAAAGATTGGGAAAAGATATTGAAGGCCATACATTTTCGGTTTCAGGTTTTGGTAATGTTGCCTGGGGGGCAATTACTAAATTAAATGAACTTGGAGGGAAAGTTGTGACAATTTCAGGGCCCGATGGCTACATTTATGATCCTGATGGAATTAGTGGTGAAAAAGTGGATTATTTATTGGAGCTAAGGGCTACCAATAATGATATTGTTGAACCATATGCTCAAGAATTTGGGGCTAAGTTTGTTGCTGATAAAAGGCCATGGGAAGTTAAAGTTGATATAGCAATGCCATGTGCTACCGAGAATGAAGTAGGACTGGAAGATGCTAAACACCTTGTAAAAAATGGTTGTTTTATGCTGGCCGAAGCTTCTAATATGGGTTGCACTGCCGATGCTGTTGAATATTTAAGTGAACATCTTGATTATGCACCTGGGAAAGCTGTTAATGCAGGAGGCGTTGCAGTGTCCGGGCTCGAAATGTCACAGAATAGCATGCGTATTAACTGGCGCCGGTCCGAAGTTGATGAAAGGTTAAAACACATCATGGAAAACATTCATGAAACATGTGTTAATTATGGGCAAATTGGTAATAAAATTGATTATGTAAAAGGCGCTAATATTGGTGGATTTGTAAAAGTTGCTGATGCTATGCTCGACCAGGGGATTGTTTAATAAACGAAGTTTTCTAAATTGCGGCCCGCTTTGTCGGGCTTTTTTAATGTAGAGATTTAGTAAAAACAGTTTTATATGTTAATTGATTCACACGCTCATATATATTTAGAAGAATTTGATGGTGATCGGGAAGATGTAATTTTGAGGGCTAAAAAATCGGGTATTGAGAAGATTATTCTTCCCAATGTCGATAATGAAACAATTGAGAGATTGATTGATGTTAGTGATAAATACCCTGAAATATGTTTTCCTTTAATGGGATTACATCCTACTACTGTAGGAAAAGATTATAAGAAAGATATTATTACAATTGAAGAATGGCTTCAAGAGAGAAAATTTTGTGGCATCGGCGAAATTGGAATTGACCTATACTGGGATAAAACTTTTAAAGCTGAACAAGAAGATGCTTTCAGGATCCAGCTGCAAATGGCAAAAACCAATAATTTGCCGATAGTTATACATGTCCGGAATTCGTTTGAAGAGGTATATGATATATTAAAACAAGAACAAAATGGAGAGTTAAAAGGTATCTTTCATTGTTTTTCAGGGGGTATTGGAGAAGCTCAAAAAGTAATTGATTTAGGTTTTAAGTTGGGAATTGGAGGTGTGGTAACTTTTAAAAATAGTAATTTGGGTGATGTTATATCCCAGATTGATGTAGCCCATTTAGTACTTGAAACAGATTCCCCGTACCTGGCTCCGGTTCCTTATCGGGGAAAAAGGAATGAAAGTTCATATATTCGTATTATTGCCGAGAAAGTAGCATCTGTTTCTGGTATATCATTTGAAAAAGTAGCCGAAATAACATCGGAAAATGTAATTGAATTGTTTCATATATAATATGTATAAAATTGGAAAATAAACGAGATATATTGATAATATATACAGGCGGAACAATTGGGATGGTAGCACGGCCAAAAACCGGTTCGTTGGGGCCAATGCAATTTGATCAAATCCTTGATGAAGTTCCTGAATTAAATAAGTTTGGATTTTTGATTAAATCTATCGCTTTTAATCCGCCCATCGATTCATCCAATATGAGTCCTAAAATTTGGGTCAAAATTGCCAATACAATAAAACGGTATTATAATCAGTTCGATGGATTTGTTATACTACATGGTACCGATACAATGTCGTACACTGCTTCGGCACTTAGTTATATGTTTGAAAATTTAGATAAACCAATAATTTTAACCGGGGCACAATTACCTATTGGGACACTACGAACCGATGGCAAAGAAAATTTAATTACTGCCATCGAAATTGCTGCAGCAAAAAGAAATGGGCGCGCAATTGTCCCTGAAGTCTCTATTTATTTTGATTTTAAATTATTCAGAGGGAATCGGACAATAAAACGCGATTCTGAAAATTTTAGCGCATTCAGATCTGAGAATTATCCTCCTTTGGCTGTGGCCGGTGTTGATATAAAGTATAATGTCGAAAATATTCAGTATCAGATAAATAAAGGGATCATAAAGATCAATACTGAATTTAATGGCAATGTAGTAATATTGAAAATTTTCCCTGGCATTAGTAAAGAAGTTGTTCAGGCAATAATCGAAATCCCAGGATTAAAGGGGATTGTTTTAGAGTCATTTGGCTCAGGGAATGTACCAAACTCACGTTGGTTAATAAGCTGTTTAAAAAAGGCAATCAAAAAAAATATAATTATTTTAAATGTAACCCAGTGCCAGGGAGGACGTGTTGTAATGGGGCAGTATGAGACGAGTATAGACTTATTAAAGGCCGGTGTTGTATCAGGAAAAGATATGACTACTGAGGCTGCCGTTACAAAGCTTATGTTTTTATTAGGGCAGGGTATAAGCCATAATGAAATTAAAATGCATTTAATAAAGAGTTTGAGTGGTGAAATTAGTGAATAACAGGGGTTTTTTTTTCACAATTTTTTTGTAATTTGCGGGCCGTAATTTTTGGCAAGCCAGAATTAATTACTGGAGAGGTGCAGGAGTGGTTGAACTGGCACGCCTGGAAAGCGTGTGTACTCGTGAGGGTACCGGGGGTTCGAATCCCTTTCTCTCCGCATTGGATTGAAAAAAGTTCTCAAAAAATAGTGATTAAAGAATATTTTAATTTTATTTGAGATATCAAATAATAGGCATGAAAATTGTTACAAATCAAAAATTGTTGTTTTCGTATCATTTATGCTTTATGTTTTTAGAATTAAATTGTAGAACAAATCAATAATTAACAAAAATCAAGGAGAATATTAATTAAAATTCAAATCTATTATGAAAAGACTATTCATGTTAATAGCAGTTTCTGGAATGCTACTTATGTTTGCTTCAAACACTGTGGTTGCTCAAGAAGAAAATGCTGCTCAAGACTCAACTGCTACTGAAGAAGTAGATTTTACTGCTGATCCGGAAGAAGAAGCTGCAGCGGAAGCTGAAGAAGGCAGATCATTACACAATGAATTAAAAAAGCAATTTATTGATGGTAATCCTTCATTTATGTCATTTGTATTAATTGCACTTATTTTAGGTTTAGCATTTGCTATTGAGAGGGTACTTTATTTAAACATGGCTACCTCCAATACTAAAAAATTATTGGCTAAAGTTGAAGATGCTCTTGATAACGGTGGTATTGAAGCAGCCAAAGAAATTTGCCGTAACACACGCGGACCGGTTGCCAGTATTTTTTATCAAGGACTTGACAGGGCTGACCAGGGATTGGATGTTGTTGAGAAATCAATTATTTCATATGGTAGTGTTCAAGCTGGCCTTCTCGAAAGAAATTTAAGTTGGATTGCATTATTTATTGCTCTTGCACCGATGCTTGGTTTCATGGGAACTGTAATTGGTATGATTGATGCATTTAACTCTATCGAAGTTGCTGGTGATATTTCTCCGGGACTTGTTGCTGGTGGTATTAAAGTAGCTTTGATTACAACTGTATCTGGTCTTGTTGTGGCTATTATCCTTCAAATTTTTTACAATTACTGTGTGGCAAAAATTGATAGTATTGTAAGTAACATGGAAGATTCTTCAATTTCAATGTTAGACCTTTTAGTAAAACACAATCTTAAAAAATAAACAGTAACTATGATTAGAATAGGAAAAATAGTGACCATATTATTATGGGCTCTCCTGTTGATCTCAGCGGTTTTGCTTATTTCATTGATGGTAAATATTGATGAAAACTTAACCGATGCTGTTATGGGAGGTTGGATAAACACCAATTTAGTTTGGACTTACATTTTGCTAGCCATTGGAGCAGGTATTGCTGTAGTATCAGCAATATTACACACTGTTACCGATAAAGATGCAGCAAAACAAGGACTTATTTCATTAGTTTTTTTCGTGGTGGTTATTGGTATAGCATATATTTTAGCATCTGACGCGATCCCTACTTTCTACGGGGTTGAAAAGTATGTTAAAGATGGAACTCTAACGCCAAACATCTCAAAACTAATTGGGACTGGATTATATACTACTTATATCATGTTATTCCTTGCAGTTATTGGAATGGCATCTGGTTCAGTAGTTAAGTTATTTAAATAATTCCAATAGTGGGTTAATTACAGGAAATATACTATTATGGCAAAAAAAATACCTGAAATACCATCTGCATCATTGGCCGATATTGCCTTCATGTTGCTGATATTCTTCCTGGTAACAACCACAATGGACGTTGACAGCGGTTTACGAAGAAAACTACCACAATGGGTAGACCCATCTGAACAAAATGATGATACACCTCCAATTAATGAACGAAATGTATTTATTGTCTTAGTTGACAAATTCGATCGTTTGATGGTAGAAGGTGAAATTATGGATGTTCGAAATTTACGTGAAGAAACCAAAAAATTTATGGCTAATCCTTTTAACGATGTAAATTTGCCTGAAAAAGACATAAAAGAAGTTGATTTTTTCGGTCAAATTGAAGTTACGAAAGGTGTTATTTCATTACGTAATGATGAAGGAACAACTTATGGGAAATATATCGCTGTTCAAAACGAGCTGGTTGGAGCTATTAACGATCTACGTGAAGAATTGTCGAAATCGAAATTTGGAAAAGATTACAAAGATTTAGACGGAGATCAGCAAAAAGCAATTAAAGCTATTTATCCTTATAGAATTTCAGAAGCAGAACCTAAAAGAAAGTGAGGAAATTGATATGAGTAAATTTAAAAAAGATACTGGTAATGAATTACCTCCTATATCTACGGCATCGTTGCCTGATATTGTGTTTATGTTATTGTTCTTTTTTATGGTAAGTACTACCATGAGAGAGGTAACATTACAAGTGAAAGTAACGGTACCCGAAGCTACTGAGTTAAATAAACTTGAGAAAAAATCACTAGTTAGCTACATTTATATTGGAACACCTTTTCAACAGTACCAAAAGGTTTTTGGTACTGAGCCAAGGATTCAATTAAATGATGAGTTTGCTAGCATGGGTGATATTCCTGATTTTATTACTGCTGAACGTGAAGCAAGAGATGAAGCTGAACGTCCGTCAATGATTACTTCTCTTAAGGTAGATCAATATACAAAAATGGGGATTGTATCAGAGCTGAAGCAGGAATTACGAAAAATGGCTGCGTTGAATATTAACTATTCTTCAAGGAAACGATCAGAGTTTTACGAATAAACTATTCGATAAAATATAAAAAAAGGAGAAACATTTGTTTCTCCTTTTTTTATTGGCAATTATTTAAAGCTCTATTTTTCTTTCATATCGAGTTTAAGGCTTAATTCTTTTAGTTGGCCTTCAGAAACCAGCGATGGAGAATCGATCATTACATCACGCCCCGAATTGTTTTTAGGGAAGGCAATAACATCTCTGATGCTATCGAGACCTGCAAATAACGAAACTAACCTGTCGAATCCAAAAGCGATTCCTGCATGAGGTGGTGCCCCATATTTAAAAGCATTCATTAAAAATCCAAATTGGTTATTTGCTTCTTCAGGAGTAAATCCAAGCAAATCAAACATCCTCGATTGAAGTTCTGAGTTAAATATCCTTACCGAACCACCACCAATTTCAACACCATTGATAACAAGGTCGTAGGCATTGGCACGTACTTTTCCAGGGTCTGATTCCAACATCGAAGTATCTTCGGGTTTTGGCGATGTAAACGGGTGGTGCATGGCATGAAACCGTTTGCTTTCATCGTCCCATTCAAGAAGTGGGAAATCAACAACCCATAAAGGTTTATAGGTGTTTTTATCGCGTAATCCCAATTGGTTACCCATTTCAAGGCGTAATTCGCAGAGTGCCGAAACGGTTTGATTTTTTTCTCCCGAAAGGACAAATATTATATCACCTGGCTTGGCATCCAGAACTTCTGCCCATTTTTTAAGGTCGTCTTGTGAATAAAATTTATCGACTGAAGATTTAAATGTTCCGTCTTCATTACATTTAACGTAAACAAGGCCTTTTGAGCCAATTTGAGGACGTTTCACCCAATTTGTAAGCTGGTCGAGTTGTTTGCGTGTATACGATGCACAACCTTCGGCACAGATTCCTCCAATGTATTCGGCCGAATCAAATACAACAAAATTATTTCCCTTAACAGTTTCGGTCAGGTTTTTTAATTCCATTCCAAACCGAATGTCTGGTTTATCTGAACCATATCTTTCCATTGCCTCGAAATAAGGCATTCTAGGAAATTCGCTGACTTCAACTTCTAAAACTTCATTAAACAAATGTTTTGTTAATCCTTCAAATGTATTAAGAATGTCGTTTTGTTCAACAAACGACATTTCACAGTCAATTTGAGTAAACTCAGGTTGCCTGTCGGCACGAAGGTCTTCATCGCGAAAACATTTTACAATCTGATAGTATTTATCAAAACCGCCAATCATTAATAATTGTTTAAAAACCTGTGGTGATTGCGGAAGTGCATAAAATTCACCCGGATTCATTCTTGAAGGGACAACAAAATCACGGGCTCCTTCAGGAGTTGATTTAATCAGAACAGGTGTTTCGGTTTCAATAAAATTTTCGTTGTTTAAATAGGACCTGATGGCATGAGCTACTTTTGCCCTTAAAATCAGATTTTTTTGCACTACATCGCGGCGTAAATCAAGGTACCGGTATTTCATCCTTAACTCATCACCCCCGTCAGTTTCATCCTGAATAGTAAATGGAGGAACTTTTGAAGGGCTTAGAATAGAGATGGAATTTAAGTCAATTTCAATTTCTCCGGTAGGGATATTTTTATTTTTGCTCGACCTTTCTTTAACGGAGCCTTTGGCTTGAATGACATACTCACGGCCTAATTCCTGAAATGTATCAATTAATTGTTTTGATGAATTTTCATCGATAACTAATTGAGTAATTCCGTATCGGTCGCGTAAATCAATAAAAGTCATAGCTCCTAAATCGCGTATTCGCTGGACCCATCCCGATAGAGTTACTTCCTCATCTACGTTTTTTATCCTTAATTCGCCACAAGTGTGTGTTCTGTACATGATTGCAATAGTTTTATTTGTTTGCGAAAATAAGAAGTTTTTAGCAATTTCGGCTTTCATTAAACTGATTTGTATACATTGACCGAAAGAAATATATGATAGAAGCATTTGACGATACTTATTTTATGAAAAAAGCCTTCGATGAGGCTCAAATTGCTTTTGAAAAAGGAGAGGTGCCGGTTGGGGCTGTTGTTGTTTCTCAAAACAAAATTATTGCACGTGGCCATAATTTAACTGAAACCTTAAATGATGTAACAGCTCATGCCGAAATGCAGGTTATTACTGCTGCAACAAATTTATTGGGTGGAAAATATTTAAACGAATGTACTTTATATGTAACACTTGAACCATGTGTAATGTGCGCTGGGGCAATTGGGTGGTCACAATTGGGGAAATTGGTTTATGGTGCTTCTGATAGTAAAAAAGGATATGGATTATTTGCTTCGGAAACCCTGCATAAAAAAACGGAGGTTGTTTCAGGAATATTGGAAAAAGAAAGTAGTGGACTTCTTAAAACGTTTTTTCGGGCTAAAAGGTAGTTTTATAAAAATAAAAAAGGGCCAGTCCCTTGGCCCTTTTGTTTAGGTGTTTGTATATATAATTCAATCAAATTGTCTTTTAAAGAAAACTTCGAACAGTTTTTTATTATTAGTATTTAGTATGAAATTCCAAATTAATTTTCAGCCGACTGCAAACGCCAACCCACCGCAATCATTAAAATACCTGGTATTCCAAACGCCATAAGCCCAAGTGCTGCTGTTAGTGGTTCTCCATTGTACATTGAATAGATTGACCAAATTACTGCAAAAAGGAAAAATGCAATTCCTGATAATCCTGTAAACAATACACGTTTTGGAGCGCCAAACTTGATCCAGTAATAGCTAATGATTATTGCTATAGCTAATGTGATCCCCAATATAATCCATAATAGTGCCATAACTTAGTTTTTAAATTACCTTATTAATTTATTTATAACAAATGTAGAGTAAAGGGGCTTTGTGGGAAATAGGGGTTATTCTGATATTGATTGGAGAAAAGCCTGATTGGCTTGTTTTCAACTTTATGTATTTTGCTATTTAGTGTTATTTCGGGGTATTGCATTTTATTGGATAGCGAAGCATTTATAAAATTGAAAATTATTTTATGGATATGAATAAGGAAAATAAAAAAAAGAGCCTTTAACTAAAGCTCTTTTGGTAACGGTGTATGTATTTGTTTCAATCCAAATTATCAATTTAATTTTATTGTTCTATCTGGTTATTCGAGGCCATTAATTTCCAGCCAGCAGCCATAAGTAGTATACCAGGCATTCCAAATGATAATAATCCGAGAGCAGCAGTTAAAGGTTCTCCTTTATACATTGAAAAGACCGACCATGATACTGCAAATATAAAAAATGCTATTCCCGAAAGCCCGGTAAATAAAACGCGCTTCGAAGCTCCAAATTTAATCCAGTAGTAACTAATAATACCTGCCATTGCAAGTGTAATTCCGAGTACTAACCATAAAAGTGCCATATCTTAAATTTTTAATTGTTTTTAAATTTTATATTACAAATGTAGGTTGATATATTACGGAGAGAAATAGGGGTTTTTCTGATATTGTATGGGGAAAATCCTGATAGAGTAATTCTGCATCTTGTAAGTCTCAGAAAAACAGATAGTTGAATTTTATAGTAGATTTGGGATTTGAGTATTAATTATTGTAAGCGATAATATTATTTAGGTTTTAGTTTTGAATTGAGGAAATAAAAAAGAGCCTTTAACTAAGGCTCTTCTTGTGCGGGTGTTTGTATCTGTTTTCAATCAAATTGTTTGTTTAATATATTTTTTCGCTGAACAGAATTGTAAACCATATTAGTTTCTTATTCAGTTTGGCTGTTGGTTGCAATTAAACGCCATCCGGCAGCAACTAAAAGTATTCCGGGAATACCAAGTGTTACCATACCAAGGGCAGCTGTCATTGGTTCTCCTTTATACATTAAAACAATAGCCCAAATTACTGCGAACACAAAAAATAGAATTCCAGATAACCCTATTAATAAAACTGCTGTAGGAGCATCAAACTTAATCCAATAGTAGCTGATAATTGCTCCAAGTGATAAAGTTATTCCGAGTATAATCCATAATAGTGCCATAACGTTTTGTATTAATTTCTTGTTAAAAGAATCTGTTACAAATCTATGGCAGTGGGCTGATGTATTAAATAGGGGAAGCGATGGTATATTGATAGGGAATACCTTATAATAGTATAAGGTTAACAGTAATAGTGGGTATTTTTTTACAGCAAAAACATTTTAAATGTCTGAAAATAAGGCTATTTTAGTTTTGTTGAAAGTATCCCTATTTTATTCAGGTCATTCCAGAAGTTGGGATATGATTTAGTAATTACCATTGGATTTTCAATTTGTATTGGCTGCCCTGATAAAACTATTGGAG
This sequence comes from Prolixibacteraceae bacterium, assembly GCA_963666575.2. Lineage (GTDB taxonomy): Bacteria > Bacteroidota > Bacteroidia > Bacteroidales > Prolixibacteraceae > JABMQB01. The sequence goes on from CAXXYG010000014.1 coordinate 352,862, forward strand.
CAAATGCCAATGCCATTCGGTGGTCATTATATGTTTTTATTGAAGGATTTTTTACGATTAAAGATTCATTTATTGTTCCATCCCAGGCTAATTCGCCGTTCTGGGGTTCGGTAAATGTAGCACCAAATTTTGCGCATTCATTTTGAAGGGCCGCTATCCTGTCGGTTTCTTTTATTTTTAATGTTTCAAGGCCAGTAAAATGAAAAGGCACTTTTTTTGCCAAACACAAAACAGCTATGGTTTGTGCAACATCAGGATTATCGGTAAAATTCTGATTAAAAAAATCAGGAGTTATTTTACTGGTTTTAATTAATCTGGTTCCTTCTTTTGTTTTTTCAGAGATTACACCAAATTGAGTAAACCATTTATGAATGGCTGAATCTCCTTGCAGGCTGTCTAGTGTCAGGTTTTGAAGGTGTATATCAGCCGAATCGGACAACGCAGCAATTTGGTACCAGTATGATGCCCCCGACCAGTCAGCTTCGATTGTATAATCAATAGGCAGGTAATGTTGTTCTGTAATAATAATTTTTTGGCCTTCCCATTTATAAAGGATACCAAATTTTTTCATTAACTCAAGGGTCAAATCGATGTATGCTTTCGAAATGATTTTATTTTCAAGTTGAATAGTTAATCCACCCTCAATAGTCGGAGCAATTAACAATAGTGCTGTGATAAACTGGCTACTGATACTTCCATCTAATTTTAAAGTTTTACCTTTTAAATGGCTTCCCCAAATTTTTAAGGGTGGAAAACCATCATTTTCGAGGTATTCGATTTTAGCTCCTAATTGAACCAGTGCATCCACCAAAGTTGCAATTGGCCGTTGTTTCATTCGCGATGAACCGGTGATTTCCCATTCGCCAACAATTTTACTTAAATAAGAAGTTAAAAACCGCATGGCCGTTCCGGCATGCCCAATATCAAATTTGTTGGTATTCGAAGTCAAAACTTTCAACATCACATTTGTATCATCACAATCCGACAAATTATGTATGGGGTATGGGCTGTAATTTAAGGCGTTAATTATTAAAACCCTGTTGCTAATACTTTTCGAAGCAGGAAGGTCAATAGTTCCTTTTATTATTTTATTTGTCGAGCTGATTTGATATGTCATACTATATATAAGGCGGATGAAAAATTATAATTGCTTGTAAAATTGTAATGCTTCAATTATTAGGTCTTTTGAGCTGGTTTGATTTATTTCAAATTTCCCAATTTCTGAAATAAGGGTAAAATTGATTATGCCATCTTCATTTTTTTTGTCATGTGTCATAAATTCAAGAAGTTGCGTAAAATCTGAATCATTAATTTCAAATTTCCCATATAGCTTTAATAGCCATTCCGAAATTTCAACCAAATTGGTTTTGCTGAAACTGCATGTTTTATACGATAAGTATAATTCGACAATCATTCCGTAAGCAAACGGCAAAACCATGCAATATTGGAGTCCCTTTTTCCATGGCCATACTTTCAAATGCATGCCCAGTGGTATGTCCAAAATTAAGTGCTTTCCGTATGTTTTGTTCTGTAGGGTCATTTTCTACAAAGTATTTTTTAACATCAACCGAATGCCTAATTATTTCCTGAAGCAGGTCATAGTTGATTGATTCTATATTAAATTCTTTTAATTCTGATAAATGCTCCAGACTATAAATAAGGCCGTGTTTAATCATTTCGGCATAGCCGGAAATAAAATTTTGTTGGTCGATGGTTTTTAAAAGGTCAGAATTGATGATAACAGCATTTGGTTCTCTGAAAGTGCCTATTTCATTTTTTAAACCGTTAAAATTAATTCCTGTTTTTCCTCCAACCGAAGCATCTACTTGCGCTAAAAGAGTTGTTGGAATATTTACAAAATCGATTCCCCGTTTAAAGGTAGTGGCTGCAAAACCTGCTAAATCGGTCAACATTCCCCCTCCAAAATTAATGAGGAGTGATTTTCTGTCTGCTCTATTTTTACTCAGGAAATCCCATATTATTTCAACAGTCGATAGTTTTTTACTTGATTCTCCCGAAGGGATAAGAATTTCTTTTATATCTCCTAAAGCCATTATTTTGGCCAATGTTTCGGAACAATAATTTTTAACATTCGGTTCAGTAACCAGAAATATCTTTCCTTTGGGGTATTTTTTAATAATTTCTGAAAGATTACGTTCAATATTGTGTGAAAACAGAATTTCGGATGTTATTTTTGATATTCCCATAAGTCAGTATTAAATTGCAGTAAAGTTAATACAAATTTGTGTGGGACTTTAATTTGGCAATATCATCGAACTGAAAATTAGAATTTGATAACGAAAAAATGGTAATTAATAATAAGAAAAAAGCAACATTACTGAAAAGGGTGTTTTATTTGATAAGTGTGGTTATGGCTATTTTTATGTTGGTAATGTTTTTAACTGACGAGAATTTAAAGGCAATACTTACTGGGGCTGCATTTATGGTTTGGTTTTTTATATTTCAGTTGTTTGATATTCAATATATCGAGTTTATCACCAACGATCAATCAATTATTTTACGGTATTTTCCTGCTATTAAATTTGGTAAGAAGGAATATAATTCCATCGAATTTGCCAAAAACTTGTTAAAGGATGTACAGTTTGAAAAATCGGTATTGGGATTGGTCACTGACATTGTACTGATCGTAAAAACCAAAAGAGGCATAGCTGAATATCCTTCGGTGAGTTTGGCTGCGGTAAAAAAGATGACATCAATAAAATTACGAAGGAGCTTCATACTATTTTAGGAGACTGATTTTTTATTTCCCCAAATAGATAATTATGGATGAACCGTTAATTTCAAAAATTGCGTTGTCTCTGATTCCAGGGATTGGCGGTGTTTTGGCCCGAAATTTAATAGCTTATGTTGGAAATGTTGAAGGCATTGTAAAGGAGCCGAAAAAAAGCTTACTGAAAATACCCGGTATAGGTGAAGTAAATGCTGACAGAATAATAAATTCAAATGTATTGGCAAGGGCCGAAAAAGAATTGGCTTTTATTGAAAAGAACAATATATCAGCCCATTTTTTTTTGGATGAAAATTATCCCCGCCGATTATTAAATTGTGCCGATGGCCCAATTTTATTTTATTCGAAAGGGCATGTTAATTTTAATGAAACTAAAATGGTTAGCATTGTTGGTACCCGAAATGCAACCGATTATGGCAAAAATTTGTGCGATGAACTCATAAAAAACTTGGCCGAACGAAATCACCATACGGTTATTGTAAGCGGATTAGCTTACGGAATAGATATTCAGGCGCATAAGTCGGCACTAAAATATAACTTGCCGACTATCGCTGTATTTGGCCATGGCCTTGATTTAGTATATCCCTCATTACATAAAACCATCGCCCTCCAAATGGTCGAAAATGGTGCTCTTGTTTCTGATTTTCCAAGTGAGACAAAAATTGACCCCCCTAATTTTATCCGCCGCAACCGTATTATCGCTGGTTTAACTGATGCCACAATTGTAGTTGAATCAGGACAAAAAGGAGGGTCATTGGTTACGGCTGATATTGCAGCTTCGTATAATCGCGATGTTTACGCGTTCCCTGGAAATGTTGGAGCCGCTTATTCAAAAGGGTGTAATAAGTTAATAAAACGTAATGTTGCAGCATTAATTGAAGGGATTGACGACCTTGAATATTTAATGGGTTGGGAAAAAACCAGAAAAAAACCTGTAGGTATTCAGCAATCGTTATTTGTTAATTTATCGGACGAAGAAAATAGTATTATTGATCTTTTAAAACAAAATAACCGAATGTTTATTGATCAGATTTGTAGTGAATCAAAACTGCCTATGAGTAAAGTTTCGGGTATTTTAATGAATCTTGAGTTTAAAAATATTGTGATTGCTTTACCCGGAAAAATGTACAAGTTAAAATAGAACGAAGGATTTATTACTTTTGCTGCATGAAGAATACATTTGAAGGGCTTAAAATATCAAAATCGATATTAAAAACTTTAGGAGAAATTGGTTTTGTTGAACCAACACCAATTCAAACCAAGGCGATACCAATAATCAGGTCGGGAGCAAATGTATTGGGTATTGCTCAAACCGGAACCGGAAAAACAGCGGCTTATCTTATTCCATTGTTAATGAATTTGATAAAAGCCGAAGGGAATGATCCAAGGGTTATAATTCTTGTCCCTACCCGCGAATTGTCAATTCAGGTTGGTGAAGATGTGGAAGAGTTAACCACCAATTCGAATTTAAGGCATGCAGCAATTTTTGGTGGTATTGGCTGGACCAAACACGCTGAGCTCGTAGGGCAGGGAATTGATGTTTTAGTAGCTACACCTGGTAGGCTTACCGATTTATATAATGCAGGAGCGTTATCATTTAAAAAAGTAAAATACCTGGTAATTGATGAAGCAGACCGTATGTTGGACATGGGTTTTATGCCGCAACTACGTAAACTTTTTGAAGTACTCCCGAATAAACGCCAGAATCTTTTATTCTCGGCCACTTTTTCTGGGAATGTGGAAGAAATGGCACATGAGTTCCTCGACCATTACGAACGCATTGAGGTGTCGCCATCGGCTACTCCTGCAGAGTTGGTAAACCAGCTAATTTATAACGTCCCGAATTATAGGACAAAATTAAGTTTGATAAGGTTTTTATTGGAAGATGAAGAGGTATTTAACCGTGTCATTATTTTTGTGAAAGTTAAAGAACATGCCGAAGCTGTTTTTAAAGTTATAAAAAGGAAAACTGAAGGTGAAAAACGTATTTTGCATTCAAACAAAGGCCAATCATCGCGTATTAATGCAATTCAAGGATTTAAGAATGGAGAAATACGAATTTTAATTTCCACTGATGTTTCGGCACGTGGATTGGATGCCAGCCTTGTAAGCCATGTAATTAATTTCGACCTGCCGGCGCAATACGAAGATTATATTCACCGCATTGGACGTACTGCCCGTGCAGGTAACGTTGGTACTGCCATTACACTTGTTGAACCTTCGGATGAATGGCACGTGAAAAAAATTCAGGAAATAATGAATATGCCAATTGCAGTGGAACCAATCCCTGAAGGTGTAAAAATTATTGATACTGAATTTGAAGAAAGTCAAAAAATATTACGTGAAATCGACCGGCAACGAAAACTTGACGACCCTTCATTTAAGGGTGCTTTTCATGAGAAAAAAATGGAAAATAAGAAAATCCAAACAAAATAAAGCCCGGGTGAATAAACAAATTCCTAAAAAGAAAGGGCGTCGGTAAGTTCTATTTCTTAACGAATTACATTTAATTTTTCTTTTGCCTTTTTTTTCACCATTCACTACAATTTCGAAAGTATGTACCCCGGGGTAATGTTTCCGAGTAGACATTTCAACAAACGAATGTTTTTTTTCTGATATGGTGGCTTCCCGCGTTTCAGTTCAACTTCCTTTATTTGAAATACCTTTGGTAAGGTTTTGCCATTGGCTTTCATGTAATTTACGATGTATTCGATCCTAACTTTTTGTGGTTTTTCTGTTTTAAGTTGAAAAATCGAATTCAAAATAGATGTTGTCTCCAATTTTCACAGGTTCATTTGGTAATACTAAATTTGAAACTTCCATTTGTTCGGGATTTGCAAATCCAAACAACATCATAGCACGTGTATTTCCCTTGCTTTAATAACGTTCGGCAAGCATGTTTTACAATCCAATCGGTGTTTTTACTTGTGCCATGCCACCGTTCACATATATCTAAAACCAGTTCAGGATTATCTTTCGAAATATCGTTTAAGTTGTTAGCTACACTTTTTCTCACAAATTCCTCGGGATCATTTTTTAATTTTTCAAGTATAGGAAGAATGAGCGAAGGGTCTTTTTTTAATTCCGGAATAGCCATTCCCCAAGGCAAACCGTGGACGGCAGCCTTCGCTGGCAAACCGTCTGACTTTAAAATCGGGGTCGTCGGCCCATTTCAGCATATAAACCATGGTGGCTTCTAAGTCCTTAATCAGGAAAGGGCGTATGCCAAATTCGGATGAGCCACACTTGGTAAATTCACCTAAAGCCGGCAGCGAAATATCCCAATGGTTGAGCCCAATAAACCTCAGCGAAATCGGGAAGGACTATTGCCTCAAATCCTTTAACAAAAGGTACAACAGCCAATAATATTTTTATTGCCTTACCGTAATCGGCAGGTAAATGTTTACCTAAACAAAGGGTTGTATGCCGCATTTTTTCTTTTAGCTCCCGGTCAGGCCAATCAGAGTCACACACATCATTGACAAAACCGATTGTATTAAATTCCGGATGTACTTGTTGTAATGCTTCGGCAAATTGATTTACTTTTTCGCGTGGGAAAAGAATGTCTTTTAGTTTTTCAGGCATGGTGAGTTATTGATCAATTGGTTTGTTGAAAAGATAAGAATAAATAATTAGCTAATCAACTGGTCAAGTGAATTTAACAATTCTCTCTTTTTTAGAAAGTAATTGACTAAATGTTGTGTTTTTGAATTTTTTCAGAAGCATAAAACGCACCTGTCCAATTGTTTTTAACAGAAAAACATACCAGTTAAATGCTAATTTCCCTGCAATTGGTGCACTAATTAGAAATCCAATTTTTAGCCAAATCCCAGGCAAGAAAGTAGAAAAAGCTAATAATTCTATTAAATAGAATAGTGGGAATAAAAGAATACCAGCTGCAAAAAAGAAAGTGCTCCAAAAAATCCAGTCCTTGACTTTGCTTTTTATAATTTTATCCAGGAATATAAATGGAATAATATTTAATAGTGTTCCATAAATAAATAGTGGAAGAGTAAAAAGTAATAAAATGGATTTTAATAAAACCGGGGCCAGATAATTTTGTTTTTTTACCAACCAGTCACGCAATTTAAGTTGTTTAACAAGAGCCATATACTCTTTGGCTTTTGTGCAAATTTCTTCCGTTTTTTCGGGAGAAGAAACTTCCAGTAAATCTAATTTGTTTACAATTTTTTGCCCGGCCAAAGGTTGGTTTTTTAGGTTGGTTTTTTTCCCTTGTTTCTGGATGAACCGACTGGAGTATATATTTCGTATTAGTTCAAATTCTTCGTAGTATGTTTTGCTGTTAATATTCACTACTAATGAGGTAATCTGTTCATGAATATCATTTTTTAATTTAAAAGTTGCTTTGTGTGGGCTTTCTTTATATAATTCTTTGTATTCCAGTACAGATATTGGTGCTCCAAATTTTATAACAATTTGTCGGTTAAAATTAAAATAGTGGGTATAATAAATTCCTACCGGGACAATCTGAATATCCATTTTAAAATTTGATTCTTCTTCAGCTTGAAATACTATTCGTGGAATGGCTTTTTTATGAGGTAACATTTGCCTTTTCCCCGAATGCGCGGCTTCAGGGTACAATACAAGAGCATGGTTGTTTTGTAAAACTTTTATAGAAGCAGCAAAAGTTTGATTGTTTTTACCAAGATTACCTATCCCATCGCGAATACGATAGATGGGCATTATTTTCATAAATTTTAAGATTGGGCGGGTGAATTTTGGTGTAAAAAGAGCTGCTCTTCCTGGCCATACCGGTTGATGTTTAATATGAGTTAATATCGCTAAGGCATCGCTTAAGGCATTTTGATGGTTGGGGGCAAAAATAACCGGCTTGTTTTTAGGAATGTATTTATCACCTAAAACGAAAACTTTTTTGTGTGTAAGCCAGTGGGCAAAAGCGATATAGGGTTTAACGAACCAATAACCTAAGGACCAATTTTCGTATTTCATACGGCGGGTGCAGGTAACTGTTTCTTCGACCAGATAGTTGATATGCCCAAACCGCTAATGATGTGCCATACTCCCCACCAGGCAGCAATAACTGCCATTCCTCCCAATTCCAGTTCGGGAGGGAATATTTTAGGATTGAACATTAATACTAAAGCTAATCCGGAGTTTTGAATGCCTGTTTCGAGGGTTATTGCCCGTCGGTCAACGCGCGGAAGTTTAAACAATGTACTAAAACCAAATCCTGTTAGAAGGGCCAAAGCATTATGGATAAGGACAATTAAAAATACCAGATGTACAAATTTCAGGAAATTATTAAAATTGGCAGCCAATAGTACAATCACAAATATGATAAAAATAACTATGGATAACTGGCGTATTGGTTTTTTGATTTTTAATGTTAACCGGGGTAAATATTGTGCAAATAAAAGCCCAAGAATAACCGGAACTCCTAATAAAATAAAAACAGTTTGAACCATTTGAAACAGGTCAATTTCAATTGGGCGAAGTAAATTTGCAGCACCTGCTTTGTTGTAAATATCAATATACCAGCCACCCCATAGAGCAAAGTTTAACGGTGTCATAAAGGTAGCGGCCAAAGTAGCAACACCTGTTAAGCTTACTGAAAGGGCTAAGTTTCCACGTGCCATGGCACTCATAAAGTTTGAAATATTTCCTCCGGGGCATGAAGCAATTAAAATCATTCCCAGGGCAACAGTTGGAGTTGGACTTAATACCAGTATGAATAAAAATGTTACAGCTGGCAATAAAAAAAATTGAGAAATAATTCCAATTATTGCTGACTTTGGTTTCATTATTACATCTTTAAAATGTTTCCATTTGATATCGAGGGCAACCCCAAACATTATAAAAGCAATAGTAACATTTAAGGCAAAAAGTCCTGAGGGAGAAAAATTTAAGCGCACATGGTCAAGTACTTCTAGAGCTTCCTTCATTAGTTAATGATTTAGTAGGCCTTAAAATATAAAAACTATTACAGAAAACAATAGAATACTGTATGCCATTTGTCAGTACTGAATGGCATCGCATATTTGGTAAAAATTTGTAACCGAATTATTTAATAAGAAGAGCTTTGATTTTTTTGTAAATATCGGTATTATCCATGATTCCTGTAAAATTGCTGGCGCCGGGGCCAAAAGCAAATACAGGTACCATTTCAGCACTGTGTCCGAGAGTGTTAAATCCGCCTTTAACAACACCCGTTTCAAAATTACCGCCGAGTAACGAAAGGCCACCTGTTTCATGGTCGGCTGTTACAATAATTAATGTTTCATTGTTGTTGGCAGCAAATTTAAGTACTTCGCCAATAGTTTTGTCAAAATCCAATACCTCTTCAACCACAAATTGAGTACTGTTTTGGTGGGCACCCCAATCAATTTGCGACCCTTCAATCATTAAAAAGAATCCATCAGCATCGTTTTTCAGAATATTTATTGCTGTATTTGTGGCAATAGGAAGTATTTCACCACGTTCAGGGTATTTCTCAGGGTGTTCCGATGAAGTTAGCCCAGCAAGTTTTCCACTTGTGACAGTAGCAATTTGATTAATCTCCTGAAGAACCTGGTACCCTTTTTCTTTTAATTCATTGGCCAAATTCCGGCCATCTTCACGCGCGGTAAAATGTTTGTATCCACCACCAATAAATACATCAATATCAGTTTTTAGGAAATCGGCTGCGATAGCTTCATACATATTACGGCTTACCTGATGGGCAATAAACGAAGCTGGTGTGGCATGTGTTATTGCCGATGTTGATACCAATCCTGTTGCCAGTCCTTTTTCTTCAGCTTCTTCCACAATTGTTTTAACAGGTTTTTGATTTGGATCAACACCAATTGCTCCGTTTTTTGTTTTTACACCTGTCGATAGTGCTGTTCCTCCTGCTGCTGAATCAGTGATATAATTATCAGAAGAAAATGTTTTTGAGAAGCCGATGTGTTTAAAGTTTTCAAGGAATAAGTGGCCACCATTTGCTGTTAAACCGCTGTAAATATGGGCTACGCCCATTCCATCACCAATCATTAAAATAACATTTTTTGGAACTTGTGAAGTACTGTTTTCAGTGTAGTTTATAACTTCGTAGAATGTACCTCCTTGATAAGTAAGGGCACTATCAGCGGCTGTTTTATCTTTATAGGTTTCTTGTGCAAAAGAAGTAACACTAAAAAGCAGGGCAATAATCAGAACTATTATTTTATGATTCATTTTTTTATTTTTAGTAATGATCAAAAATAACGAGAATATTTGTGAGATAGCTTAATTTAATGTAAAATAATTCTAAATAAACAAAAGCGGGACATTTAAAATCCCGCTTTGTTTTAATTGTGTAGATGTTTTTGTTGGCTAATTAAAATGCATTTTCATGCTGTATCCTTCGAGTGAAATTTTTTGTTTGTCAGTTCCCTTATAATTTGGGGTTGAATAATCGTATATACGCGTGTTATGATCTTTGGTAACTTGTTTTTGCAACATTCCATTCGGGAAGTTAGGTTCAAAATAGGTCGATTTTACAAACAATCGGTATTCCGAATTTGAAGGTAGCCCAATTTGAATCTCACCATATTTCCCATCAACTGTTATTTCTGAAAATTCAGGGTCAATTTTATTTAAATAAAACTGGCAATCGTATGAATGAGCGATAAACTCTTTTTGAATTGAATTAAGATGAATGTCGGTATATTTTGATTCCTGAATATTAATTTCTATACAAGCTCCCATTACGAATGAATCATCGTAGGTATTTCCAATTTTAAATGAGCCGACATCTCCTAACCTGAATTCTGAATATTTACTTTGATCAATTGAAAGTTTTTTTACATTTCCTATCCTAATATTATCATCGTATGTGCTACCTATTATCAGTTGAGAGGCATCGCCAAATACTAGTTCGGAGTATTTCCCAGAGTACGAAATGTTTTTAACCGATTTGAGTTTGATATTTGAGTCATATAAATCGACTTCAATATCGCCGCCATTTGATGGGAAAATAAAATCGGAATATTTGGCTTTAATACTTACATTTTCCAATGTATTTATTGTGTAATTGTCATCGTATGAATCAATATTTAGGTTGCCGGTTTTTTCAGCTTCAAAGCTCGAATATTTGCTGTTAATTTTTACATCACTGCATTTTTCAATAGTTATATCCGAATCATAAAGTTCAAACGATACATTGGCTAAATTTTTTAATTCGGCTTTTGAATACTTAAGGTTAATTTTTACCGGTTGAGTAAAACTTTCGGCTTTAAGTTTCCCATTATACATGGTTAATTGAGCATCGCCTTTAAAGCTTTGGATATCAACATCGCTGTATTTGTTGTTCAGGATCAGGTTAGTTGTTGCCGGAATGTGTAATTCATGGTGTATGGAATAGTCCTGAAATTTTACTGTTTCGCCGTTGTTTAATTCCATTGTCGAACGCCCATTAATTGTTTTCATATTTTTCCAAAAACGGGTATCGATGTAGAATGTATTGCCACTTAGTTTAAACTCAAAATTATTAATGGCTTCGATAATTTTGTCTACGTCTTCTTGTGTCCTTCCGGTTACATTAATAGTTGTATGTATAAGTACTTTGTTATCATTGGTTGTAATAATTGAAAGGTCGCCCGATTGATTGTTAATATCAATTATTGCCGATTTCGGAATTATAGCCGATTTTGAGATATTTTTTGAGGCTTCGTATTTTTGAGCAAACGAAGTTCCTGATAAGATAAATAATGCGACCAGTAAAATACCGGTTTTAAAGCGAGATGTTGTTTTTGTCTTCATGGTCTTGTTGTTTTTGAGCTTCCATTAATAAACGATCGAGTAATTGTATTTTTTTTTCGTAATAATCGAGCATTGCCCTTATTATTTGTTCGTTGGCACCTGATAGGGATAGGTCGCTTTTGTAATCGGTATTTATTGTTTCAAGGTAATTTAGTTCATCAAAAAGAAACTGAAAATCTGATTGGTCGGACGGCAATACTTGTTGAACCTGTTGCCATTTTACACCGATTGTGTTTTGAAATTCAGTTTCTTGCTGTTTTAATTCACTGGAAATATCAGACAGAGAAATAAATATTACCTCTTTATTTTTTGTTTCATTATAAAAAACATAAGTAGCTGAAATAAGGAACAGAAAAATAGCGGCAACCTTCCAACCAAGTGTTGATTTATTTCTAGTCCTGTTGTTAGTGATACCGGCATTTATCCCATTCCAAACTGATTGGTCGGGAAACTCAACATCAAGCTTCGGCCGGTTTTTTTTCAGGTATTCTTCGAGATTTATTTTCATTTTTGTTTAATAATTTGCCCATTAGGGTTTTAGCCCTGTGGAATTGTGTTTTTGCCGTTGAAACAGAAATGTTTAATTGTTCAGCAATTTCGGCGTGTTTTAATCCTTCAAGTGCCCGCAATACTAATATTTCCCTTGCTCCGTCGGGAAGTTGTTTGATACATTCATGTACCTTTTCGGGTAAAATTGTATCTTCAATTTCTTCTTCAATAAGTTGATTTTCTATTTCATGAATTTCAATTTCAGTAGAAAAGAACTTTTTATTCCGCGAATGGTCAATACATTTGTTTATTACAATTCGTTTTACCCAACCTCCAAATGCTTTTTCATTTTGAAGTTTATGTATTTCAGTAAACACTTTTATAAAAGCTTCCTGCAAAATATCTTCAGCATGTGCTTTATTACCAGTCATCCGTGTAGCAATGTTGTACATAGCTTTTGAATAACGTGTGTACAATTGGTGTTGAGCCTTGTTATTGCCTTGTTTACATTGTTTTACAAGAAGTAACTCACTTTTATCAGGTTTGCCTTTCAAGGTATTTCTTTAAATGAATGACGACGACTATCTGATTTGGTTGGAAGGATATGTTAAATTTATCGAAATTTTTTTAATTCGTCTTTGTCAAATTCCTCATTAAGGCTAAATGTTGTGAGTGAGTTTGATGAATTAAGTAGGATAATTTTAAGAAGAACAAAGTTTGAAAGTACCTCGAGTGCCCTGTTGCGGCTGATTTGAGCTACTCTTATAAATTTTGAAAAAGTAATTGTTTGATTTGTTTGTAGGAAATCGATGAGGAATTTTTCGTCTTCAGAATAAGTAAAAAATATTCCTTCATTACTTTTTTGTTTTTTCCAAACTTCAATTTGGATGCGGTTGACTACTATATTTTCATCATTTTTTCGAATGTAGGCAATCCAATTTCCTGTTTCATCTTTTGCAAAATGCGGTTTTTGGTCGCTGGCTTCAATTTTTATTTCCAGAACAGTTTTACCTTCGACAGGCCATTGCTGAGTTGTAAATAAAACAGGTGGTTTGCTGTAAATATTTGCAGCAGCTTCGGCCATGTAATACTCCTCGTCGGATTTTACGCCAACAATATTGCCATTATCCTTTACACCAATTAACAATCGGCCGCCATCGGTATTGGCGAATGCTACCAGCGATTTGGCAATTTTTTTTGAATCGTTTATGCAAAATTTAAAATCCTGCTGCTGGTGTTCTCCCTGGTCAATTAATTTGCGTAAGAAAAAACTCATTTTTTAAGTTGGAAAAATATAAGGCGTTTAATCTTTGAAAGATTTTAGAAATCTTTCATCCATTCAAACAAATCGTAATGATTTGAATGCATTCCCAGTTTTTCATAAACTGTTTGAGCCTTTTTATTTGATTTTTCGGCATATAAACGAATACCGTTGATGTTTTTATCAGTAGCAACAATACTGCGAACATGTTTGTACATTAATGTATAAATGCCTTGTTGCCTGTGTGCCAGATCGACATAAACCGATTGAATCCACCAAATAGTCCCGTTGCGCCAGTCGCTCCATTCAAAAGTAATAAGTAATGATCCAACTACAATGCCTTCTTTTTCGGCTACAAAATACTGGCCTTTAGTGTGATCATTTATTACTGCTTTAACGCCTTTGTTTACTGTTGCTTTATCTAACTGAATATTTTCAGTTTCGTGAGCCATCGCTATTTGAAAGGATGCAATTGTAGAAACATCTCCCTGATTAGCACTTCTGATGTTCATAGAACCGGTTTTGTAATGTTTGTGTATTGTAAGGAAGATTTGTTGTGTTTATGAGATTCTTGAAATAACTTCTTCAATTTTTATTCGGTCCTCCTCCAACAAAACCAGCTGTATTTTTTCTTTCTGAAGTTTATTCATCACTTTTGGGCCAACTTCGCCAGTTATTATGGCGGTAACATTTTGACTTACTAAAAAATCGACTAATTGAGTGCCTGCATGTTCAGCATTTTTAAATTGATTGTCTGAAATTGATGATTCAGATTTTTCAGTGTCAAATAAAACGATGTTTTCACATCTGCCAAAACGTACGTCAAGAAAAGATTTTAAAGTTTTACCTCGCGATGATATAGCATATTTTTTAGCCATAATATTTTTTTAATGAATGTTCTGCAATATAATAAATACCTTAAAGAATAGGTTACAATGTTAAAAGTTCTTCCCAATATTCAAGTGCCCTGCGGGTATGAGGAATAACAATTGTGCCACCAACTAAGTTCGCAACCGAAAAAATCTCAAAAAGTTCATCGGTGGAAACTCCTAAATTATAGCATTTTTCAAGGTGGTATTTAATACAATCGTCGCACCTAAGCACCATCGATGTTGCAAGCCCTAACATTTCTTTAATTTTTGAACTTAAAGCCCCGTCCTGGTATGTAAGTGTGTCGATACTGAAAATGCGTTTCATTACTTTATTTTCAGACGACAGAATCTTATCATTCATTGTTGCCCGGTAAGTATTAAATTCATCAACAAGTTTTCCCATGGTTATTTTTTTGTATTACTGATTAAAGTTGTTTGGGTACAATTGTGAATGATGACATTAATGGTATCGCCTTTTTTGTGGTTCTCTTTCGGAAATACAACCACCTTATTTTGTGATGATCTTCCAAATAGCATTTCTTTCGATTTTTTAGAGGTGCCTTCAACCATCACTTCAAACGATTTACCAATATCGTTTTGATTGCTTTGAAGTGAGATTTTATTCTGCAAAGCAATTATTTCGTTTAATCGGCTTAATTTAATTTCCTCCGGGACATCGTCTTCCAGGTTTTTGAAAGCGTAAGTTCCGGGCCTTTCAGAATATTTAAACATAAAAGCCATGTCGAATTTTGCCCACTTCATCAACTCAAGCGATTGTTGGTGGTCTTCTTCTGTTTCACTACAAAATCCTGAAAAAATATCGGTTGAGATACCACACTCCGGAATTATTTCACGAATAGCTGTTACCCTGTTTTTGTACCACTCAATATCGTATTTCCGGTTCATTAATTTTAATATCCGCGAGCTTCCCGATTGAACCGGCAAATGAATGTGTTTACAAATATTGGGGTATTGGGCAATTTTTTTCAGCACTTTGTCCGACATATCTTTAGGATGCGAAGTAGTAAATCGAATCCTTAATTTTTGATCAGTAAGAGCGACCATTTCTAACAGATCCCAGAATTTAACCGGTTTCCGTTCTCCTTCGGGCAACCATTTATAAGAATTCACATTTTGCCCCAGCAAGGTTACTTCTTTGTACCCTTTTGCCGATAAATCTTTTATTTCATTAATGATGTCTTCAGGGTCGCGGCTACGTTCCCTTCCTCGCGTATAAGGTACAATACAGTAAGTGCAAAAATTATTACATCCACGAGTTATGCTAACAAATCCCGACAGAGCATTGTCCCCGATACGGACGGGCGTAATTTTGTCGTAAGTTTCTATTTCCGATAACTCAGTATTTACTGCTTTGTCACCTTCTTCGGCTTTGTTTAATAAAAAAGGAAGGTCGCGGTACGAATCGGGGCCGGCAACAAGGTCAACCGCCTCGTGTTCGAGGAATTTCTCACCCACACGTTCGGCCATACAACCAATAATTCCGACTGTTAGCCCCTTTTTTTTTCGTTTATATCCTTTGAGGTAATCGAGCCTGTTCCAGATTTTTTTTTCGGCATTGTCGCGGATCGAACATGTATTTATAAAAACAGTGTCTGCCTCTTCGGCCGATGTTGCCAACTCATATTGCCTTTCCTGCATTATCGCCGCCACCACTTCACTATCGGCTACATTCATCTGACAGCCATAGGTTTCAATATAAAGTTTCTTCATTTGCCTGAATTCAAATAGTTTGCAAAGAAAATGTAATTCTTCGAATTTTACAATTTAATAATACACATAGATAATTTGCCTAATTAATTTTTGAATTTGAACAATCATCAAAATTTAAGTATTTTTGCAGCGAGAGACATTTTTTTAGTTGATAGAAGGAATTTAGTAAAGGGAAATTTTAAAATAGTTTTAATATGTCAGGACACAGTAAATGGTCAACCATAAAGCATAAAAAGGGAGCAGCTGATGCCAAAAGGTCAAAATTGTTTTCGCGTATATCAAAAGAGATAACGGTTGCAACACAAATGGGAGGCCCTGACGTTGAGTCAAATCCTCGCCTTCGATTAGCTATCCAGAATGGCAAAGGTGCGAATATGTCAAAAGATGTTATTCAACGCGCCATAAATAAGGCTGATAAAGATACTTCCAGTTTCGAAGAAATGACATTCGAAGGGTATGGGCCACATGGGATTGCTATTTTTGTAGAATGCCTTTCTGATAATAATAACAGAACAGTTGGTAGTGTCAGAGCTGCTTTTTCAAAAATGAATGGAGCGCTTGGTACCAATGGATCTTTGAGTTTTATGTTCGATAGGAAAGGAGTTTTTGCCTTTCCTCAGGGAGAAATTGATTTGGAGGAACTTGAACTTGATATTATTGATGCTGGAGCTGAAGATATTGAAGTAGAGGATGGAATTATTACTGTTACTACAGCGATGGAAGATTTTGGTAATATGTCAAAAAAATTAGAAGAGTTGGGCATTGAGCCAGAAAGCCAGGGGCTTCAACGAATTCCAAATAATACAACGGTACTGAGTGTTGATGCATCAAAATCGGTATTAAAATTAGTTGACAAACTAGAAGATGACGAAGATGTACAGGAGGTTTTTCACAACCTCGAAATGACCGATGAGTTGCAGCAGGCGCTTGAAAATGAATAAGTAAACGAATATAAGGCAGCATTTTTTAGCTGCCTTTTTTTATAAATACAATTGGTTGTGAAAAACTTCGTTATTTTAATGTTTGCTTTTAATGTATATTTGCAACCTCAATTATTACACCTATGAAACAAACTGTTTTAATAGTGCTCGCAATGATGGTTTCGCAGTTTTTGGCTGCTCAGTTTCCTGAAGGCACTGGCGAAATTGATTCCATAACTATCCCTTCAATTATTGATGAAGTGCAACCCGATCAGGATATACGTTTAACCCGGATGTTGGCATGGCACATTGAGAATAATGAAAAAAAAAGAGGTATGGATGGATACCGGGTAGAGATTTTTTTTAGCCTCGAAAACGATGCAAGAGAAAAGGCGCTTGAAGTAAAACATGATTTCCTTTCACGGTATCCTGATAGTGATGTTAGGATAAAATACAATTCGCCCTATTTTAAAGTGAGGGTTGGGAATTTTAGGACAAGAAATGAAGCTTTAAAACTGCAAAAACAATTGTTAAATAAATATCCCATCGCATTTATTGTACCGGACATTATTAAATTTCCGGAACTTGAAATGACAGGGAATGATTAAATATAATCAATGAGTGAGTTAATTAAACACGAATGTGGGATTGCTATGATAAGACTCCTGAAACCTATGGAGTATTATTATAAAAAGTACGGAACCTGGCAATATGGCTTAAATAAGCTTTATTTATTGATGGAGAAACAGCATAATCGGGGACAGGATGGTGTAGGTTTAGTTAATTTGAAAGTAAATATGAAACCCGGCTATGAATATATTTTCAGGGAAAGGTCGGTTGATGATAATCCCATTAAAGTTGTTTTTGATAAGGTTAATAAATCTTTTAAAAAAGCATTTAAAGGAGGTGGTGATATTAATGATTCAAAGTGGGTTTATAATAACTTACCATATATAGGTGAATTATACCTCGGCCATTTAAGGTATGGTACTTTTGGGCAAAATGATGTTACTTTGGTTCATCCGGTAACGCGAAAAAATAATTGGAAATCGCGCAATCTGGTATTAGCCGGGAATTTTAATCTGACAAATACCCCCGAGCTTTTCGACCGGTTGGTTGAATTGGGGCAGCACCCCAAAGCAAATACCGATACCGTTACCGTCCTTGAGAAAGTAGGCCATTTTTTGGATGAAGAAAACCAAAATCTTTTTAGGAAATACAAAAACGAAGGTTATGCCAATACTGAGATTTCTCCTTTAATTGAGCAGAATCTTGATATTCAGAATATTCTTGAAAGGGCATCAAAAGATTTTGATGGAGGATATGCCATCGCCGGGATGATAGGGCATGGCGATGCATTTGTAATGCGCGATCCATTAGGAATCAGGCCTGCATTTTATTACCACGACGATGAAATTGTAGTTGTGGCTTCTGAAAGGCCCGTTATTCAAACGGTGATGAATGTAAGTTATGATAGCGTTAATGAAGTAAAACCAGGCGAAGCACTGATTATTAAAAAAAGCGGGGAAAATCAGCAATGAAATTGTGAGGGTTCCACATAAAAGAAAATCATGTTCGTTTGAAAGGATTTATTTTTCTCGTGGTAGCGACAGGGATATTTATAAGGAAAGAAAACAATTAGGGAATTTACTCACGCCAATAATATTAAAAACGATTAATTACGATTTTGAGAATACTGTTTTTTCCTATATTCCAAATACTGCTGAAACAGCATTTTATGGTATGATGGAAGGAATTCGTAACTATTTGGTTGATTGGAAAATTGAAAAAATAAAAGGAGAAAACGGGCACCTCACAAACGAAAAAATAAAGGAAATTATTTCGGTGGAACCCCGAATGGAAAAAATTGCAATTAAGGATGTTAAATTGAGGACCTTTATTGCTGATGATGCCAGTCGAGACGACCTGGTTGCTCACGTATATGATGTTACATATGGCGTAGTTCGCAAAAATACTGATTCGCTGGTAATTATTGATGATTCGATTGTTAGAGGGACTACCTTACGGAAAAGTATTATAAAAATATTGGGAAGGCTTTTGCCTAAAAAAATCATTATCATTTCATCAGCGCCACAAATCAGGTACCCCGATTGTTATGGAATTGATATGGCACGGTTGGATAAATTTGTGGCATTTAATGCCGCCATTGAATTATTAAACGATACCGGCCAGGAAAAAATAATTGATGACGTTTATAAAAAATGCAAAGCCCAGGAAAACCTTCCTAAAGAAGAAGTTGTAAACTATGTGAAAGAGATATACCGGCCTTTTACCGATGAACAAATTTCGGCTAAAATTGCTGAAATGCTTAAACCTGAAGATTGTGAATCAGAGGTAGAGATTGTTTACCAAACAGTGAAAAACCTTCATGTTGCATGCCCAAATGATACAGGCGATTGGTATTTTACAGGTGATTATCCTACTCCTGGGGGGAACAGGGTAGTAAATGCGTCATTTATTAATTTTATAGAAGGAGTTGATAAACGGGCCTATTGATACGTGTCAATTTTAAAGTTCGAAATTGAAACCTGTTTTCAGGAGTTCATTGTATTTTTCCTGATTAAAACTGTAATAAAAGGCCCCTTTTTTTGATGATTTTTTTTCTTTTTCATCAAATTTTACGAGCAATTTCATAGTAAGAAGTTTCCTTCGGAAATTTCTTTTGTCAAAAGGCACCTGGTAAATTGCTTCGTAAAGTGCCTGCAGTTGAGGAATGGTAAATTTTTCAGGAAGCAGCTCAAAGCCAATGGGTTGAGTCCTTGCCCTGATGCGGAGTTTACGCAAGGCTTTATTAACCATTTCCTGATGGTCAAAAATTAATTCAGGTATTTCAGAAATTGGTATCCAGACAGCTCCGTATTCTTCGGCCAGGGTTTTGTCCTGTTCTTTTATGCGAATCAATGAAAAATAGGCTGTTGAGATAATCCGTCCTCCAGGATCGCGGCATAGGTCACCAAATGTATACAATTGTTCCATGTATACATCTTCGAGCCCGGTAAGTAATTTGACTATACGTTTGGCTGCGTTGTCAAGGCTTTCGTTTTTTGTTACAAAACCCCCCATTAGCGACCAGCCACCCTTGGCAGGTTCAAAATTCCTGTTCAGTAATAATAATTTTAATTCACCCTGACTTTCATCAAATCCAAAAATAATTGAATCTACAGCATTGAGTAATTTATCGTGATTTTTGTAATAGTCCATTGAATCAGTTAATCAAGCGATGGCCATTCTCCGTTTTCTTTGTCTTTGATATATGTTTCGATATGGCGGTCTTTTTTGACCTCGTAAATATCTTTTATAGTAAGAATGATCCCGGTTTCAAGCACATTCCCAAATTTTTCGTTTATAACAGTACCAAAGGTTTTCATCGAAGGCGATAAATTCATATAGGCATTTACAAGTGGAGGAATATTTTCGTTAAACTGTCTTACATTTTGAGTAAGGATTTTATAGTCTTCACTGTAGTTTTTTCCAATAAATATTTTTCCGAGCTTCTCTTCATCTATTTCAAAAATAAACGGATTATACGGATAAACAAGGTTTTCTTTGTCTCTGAAATATTTTTTGAAAAAGAATTGAATCATGTTGCGTGCTTCATTGTGAAAGTGCATGTACATGGTTATTTTTCCAAAAAAATATTTTATTTCAGGATGGTCAACAATTAATGCCCCAAGTCCGTCCCAAAGATTATCAAGCGCAAATAATGCTTTTGCTCCTGCTTTGCTCGATTGGTATGTGGGTTGTACAAACGATCGGCCTAACTCAAGTGTATGTGGTATGTATTCTTTATAAAATCTTTCCGAAAAGTGAAACAGTCGAGACGTTGCTAAATGTACGTTGCCTTTTTCGTCGCGTTCAGCTTCGGAGCATAGCAAGTACCTGTAGCCACCCAAAATTTCATTCGAATCAGGATCCCATACAATTAGTTGTTTGTATGGTATTTCGGCAGTATCGTAAGCGTCAATATCAATTTCTTTACCGGTACCGCCGCCTGCATCTCTGAAGGTCAATTCCCTTAAACGGCCTATCTCAAGCATGATCGAAGGAGAGTCGTGGTGTGTGATTACATATATCTCATTAGCACCTTTGTTGGTTTTTCGAAGTAATTTCTCTGGGGTAAGTTCTGCTAATAATTTTTCTTTCGGTATAGGTGCAATTAAATCTTTCATTTGCCAGTTTACTAGTTCAAGAAATGGGCTACAAAATTAAAAAAAAAATAAATTATTCATTGTTCTTAACGCATTAATTTATAGGATTAACCGTCGATGGGAGTTTGTAAACAAGGTCTTTTACAAAATAAGCCCATTGTTGATGTGTCTTTGATTTGTCGAACATCGTGTAGGGCAGAGGTTTGCCAAAATAAAAGGTAATATGTTTCCCTCTGTGCCTAAAAGTTTCGTCGGCTAAGAAAAACATTTCAAGGTTCCATTTAATTCTGAAAAATTTCCTCAAATTAGCAATGATGTAAAACCTATTTGAGTTTTTCCCGGTTATAAAAACAGGAATAACGTCTCTTTTCGATTCGATTGCTTTCGATATAAAATGTTTTTTCCATTCTAAGTCAATAATTTTTCCTTTGATACGGCGTGATGCTAGGCCTGAAGGGAATAACAATATCTGGTTGTTTGATGTATATGTTTCGTTTATTAGTTTGGCTGCCTCTCGTCCGTGTCTGCCATGTTTGTTAATCGGTACAGGAAGTTCTCCAAGGTTTGGGATGTTCATAATAACATCGTTCGCAAGGAATTTTAACCCGCCCAGTACTTTGTTTACATATATCATTAATACCATTGCATCGAATCCGCCAAGAGGATGATTACATGCAAATATGAACCTTCCTTTGTTGGGTATATTTTCGGCTCCAATAAATTCTTCCTGTATTTTAAAATCGTTGACAACTTCTGTCAGGAAATCAATTTCTTTCAAATGCCCATGGTCCGACAAAAATTGATTGATTTCGTCGATATGCATAATACGGTGAATGTATTTGTAAACAAAGCCGGGTAGCATTTTTGCTACTTTGGGGCTTTTGCTATAAACTACTTCCCGAATGTTAATAGCTTTTACCTTGTTTGGTTCCTCCATGAAAATGTGAATTTGATGGCAAATAAGTAAAAATCTGCCGTATTTAAAAGTATTCGAACAAAATGGTCAAATTTTATTAATGTGACAGTAGTAGAATAAAGCAATTCATTAGTTATTAACATGTAAGTCGACAATCGAGATTTAATTCATAAAATGTTGTTTATAAATAGTTTTGCAAAACTTGTAAAGAAATTATTATGAGGTTGTTAACACGTATTTAACAAGTTTTCAACAATTGAACATCTAAAGTTAGGTGTAATATAGTGGCATCTTTTGTCAAAGATTGGAATAAATTTGTATTTTTACAGTTAATAAATAGGTGTAAAAGTAAATAATGGTTCGATTTTCAGCAAAACATACAGCATTGATTGACGATAAAGGGCGGATAGTTTTGCCGGCTTTATTTAAAAAAGCGATGGGTGAATTGGCTGAACAACCAATAGCTATCGAAAAAGATATTTATGTGGGCTGTTTAAACATTTACCCTGAAGAGTACTGGAATGAAAAACTGGAAGAGATTGAATCAAAACTTAACCAGTTTGATGAAGGGGACCTTGAATTATTGGAGCAGTTTTATGAAAACTTTACGACTGTTAAAATGGCTCCCAATGGGAGGATTAATATTCCTTCCGATTTTATTGGGCATGCTGTTTTAAAAAAGGAAGTTGTCATAATAGGAATGGGGAAGTCTATTCGGATATGGGATGCAGAGAATTATGAGCAACGCAAAATCGAAAGAAAATCGTTGCGTGATATGTATAAGGAGAAGTTGGGGAATAATCGAAGTGAATAAACCATATGAGTGAATATCACATACCGGTTATGCTGAAGGAGAGTATTGACGGACTGGTTTTAAATCCTGAAGGCGATTATGTAGATGCTACATTTGGTGGCGGCGGGCATTCAAGCGAAATATTGAGCAGAATAAACGAAGGCAGGCTTTTTGCCTTCGACCAGGACGCTGATACAACCGGGAATGCCATTAAGGACGACCGGTTTTTTTTTATCATGCAAAATTTTAAGTACCTGAAAAATTTCCTGCGCTACTATGGAGTTTCTAAAGTAGATGGGATTTTAGCTGACCTTGGAGTATCCTCTCATGATTTTGATGTTGCTGAGC
Organism: Prolixibacteraceae bacterium; assembly: GCA_963666575.2. Classification (GTDB taxonomy): domain Bacteria; phylum Bacteroidota; class Bacteroidia; order Bacteroidales; family Prolixibacteraceae; genus JABMQB01. The sequence goes on from CAXXYG010000014.1 coordinate 375,870, forward strand.
GTGGATTTTCTTTTCGTATGAATGCCGAGTTGGATATGCGAATGAACCAAAAGGCAGCGTTTACAGCTAAGCAGATAATTAATGATTATTCTGAAGCAAAATTGAAGGAGATTTTTGGAAGCTATGGTGAAATAAAAAATGCCGGCAAATTGGCATCAAAAATTGTAGAAGCCCGAAAAGAGAAACAGATTAGAACAACATTTGAATTAAAAGAAGCAGTTGCCGGGTGTTATCCAATGAAAATTGAAAATAAATATCTGGCGCAACTTTTTCAGGCACTTCGAATTGAGGTGAATGATGAATTAAAAGTTTTAACTGAATTTTTAGAAGCGTCACTCGATAGTTTAAAAGTTGGTGGCCGATTGGTAGTTATGACTTATCACAGTTTAGAGGACAGGCTGGTGAAGAATTTTTTTAAAACGGGAAATTTTGAAGGTAAAATAGATAAGGATTTTTATGGTAATGTGTCTTCGCCCTTTAAGTTGGTGAACCGCAAAGTAATTATTCCTACTGAAGAAGAACAAAAACTAAATCCACGATCAAGAAGCGCGAAGCTAAGGGTGGCAGAAAAATTATAAGAAGCATGGAAGCAAAGAAAGTAAATAGTGCAAGGAGGCCAAAAGGGCTAAAACCCTTTATTGGTGGTACTATTTTGACGGATGAAAGGGTAACCAAACAAATTCCTTTTTTCTTTTTTCTTGTGTTTTTGGCTTTGCTTCTGATTACTAACAGGTATTGGTCCGAAAAAACAATTCGTGAATTGGAGGTAATTCAGGACAATATTAAAGAATTAAGGTCAGAATCAATAACAAATTCGGCGAAGTTGATGGATGTTAGCCGGCCATCGGAGGTTGTAGCGCGTGTAAAAGCTGCAGGCTTGGAGTTAGAGGAGCCTCAAAAACCTCCTCATAAAATTGTAATAAAAGATTAACAGCAAATGGATATTCGTAAAGCAATCATATCGAGGCTTGCACTGGTCTATTTCATCATGTTTTTACTTGGTGTGGCTGTTGTATTTAAGCTGGTTGCTGTTCAGAATATAAAAACGGATAAATGGAAAAAAATTGCTGATAACTTGAGTGCAAATACATTAATTATTGAAGCAAATAGAGGGAATATTTGTGCCGACGATGGAAACGTCCTGGCAACATCGGTTCCCGGTTATTTTGTTAGAATTGATTTGGTTGCACCCGGAGTCAGGCAGGTTTATAATGAGCAAAGTGATTCGTTGGCATTTTATATATCGAAAATGTTTCCGGGTAGTTCTAAATCTGCCTGGAAGAAAAAGCTTGATAATGGGTATAAGAAGAAAGACAGGGGATTTTTAATTACTCCCCGAAAAATTGATTATAACGAACTTCAGGAAGTAAAAAACTTCCCGATAATTAAACGGGGCAGGTACCGTGGTGGAAGAATAATTGAACAGGAAAATACACGGATTTTACCACTTGGTATTTTAGCATCGCGTATGGTTGGTACTTTAAATAGAGGAGCTTACGGAGGTGTCCATGGAAATATTGGGTATACTGGCCTCGAGGGTGCGTATGAATTGTATTTAAAAGGTGAATCAGGCGTAAGTTACAAACAGAACCTTTCGGGACGTTGGGTAACACGCACCGAAATCGAACCCCGTGATGGGATGGACATTATTACAACTGTTAATATCAAACTACAGGATATTGCCGAAAATGCCCTTTTGAAACAACTTGAAAAAAGCCAGGCCGACTGGGGTACAGCTGTGTTAATGGAAGTAAAAACCGGGAAGGTAAAAGCCATTGCTAATTTGGGCCGGACTGAAAGTGGAATGTACAGCGAAAAATATAATTATGCTCTGGGCCATGCAGGTTGTTATGAGCCAGGTTCTACATTTAAGCTCATGTCATTAATGGTTGCATTAGATCAGGGATTGGTTGACACCAGCGATGTTTTTGATACCGGCAATGGTGTATGGAAATATAAGGACCAGACTGTGTACGATAGCGATTACAAATCGGGAGGGCATGGGAAAATGACCTTAAAGCAGATTTTTGAAAAATCGTCGAATGTGGGTGTTGCCAAAATTATAACTCAGTGTTATGAAAAAAATCCCAGGGAATATATCAATAGACTTTTTGATTTTGGTATTAACAAACCACTTGGTTTAGAAATTAAAGGCGAAGGTGTTCCATATTTTAAATATCCCGGCGATAAAAATTGGTGGGGCACTTCATTGGCTTGGATGTCATACGGATATGAATCAAAAATGACACCGTTGCAAATTTTGACATTTTATAACGCTGTTGCAAATGATGGTAAAATGGTTAAACCTGCTTTTGTTGAAGAAATCAGGGATGGTGGGCTGGAATTTAAAAAGTTTAAGCCTACCGTAATGAATCCAATGATTGTTTCAAAAGAAACGCTTGCAAAAGCCAAAAGCCTATTGGAGGGAGTTTTTGAAACCGGTACTGGTAAAAGTTTAAGGAACGATTATTTTAAACTTGCCGGTAAAACAGGAACCGCTCAGATAGCATCGAATGGTGAATATGGCGAAGGTTTATACCTGGCATCGTTTGCCGGCTATTTCCCTGCCGACAACCCGGTATATTCACTTATTGTAACCGTAAATCGACCCAAAGGATTGTATTATGGAGGATCGGTAGCAGGGCCAGTATTTAAGGAAATTGCTGAAAAAGTGTACGCCACACAAATACAACATTCGTTGTCTCCCAATTTAGCAAAAAATGAAAGTAATCCAGAAATGCCTGCCGTAAAAAGTGGTATTCAACAAGATATTCAAGTAGTGCTTAATCAGTTTGATATTCAAAACTCTACTCAATCAGCGAAACAGGATATTGTTGAAGTAAAATCTGATGGGGAACTAATGGCATTAAAAGGCAAAAAGGTTAATGGTGACTTAATCCCCGATGTGCGAGGAATGGGTGCTAGTAACGCGGTATATCTGCTTGAAAAAAATGGATTAAAAGTAGTAATAAACGGGTACGGAAAAGTTAAAAAACAATCGCTAAATCCCGGGCGAAAATGTAAAAATGGAATGGTAATTTATTTGACATTGAGTTAGTTGCATATGAAGGAGTTGGGAAATATATTAGAAGTTGTAGAAATTATTAAAACTGTTGGCAAAACCAATGGGATAATTTCCGGGATAACTTTTGACTCAAGGGCAGTAGCACCTGGCTATTTATTTGTGGCAACCAAAGGGACTCATGTCGATGGGCACAATTATATTACCAAAGCAATTGAATCAGGTGCTTTAGCAATAGTTTGTGAGACTATTCCTGTGCAAATCCCCGAAGGAATTACATTTATACTAGTAAAAAATTCACAGGCGGTTTTAGGTGAACTGGCAGCTGCATTTTACAATTTCCCATCAAAAAAATTAAAGGTTATAGGTATTACAGGTACCAACGGGAAAACCAGTATTGCTACTTTAATTTATGAATTGTTAAAAAAACTGGGGTCTAAATCAGGATTACTTTCTACCATAAAATACCTTGTTGGCGATACAGAATATCCCGCTTCACATACCACGCCCGATGCTATTCAAATTCAAAAGTTAATGGCTGAAATGGTGGCTGAAGGTTGTGAATATTGTATCATGGAAGTGAGTTCACACGCCATTCACCAGAAACGAATTAGTGGAATTGATTTTATCCTTGGAATTTTTACAAATCTCACACACGATCATTTAGACTACCATAAAACATTTGCCAAATACCTTCAGGCAAAAAAAATGTTTTTTGATGGCCTTCCTGCCAATGCATTTGCCATCATAAATACCGACGATAAAAATGGTAGGGTAATGGTTCAGAATACAAAAGCACAGGTCGTTACCTATTCAATGCAGAATATGGCCGATTACCGGTGTAGGGTTATTGAAAGTCATTTTGATGGTACCTTATTAAATTTGAATGGAACAGAATTATGGACAAAGTTTGTAGGACGTTTTAATGCCTATAATTTACTGGCGATTTACGTTGCAACAAAATGTTTGCACTGTGACGAGGAAAAGGTTTTAACAACCATGAGCGAGTTAAATCCGGTTGAAGGCCGATTCGAAATCATCAGGAGTTTGGATGGGAAATTTGCCATTGTTGATTATGCACATACTCCCGATGCTCTAAAGAATGTATTAAATGCCATTTCTGAAATCCGCACCCGAAACGAACAGGTAATTACTGTTATCGGTGCGGGTGGCGACAGGGACAAATCAAAAAGGCCCGAAATGGCAAGAGAGGCTGTAAAAGCCAGCGATAAAGTAATTCTAACTTCTGATAATCCGCGCACAGAATTTCCGGCAGCTATTATTGAAGATATGGAAACAGGTGTTGATGCTGTTCATAAAAAGAAAGTATTATCAATCGAAAATAGGAAAGAAGCTATAAAAACGGCCGTAATGCTTGCCAATCCAGGCGACCTCATACTTGTTGCCGGCAAAGGGCACGAAAATTATCAGGAGATAAATGGTATAAAACATCATTTTGACGATAAAGAAGTGATTGAAGAAATATTTGGAATTAATTAATTGACCTGACTATGTTGTACTATTTGTATGAACTTTTAAAAGAATACGATATCCCGGGAATTGGAATGTTTCAATACATTTCGTTCAGGTCAGGTGCAGCTATTATCTTGTCTCTTTTTATTACCATGGCCTTCGGGCGGCGGATTATCAATCTGCTTCAGCAAAAACAAATTGGCGAAGATATCAGGGACCTTGGGCTTGAAGGCCAAATGCAGAAAAAAGGGACCCCAACAATGGGTGGATTAATAATTTTAATTTCAATCGTTATTCCAACGTTGTTATTTGCGAAACTTCATAACATATATATTCTGTTAATGCTGATAACCACTTTGTGGCTTGGATTGATCGGATTTGTTGATGATTACATTAAAGTTTTCTTAAAAAACAAAAAAGGATTAGCCGGGAAATTTAAAATATTGGGGCAGGTGAGCCTTGGGTTAATGGTTGCCGGAGCTCTTTTTATAAGCGATGAAGTTTTGGTTCGTGAAAAAGTGCTCATGGAAAATGGTGAGCCTCTTCAGGAAATTGTGGTTGAAAGTGAAACAGGCGAACAAAGCCTGCAATATGTTACCGAAGATGTAAAATCGACTCGTACAACCATCCCGTTTTTTAAACAAAACGAATTTGATTATGAATGGTTGGTAGCCTTTGCGGGTGATAGTGCTGTTTATTTAAAATGGCTGATTTATGCCCTCGCAATTATATTAATAATTACGGCTGTATCGAACGCGGCTAACCTAACCGATGGATTGGATGGATTGGCAACCGGTACATCGGCAATAAGTGGGGCAACGCTTGGTATTTTAGCATATGTAAGCGGTAACGTAATTTATTCCGATTACCTGAATATAATGTATATCCCTAATATAGGCGAACTGACAATTTTTGTTGCCGCTTTTATTGGAGCTACCGTTGGATTTTTATGGTATAATTCATATCCGGCACAAGTTTTTATGGGCGATACCGGAAGCCTTGCACTTGGAGGAATTTTGGCCGTTTTTTCAATCCTAATTCGAAAGGAAATTCTGATCCCACTGTTGTGTGGAATATTTGTAATTGAGAATCTTTCAGTGGTAATTCAGGTGTTTTACTTTAAATATACAAGACGAAGATATGGTGAAGGCAGACGGGTTTTTCTTATGAGCCCTATCCACCATCACTATCAAAAATTAGGAATTCCAGAAGCTAAAATTGTGACGAGGTTCTGGATTATAGGAATAATGTTGGCAGTAATGACCATAGTAACCTTAAAAATCAGATAGTATTGAATACAATGATTTCCATATTAGGTGGTGGTGAAAGTGGTGTAGGGGCTGCTGTATTGGCAAAAAAAAAAGGGTTTGAAGTTTTTGTTTCAGACCTCGGAAATATAAAAGAAAAGTATAAAGACGTTCTTCGGCATTATGAGTTGGATTTTGAGGAAGGAAAACATTCAAATGAAAAAATTCTTTCTTCGGGATTGGTTGTTAAAAGCCCGGGAATCCCTGACAATGCTCCGTTAATTATTGAACTTAAAAAACGGGGGATTAAAGTGGTTTCAGAAATTGAATTTGCCGGTAAATATTGCCGTGCAAAAACAATTTGTATAACCGGTAGCAATGGTAAAACCACTACTACATTATTGATGTACCATATAATGCAAAAAGCTGGATTTAACGTTGGACTGGCGGGTAATGTAGGCAAAAGTTTTGCCTGGCAAGTGGCAGAGTCTGATTTTGATTATTATGTGATTGAATTGAGCAGTTTTCAGCTCGATGGCATGTACGGGTTTAAAGCAGATGTAGCCATTCTTTTAAATATAACACCCGACCACCTCGACCGGTACGAATACAACATGCAAAACTATGTTGATTCGAAGTTCCGGATTATTCAAAATCAGACTAAAAATGACGTGTTCATTTATAGTGCCGACGATGAAATTATTAAGGAAGAAATTAAAAAGCGGGAAATACAGGCTTTACAAATGCCATTTACTTTAAGTAAACCGGCAAAACAAGGAGCAGGTATTTCCGATAATAATATAGTTATACAATTTAACGAAAATCAGTTCAGCATGTCTATACTGGATTTATCATTACAAGGGAAACATAATTCCTACAACACCATGGCCGCAGGAATTGCGAGTATGGTATTTAAAATTCGTAACGAGCAATTACGCGAAAGTTTATCTGATTTTAAAGGTGTGGAACACCGGTTAGAACGATTTTTGGTGGTACATGGAATTGAATTTATTAATGATTCAAAGGCTACAAATATTAACTCGAGCTGGTATGCTTTAGAGAGTATCAATAAACCAATTGTTTGGATTGCCGGTGGAGTAGATAAAGGAAACGATTATTCAATGTTAACCGATTTGGTGAAGAATAAAGTTAAAGCCATTATTTGTCTGGGTAAAAATAATTTGAAGATACATGCTGCGTTTGATAAGCATATAAGCAATATTATTGACGTTTATTCGATGCCCGATGCCGTAAAGTCAGCGTATTACCTGGCACGAAACGGTGATGCTGTACTGCTGTCTCCATCATGCGCAAGTTTCGATTTATTCGATAGCTACGAAGACCGGGGCGACCAGTTTAAAAAATCGGTTCGCGACTTGTAGTCAAACCATTAATAGTTTGACTTAAATGGAATAAAAGAAGAGATTTGTAATAAATTTTGATAACAATTAATGGAGTAATTTATTGAATGAATTTGTCGGTTAAAAATATGATCAAAGGTGATAAAGTAATATGGGTTGTATTACTGTTACTTTCATTGCTGTCCATATTAATTGTTTATAGTTCGACGGGTGCCTTGGCAAACAGGCGTGCCGGTGGAAATACGATGCATTATTTGATCAGGCAATTATTTTTTCTGTCAGCTGGATTTGGGATAATTATAGTCATGGTAAATGTAATTCCGGTAAAACTTTACTCTATAATTTCACACATTGCCGTTTATATAAGTATCGGATTATTGGTACTGGCTTTTGCAATGAAATTGACAGGCCATGCAGGTGATACATCCGGAAGGACATTAGATATTGGTTTTATCTCCTTTCAACCCGCCGAGATAGCTAAAATTTCATTAATAATGTTTGTTTCGCGTATTTTGAGCCGCAATCAAAAATCAAAAGCCGAACTTTTTAAGGCGTTTAAAATTATTTTATTTTTTACAGTAATAATTTGCGGATTAATATTTGTTTCCGATTTTTCAACTTCTGCCTTATTATTTGCCACAGTAGTGGGGATGTTATTTATAGGACGTATTCCAATCAAGTACCTGGGATTGGTTTTTTTAGCCGGCATTTTGCTCATTCTTGGAGTATATTATGGAAGTAATTTGGTGCCCGATGATTATTCACGGGTTCAAACCATAAAAGGACGGATTGAACGTTTTATAAATGGCGACCCTAATTCTGAAAAAGGAATAACACAAGCCGATTACGCCAAACTGGCTATTTACGAAGGAGGTTTGTTTGGTAAAGGGCCAGGAAGTTCTGATGTTAGTAATTATATGGCTGCTGCTTACAACGATTTTATTTATGCCATTATTATTGAAGAATATGGCCTGTTTGCAGGTGTTTTTATAATCCTTTTATACCTCATATTTTTTTACCGGGGAATTGTGGTTGTGAGGCGTTCTACTCGAACCTTCCCGGCATTTTTGGTTACCGGGCTGACGCTACTTTTGGTATTTCAGGCTATGATAAATATTGGCGTTTCATCGGGAGTATTCCCTGTAACCGGGCAACCATTGCCTTGGGTGAGTATGGGTGGGACTTCGTTACTTTTTACATCGGTTGCATTTGGTTGTGTTTTAAGTGTGAGCCATCAAACTCAGAAAAACAAAGAGTTACAGGAACAGCCTGTACAAATTAATGCACCCGATTTAGATACGGTATTATAAAAAAATGGAAGGTAAACGATACATAATAAGCGGAGGAGGAACCGGGGGACATATTTTCCCGGCATTGTCGATTGCCAACGAAATTAAACAAAGGTATGCCAATGCTCAGATTTTATTTGTTGGAGCTTTAGGCAAAATGGAGATGGAAAAAGTCCCTGCTGCAGGGTATAAAATTATTGGCTTGCCTGTTTCCGGATTTCCACGTAAGCCAGGAATCAAGTGGTTTAAGTTTGCTATTGATTTGTTTAAAAGCACAGTACAGGCCCGGAAGATCATCAAAGATTTTAAACCCGATATTGCTATTGGTGTGGGTGGTTTTGCCAGTGGCCCGGTGTTAAGGGCAGCTTCAAAAAAAGGTATCCCGATTGTTATTCAGGAACAAAATTCGTATGCAGGAATAACAAATAAGTTGCTGGCAAAAAAAGCCCAAAAGATTTGTGTTGCGTATGAAAATATGGAACGGTTTTTTCCTGCCGAGCGGATTATTTTAACGGGGAATCCTGTACGAAATAATTTAATAATAACCTCCGATCAAAAAGCCGAAGCGTTAAAATATTTTAATATTTCAACTTCCTCAAAAGTGATTCTAATTATTGGAGGAAGCCTTGGAGCGAGGTCAGTAAATGACGCGGTAATTAATAATCTAATGGAAATTGAAGAAAATGGTACTGAAATAATCTGGCAAACTGGTGCATTTTATTTTGACGAAATGGTTGAAAAAACGCAAGTGCATAAACCTAAAAACCTTCAGCTCCATAAATTTATTTCACGAATGGATTTGGCATATACTGTTGCCGACTTAATTATTTCACGAGCAGGGGCTGGTACTATTTCGGAGTTGTGCCTGGTTGGTAAATCAACAATATTAGTGCCTTCGCCTAATGTTGCCGAAGACCATCAAACAAAAAACGCAATGGCTTTGGTTGAACAAGAAGCCGCCGTTTTAGTGAATGACAATACGATTGATAAAGAGCTTTTAAATCAGGCCTTTGATCTTATGAATAATGATGAACTAACAAAAAAATTAGCATTAAATATTCAAAAATTGGCAAAACCCAAAGCTACTGAAACAATAGTTAATGAAATTGAAGATTTAATAAAAATATGATTGGCCTTGATAAAATAAAAAATATGTATTTCCTGGGTATAGGCGGAATTGGGATGAGTTCGCTGGCCAGGTATTTTAATCATATTGGGAAAGTTGTAGCGGGTTACGATCTGACTGAAACTGCTCTGACGAGCCAATTGTGTGCCGAAGGAATTGCTGTTCATTACGACGATTCTGTTACATCCATTCCTGCATTTTTAAATGAAGATGATACATTGGTTATTTATACACCGGCGCTACCGAATAACCATATTGAATTAAACTGGCTAAAAAACAAAGGTTTTATTACCTTAAAGCGGGCACAGGTTTTAGGCGAAATTTGTAACCCGGGCAATTGTATTGCTGTAGCCGGGACGCATGGCAAAACAACTGTTACAACCATTCTTTCAGTTATACTGAATCAAACTGATGCCGGGTGTGGTGCTTTTCTGGGAGGTATTTCCAATAATTTTAATTCGAATCTGGTTTTGCCCCGAAGTGAAAATGGTTGGCTTGTAACTGAAGCCGATGAATTTGACAGGTCATTTTTAAACCTCAAACCAAATATTGCCCTAATTACATCAATTGATGCCGACCACCTTGATATTTATGGCGATTATTCTCATCTGCTAAAATCGTTTCAGCAATTTGTTGCAAAAATAAAACCTGAAGGAATTTTGGTTGTCAAAAAAGGAATTGAATTGGGAATTCCTGAAAATGAAGATTTAAAAGTTTACAGTTATTCCTTGTCTGAAAAGGCTGATTTTTATGCTTCGGATATTAAAATTGTGGACGGGTTGTATAAAATTACTTTGTCGACACCTATGGGCAATATTTCTGGCATTACAATTTCACACCCGGGATTGATAAATGTTGAAAACGCTGTTGCTGCATCAGCTTTAGCATTGTTAGCTGGTGCATCGCACGAAGATATTAAGTCAGGACTACTTAAATTTGTAGGTGTAAAACGTCGGTTTGATATACGTTATAAAAGCGACGAATTAGTATTCATCGACGATTATGCACACCACCCCGAAGAATTAAAAGCTGTGATAAATTCGGTAAAACAGCTTTATCCGGGGAAAAAGGTTGCAGGTATTTTTCAACCGCACCTTTTTTCAAGAACACAGGATTTTGCCGATGAATTTGCAACAAGCCTTGATTTGTTGGATGAAGTGGCTTTGTTGCCTATCTATCCGGCAAGGGAAGAACCTGTTGAAGGTGTTAACTCCAAATTGATTTTGGATAAAATTCAGAATAAAAATAAAATTTTACTTCAAAAAAATGAAGTGATTGACTGGATTAAAAATCCGGACAGGCAAATTATAATGACATTGGGTGCCGGCGATATTGATGTTGTGGCAAATAAAATAGCTGAAGAATTGAGGCGATAAATAAATGTTTAAAAGAATTATTCACATAGCAGGTTTAATACTTACGGTTGGTTTTCTAATCGTAACTGTGTCATTTTCATCAAAAGAAATGAAGCCTGTAACATGTGAAAATATTTCGGTTTTGTTTGAAGAAGGCCAGGTAATTTTAATCGATAAATCTGAAATAATTAGGCTTGTGAAAAAGGCTGACAAATCGATTTTACAAAAAAAACTCAGCCAGATTAACTCTGAAATTATTGAAAAGGAAGTTGAAAAACACCAGACTATTGAAAAAGCCGAAGTATTTAAAGTAGTGACTGCCGATAGCAGTAAATACGTAGGGCAGTTGGCAATAAAAGTCAAACACCGGACACCGGTTATTAGAGTAATGTCGGGGACGAACAGCTATTTTATGGATTCGAAAGGGTTCCGTATTCCTGTTTCTTCAAAGTATGCGGCTAATGTCCTGGTGGTTTCAGGTAATGTTACTGAAAAATATATCAAAAATGAATTATTGCCTTTTATAATATACCTCGAGAAGGATAAATTTTGGAAGGCTCAGATAGAACAAATTTATGTGGCAGCAGGACAAGAGCTTATGTTAACTCCTTTGGTTGGAGACCATATAATTGAGCTGGGTACTGTTGTTGATTATAAAAAAAAGCTTGCGAATTTAAAAGGTTTTTATGAGCAGGTATTGGCGCAAAATAATTGGGGTGTATATAATAAAATTAATGTAAAATTTGAAAACCAAATAATAGGAACTAAAAATTAAAATTATGGCTTCGAAACAAAACATTGCAGCAGTTCTTGATATTGGGACAACTAAAGTTGTAGCATTAGCAGGCGTAAAAACTGAAGAAAAAAAAATTAAAATTCTTGGGTTTGCAAAAGCGGCATCCAAAGGAGTCAAACGTGGGATGGTGCTTAATATTGATGAAGCTGTAGATGTAATTAACGACGTTATTTGCCAGGTGGAGGATCAAATTGAAGGAGAAATTGGGAAGGTCGATATTACTATCTCAGGTCAGCATATAAAAACACATACGTTTAACGGGTATAAATTTATTTCGGAGCAAGGAGTAGTTACCTCCATCGATGTTCAGGAATTGCTAAATGAAGCCCGTAACTTCCCGGTTGACCCGGGTTATAGAATATTTCAGGTGATTCCGCAAACCATTAAAATTGATAATGAATCAGGAATCCGCAATCCCGTGGGAATGTCGGGAAAACGTATTGATATGAGTTACCTCATTGTTACCGCACCCGAGGCGTATCACAACAACGTGGAAAAGGTACTTGACCGCATCAGGGTCGATATTGGTAAAACGCTAATGGCACCGTCAACAACTGCCGAAGCTGTTGTTTCAGATGATGAAAAAGAAGCCGGAGTTGTTGTATTAGATATTGGTGGAGGAACCACTAAATGTGCCATTTATTACGAAGGGAATTTACGCTATAGCAGTGTTATTCCTTTTGGTGGCGAAGTGATTACCAACGATATTAAATTAGGATGTTCCATCCTTCAGAAGTGGGCCGAACAGCTTAAAGTTCAGTACGGGCAGGCAATGGGCGATTTTGCTGAAGAAGAAAAAGTGGTTACTATTCCCGGATATAATGGATGGGAACCCAAAGAGGTCTCGTTTAAAAGTTTGGCATTTATTATTCAGGCAAGGTTAGAGGAAATTATTGATAGCGTATATTATCAAATTGAAAAATCAGGTTACCTCGACCATTTAGGTGCCGGAATAGTAATCACTGGAGGGACAGCCAATCTGCCAAATTTAGTGCAACTTATCAGGTACCGTACAGGTTTAGATTCCCGTGTGGGATTTTCATTAATAGAATTTAAAAATAATATTAAGGAACTTAATGGCCCTGAATTTTTGACTGCCTTTGGTTCATTAAAATTGGCCCTGAATAATAATCAGGAATCTTCTGTTTCTAAAAAGAAAAAAGCAAAAACATCATCTTTGGGTTTGTCATGGAACAAAATGAAAGAACAGGTTTCAGATCAGATAACGATGATTTTTAATGATGACGATATTCCAATGAAATAATAAATTTGAAAAGTATGGCTGAAGAATTGTTAAATTTTAATTTTCCGAAATCCTCTTCGAATATTATTAAGGTAATAGGAGTAGGAGGAGGTGGCTGTAATGCTGTCAGCCACATGTTTGAAGAAGGAATCAGGGATGTTGATTTTATTTTGTGTAATACCGATGCACAAGCTATGCAAAATAGTCCTGTTCCTATAAAAATTCAGTTAGGAGTTACTTTAACTGAAGGACGTGGAGCTGGCAATGATCCCGGAAAAGGAGAAGAAGCAGCCATTGAAAATTACGACGATATCAGAGGCGTTTTGGGCGATGACACCAAAATGGTTTTTATTACTGCCGGAATGGGAGGTGGTACCGGAACAGGTGCGGCTCCTGTAATTGCAAGGTTAACTCAGGAAATGGGTATTTTAACAATTGCCGTTGTTACTATTCCTTCGCCTGCCGAAGGTAAAAAGCGCTATGGACAGGCATTGGAAGGCATTGAAAAACTGCGCGATAATGTCGATAGTTTGTTGGTAATCAGCAACCAAAAACTGCAGTATATTTTTGGTGATTTACCTGCCAGGCTAGCATTCCGAAAAGCCGATGGTGTAGTAGCTACAGCTGTAAAAGGTGTGGCTGAAATTATTACGGTTCATGGGAATATCAATATTGACTATACCGATGTTCATACAGTAATGTCGAAGAGTGAAGTCTTTATTATGGGAACAGGATATGCAACTGGCGAAAATCGTGCATTAGCAGCCGTCCATGAAGCCTTGGAATCGCCGTTGTTAGATAGCAACGATATATATGGCACTAAAAATATTCTTTTAAATATTATTTCCGGTAAAGAAGAAATTACCATTGGAGAAATTGGAGAGATTATTGAATTGTTACAGGAAAAAGCCGGGCAGGAAGCTGATATTATATGGGGAAATGGGTACGATGAAGCACTGGAGGATAGAATTTGTGTGACAATTTTGGCAACCGGATTTTGTACCAATCCAAATCAGGTATTTCAGGAAAAAGTACCCGATCAAAAATTTGAATTAGAAGACCTAAATAAAGAACCTGAAGTGGCTGATGAAAAAGAGAATAAAAATGAGCTAGAATTTCAGGAGCAGGGCCAGTTTTTTTCAGAAACAGGACAGGAAGAAGAAAAACCTGTAAAAGTTGGAAAGAAATCACCGCGAAAATCACGTTCTTTTAGGCGTAAAAAAGAAACGGTTGAACAAGAGGATTCAAATATTGACAAATGGTTTTACCGAAAATTAGGAAAATTATTTGACGACGATGACCAATAATTGGGTAACCAATAGCATTGAAAAACGTTATTTCTGAGTTAATGAAGTTAATGGAAACACAAATTTGATAGAGTATGAATTCTGATATTGTAAATTTTCAATTGGATAAAAACTCTGGTTCTATTATTAAAGTTATAGGAGTAGGTGGAGGGGGAGGAAATGCAGTAAACCACATGTATCAACAAGGTATTAAAGATGTTGATTTTATGGTATGCAATACCGATGCACAGGCATTGGATAATAGTCCGGTGCCATTTAAAATTCAGTTAGGAACTTCGTTAACCGAAGGCCGGGGAGCAGGAAATAAGCCTGAGATTGGCAAAGAATCAGCCATCGAAAGCCTCGATGAAATAATTAAAGTATTGGAGCCAAATACTAAAATGGTATTTATAACCGCCGGAATGGGCGGAGGAACCGGCACAGGTGCTGCTCCAATTATTGCTGAAGCATGCAAAAAAATGGGTTTTTTAACGGTAGGAATTGTTACCATTCCGTTCAGGAACGAAGGACGGCGAAGGATAAGGCAGGCTATTGAAGGTATAACTTTATTGCAGAGTTATGTCGATTCATTGTTAGTTATTAATAACGAACGTATCAGGGAAATGTATGGCGACTTTGCCATCTCTGAAGCTTTTGCCAAAGCCGATAATGTTCTGTCGATTGCTGCAAGAGGAATTGCTGAGATAATTACCGTTGCCGGTTATATAAATGTTGATTTTGCCGATGTTGAAACGGTAATGCGTGAAAGTGGAGTGGCACTTATGGGCACAAGTTTAGCTGAAGGAGAAGGAAGAGCCTTAAAGGCCGCTGAAGATGCTTTAAATTCACCCCTCCTGAATCACAACGACATTAACGGGGCGAAGAATATATTGCTGAATGTGACTTCGGGGAATGCTGAAATAACAATGGATGAAATTGGGCAGGTAACTGATTATGTGCAGGATAAAGCCGGATTTGAAGCTGATTTGATTTGGGGTAATGGTATTGACGAATCGTTGGGCGATAAAATTTCAGTTACAATTATTGCAACCGGTTTTAGTATGAGCAGTATTCCTGAAGTTTTGATTAATAAAAAAGTTGAAAAAGAAACTCATTCGTTAAATATAAAACCTGAAATTAAAAAAACTGACTCTAAAGTTGCTCCTGAAAAAGAGGTAAAAACAGGACCAAGCCCAAAACAACAAACCTTTGAGTTTGATGTTAAAGCACAAAAAGAACCCTTAAGTGAATTTGAAGTGCTTTATCCCAAAACCAGCAAAGAAAGAATTCAAAAAAATGAGCAGGAACGTCAGAAAATAGATTATTCTGAATTAAGTGAAGAATCTATTGAAGAGTTGGAAAAAGTTCCGGCTTATGTACGGAAACAAATGAAAAGCCCTCTACGGAAAAAACCAGTAGTTTCAAATTATACTCTGAATAGCAAAAGTGACCAGGGGCAAAATTTTTTTAGAGATAAAAATTCGTATTTGCACGATAATGTAGATTAACCTTTATACCATATAGTATGAGCTTATTTGACGAAATAAATGACAGCATCAAAACAGCAATGAAGCAGCGCGAAAAGGTAAAACTTGAAGCACTCAGGAATATTAAAAAAGTAATTATTGAAGTTAAATCGGCCAAAGGTGCCGGTTCCGAATTGGATGATAATGAAGTTTTAAAAATCATTCAAAAACTTGCCAAACAAGGCAATGATTCAGCTGAAATTTATAAAAATCAAAATCGGGAAGATCTGTATGAGGAGGAAATGTTACAGGTTAAAGTGTTTGAATCATTTTTACCCGAAAAAATGAGTGATGAGAAATTGACCGAGATTGTTAAATCAATTATAAATGAAGTTGGTGCCACATCGATGAAAGATATGGGCAAAGTAATGGGAATCGCTTCGAAACAGTTGGCAGGGCAGGCTGATGGGAAAGATATTTCGGTTAAAGTAAAAGAGTTATTAGGTTAATTCCGTTCAAGTAATAAACTATCGTTTATTCGAATCCGGATTAATTAGTATACTTAAAAGTGTGGAAAGCTTTATATAAGGAAGTTTAATTACCAGGTATTTCTCAGTACAAATTTTTAACACAAAAAAAGCTGCTTCAAAATATTATGAAGCAGCTTTTTCTATTATAATAGTTTTCTACTAATAGAATTTAGATCTTTTATCAACAATTTCTCCAGCTGTTTTTTGAGCTTCAAAAGCTTGGTAACTAGCCCTGCTTCCCAGTACCTGAGTTAGTCTTTCTTGTTCAGCAACTAAATCAGTTTCAATGCCTTCCGATATTGAAGTAACCTTTAACAGATAAACGGCATTATTTCCAATAACAGGTTGGCTAATTTGCCCTTCCTGCATATCAGTAACAGTACCAATAATTGCAGGTTCCAGTCCAATTTCAGGAATGAAAAATGAGTTAAAGTTTATTCCTTCAACTTGTTTTATTTCGGCTGAGACACTTTGAGCTACAACTGCAAAATCGGCATCTTCGCTAATTGCTGTTTTAATTTTGTCGGCTAATAATTTTGCTTTCTTTTCTTTAATAACAGCTAATTCTACCCGTGCTTTTACTTTTTCAAGTGGGGCATTACCTTCTTCAGTAACATTTACTAAAGCAGCAATAACATAATTGTCGCCTAGTTCAAAAATTGACGATTCCTGATTGTCGGTTAAAACATCTCCCTGATCAGCACTAAAGGCAGCACGGATTAACTGGCGAGGATTTTCTAATCCAACAATGGTTCGGTCATTTTCCCTCAATTCGGCAGATTTTTTAGTGAGATTCTGTTCTGCAACAGCCAAATTAAATTTTTCGTAATTAGTATTGTCCACAGCAAATTTACTGGCAGCAGCAAATGTTTTCTGATAGGTTTCATCACTTGGTTCAACTTTACGTATGAGGTAAGCAACCTGAACTTGTTTGGTTTCTTTACTCCGTTTTGTAGGCTGTACAATGTGAACGCCAAATTGAGTTGTAATAACATCAACTTCACCTACTTTGGTGTTAAATGTTGATTCTTCAAATGGTTTAACCATTTGATTACGAGCAACCCATCCTAAATCACCACCCTCCTGAGAATTTGATTGATCAGATGAATATTGCGCAGCTAATGCAGCGAACGATGCGCCATTGTCGATGAGTGTTTTTAAACTATCGGCCAATTGTTGTTTCGCAGTTAATTCTTCGGCTGTTGCTGCTGAAAGTAAAATATGCCTTACCTCAACTGAATCAGGCATCATGGCTATTTTATGTAGTTTGGCAATTTTATACGATTCATCTTCAAAATAAGGGCCATAGATGGCATTAGTATCAGCCTTTTCGGTATAAACCCAGTTAGCAATATTTTCAGGCAAATCTTCTTGTTTGCTCCATACTTCAGTGAAATTTACATCGGAGTTGGAATTTACAAAAGTAACGTTGTTTTGAGCTTCGGCGTAATCAGCCACAATGTTATCTATCCATTCTTTCGCATGGATATTGTCATCGTCCGAAGCAATTACAGGAAATGAAACAAATTCAATACGCCTTGTTTTCTCTTGCTTATAATCATTTTTGTGGAGAGCGTAATAATTTTTTAAGTCTTTTTCAGTAACAACAACCTGGCTGTCAGAGATAGACGATAGGTTAAGGGCTATGTAATCAAAATTCACCTGACGGTTTTGATTATTCAGGCTATTTTGTGCCTCCTCGCTGGTAGCATATAATCCTTGTTTAACCAGATTATTATATTTTGTTAAAGTCCTGTCTTTTAAGATTTGTTGCTCGAGGTACAACCAATATGCACGTTGATCCAACGAAACTCCTGTTTCAAGGTTTTTTAAGAAATTAACAATTGCACCGCGGTCAATCTGCCCTGTGTTAGGGTTACGGAAGATTTGCTGAACAATTGGGTGAATATTATTTCCCTGAACCAGGTCATAAAGTTCTTCAGAACTCACGGCAATACCTAAATCATCGTAAACGTCTTCCATCACAAATTTACGTACAAATTCCTGCCATGTTTGTTCTCTTACCTGTACCCATGTTTCTTCGTCGAGTTGAGTTGTGCCTGAATTTGATTTGTAGATGTCACCAATTCTTTCAACTTGTTTGTGGAAATCTGGATATTCAATTGATTCTCCGTTAATTTCAGCAATTTCTAATTGGTTTTCACCAAAAAATTTATTTCCTGAACGAAACATATCGCCCAGAATAAATGCAACTAATGCTGCTCCGATTACGATAGCAACCAAAAGCCCTGCTTTATTTCTAATTGTTTGTAGTGTAGACATTGATTCTCAATTATTTTTGCAATTTTTTGTTTGTTTTTTTCGCGCTACGAAGATAATAATTTTACAAATTATACCTAAGAATTATGCTTTTTAATTCCTTAATTGGCTGTATAATCTAAAGTCTGCCGGTTTTTTTGATAAGTTGAAAATAGCTGATCTAATTTTTAAGAACTGAAAGTCTTACCAATTCAATTTTTGTATAAGAAGCTTTTAAAACTTTAAAACTAAAATTATCGATATTGATGACTGAATTTATTTTAGGAATACTTTCGTAGTAAAAGAGGATAAAACCTGCCAGTGTTTCAAAGTCTTCTGTCTCAGGTATTTTTAATCCGTATTTTTCGTTAATATGGTCAATTTCAATTCTTCCTGAAAAAATGAATTCGTTTTCGTTTAATTGTTTTTCAATTGTATCGGAGGTATCGTGTTCATCTTCAATTTCCCCAAAAATTTCTTCCAGAATATCTTCGCTGGTTACCATACCCGATGTGCCCCCAAATTCATCGACTACTATGGCAATACTTCTGTGTTCCTGAATAAAGGTACTTAGTAATTTATTGGCTGGCATTGTTTCAGGAACAATTAGTACATTTTGTAGATAAGGTTTTATTGATTGCGGATTTTTAAAAATCACTGAAGAGTGGATATAGCCAATAATATTGTCAATATTTTCTTCGTAAAACAAAATCCGTGAATAACCTGTATCAATATACTTTTGTTTTAATTCATCAATTGAGGAGGTGATATCAAGTACTTCCATTTCGGTGCGGGGTACCATAACTTCCTTTAGTTTAACTTTTGAAAAATCGAGGGCATTTCTGAAAAGTTTTACTTCGTGCTCAATGTTGTTGGCCTGTAATGAATTATTAATTTCGGTATGTTTTATAAAATGATCGAGGTCGATTCTGCCAAAAACAGGATTCTTTTCGCCCTCCTGAATTTTTGTTTTAAAGACTTTTTTTAATAGTGTATTGGTAAATCCAATTGAGAATGATGTTATTGGAAAAAAAAGCACGTAAAAAAATACCAACGGTAGAGTAAAAATATTTAATAATGTATTTGGGAAAATCCGGAATAATGTTTTTGGAAGAAATTCAGCAAGCATTAATATGATGATTGTAGAAACAATGGTTTGAATAAGCAGGACAAAAATATCTGAATCGAAAATAGCTCCGAGCGACGGTTCAATAAGTTTGGCAAATGCAATGCCATAAATAACCAACGCGATGTTATTTCCCACAAGCATGGTTGCTATATATTTTCCGGGATTTTTAGTGATAATTTTAAGTAACGATGAACCAAAAGGAGCTGCTTTTTTATTGAGTTCGAGCATTAATTTGTTGGCCGATACAAAAGCAATTTCCATACCTGAAAAAAAAGCTGAAAAAATAATGGTTACAAATATTATGAGTAATAAATTCATAAACCAAATATAATAATTTTAAAACTGGATTGGTTTTTGGTTTTCCTGATCATCTGATACAGTTATACTGTCTGATTTTTTTTGAGAATTTTTTTGTACCTCAACGTAAAATGTCCCTGTAGGATTTTTTATTTTCCAATTGGTTAGGTTTTGGTCCGATTCAAAACCTATACCATTAATGACCCGGTCTTTACTGAAAATCTGCACAAATTTTTCAGAATATATATTTTCAGTTTTTTCGTCCAAAAAAAGTTGCTCGGTTTTTAATGAATCTCCCTGAGCATTAATAGCAATAACGTTAATTTTAGCTTCCCACTTTTTCTCATTAATTAATTGTTTTGCATATCCTGCCGTAATATTTGAAATTACTTCTTGCTTGTTATTGTATTTAACGATATGAATTCCTTGTGGAAATTCAAGGAATGGCTGGCCGTCTGATTCAAAGCGAAGTAGCTCAGGTGCTTTCAGGAAATATTTAACCTTTCCTGAATCGGATGATACTGTTTCAAAGTTATAAGCAGTTAAAGTGGGTAATTCTTCGGGGGCACTAAACGCTTTTATTTTTGCGATATCATTTTCGCAACTCCAAAAAAGTATTGCAGCCCCAAAAAATGAGGCTGCAACTTTTAATAATGAATAGAAATATTTTTTATTATTTGTAACGAACTTTTGTTGATTCATTTATCCAACCTTCAACGGTGTATTTTTCACCTTCAGTTAATCCATTCATAAAACCGGTTTCTTTGTCCGGGAAATATTTTTTATAGTCAGCGGCTTTTTTTGCAGCATCGGCATAACATTCTTCGTCGGCTTGCCTTGATTTCACATAATAATCGACTGCCACCCAGAATACTGTTGCTTTTTCAAAAGCATCGGCACCAAATGACCGGCTGGCGGAAGTGTATATATCGCCAATTAGCATTAATGCTTTACAGTTTTTAGGATTTATTGCTAAGGCTTTACGTGCATAATTACGGGCTTCCTGAAGTGCATTTTCTTTTGCAAATATAAAAAGGCCGTACTCATAATAGTAATTTTCCAATAGTTCCTGGTCTGTTTCCTGCTCCATTGCTTGTTTGTAATATTCTTTGGCTTTTTCAGCATCATTCTTTTTTACAAAACGGCGGGCCATGTTAAAGGCAGCTTCAGCTGAAGGTTCAAGAGTATATAGTTTTTCGGTAGCAGATGCAAACAGGTCGCTTTCGTCACAATTAGCACGGCCCAAACGGCGCAACATACGTTTAATCCAGTCAATATTTTCTGAATTCTCTTGGTATTGTGGTGTAAAAATATTTATTAATGCTTCACAGTCGGCAGCTCCCGATGTGCCAAACATTCTTTCAACAGCATCAATGGCTTGACCTATTTGTTCATCATCCGGATTTTTTTCCTGATATTTTGCCATCAGTTTTGATACTAAATCGTAATTTTCAATTACTTTTTCTTTTGGCAACTCTTGCATTTTAAACAAACTCCTTGTGGTTTGCATTAACAAAACCAGAACAGGCATTTCTGCTTCTTCACCCAACTCTTTTACCGATTGTTCGAGATTTTCATAACCTGTTTTATAAATTTCTTTTTGCTCTTCAAGCGAGATATCTTCAACTTCTCTGGTATATTTTAATAAAGCAGTGCCTTTTCTTCCGCGCACAAAACCTTCCTGACCAAAGTATTTAATTCGTTGGTCATAAATGCTCATCATGTCTTTAATATACTTGTTTTTTTCTTTCCAGGTTTTTGCTTTTGTAATTAAATCTTCATTCATTTTTGCACCATGGTGGTAAAGATTCAATGTTGATTTTGGGTAGTTATCGTAGAGGAATTTCCAGTGTTTTTTTGCTGATTTATAATCCTGTTGTTTAAAAAATTCCTGGTACAATGAAAATTCATTTTTAAATTTCTCATCACCTTCGGCAATAAGTTCATTTACCGACTTAAGATTTATTCCGCCAGAACCAGTTGAAGCACCTGCAGGTTCTATACCGTCAAAATAAAAATCGATTTTATTTTTAGTGTTTCCTTCAATATCGAGTTTTTTTGTTTCGTCGATAAAGGTAAATTTCAGGTATTTTGATTTTTCGCTTACTTCAACGGAGTATAATCCATCAAAACTGGTCATCATTGTTGAACCTTTGTGAGCTTCAACTGTGATTCCTGCCGCTACTTTACCTTCGCGGTAAACGGTTCCAGTAATGACATTCTGCGCCATACTCCCCATTGCCGTGGTAATAACAACCAGCGTGAATAATACCGATTTGCTGAGAATTGCTTTCATAATGAATAACTTTTTGAGATTTTTATAATAGTTGTTTAGTCAAATTTTCGTTTTACAAACCAAATGTCATGTAAATTTACATTCAGAGTTAGTTTTGCATACTGTTCTTTTATCAGATTAAAATCTGTTGTACCTCTCTGGCCAATTTCAGCTGAGATATTAATAGTTGACAAAGATCGATATACTGGTAATCCTACTCCAAAACTTATGCCAAAATCCTTAATTTGCTCATTTCCAATCATTAGGTATGATTTCTCATATTTAAGCCCACCACGATAAGCAATCCTCTTCAAATAGCTCCTTATGGAGAATTTATCAGGGATTAATTCTGCCCCTATGGAAAACCTATCAAGGTCGGTTAGGAATTGGTTAGTTGTTCCAAAAAATGTTGCTTTCGACCAATTTTGGTGGTAATAATCAGCATTAGTGCCGTTTCATTATCCGAAACATTGATCGGTATATTAATACTCTCATCTTCATTTATTGACTGATCCTCTATCTCTTGTAGATTCGGCGCAGTATTTAAGTCATATTCATGAATATCATAATTACCGGCAACATCTGAAACAAATATCGTAAATGTTCCTCCGGCAGAAATCGCAAATGTCCCATCAGAGATTATAGTCCCGCCGGTTTCAAAATACGTCACTGGTTGACTGCCGATCGCATACTTTATCTCATTGATACCTGAAAGACCTGTATCGCTAACAGTCACGTCAACGACACATTGACCGACTGATACAGTCTGATCGACACTATCGATACTTGGGTTTAATTTATCAATATATATAACATCTGATACAGAACCTGAAATATTCCCTGCTTCATCAAGTACAGCAATATTGATGTTTGATATTCCGTTTTGATCAAAAACCATCGGGTTTATGAATTTTTCCCACTCACCGCTATTGATCTGATAAACATATTTTTCAGGTGATCCACCCGATTGTATAAGCTCAGGCATCGTTACTGTTACATCCTCATTTGTCCAATTGTCCTGTGACAAAGTCAAAGCATCGGGTGTAGCAGGATTTGCCGTATCGATATTATTAACACTCATATTGATCGTGTCAGAACTCTTTCCTGAAAGATCTTTGCTATATACCGTGAAAGCGGTATTCTCGGTCACTGTAAAAATATAAGGAGATACTGCTGTTACAAATTGATCATCTATATAGATACCTTCAAGCCCACTGTCACTATCAGATGCACTAACTGTTATTAAAACCTCACCATTGGTCCAACTATTATCATAGTCCACAAGACATGCAGGAGGTTGGGTATCGTAAATAATCAAGCTGATATCCCTAAACTCAATTGTATTTTCACTTCCAAATACAGTATTAATCCCCGTCAGATAAATAAATACAGCTCGCGTACCAATTGGTATGGATGCATTTGATGTAAGCACTTCACTACCTGCTACGCTGTTATCACTTTTCTCAAGTTTTACTGTCCCAAGTACATTATCTTCATCCGGACCACCAAAATTTGAATCGCTACAAAAATAGATATCTACGGTAGGGATGTCATTATCTGCGCCATCTCCACCTTCTTCAATCACAACCGATGTTACTGAAAAATCTATTTCCAATCCGCCTAAATCGATTGCCTCTGAAATATCTGCACTTGAATCGTCAAGCGCAATATAACCAATAGCTTCCCCAACTGCTTCGTCATCCATTATCACATCGTTACCGGTGACTATCGTCTCCGAGGAATACGCATACTCAAATGTTGCAGATGAAATATTATCATTGTTATACCCTGCGAATGCATAGGTGCTGGCCCCAAGTACTACTATATCCACCAAAAGTAAATGCATTATGAGAATCCCTGTCATGAGCAAAGCACTAAATCTCTTTGCATTCTTTTTCCAATTACCCTTTACATCAATATGCATAAAAATCCCCTAACAGTAAATTTAAATTATTTTTTCAATCAAGTACTCATCTTAAGTATTAATAAGCGTTTTTTAAATATAAAAATTATTACAAAAAATCAAAAGATAATGCTATATGTATTTTAGTTAATAGACTTGCTGAAACCAAACGCTAATATATCAATTAACTTTATATTATAATAAATTATATAACATAGTTTCTCTAACAGCAAGAAAAGCTTACGGTATAGTCGGTATTATTCAAATTTAAATACACCTCGTATTATGCCTATAGCCCAAGAATATCAAAGAATATTTGTGAAAATCTGAACTTCGCCTTCTCTATAAATAGTTTTATAAATTCCACAAAAGCCTTATTTAAAGCCAAAAGTACGCATTTATAATGCGTGTTTTATAAGCATGTCTAAATCTCTGAGTGACACTCTTAATCAGGGTGTCCAGGGTTCGAGCCCCTGATGATTCACTATTCTATTAGCTTAAAACCGTCGTTTTTCGACGGTTTCTTTTTTTGTCTTATGCACTTCATCTCTTCGTATGCCGATTGTAGGCCTTATTCTTCTTGATTGTTCATACCACGTTACGATCCATAATATTACTGCAACATCAGTAATCCGCAAAGCACGATCATCCATCCGCCCGTACCCTCTTCAGCCACTTGTTCCTCCGGATTTGCGAACTTTCCTCGATCACTTTGATCGTAAAGCTTGCCATCGGGATTGATTCATCTTTCTTTGCAATCGTCCAAGTCTTAACTCACCGTAAATCTGGATAAAAAAAGGAAGTAAAGAAAAGAACGTATAAGCACAATAAAACAGCATTGAAAGAGGGGTAATACGATTAATAATAATTTCGGGGTTATATAATATCGTTGTTTGATCCAACAAAACACCCATACCTACCACTGATAAACAAATAAACAATATAATGACAAAACTGCGATCTCTGTTGTCGAAACGATAAATAGAAAACGCCGTTCGCTTTTTCAGCGTATATCCACGGCTGCGCATCGAATCCGAACTTTGCGTGAGATTTTCCGTAACCCAACTGACTAGGATCGAAATTTGACGAAACATATTCTTCATGCGCCTAAATATATTTCCCTGATTTATTCCTCTCCCGATACATTGTTGAGCGATATTATTTGTGTGCGCTCTTTGTTTGATACGCGGAACCATACGAAGCAATATCGAAATGAATAAGGACAGTTTCGGAGAAACTCTGCCGAAAAGATAAATCACTTTATCCGATGAAACGATCTTATGTATGCAGGAAAACCACATCAATACACTTGCAATGATCACTCCAAGCACTATTCCGTAAATCAATGATTCAAGCGTAATCTGATTACCAACGATATTTTGACGCAAATTCGTAACACCAAAATGATTATAATACGAATACCACAGCGCATACATACCGATCAACGGTATCAAAATGGAGTTGAAAATAAATGCCTTTTTACCAATCAGTTTTACCGAATAAACAAAACTTGCAGTAAATGATATTACTAAAAAAATAGGGTGATCAAAACAAAGGCTACATGTAATAACACTTACAAAATATATGAAATTTATCGTCGGATGATAGCTGTCAAATCTCATCTTCCAACATCCCGTATTTAAGTTTAATGCGATCCAATTTCTCGAATAAGGGTTTCGACAAAAAAAGCAAAGTTAATACCGTAGCCGAAGCGTGAATTGCGTTAACAGGAATCCCCGCTAAATACACAACCGAAACCACTGTAGTATCAATCATAGAACTCATTGTAAAAAGCACGGAAGTATCCAGAAGCGGTCCGACAATAAGCATAACGATCAGCGCCCCAAAGATCGACAAAGGCACTCTGTCTTTTTTGATGAATCCTTTTTTGAATAAAATACCCGCAAGGAAGCCCGCTATGCCAAAAGCAAACATTTGCCACGGTGTCCATGGACCTTGTCCGAAAATAAAATTCGATACAAATCCGCTGACTGCACCCGTTAAAAATCCCGCTTCTGCGCCAAAAGCAATTCCCGTGATAATAATAATCGCCGTCATCGGTTTAAAATGCGGCAACATAATAAACGCAGCACGCGAGGCGACTGCGATCGCGCACATAACCGAAATAACGACCAATTCACGCGCTTGTGGTTTTCTTTGTTCAAAAACCATGAAAAAAGGTATCATCGTATAAAAAATAATCAACACGCTTACAATGTAATATTTACGATCTCCCAATGTCCAACCGACATAGATCGTTGCAGGTATTAAAAGCAAAATAATAAATATACTTACCCAGGTCCGTTTTCCCAATTTGTTTTTTTGATTATTTTCCGTTAACTGTTTATCTGACATAATTCAATCACATCCTCATTCGTTATGGCATTTTCAAATATATGGCGACTCATTCTGTTAGCCGCTGTAGTATAAAAACTGTTCTGCGAAAAAACTTCTTCGGTGTATTACTTGTTACAATGCTCCCATCGAAAAACATGGCAACAGTGTCCGCATATTTGGCGCAAAATTCCACATCGTGTGAAACCATAACAATTGTCACACCTTGCTCCTTAAGGCGATTTAAGATACGCGCAAATTCAATCTTAAAAAAATTATCAATCCCTTTTGTCGGTTCATCCAGAAGTAATATTTTCGGATCGGTCAAAAGCACTTTTGCCAGTGCAGCTCTTTGTTGCTCGCCTCCGGAAAGATCATACGGATGTGCTGCCATCAATTCAGTAATCTGACAAATCTCCGCTACTTCGTCTATCTGCTTTTGATTTGCTTTACCTTTACCCGCAAGCATTTCACTTAAGTCTTCACGCACGGTTTTTTTCACAAACAAACTTTGTGGATCCTGCGGCAACATCGCTAGATTATGTCCGAATAATTCCGAAGGTTTGTATTTATTGATACTTTTGTTGTTTATGCTCACTTTGCCGCGATATGGTTTACAAATATCGCAAATCGCTTTTAGTAATGTGGATTTGCCCGTACCGTTTCCTCCAACGATTGCATAGATAGTTTGTTTAGGAACAATGAGATTGACACCTTTGAGCACATCAGGAAGATCTTTCTCGTAGCGAAACCAAATCTCTTTGCATATTAGCACATTTGCATTCTTGTTATCCGTTTGTTGCTTTTCATCTAATGCTGTCTGTTTTATATATTTGTCTTGCATGTATGCACTTAGCCAATTACGTCCTTCACGAACGGTCAAAGGACATGTAAGCGTGCTTTTTACACCGTGAAATATCTGAACCGGAGAAGGCATCGCCGCGAACATATCGCTGTTTTCGGCATCAAGCATTTCCCCGACAGATCGAGGGGTATCATCCGCTATTATCTTCCCGCGTTCTATAACAACAACACGATCAGATGCATGAAAAATATCTTCCAAACGGTGTTCCGTAATGATGATCGTCGTGCCAAGTTCAAGATTAATCTTTCGCACAGTATTTAAAAAATCCGCAGCAGCGATCGGATCAAGCTGACTGGTAGGTTCATCCAAATAAGTACAGAAGGTTGCATCGCCATAATTGAGGCAAGATTTAAAAGCTGTTTTTGTCCGCCTGAAAGTTCTGTTACATCCTTATGAAACCAACCTTGAATGCCAAAATAACTTGCCATTTCCGCTACACGTAGTCGGATCGTTTTTTGATCAAAACCCAAACTTTCCAGACCAAATGCCAATTCATGCCAAACCTTATCCGTTACAATTTGATTGTCAGGATTTTGCATCACATACCCAATTTTTGATGATTGTTCTCTCAAATCAGATTCCGACAGCGGTTTCCCTTCAAAAAAGATATCGCCGGTTCGTTTCCCATGCGGGGTAAGGACACTTTTAAAATGCTTTAACAACGTCGTTTTCCCCGCTGCCCGATTTTCCGCATATCGTAATATATTGTCCCTTCTCGATTGCTAAATTTATTTGATCAAGTGCAAGTTTATCCGGCGTCGTCGGATAAGCAAAACTCAAATCTTTGATCGTAAAATGCGCCATACGATCTCCTCCTTTATATTCAATGTCGTTGGTATCATTAATAAAATAAAATACATGACAGATGTCATAAGTGTTTTTGGCTGATTGATCGACGTGATATTAAAAATAGGTGTATAGCTTGCCTGTGTCGCACCATTTAATGCACAATAAAGAATCCCTGCACACAATATCAGCATGATCATAAGTAAAATTCTATCCGCGCGATCAAAACGATAAATCGAAAAATTTGTTCGCAATCCGCTCCCATATCCTCTGCTCTTCATCGAATCCGCAGTAATAACAGCACTTTCAAGTGCCCAACTTGTAAGAGATGACACAATAACCAATCCGTCTTCTGCTTGTTCACGTTTTGTTTTCGCCTGTCCTGATTTTCCGATGCATTTTCGTGCCAAAATAATTTGTGTGATCTTCTTTTGAAAGTTCGGGACCAAACGTAACGTCATTGTAAAAACCAAAGATAAAGATGGAATCATTTTTCCGAATATATACAAAAATTTATCGCTCGTCATAACTGCATTGTAGCAAGAAAACCAAATAATGATCGATGCAAACATAGCTGCGGTAGACATACCGTAAAATAATGCTTCGAGCGTGTAAGCGCGTCCCCAATAAACAAATAAGATTGTCTCTCCGTATGTATTAAAAAACGGATTGATCACACTGAGAAAAATGAACATAGGAATAAGGATGAACAACAGTTTAATACTTTTACCTTTTTTGATTGAAATATAATAAGAAATCGATGCTGTAAGTGCGATAATAAGAAAAACAGGATGCACAAAAAACATTCCGAACAAAATCGCACCTATGAAAAATACAAAGTTGACCAGTGGGTTATAACGGGTAAATGTATCACCGGATCGCTGTTGATCCATATCATAACTCCTTCTATAGTTCATACCTTAATAATTTGTATGATCCTACAAAAATTCTTACGCAATTAAAAAACACACCTTTGTCCGGTGCGCGTCTTGTTGATCGCAATCCTTGATGCGACTGAACACAAGATAAAACTCCCCGACAAAAAAGATCTGGCTTTGCCGCATAAAGCGGTTTACAGTTGCAAGGATGCAGCCTCGGATTTTCACCGTGTTCCAATAAATCGTGGTAAATATATTGATTACAGTATATACCGAAAAAGTATATTTTGCAAGGAGATAGCTTCATTAAAACAAGCTGCATAAAATATTCTAATATATCATCCATATCGACATCTATTTCTCGCAAGTAATGATCGTATACTAATGGATAGCCCTGTGACTCATCACAGAGCTATCCACTGTCTGTTATTACTTAAAGTTTTTCATGGATTATGCTATTAACAAGCATTTACGATACTTTATGCTTATTTCTGATAAACAATAGTATGATTAAAGCGCCTAGCGCCAATAACGTAAATGTGATCCAAATCCAAAGATGATTGCTATCTGAAGCAGATGCCAACGGCACAACTTCAGCCCATTCAGTCATGGAACCGGCAATCGCATATTGAGAAAAATCATCGCTTACAAATACAATATACTCTCCTTCTAACGTTCCTTCGATATATTCGTAATTTCCGTCATCTGTAACATGGATTATCACCAATGTTTCATATGCTTCGATATCAATATCTCCGATCGGGATCTTGACTGAAATCGGTTCTCCGATTTCATACTCATTCCCATCAATCATGTCCGTAAAGTGAATATCATACATTCCCAACACACCGGCTTCTTCGCCTAGCGTCTCACGTATCGCTGTAAGCTGTTCTTCGCTTACCGTTTGCGGCTGTACGTTGATCTTCACATTCCACGGCAATACTTCGTTACCACGTACATCCACTCCGCTTTCATCATCATAATGGAACTCTTCCCCGAGCTTATTCAGCGCCGCTTCAAAATCTTCGTAGTTTTCCACAAATAGTTTTTCATCGTCTGTCAACGCTACATACGCTCTGTATGCCGATAAAATATCCTCAACTTGTTCTTCCGTCAGTTCGCTGAAATCTTGCGGTAAGCCTTCTTTCCCTTCTTCGGGATTCAACAGAGCATCGATCTTTTCAATACTGTTTGCTGTCGCTTCGCTCACTTCGTAAGTCACATCGTTGATCGTTACCGTTACAGACTTGGTCGTTGATTTATCTTTTTTCAATTTTTCCAACGCTTCTTCAGCTGCGCTCAGCTTATCATAGTTGTCTACTTTCTTCTGTTCGTCATCGCTTAAGGATGTATAGTACGTTCTGGCTTTTACGATCGCATCTTCTTTATCGAGTGTTACCGTTCCGATCGCGCTTATCAGTCTTTCACATTCGGCTATCTTTAATGCCGATAGCTGTGCAATCGCACTCTGAAGTGTTACATAATTTGTTACCAATGTCTTCTGTGCACTTGTCAATGCGTTGTATGCCGTAACCGCATCATTGATCGCTGTTTCACTGTCAAGCGTTACGGTTCCGATTTCGTTGATCAGATCGATCACTCCGGATGCTTTCGTTGCTGATTTTTTCTCATCACGCTCCGCAAGTAACGCAATTAATTTCTCTGCGTTCATCTCTCCTTTTTGTCCGTCTGTTAATGCATTGTATGCATCTTCAACTTCAGCCAATTCATCTTCATTGTCATCGGTCAATGTGTCATCCAAAGCATCGATCATTGCCTGTACATCTTTTTGCTGTTGAACGCTCGATGCGCTCGCTAAGCTACTGATGCAAAACATTGCGCAGTAGTCGTTCACCCCGATCAGTGATCCGTTATCCGCAACTACAACGTTTGAAGTAGAATATTGTGGGTACTCCTCTGCCATATAAAGTTTTTTGACAATTCCGCTTGTCGCATTTTCATTGTCCGCAAAAATGTAAACCGCATTCGGTTTGGAACTTATATTGAAATACATATAAACTTGCTGTCCGTTCTCTTCCGTAGCATAAGCCGAAGTCAGCGTCAATGTTCCTTTTTTGCTATTGTCACCATCTTCGAACGGTGCGGTGTAAATTAAGTCAAATGTTGTTGCGTCAATTACGTTCAACCCATATTCACCGGTAACGTAAATCCTTCCGTTGTACATCGTTGCAGAGTTGTTATAAACACCCAAATCAAGACTCTTTACGTTGGCATTCTTTCACCTGCATTCGAATGTTCCGTCTGAATTCAGTGTTGCAGCATGAAACATTCCGCTGTACGCAGAATAACATATCTGACTCCTGTCGGCATCATATAAATAGAAGAACGTAGCCTGGCATTTACTTCTCTTTCACCGGGGTCAGTAATTCCTTCATTGTCGTTTTCACTCATATTCAATGTATCTATAATTACCGCCTGTCCTTGATCGATCGATTCTTCGATATCGATCGAATAAACATCCCCGGTATCGCATGGCACGATCAAATAATCTCCCGCAATACATGCTCCTGCCCAATAAAAACTCGGTCCTTCCAAAGTCCATACTGCCTCTTTCACTTCCAAAGGAGTGCTCGGATCTTCATCAATCACATCCATGCAGTAAAATCCGCCTGTCGGGGGATTCCCTGTTCCGGTCGTGAGGCCTGAATAAATATATCCGTTATGGTACAAAAGGGGGGCACTAGCTTGTGAAGCTTCTATTCCCGTACTGCTGCTCCATAATGGCGAAAGGTCATCCGCATTGTAGGCTCTCACGCCTCCGCCTGACGGCACAAAAATCATCCCGTCACCGTATGCGATCCACCCTGTATAACCGGCTCCGAGTACGGTTGTCCCCAAGTCTCCGGTTTTTAATAATGTTCCGTCAAGATCGTATTTTCGCAATTCCTCTTCGACCGCAATATAGATCGTTTCATTTACAACGATCGGATAAGACCATTTCGCCCAATCCGTCATCCCGCGCTCAACATTATCCGCAACAATTTGTTCCCATGTTGCTTGTGTATCTATCTCATCAATACTTCGCGGTGTGTAAGCATCGACAACACTGGTATTTGCGCTATCCACGCGTGCCATCGGATAAATTGCATCATATATCGGCAAAGTGGAAGCAGATTTGTAAAACTGTATCGTATAGGTCGTCGAACTTACAGCATTTGTATAACCCGGCAGGTAGCGCGACACACCGATTCGAAATGTGTTTAATACCTCATCCGGATCGATATCAAGCGTTATTGCTTCATCAAATTGATATTCGACACCGTTAACTTTCAATGTTAACTCCGAAAGATGTTCCGTACCTTTTGGGGTTACGTGTATCGTGATCTGCGTAATGTCTTTATTAAGCGTAAAACGATATTGTTTTTGTTCTTCACTGAAATTAAAATCAGGTATTTCATCAACTTGCATATCCGATAAATCATCTAATAAATCACTCAAAACCGTGGAAGTATACGTTTTGGTTTGTGTAACGCCGTCAGGATCAACCGCTGATGCGGTGATCGTAACGGGCTTATCTTCCATCGTAAAGTTGTGCGCTGTATACTCAACGCGATTCAATTCATAGTTGGAGTTTATTTCTAATACACTTTCATCCGCGCTTTTCCACTCAACATGTGTTTGCCCGGCGCTTCCAACTACCGTCGGACCTGTAAGATATCCATACGTATCACCGCGATATACGCCGCCGTCATTGGGCCAATATACTCCGCTCCAATCTTGATCAAAAGCGTATTGCGCTCCGGATAGAACCGTTACGGTCGTATACGTGATATTCGAATGATATTCACCATCGACGATTTTTTGCGCCGAAATTTCATAAGTACCGATTTGATTAAAGGTACAAGTAAGTTTATTCCTAGTAACTGCACTTAACGTATAGTCACCCGTTTGAGGTGTAAGTGCTGTTTTCGAACCATCGGATTTACGCGTTTTACCGTAATCTCCGATCCATCCATCACAGTAAACGGCATCCCAAATCCGGTGTAAAACATGGCATTTATAGTTATCGTCGATTCAATGCCGGTTCCTGTCTCCACTGAAACGGGAAACCTTGCAACATATTTCATTTCAGCATTATTGATTCCGTAAATATAAACTTCATGATTTACTTTCTTTTCCGTAAAATCGGATGAAACTGAGCTGGCTTGACTAATCCATCGCGCATTTTCATTTTCATCGGTATCAATGCCGTTATTGCCCTCGATCGTATTAACGGTTCCGTCTGCATTTACATCAATATAGTCATTAATGGTTTTCAGCGTGGCACCTTTTTCCTGAATATAATACTGTGCAAGCACATGCAATGGGGTAATAAATCCGGGGGCATTGTTTGTAACAGTAAGCCCCAGCTCGCTAAAGGTCGTATACGGCACTGTCAAATTAATCGGTTCGATCACTTGTTCTGTTAATGAATTGACAAGTAATATGGCCTCTAGATCATCAATACTTTCATCCGCACTGACCACAGTCGGCAAAAGCGCGCTAATCGGCAGTGAGGAGATCACGATCGCGATCGCCAGTAACCATGATAAAATTCTTTTCTTCTTCATAATTCGTTCCTTTCAGTTGTCTCAAAAGATGTTTGTACAAAACAAACATTGATCTATATCGTCGCGCTAACTGCGCGGTTGTAAAATTAAGTGTAAGTCTCAATATATCATGTCAAGTATTATCTTCTATTAAATAAATCCTATATTAGTACACGCCCCCACCTACATCGGCTCCGAGCCCGTTACACGTATAAGCCCATACGATCGTATCTCCGTCTTCTAACTCATACTTACTGCACCCGTAATTCGGAAACCATCCGTTGACCTTATACATCCATCCCGACTCACTCCCGCAGTCGAATTCGTATAAGTGATTGATCCCTTCTATATAGTGGCTTTCATACATTGGCGTATAAGAATATTCCAGTTGTATCCCTGCGTAATTACAAGTACGCTTAAGCACGTCAAACACCGTCTCTCCCTCCACGAACTGTACCGTCGAAGTCGATAGGATCACTCCGTTACTCGGTACATACTTATCCTTACCCTCCGTTAAGTTATCCATGTTATCAAGGATCGTATCGCATCGTATCTGTATCGTACAAGTAAGCACCTCTTCTTCGGGTAATGATGTATTACCACTGCTTCCGGTCGAAGATGAGGATGAAGACGATGTCTTTGTGCTCACCGTCGCTTCTGTACCGCCTTGGGCGATAACCTCGGCATCGTGCGCTGCCTTCTCTTCTTGAGCTAATCGAATCTCTTCTTCTCTCGTATCCAGTACGTCTTGCAGCTGTTCATTCGTAAAGCAAAGATTTTGGCTTTCTCCGATTACTTTAGCCTGATCAATCATAAACTCATTTAACGATGAGACTTGCATTGTATTAACCACTGCAGCACTCCCTACACAGTTAACAACCTCTCCCGCATCAGCGCTTACCGAGTCCAATGATCCTTCTACCGTTACACGTCCTTCAAATACTCCTACGTTTGCGCTTCCAGTCTGCATACTGACCGAGAATACCGTCCCTGTGACACTAAGCGTGTACTCATCGAAGCTGATAGCCTCAAGATCCGATCCTTTAGCAACGTTAGCGAATACTTCTCCGCTTATGATCTCAAACATAAAAGCGCTACCCTTTGCCGAAGTGATCTTAACTTCACTATTCTCACTGAGCATAAGGTATACTTTCCCGTATCGATAAGCGCAGATGATCCCTTTCCAGTTATAAGAATATCTTCATCTCTTAAGATAGATTCGTCGATCGAGTATGCTATGCCGTCTCGTTCGATATTTACAATGCCCACTGTCGAGCTTACTGAGGCATTGTTTGCGTATTCTCCGCCCCCGAACCATCCGCGTACATTGCCTACAATCATCACTCCGGACACAATGACCAATCCGATCAATAGCACCATTATGGTATTAAATACTTTGCTTTTGCTTTTCATACGTACTCCTCTTCTTTTACATACGCCCGATCTCTTCTGTTTTCTTCATATATCTCTTTTAAAAGTGTTTGAAACGCTCACTCGTTACTCCTCAGCACGAAGCCTTAATTGATTATTCGTATTCGGCAGTTCCAATCCCGCATCCGAAAGCGCAGCATACCAACTCTCATAACACTTGCTAATCTGTTTTGCATATCGCGTCATTGCAACCGTCGGTGTATAACCGAGAACATCCGCCATCTCTTGCAGATAAGCTCTTATCTGTTCTTTCGGAGCATTTTTTGTGATCACAATATCGTCTGTAAAAATCTGTTTTTTTCCGTAAGTATATTCCCGCCTCAAAAACAGATATTCTTCTTTGTCCACGCGATCCGGTGTTTCAATAAAAACCTCCGCGAGAAAGATTAACCTCTCATCGAGCCGAGCCTTACGCCGTTTCTTTTGCCGCGGTATAACGGAACATTCCAAACCCGCATCCCGAATTACATGCGTCCATGCCGTGTAATGCGTCTTGATTAAGTACATTTCCCGTTCCCCGATGTCAGTTTTCACCGGCGTATACCCTAAACGCTCTGCTAAACATTTAACGTATAAAATACAATCTTGTCTTGTTGCATATCCTCGCTGTAGATTTTCTCTGAACATTTCTTTCCTTTTCTCCCTTACGTTTTCGGCTTTGTTATATTTACGCCATCTCCTTACCTTCGCTTGAATAAATGGATTTGTTTTGATAAAATGGATACATAAAAGACACCCTTTGGGGCTCTTTTAGGCGGACGCTTTATCGCACATTTCGTTGACAGCGGATACACGATAGACGTCCTTTTTATGCTTCAATTCTTATAAGCAGTCTTAATGATGCACTACTTCTCTAACCAATAACATCCTACATCTTCTCCTAAATCGCATGTATAGCGCCATACGATGATATCTCCGTCTTTTAAGATATAATTCGAACACCCGTAATTTGGATACCAGCCATTGACTTGATACATCCAACCCGAACCACTCCGCAGTCAAACTCATATAAGTGGTTGATCCCTTCGATATAGTATCCTCCGTATTCCACCGTCCAATCATACGATAAATGTATCCCGCTATAAGTGCATACTCTCTTTAATACATCGTATACACTCTCTCCTTCAAGAAACTCAACCTTCGATGTCTCCAAGATGATCCCGTTATCCGGTACATACTGTTCTTTATCCGCGGTCAGCTTATCGAGATTATCTAAGATCGTATCACAACGGATCTGTATCGTGCAGACGTGCACTTCTTCTGCGGGCTCATCTTCCGACTCCTGCGGCTTCTGTGTATTTCCCGCAGCGATCACCGCCACTGTTCCCCCTTGCGCCAACACTTCTGCTTCATGCGCTTCTTGCTCCTGTTTTACCGCAAGGGTTTCCGCTTCCCGCTTTTCAAGGATCACTGTTAACTCTTCTTTTGAGAAACATACCTCCTCTTCTTTCAATAGATGATTGATTAAAAATCCGCTTAATCTGCTGGGTTCCATCACACTTAATAAGAAACTGCTGTTTCCGTCTTCGTCCTGCAGTATTGTAAAGCTTTCTTTTTCAAGAATCTCATATGTCTTATTTTCATAAAGAACGTTTACGCTCCCAGAGTAGACACCTAAAGTTTGCGTTCCTTCCACCACTTCCACGGATAGAACAGCATCGGTTGCAAACGTCACGATCACATCATCATAAAGAATGATTATTTGATTTGCTTCATTTCCAAAGGAAATATGAAAGAAGGTCGTTCCCGCATTCATCTCCAACGAAACACTTTCATTGTCGAAATCATTTATAGACAGTACGCTGTTTTCATCAAGCGCAATCAACGAAGAAGAATAAACCTTGAGTTGCGCGAATGAATCCGTCACTGTTTTTACTTGATCATCTTCATTCAGCAGAATACCTTCTTGCAACTCGTACCCTGCACTCCTACGGATTAAAGTCACCGAACCTGCATTATAACTTGAAACAACGCCGCTTGTTCGTTCTGTCCCAAAAAGACCTCCCAAATTCCCAATCAGCATAATACTCCCAATCAATACAAAAAGAGCAAATGAAATCATAATAATACTGAATAGAACTTTGTTTTTCATCTTTTTCCTCTTTACGAATACTTTCTAAATTTAAAACCCCTCACAAAAGGGGTTTAATTCATACAAAATCGGCGCCGGCATACCCCAAGAGCCGTCCCGTTAAGTCTGCTGTTAAATATTCCGGCTGCCGGACACCTTTAATGTTCATTCCTTCTCGGGGATTATCCCCAATGAAATAAACGGTTATTGTCCGGATACGGCGGCTTGGTACCGCAGGTCTTTCTCCTGTTCATCAACAACAAACTGGTTCGATGATAT
Organism: Prolixibacteraceae bacterium; assembly: GCA_963666575.2. Lineage (GTDB taxonomy): Bacteria > Bacteroidota > Bacteroidia > Bacteroidales > Prolixibacteraceae > JABMQB01. The sequence continues at coordinate 413,121 of CAXXYG010000014.1, forward strand.
TTAATTCTTGCTTATAATTAAGGCGTAATATTCCCCTTCCATATTCATTTTACCTAATCATTATACAAAACGCTTAGGGAACGGGCAGGGAAAAAACAGGGTAATAAAACAACAATTCAAAAAAATTTGCAATTTTACGGATGTTTGAGTTTTATTTGCACCAATCGGGCAAGCATCAACTCTCCCCAACTGTATTGATTCATATATTCGGAGTTAAATGAGCTGATGCATGCTTCGTCTCCATCCAAAAATCGATACAAATCACAATCAAACAATGTCGTATCAACAGCTCTTCCGTGAGGCACCGTAACAAGAAGCTCTTCTATCCCCAACTCGGCTAATATCTGGTGGAGTTTCGTGAGGGTCTTACGATATACGCTCGCACTTGCATTGGTATAATTTTCATTTTCCCAAATTGTCTCAAACGCCTGCTGTGGGCTTACGACACCGCCGCGTTTTTCAACAAGAAGCGCAAGCAATTCTTTGGCTCGTTCCGATTTCATATTCACAACAACGCCATCGATAAAAACATCAAACGAGCCGAAGGTTCTCATATAAATTCTTTTTTTAAATCTGGCTGAAAGCAATTTCGCTCGTTCAATGACACTCTCAACATCTTTTTTTGTATAAGGCTTCATAACGTAATAATCTGCCTGCACATTCAAAAAATCCGAAAAATACTCCTCATGTGCCGTAACGAATACAATGATAATACCGGGATGCAACTCTTTTAGATGTTTCGAAAGTTCAATACCGTTCATATCCGGCATTTCAATATCAAGCAAAGCGAATTCCACTGCATGTTGTTTTGCGTAATCGAGCGCTTTTAAGCTGTCGTCAAACACCCCGACCAGCTCAATTGATCTAATCGAAGAGCACTCTCGTTCGAATTGTTTCATCGCCCAAGGTTCGTCATCAACCAAAATTGTTTTCATCCCAGATCTCCTTCACTTAATACTTTCGGAACGATAATAGAGACGGTACATCCGCAACCCGGCATGCTTTTAATATTCACATGCGCTCCCATAAGTTCTCGCAAGCGATAGGATGCGTTCTCGATCCCTATTCCGGATTCACCGTATTTCTCTTGTAAGACGGATGGATCAAAACCAACACCGTCATCGATAATACTGATGAGATAATAGTTTTCCTTCATTTCAGTGCGAATTGTCACAGCGCCTTTTTGCGCGCGCTTCCGTATTCCGTGCTTAATTGCGTTTTCAACAAACGGTTCAACTGTAAGCGGCGGAATTAAAAAATTAACCGTACGAATATCATATACAACGCTGAGTTGATCTTTAAAACGTTCACACTCAATAGCAGTATAGGCGTTGATATGTTCAAGTTCTTTTGAAAAAGGAATCAAGTCATTGTCTTTGAGCGATGCGATATTATGCTTTAAATAGTTTGAAAAATGATAAATCATTTCATAGGCCTTTTCGGGGTCTTCCAAAGTCATCCCTCTGATGATACTTAATGCATTATAAATAAAATGAGGCTGCATCTGGCTCATCATGAGCTTGACGCGTTTTTCCTCCAACTCTTTGGCAATTTTGATCTGTTCGGATGCGAGTTCGTATGTCAAAAAAATCAACCCGATGCTTTGGCTGACGGCGAACACCAAAATGCATGCGATCAACATAGTCATTGAACCACTCATCCAAAAGGAAGCCCGCAAAACGATTTCCGAAAAAAGTCCTCCGAAATATACGCAGACACCGATCGCGGTCACAACTTTGTACCGTAAACTCGCAGAACGACGATTCATAACATCGAAATAAAAATTCAACAAAAGCGGAATCGTGAACAAAAACACCGCAAGCCAAAGACTTTCCGTGAAATCATAAACGCCCACATAATGCAGTAAACTGCAAGCGAGAAAACTACAAACATCAAAAAGAATCAAAGTCCCCAGCAAATTTCTGTATTTCTTCTCTATACGCACATAGCAATACAGACAGTAAAGAATCGGGCTGAGTCGCAACGCGATATGAAAAATTACATATTCAATATAATATCCGTTCTCATAACTGCGCGGCAATTGTGCCTTTGTCACCATCATCAGTCCAAGCAATGTAACATATATGCTCAGATAAGCATAAGAACGCAAAGAAGCATCGGTCAAGGTGTTAAGAATAGACAGGAGAAGCATGATCAAACCGATTGCAATAATGCCGATGCTCAAGTAAACGGAGCCGCTTGCGGACGAGAGCGAATATAACCGCACTTCCGAAAGCGTCCCCAATGTCATACAGGGGATCAATCCCGTATAATAACGATACGGGCTGTAAAATGTAACCGTAATGATTTTTCCGCTGTGTTCCGGAGAAAGAGAAACAAAATTCCATTTTTCACCGGCAATTGTAACCTCATCGGAAATGTTCAATCCCGATGAAGAATAGATCAATTGAGAATCAATATATACGCTTATGAACACATTATCGCTTCTGAAGCCCAGATAGGTTCCGCCCATCAAAGATTCGGGCAGCTTTTTTGAAATAGATATCGTCGTATCTTTGTTCACATCAGCAAGAAACGGAAGAGATGTGTCCTCCTGTTGAACTGTTCCGTCGGAAACCGTCCATTCTTCATTATAGGATATCAGCTCTTTATCGTATCCTTCTTGCGACATCTCATCGCCATTTCTATCGGAGATCGAGGTGAACAACAAGACGAAAGCCGCAAAAATACATACCGCAAACAATACGACAAACAGCCATTCTTTATTTGTTATTTTATAGGTTCGATCCATCTCATCCACCATAAAAAAAACACCATTTTCGGTGTTGTTTTTCGGCAAATGGCAACCCTTGACGCCAAACCGATTTACGCACCGAATATGAAAGATCTGGCTTCCCGCCTTAAGCGGTATACAGTTGCAAGGATGCAGCCCTCGGATTTTCACCGTGTTCCGACATAATCGTGGTCTTTATTCATTAAAGTATATACTGAAATAATTAATTTTGCAAGTATAGTCTATCACTCCTTCAAGACGCGTATCAAACAATGCAAATCAAAAACGGATCTAATATGAAAATCATACGGAACAACACCTGCGCATAACCAAATCGAAGCGCAACGGATACGCCATAATATAAGAACGTACGCGAACGCTTTCGAAACGTCCGAGTTCTTGCAAAAGAAGTACAATGAAGAAACAGGACTTTCGCTCGAACTCGTCCGCTTGGAAGACTGCGTTGCCGAATTCATCAACAACGACGGCATCGCCGAAGTGCTGGAATGCTAAATCAGAATATCGAGAGAAAATAAACCAACTCATGTGTAAAATATAAATTACCTACTACTAACCAAAAGGCATTATGCGCACGAATCGGTTATAGGTCAATTATTTTATTGCTAAAACGTTGACAAATGTTTTCCACATGATACAATAACGATAGTTAGTATGTGCTAACATATATTGGATAAAGGAGATTTCAAAAGTGTCAGAAAGCAAAATTAAAAAAGGCTATAAAGAAGCAGCAAACTTTTATGATGATACTTTAACTCAAAGCAACTGGTTATCAAAACTATACATCAACCTTTTCTGGGGAGTTGATGATACAAAGATAGCTAAAAAAGTTTTAGACTTTATCCCCGATGATTTTAGTGGCAAATTGCTTGATATTCCTGTAGGAACAGCTGTATTTACATATAAAAAATATGATTCACTTAAAAATGCTGAAATAATCTGTGTTGACTACTCTGAGGATATGATAAACAAAGCAAAAGAACGTTTTTCAAAATTATCAAATATTAATATAATTTGCCAGCAAGGCGATGTAGGACACCTTAGCTACAATGACGATTCTTTTGATATTCTTCTGTCAATGAATGGTTTTCACGCATTTCCTGATAAGAATAAAGCATTTGAAGAAACTGCAAGAGTCATTAAAAGAGGCGGCTGTTTCATTGGATGTTTTTACATTAAAGGCGAGAAATGTTTAACAGATTTTGTTGTGAACGCTGTTTTATCTAAAAAGGGCTGGTTTACTCCGCCGTTTCATACAAAAAGCGAACTTAAAAACATTTTAGTTGGTTTGTATTCAAATGTAGAATTGCACTCAGAAAACGCAATGGTATGGTTTAAATGCCTAAAATAGAAATTGAGAAGAAACACTGAATAGAAAAGTATCGGAGTGCATTTGCGAATGACTTTGAAAATGAACAAAAGCATGTAGTAGGTGATAAAATCTATAACTGTATGAGTGAAGAGATAAAAATAAGTCAAAATAAAAGAAGGAGCATATATATGATCCTTCTTACTTTTCATTTTGGTGGAGATAAGGGGACTTGAACCCCTGGCCTTCTGACTGCCAGTCAGACGCGCTCCCAACTGCGCCATATCCCCACGATAAATCATATCGTATCACAGACAAAGCGATATTTCAATCGAATATTGCTTTGCTGTATCTTTAATGACATTCAGGACACGGTTCATATCCGTAATACTCGGCATCGTTGATCCCGTATATCCAAAAATATTCACACTGCTGATAAGCCTTACAATCATAAGTATGATAGTAACGATCATCACCTTCCACAACGATCGCGATATACTCATCTACAAAAGAGGCCTTGTCTTGATAATCGTTGACACGCGTTTCCAAACTGCTTACCCTTGTTTGCAAGGTGTCGATCCGCGCGTACGCGTCGTTGAGTTCATTGTTTTTAATAACAGCAAATACACCCGAAACGATCAGCAATACCGCCGTGATGGATAATGCAACGATATAACCCGCTTTACCTGCCCTATCCGTTTTATCGCTCCTACCCATCCTAAACGAATTAGCATATGACTTCTGACAATTCATGCAAACTTTGGTAACAGGATCGATCTCTCCGCCGCATATCTTACATCGTTTGGTGTTGCTTGCATGTGTCGTGTAAGGCGTATAGACCGTCTTAGACGCATCGGGGTCACGCTCTGGTCTTTCTTCGTTCGCATCGGATTGTGCGATCGCGTTTTTGGTAAGATCCGCTATCGTACGTAAATGCACTTTCGATCCGCAATACGTACAAAATTGACTTTTGTCGTTTATCTCACTGTTACAATTCGGACATTTCAAAATGATCAACCTCTCTTACTATCATATCGATAAAATATACGCTCTTAATTTTATGTTCGTTTAATTATAAAATGGATTACATAAATCTTCCGTAAAAAGACATAAGTTGTAAAACGAGCAGAATAAATCCCGCTACAGCCAATCCAAGACCGTTTTCGTTTGTCTTACGGATAATGATCAATCCGCCAATCAATAATAAAAAAGCGGTTATCAGATAAACAATGATAAAAATTTTATTGCTGATCCAAATCGGTAATATACTCAATACAAATCCCGCAACACAAAGAGGATTCGTTGCTTTAATCGGTGCAACATTCATAGCATACTCAGCTGTTGAACTCTCGACCCATTTTGCGGACGTATCGTCGGTCGATAATTTCATCCCACAATTCGCACAAAATTTACCGCCTGTTATTTCAACGCCGCAATTCGGACAATAGTTCATTCGTTATCTCCTTTATACCTGTACTTTGATTCATAAGGCAAACGCAATCAAATAGAAGGCAATTATAATGCTGCTGATTACAATACCTGCAATACCGAAAACAAAACCATTCATACGGTTCTTTCTTACGGAAACTGTTCCGACGATCGAAAAAATGAGTCCTACAGCCGCGATGATCAACATCGTAAATCCGGTTGCGATCGAACCAATCGCAAGTGTGAAACCTGCGATACAGGCAGCGCTTGTCGGAACTTTAACCCCGCCGGATCGTGTTGGGTATAGATGCGGTAAAGGTGCCCCGCACTTAAGGCAAGATTCATCCGTTGCGAGATTATCCGTTCCGCAATTTTTACATATGACCATCATAACAATAATACCTCAAAACCCAAAATGTGATATGTAATATTTTATGTCTGTTTATATTTTCTTTATTTAAGCCTTTTATCCTTGCATATTTTATTAATTTCTCATACAGTAGAAACGACCTTGGCAAATTCGGTCGACCACAGATTCTTTTTCGCGTATACTTGGCATATATATAATACGCTCAATCTTCTTCGACTTCTTTACCGCAGTTTTTGCAATGTGTGTCTTTTTCACGCAATCCCGCTCCGCAATTCATGCAGTAACGCAAAGGCGGATATACTTTTTTCGGCTGTTCTTCGGGCTCTTCTTTTTTGCTACCCGATTGTAAGATCGAATAATTGATAAAACTCCATAAGATCACCGAAGTTCCTGCATGCGCTCCACTACCCGTTAAGGCAGTTGCAATCGCAATTTCCGCGACCAGTAAAGCAATACCGTATATGATGGCGATCTTACGCGCTTTCTTATGGCCGACAGGTTCTTTTTTGATGCCATAACGGTAGATGATGATCGGCAGTGAAGAAATAACGAAAGTATAGATCAATGATATCAATATTGATCCCAATGAAAAATCACGCATAAGAAACTCCTTTGACACGCCCGGAACATATGGGCGTGTTTATTTGTAGATGTTTTATATTTAATATACCATAAAAAAATACGTTTGTGCACCTTTATGATAACAAAAAAAACCCTGCCAAGCAGGGTTTTAGAATGCTTTTTTTAATTGCAAGCGGGGTCGGGTGTCATGCCCATATATTCCGCGTAATTTTTATTGAATACCCAGAATGTCTTTTCAGCGACAGGTATACATCCAAATTTATGATAATGCGTCGGATCGTCTTGGAATACGATAACGACATATTCATCCATGAAATCAGCCTTACCTTGAGCAAGATCGGCTTTTGCCTGCGCTTGATCAAGTTGAGAGCTCAACGATGCTATCGTTGCCTCTTTCGTGGCGAGTTCATCGCTGATTTGCTTCACTTTGGATGCTTGCATAAATCCGAAAATAGCAAAAACAACAGCCAGAACACTTGCGACGATCATGCCGATCATCATTCCGTTTACCGGTTTTTTAGGCGGTGTGTCATAAGGCGAATACGTTGGATTCGATGGCGGCGGTGGAGATCCGGCACCCATCTGCGGATCGCTCTGTGGAGCCTGCGGCTGCTCAGGCATGGCGTCTTGCGGTTCTTGCGCTTGTGCGGTCTCACTGCTTTGCGCCTCAGCTTTAGGTTCTTCCTGTGACGGAGCGGATTTACCGCTTAGACTCAACGCAACCAATTCCGCAGCAGTTACGCCCGATTGTCTTTTTTGTGCGTTCGTTTCAGCTTGTGTAGATTTCGTATTGGGTGTAATCGCCGACGCATCGGCATCACTTGTCAGATCCGCGACGGTATGCAAATTCAATTTTGCGCCGCAATTCATACAAAACTGATTACCCTCAGCAACATCATGATTGCAATTCGGACATTTCATTCGTTTACCTCTTTTCATTATTCGATCTTTGTTTCTTATGTCATTGTACCATATCAAAATAAAGTTTTACAAATAAAAAACTGAACGCAAAAAAAGAAAAGCGAAGAGAATACTCCTTGCTTTTCCATAAAATTCTATTCAAATCTTCTTATGTTGATATCTTAGATCCCTTTGCTACCCGAAGACGAACCGATTGCTATTTCCATCCCGCAATACGGACAATATTTGCTGTCTGCTGGAATATCGGCATCGCAAGCCGTGCATTTCATCACTGGTTGATCTTGTGTTGCATCGGCAATTTCTTTCTCTTTAGAGTATCCTGCTTGTGTTTGCACTGCGATCTCTAATCCGCAATACGGACAAAATTTACTGTCAGCCGGTATCTCTTTTGCACATTTTTCACATTTCATTTGGTTACCTCTCTTTATTGTTTTATTTATTAAAATATTAAATACAAATGCTTTATTTATCAAATTTACTCAATTGAATATAATCGGGATATCGTACATAAACATACATTTTTTCGCTGATGCATACTTCGCGCGATATCCCATTATGCCATGGGCTTATTCGTCGCTTGTTTATTCTTCTATGTCTTGGACAGGTACATTCGCACCTCCTAAAGCAGCATCCTGAGCCGCTTCCAAGACATTGTCTGCCATCTTACTAATGCTGTCTCCGCAATACGGGCAATACTTACTGCCAGCTGGAAAGTCTCTACCGCAAACATTACATTTGACTACCCGCCCGTCTTGTGTCATGTCTGCTATTTCTTTTTCTTTAGAGTACCCAGCTTGTGTTTGCACTGCGATCTCTAATCCGCAATACGGACAAAATTTGCTGTCAACCGGTATTTCTTTTGCGCATTTTTCACATTTCATTTGGTTACCTCTCTTTATTTAAATAAATTTGGGAAACAAATTGATATGTCTGCATAGCAATGTCAATATCCTTACTCATCCACACAACGTATACAACAGACATTTATGTCTCAATTGATTCAATATACGTCTTGTTAGTTTTCCTGTTTTTTTGTGTTATCCTGGATGTCTTGCACATTTTTTGATGACATATCCGTGCTGTACGCTTCGGCGTTCGAGCCTTCAAATAGCTTTTCAGCGAGCTGGGACAGATCTCAAAACGAAAACCTTCATCACGGGCTTTACCGCAAGTTGGGCATTCAATCTGAATCACCTCTCATAATAAAGTTTGGAATGCCTATATTGATTATATGATTTGCAATCCCTATGAATATTGTATCATATTTCAACTAATTTTTGAAATATAAAAAAAATTCAAAACAAATAAACCGAGAGATTATATCTCTCGGTCTTGTTCACAATTCGTAATATGATCGATATGGATCAAACGCGCTCTCTGATCAATTGTTCAATTGTAGTATAATTCTCCACTGTACAAAAAATACCCATACTACTCATTGGGTTTTCTTTGATCAATATCGTATATGACCGCGGAAAATATTTAACGACCCTTACAGAATCCCAACGTATCGATACCTTTTGTCTTCTGCCGGCAAGAATGCTTGTGCCTGCTACACTCGGCATACCTCTCAGCATTCCTCCTAAAAACGTAAGCCTATTGATTATACGTGCTCTATGAGCTTGCTCCGCGTTTGTGTATGAATTGATCCCTTTGTCATTGACTTCGAAATGTACATCATAAACGCCTTTGAAGAAAAACATAATAAAGACAGCAGTTAAACCTAACAAAACGGCCACAACCGCAAAAGCATACCAAGCATAATGGTCTTTCGTCAACACAGCAAAGCCTGAAAATATTAAGAGCAGTATACCAAACGGTATACCTAACGCAAGTCCCAATTGCCTTACGATAAGCTTATTCTTTAAAATCGGCACTTTTATATCCCATTCGATATGTACTTGTTCGTTGATCATCATAACACACTCCTTCTGAAAAAAGATTACTATTTTAAAAGTGGGCAGTGGCATCGGAAACAATATTCATCTTCTATATCGTTTAAACTCGCGCATGCATTACAAAAAATGATCGAATCATTCGATTTATCGTATTTTTCGTATGAATTCAATCCTGCATGATGCCTGACTTTATCACCGATATTATAATAATTATAGACCGTATCATCGTTTTCTGCTATCATTTTATAAATTTTACCGTTATCTCTTTGAACAACTACGCGAAATTCCATATAATATTCAAATCCGTCGGAACCTTTTGTGCGCCTTCTTTTATTCTCTTTCTCTTTTTCGACGACTATACCGTCCCATGTTACGCTTCTCTTTCTGCCTGAAATCTGAAAAAAAGCAATCGCAAGGAACATGCCGCCGATCCCGATCCCGATATACATAGATTGGGGATTGCCGGGTTCTCCGCCGGTTGCTCCCGATATAGTAAAACCGACAAATGCTATAACCGCCAAAATGAGTGCAAAGATCACAGCCCATCGATTTGATTTGCGCACATATAAAGAAAAGGCGGGATCGTTTATCCTCGTTGAATAACCAACTCTTGTTTGCATTTGTACCTTGGTTGCTTCAGTAGAATCTTTGTTGAGCGTATGTCCGCATGCACTGCAATAGATATCTTCTTGCGAATTGGTTTTACCGCATTGCGGACATTTAAACATTCTACACCTCGAAGTTTTTAAAATTATATCTGTGTGAACAGTCAAAACAATCGATTGCGTTTTCTTATTTAAAAAAAGTAGTTTTTCAACTACTTTGGTTTTCAATGGTACGCCCTGAGGGATTTGAACCCACGACCTCTCGGTTCGTAGCCGAACGCTCTATCCAGCTGAGCTAAGGGCGCATATGTTTGCTGTAATAGTATAGCATAAAAGCAAAAAAAAATACAGAATATTTTCAAGAAAAGATTCTGTAAAATAAACCATAGACACTTTGACCGAATCGGCGGAATATGTAGGTCTATCATAAATCAGCCGCAGTTTACCTTGATGTACGTAAATGAATGTTATATACTGCAAATAAGAGAATATTGGCGATCCGATCCAAGAAGAATTTATAACAAAGGTCGTATGCTCACATGAATACAAAGAATGAAATATACGAGATGCTAAGAAATAACGGGTATCGCGTTACGGCTCAAAAGAAACAACTCCTTGAAATATTGTTCACGCAAAAAGATATCATGCTTTCAATAGCCGATATCGAACGTTATTTGCCCAAGGATGAAAAAATGGATACAACAACAATCTACCGCAATATGCAACAATTTCTAAAACTGGATATCGTGGAGAGTATGATCGACGATAACGGTATCAATCGTTATATATTGTATCACGATAACCATCACCATCATTTCATTTGCAATGAATGCGGTAAGATCATACGGTTCCCTTGTTTAGATAAATTCTGGGCGGATTTTGCAAAAGAAAATGATTTTAAAGAAAGTTCTCATAAGCTCGAAATATACGGCACATGCAGCAAATGCCAGAAAAAACAATAATGCCGTTTACAGTTTCTTGTGTTGACAATAATTGATTCAAGTGTTAAAATCTTATTGCAAATCATTTGCAATAAGGAGTACTGTTATGAAAAAAATTATTTACATTGTTTTAACTGTTATGTTGATCTTTTCTTTGTCATCCTGTCAAAAGACAGCGGAGGATGCTGATAAACTCATCGTCGCGGTTGGTATCGTGCCCGAGGCTGCTTTTGTAGAGCAAGTAGCGGGCGACCTCGTTGAAGTGATCACATTGATCCCACCGGGAAACAGCCCGGCCAATTACGAACCGAGTGCCGCTGAAATGCAAGCATTATCGAATGCGAAGATCTATTTCACGTTGCAGATGCCGACCGAACAGACAAACATATTGCCACATGTCGAAGACTATAATGAAGATTTGATTATCGTTGATCTGAGAGCGTCCGTTAATGCCGTATATGCACCGCGCATAGTCGATGAAGCAAGCGGAGCGATCGACCCGCATCTGTGGTTGTCCCCCAAAAGAGCGATCGTAATGGTTCAGACTATAGCAGATGAATTATCATTGATCGATGAAAGCAATCGCGAGGTCTATCAACAAAACGCAAGTGACTATATCGCACAGATCGAAGCACTCGATGCTGATATTAAAGATTCTCTTAACGGTTTACCCGACCGATCGTTTATTATATATCACGCTGCTTATGGCTATTTTGCAGATGATTATAATCTGAAGATGGTATCGATCGAAACCGAAAATAAGGAAGCAAGCGCGACCGATATGCAATATGTAGTCGATTATGCATTGGAACATGACATCCATACCGTTTTCTACCAAGATGAATTCGATGATACCCAAGCGCAAACGATCGCCGAAGGAATCGAAGGCAGCGTAGTGAAAACCGCACCGCTCTCTTATGATTACATACAAAATCTTGAAGAGTTCACCGAAGCATTACTTACGATCGAAATGCAGTAAAGGAGTATAATGGAATTCGTCAAATTCGAAAATGTACGTTATTGTTACGAAAATATCTGCGCTGTGGATCAAGTCAACTTTACCGCAAAAGAAAACGCGATCACCGCGATCGTAGGTCCGAACGGCGGAGGAAAAAGCACCTTGATCAAATTGCTGGTGGGATTCATCCAACCGGATCACGGTCAAATACTTTTCGCGCGAGATCATACGACGGGATATGTGTCTCAAGCCGTTTCTTTCCGCAGATCTTTTCCGATCACCGTTCGGCAAATGGTCCTGATGGGTACGCTCGATCCGCATATCAAACCTTTTTACAAATATACCGAGGATCAAAAAAAGACAGCAGAGGAATCATTGATGCAAGTCGGATTGGAAACATGCATTGACAGACACATATCGCAACTTTCCATCGGACAATTACAGCGCGTATGCATTGCTAGAGCCTTGGCTTCGAAAGCCGATCTGCTCGTGCTCGATGAACCGGATGCAGGACTCGATATTACAGTGACAAATGAGTTGTATGCGATATTAAATTCTTTGAAGAAAGATCATACCATCGTCATCGCAAGCCACCACATCGATGCGATATTGGATATCGCTGATAAAGCGGTTTACGCAAATCGATCGGGGCAACAATACCCTTTACCGGAAGTCTTACAAAGAAAATTGAAAGGTGGTATTCAATTATGATAGATGCCATCTTGCACTATACTTTTATGCAAAATGCTTTCATCGCTGCGCTTCTCGCAAGTATCGTTGCGGGCATTTTAGGGACGATCGCAATCGAAAAACAATTGATCAGTATGTCGGGTGGCATCGCGCATGCGTCTTTCGGCGGTATAGGACTGGGTTATTTATTGGGATTTGAACCGCTTTGGGGCGGCATGCTCTTTGCAACGGGTTCCTCGTTAGTGATCTTAAATCTATCCAAAAAAGATATGAAGATCAATCCGGATACGATGATCGGTATCTTGTGGTCGTTCGGTATGGCACTCGGCATTTTATTTATCTCACTTTCACCGGGCTATATGCCGGATATGACAAGTTATCTGTTCGGCAATATCTTATCCGTATCAACGAGTTCGATCTTATACATGACTGTCTTTACAGCAATTGTCGTCCTTTTATTCCTGGTATTGTTTCACTATATAACACTTTATCTGTTTGACGATGAATACGCAGCGATCCGCGGTGTGAATGTAAAATTGCTCAACGCGGTGATTTATATCATGATCCCCGTCGGCATCATTGTATTGATCAAGATCGTCGGGATCATCTTAACCATTGCACTCATGACAATACCGGTATCCATCGCAAAATTATTTTTTAACTCCATCGGGAAAGTGATCTTGGGTTCAGTGCTCATCGGTCTTTTGTTGAATATCATTGGACTGACCGTCTCGTATTATCTGTCTATTCCATCGGGTGCGTGTATTATCATTATCAGTGCCATAGTCTATCTGGCCGTATCCGTAATAAAAAAGAATCTTCCTAAATGGTTACATACACGCAAAGAACATGCTTGATCAAAATAAAAAAACGCAACGTACAGTTCCGTACGATTGCGTTTTTTTATGATATCATATGGAGTTTTCAGCTTTCCGTTACAAACATACTGCCAAGCGATAAACCCTGATAATTCGATGAAATGATTGCCTTTGTACTGATACGCGAAAAGACGCCCGAGAATTTCCCGTTAAACACGTACAGACCCGTGATGTTCCTAAAATGATCTACGACTAAGTTTCCCTCGTCATCAAAATAGGCATTTTCACTGTGGTAAGGTTCATAATAAGACTGCAATAAATAATTGTTTTGTACACCTCGTTCAAACGCTTCAGACCATTCTTTGTCCGTCATATTTTTTCCAACGCATACATTTTTAGATGCATACATATCAGAAGGTTTGATGACCCAATCGTCTTTATGTTTTAATACTTGGTCGGGATCGTAATCGTCGTTCTGCAACATCGTTGTAAACGGGATATGTTTTTTTACAAATTCGATCTCATCGTCCGTCAAAAAAGCTTGTGTCTGAGGGAGTGATAAGATAATGTAGTGTAATTTTACATGCGCGATCTGTGTACGGGGATGTCCGATCACGCAAACCGCTTCTTCCAATATACTTTGGATAAAATCCGAGCAAGTTTCTTTTTTTGCCATGATCTCGCCTGTTACCGCTCGGCGGTATACGGCGTCTATTTTTATATCTTTATGATATAAAGAATGATTTTTATATGTCAGTTCACAAATATCCGCAATGATCGCTTTATAACCACGCGCTTCGATACGTTTTTTAAATGTTTCGAATTCTGCGCAAACACCGCTTTCTATGAAGTCAACGACTGCGATCACAGGGTCGGCAACCTTCTTGTCGTAACCGTCATAGATTTTTAGAAATTCATCGATCAATGCTTCAAATAGATCGTCTTGTACGATATTCTTGCCTTCGGCAAATTTACGAAAGACTGTCGTACTTGCCATGGCTTGGGTGATATCCCATTCTTCCCCCATCCCGCTTGTTCCGTCTGTATTACATTCGCAAAATTTAAAAGCACCGGTCTCTTCATTGTAAAATACATCGATGCGTAAAATCGGCAATAAGCTTTCGTATCCGCTGTTTGATAGGATAAGCTGTTCAAGCAACGGTTCAAAACCGAATAACTTGCGATATTCTTCGTCTTTTAAATAACGATCGATCACTTTGATCAATATACCGTACATCGTTTCGGTGATCGATGTAAAATGTTCTCGGATCTCCTGTGTGAAAAATTTGGGAACGATCCCGAATTCCACAGGGTCCGCATCAAATCTGTCGGCTTCCGTTTTAAAATCTTTTTGAACGGCAAGTATTTCTTTTCTTGTCGTTTCAAGATCGTTTTCAATAAGCTGTATATATTCTCTATTCAGCGCTTTTGTACCCATACAGTCCCCTTTTGTGATCTTTAACAGTTAAAGTATTGTGATAAAGGATATAAGATTCGCTCACGCCTCACACTGTTTCGGCTCTGCCTCGTAGATATGCTGTCTGCCGAGCGCAAGTTTCTTTAGCGGTGCGAGATAATGTTTTTCATCTTCAGGCAATCCTTCGTCGGCATCCGTGATAAGCGTAAGGATAAAATCAAATATATTTTCTCCGAATACACTTGCGTCTTTATCCTCTTCAACCAAGGTATGTTTCATTTGAACGATGCTATCGTTGTTCACATTGCGGAAAATTTCCAAGTATTTTGATCGATTGCGCTCATTGTAGAACAATCCTTTGATCAAAGCCGCATAAGCGAAGATATAAGCATCCGGCATGGAATCCGCCATCCGTATCTCGATATAATATTTCACGCGCACATCCGGAAAAAACATACCCAGATTATAAATAACATCTTCCGGTTCCATCAATTTATTTGAGAACATATCTTTCATCAAAGTTTGTTTGGTTGATCTCTCTTCACCGTCTATATGGGTGATGACCGCAGGTCTGTTGTAAATATATTCAGCATAGTCTTTATAACCGAACGGATGATCCAATGCGCCCGGTACGATCATGCTCCTATCCGGATCCACATGGTTCCAGATCTGTGTGCGCATCATACCTTTTTCGATCGGTTTCCCTTCAAAGATCGGCGTATTATCACACAGAAAAGCAAAAATCGGTGAGAAACAATTTGCTAATCTGAATTTATCTCTAAAGTCATCTTCCGATGTATAGTCGATCGAAACCTGTACCGAAGCCGTGCCCTTCATCATATTGAGCGCATACTTACCTCTTGCGCTAAGATATTCCGACATGTGCTTATATCTTGTTTTCGGTACCATTTTAAGTTCTTCGATCTTGCTTACGGGATGATATCCGAGCTTAATGAGTCGGTAATCATATTGTTTTAATAATTCGGAAGTTTCGTGATAAAATTTTTTATAGCTCTCTTCGATCTGATTTATATCGATCATGGGTTTTATACTAATTTCAAATTGAGCCGCAGGCTCTAAGGTGATAGACGCATCCTCTCGCTTCAACCCCAGCATTGTACCATCTATCATAACGGGCTCTTCATACAGAGGTCTTAAATCGTTTAGGATATCCCGAACACCGTTTTCTTGATAATAACCTACACTTTTGCATGTTTCATTCTCAACTATAAAATGCTCAGCTTCGAGGCCGAGCTTGCAATCATTGTCTTCTTTTTCTCCGTTTTTTATATAAGAAGCGATACGTTCAATATTTTCTTGATAATAATCCATATCAAAACCTTTGCGCGATTACATCTTTCTTTTTGCTTATTATATCATAGTCTTAAAGTAAGATTTAAATAATTATAAAATTTATATCGTTTTTTAATGATCTGTATTCTACGAGGAAGCACGTTTTGTTCTAAAATGCGCGATCGCTGCGATGATACCGCTGACGATCATAAATCCGTAAAAACTGATCCCCCTACTTAAAAGCAATGCAGGAAAGATCATACTTTGTGTATAGATCGTTCTAAACAAACGATAAAAATTATTTTCATTCGCGCCGACCGCACCCGGTAGCGGCAAGGAAGCTGCTGACAGATGCACCATGCATTGCATCGCGATCACATCGAAAAGCCCGTATGCCGAAAGACCGAACGAACGGTAAATAAAAAACGGGATACTGAAATAGGCAGTCAATTGCAAAAACATCAATACAAATAAACGAGCAAACAAACTCAAATTCTTTTTCAAATAGCCCACACCGTTTGCGTATTCATCCATTTGCGCATCTACTTTGGCCAAAACTTTCTGTTTGTCTTTCACGATACGCATTTTCGCGAGCAGGCGTACGAAAAATTCCGCTATACGATGCGCTGTTCTATTCGACAGTACAATGACCATCACACCTGAGATCAAGAGAAGTGAAGCCGCAGCGCCATAGATCAAAAAGAATCTGATTTCATGGATATTTACAGACTGCAGTAACGGGTATTTAAAAATAAACATGGATGCGCTGTATAACAAAAACACCGTTTGATAGGAAAACACATACAATAAGACCGTCAGTGAAGCGACCGAAACACTGATGTCATCACGTTGCATATAATAAACTTGCATCGGTTGTCCGCCGGTAGCGGAAGGGGGTTATAGCGGAAAAATAAAACTCGATGAATGAATATTCCAAACAACGTTTGTAACGCGGTTTTTGTTTTAAGTAAGAAAGCGTCACAAAAAGATTGCCCGATTGCAACATAACGTAAACAAACATCATAAACACTGCGATCAGCAAATAAACAGGATTTACCATTTTGACTGTTTGGATGATATCCTGCAATGAATTGTCTTTGAATATAACGTAGCCCGTCACAAATATGAGCAATACGAATACGATTGCGCCGATACGATTTGATTTCACTTACGCTTCCTTTCTTATGTCGATTTGCTTAAGTAAAAATGCTAATGTAACTTTATCCTTAAAAATCACGTTCTAATTATTATACAACAAATAACCTCATTTTTCATGATATTCCAGCTCTTTTTTCGATGCCTGACATTTACAGCAAAGGCAGATCGCTTTTCCGCGCGATACAAAATGTAAAAAAAGCACGATATGCTTATTGCACACACCATGCTTTTAAATTTTAATTCAAGATCAATACATTTTACAGTTCCGCCAATCGGCACGCAGCATTTGTATAGATCTCTGTCGCCAATCGTATCTTATCGATCGAAAGAACTTCATCCGACATATGGACGTGATTTTCATCCCCCGGAAATTCAATGCCGTACGCCACCACATTTTCAAATGCACGTGCGTATGTTCCACCACCGATCGTGAAGGGTTCGTTTTCCGTATCGCCCGTGATCTCGCGATAGCAAGCATACAAGCTTTGAACGAACGCAGAATCCGGATCGACGAATAACGGTTTATTGTCGTGTCCCGCTTCGAGTTCGATGCCGACTGTATTTAAAGTATTTTTAAATTTTTCGGTCAAAGGAGAAAAATTGATCGTGATCGGATAACGGATATTCAAATCAGCTGTGATCCGCCCGTTTTGATACTTGATCAGTCCGACGTTCAATGTAAGATCGCCGTATTCATCTTGTGCGGCGATGCCCGCATGCTCTCCCTTTAGATCAGTGCCTATATATGCGTTGAAACCCGCTATAAACGGACTTTTCGGCATGACACCGCCAAGGAACAGTAACATATGCGTTATCGCGTTTACGCCCAATTCAGGCCTGCTGGCGTGTGCGGGTACACCTTCGAGCTTCAACGTCAATCCACCATCACTTTGTTCGACAGAGTGCTGCATTTCTCTCTCTTGCGCAAATGCTTTGAATTTTTCCGCTGCGCCTTTCAGAGCATTTTCATCGCCTTCAAGCTTGCATGTGCAGCTTGGCGCGACAACATTTTTTGCTTCACCGCCGAAAATATCTGTTAAACGGATCGAATCTTCTCCGTTGGCTTCCGCCGAGACAGAAAGATCGGCCACACCCTTTTCTCCGAATATCAACGGGAAAGCCGCATCAGGGGAAAATCCCATTTGAAAGCCGCCTTCCTGCGCTCTGTAATATTCCATGCATTTAAAGCCCGATTCTTCATTCGCACCTAAAACCAAACGCACTCTTTTTTTCAACGGTATGCCCATATCCTGTATGATCTTCAGTACATATAGGCAAATGACAGCAGGCCCTTTGTTATCACAGACCCCTCTGCCGTAGATATGCCCGTTTTCGATCTCACCGCCGAAAGGCTCGTGCGTCCAATTATCGCCCTCGGGCACGATATCCACATGACATAATATCCCGACGAGATCTTTGCCTTCACCGATCTCGATATAGCCGGCATAATTATCCAAATTGACGACCTTTTCAAATCCAAGCGATTTACCCATTGCTAAGATATGTTGCAATGCTTTTGCGGGGCCTTCACCGAAAGGCATACCGTCTTTCGGCTCTTCTTCCACGCTTCTTATCGCTACAAGTGAACGAATACCTTCGATGATATCATTTTGATACGCTTGCGCGCGTTCTTTTATATCCATATTTCTCCTCGATCATGAGCATAGTGAATCAATTTTTATTAATCGATCCATTCCATCTTTTTAATCACTTGCGGTTCTTTCGGTTTGTCGAATAAATCAGTCGGTGTCGCCGCGATACGGTCCACTACATCCATACCGTCTACTACTTTTCCGAATGCCGCGTATTCTCCGTCCAGATGGGGAGCATCTTGATGCATGATAAAAAATTGGCTGCTTGCCGAATCTTTGTCCATGCTCCTGGCCATCGATATCACACCGCGCGTATGTTTTAGATCATTTTTATAACCATTGTTTGTGAATTCACCTTTGATCCACTCTTTCGCCGAACCTGTCCCGTCACCTTTCGGACACCCGCCCTGGATCATAAAGCCGGGTATTACACGGTGGAATGTCAGTCCGTTATAAAAACCTTCTTTGACTAATTTTTCAAAGTTTGCCGAACTAATCGGCGCATTTACGGGGTCTAACTCGATCGTTACAACTCCCCCATCTTCCATTTCCATTCTGATCATATCATTTTCCTTTCTTAGACCGATCGGCTGATCGGGTACTTTTTTTTAATTTAGGATTGCACTTGTGCAAAAACGTCTTTGATAATCGCAGCTGCTCTGTCCATTTGTTCTTTTGTGTGCGTTGCCGTATAACTCGTACGCAACATACACTCTCCTTCAGGTGCTGCCGGAGGTATCACCGGGTTCACATAAACACCGTTTTCAAATAATAATTTCGTTATGATAAACGTTCTTTCGATATCATATGTAAAGATCGGTATGATCGCGGTCGTACCGTCCAAGGTCGGTATGCCCGCTTCTTTTAATAAGGAGCGCATGTAATTTGCGATCTCTATCAAGTTCTTCTGTCTTTCAGGCTCGCTTTTCATGATACGCAATGCTTCTAAAGCGACAGCAGCATTTGCAGGTGGGATCGACGCACTGAAAATAAACGGTCGGGATTTATGTTTGATATAACCGATCACATCTTCTTCCGCCACGATACAACCGCCCAAAGAAGCCAGCGATTTTGAGAATGTCGTCATGATGATGTCTACTTCATCGTCAAGTCCGTAATAATTAGCCGTTCCTCGACCGCAATCTCCGATCATTCCGACTCCATGCGCATCATCAACTAAGATACGCGCACCGTATTTCTTAGCTAATCTGACGATCTCAGGCAAGTTCGCGATATCGCCGCTCATACTGAAAACACCGTCAGTAATAATAAGGATGCCACTGTCTTTCGGTATGCGTTCCAAAATACGTTCCAGATCCTCCATATCGTTGTGCTTATATTTCAATGATTTCTTTGCAAAACTCAACCGACATCCGTCAAGGATGCTGGCATGGTTTTCCGCGTCATTGACGATATAATCGTGAAAACCCATAACGCCGGAGATCACACCGAGATTCGTCTGGAATCCCGTACTGAACGTAAGTGCGGCATCTTTACCGAAAAAGTCTGCCAATTCTTGTTCCAATTCTATATGTAACTTTAATGTGCCGTTGAGAAAACGGGAACCGGAACATCCTGTCCCTAATTTTTTCAGTGCTTCCACACCGGCCGCGATCGTTCGCTCATCGCTTGTAAGCCCCATATAATTGTTCGATCCCAACATGATCATTGAGATACCATCCATCACTACTTCAGTATCTTGCCCTGTCTCCAAGGCATGGAAATATGGATACAAGCCGGAAGCGATCGACTCTTTAGCGTCAGTAAACTCATAACATTTTTTTCAAATAAATCCATTTGTGTCCTCCAAAATCTATACTCCTGTTCACTATAATAATATATCAGTGGAACAAAAAAGTCCATATAATTTGCGATTCAATAAGATTATACCAAACACACGGATTCGCTTTACATACGCTTTATTTTTTGACGTCAAGGATGTCTCAATTATTTTGTTTGCAAATCAATATTAAATATTCGATAAATATATTTAATAAAAAAGACCCGTTTTTTTACGGATCTTCTTCGTTATTTGACCAAATTAATTTCTTCTATTCGTCATCTTCAGTTACTTCTGCAAATTTCTTTTTCAATGCCTGACAAACAGGGCACTTCTCGGGGTGGCTCAGTTCCTTCATGCACATAACCGCAAACTTTGCATTTAAACTTCTTCATATCTAAACCTCATATACTATTTCATTTACCTATACTTTTATACTAGGTCGTTTCGACAAATAAGTCGATTTTTCTGATGTCATTTCCATCCCCTATGTGTTCAACCAAATAGGTTTTGATCTTATCGCAAAACTCAGCATCGAAAATAATCATCGATCTGCCCGGTCTGCACATCATGGATATGGATATGAAAATCGGTATTATAATCAAACCGCATAATATCATCACCGCTTGAAAGCTTACGGATGATACCCGCATCTACCAATGTTTCCAAGACATTGTACACTGTCGCAAATGACATGTGGATACCCTTTTTCCGAATCGCCTCCATGACCATTTCCGCACTGGGATGTGCATTCGTTTGATTGAGCACTTGCATGATTTGAATGCGTTGTTTTGTCGCTTTTAAATTGTGCTCTCTCAAGCTTGTCTTAATTTCTTCGATCATAACTTCCATATCTTTCTTGTATGATAAATCTATTTTATAATAATTATGATTTAGAAGTCAAGCACTTGCCTATTTTTTATAAAATAAATATTAACACTTGACATCATATCCATCAAAATGTATAATATGAAAGCTGTATTTACCGCATAAACGCGACCCATTAGCTCAGTTGGTAGAGCACTTGACTTTTAATCAAGGTGTCGAGCGTTCGAATCGCTCATGGGTCACCATTTTCAAAATCAAATCGTCTTTCATGACGATTTTTTTTTTTATTGTAAGAAACGATCCATCTATTAAGCGATCGAAATGCTTGGACAGAGTTTGAAAATATTCGGCAAATAATGCCTTTGTCGGCATAATTATGATAAAATAAAATAATCCTTTATTCAAATTCGAATATATTATAGTAATAGGGGTTATTATTACATTTTGACCAATAAACGCAAAACATATTGGAGAAATGCTATGAAAATTGACCAACAACCTCTGATATCAATCATTATGCCTGTTTATAATGTTGAAAGATATTTAGAAGATTCCATCGAAAGCATCATTAAACAAACTTATCACAATATTGAAGTCATTTGTATAAATGACGGTTCGACCGATTCATCTTTAGAAATATTGGAATCTTATGCAAAACACGATAGCCGTATCCGTATCATATCTCAAGAAAATCATGGAGCATCTTCCGCAAGAAATGCCGGACTTAAAGTAGCCACAGGTGAATATGTGTATTTTTTTGACAGCGACGATACCTTAAAAGAAGATACATTGAAATTAATCATAGATGAATTCAACCGCTATCAATCGGATATTGTCCTTTTTGACGGGACAACAATATACGAAACAACTGAGCTTGAGGAAAAAGTTTCCACAATATCATACGCTCTATCAAAGAACGGCAACATATCCAAAATTGTATACGGGTGTGGATATGTTCGTAAAACCTAATTAACAATGATGATTTGGTCGTGTCGGTATGTTTACAATGTTTTCGAAGAGAATTCTTAACCGAAAATCAAATCACTTTTTATGAGGGGATTATGCATGAAGACAATCTGTTTTCAATTATTGCATTGCTGTTAGCAAAAAGAACTCGCCACCTTAAAAGGGATTTATACTACCGACGACTCCGCAACAATTCGGTTATGACAAGTAAAACGCTTAAAAACAGTTTTAACGGATATTTTGTTTGTATTATCGAACTTATTTCGTTTTCACATCTTAACGAAGATCTTTTTAGTGATTCCCTTACAATTGCCCTAGGGGAACAACTCACTGTAATACAGAATAGGCTCACAAAATTAATATCTGGATTTGAGGATCATGATATGAATAGACCTGTTTTTCGTGAGCCATATAAAGAATTGATCGCGCAGCTTATTTTTAGTAATATGCGGATAATTAAAAAAACCAAAGAAGATAAATACAAATTTCAAAGACAATTGGAGAACAGTAATAGTCAATTAATTGAATTACAGCAACTATATATAAAAAAAATTGAATCTTTCGAAAAATCCACATCTTATAAAATAGGCAGAGCGATAACTTTTCTTCCCCGTAAAATCAAGACTGTTTTTAAACGATCAGATTAATATCTGATCTTGAATCTAACTTTAGTTCACACAGACAATTTCCCTCTTGTATTATTTCCAAAAACAAGAGAAGAATTAATGCATAGTGTTAAAAGCGCCCACTTTAAGTAATCAGCGTTCGAATTGCTTGACTCACCATTGCAAAACCAAATCGTCTTTCGGGACGATTTTTATTTTAAACCCAATAATGAAAAAGCCTAGGGAATAGATCCCATAGGCTTTTTTTGAATTTATACTTTGATATATCTGATTTACATATTCGTCGTTCCGCGTTGTACATAGGCTGCTGACAAACTTACTGTAAGCATTGTTTGTACCCATGGAACCCCAATCCGTGGGTTCTGTGTCTGAATCAGTCAAAACCGCAAGTCGATAGCTGAATCCGCTTCCGCCTACTTCATCACTGAAAATCAACATTATAGCCTTCGGTTCATTGTAATATCCGCTTGCCAAATCACAAGTTCCGGTCGGTGCGGCCTTATCGCGAATAACAGTTAAATATCATGTAACGGGACAACAATACGATTGTGTGAATAGAAGCTGCCATTGATTTCGTTATATATGGTCTGTAATATGGGGTCTCATCTTCCGGATAGTCAGTGTGATCGAATACCCTCTACCCTGCTGAAGTGTCTCCCGCGCCAACGTCACTTCATCGCACCCGTGATGTCTTTGTCTTAGGGTATTTTATACGTAGTTTTTTTGATTTATAGAATCTTATTATAAGCCAAAATTTTGACCGACAGATAAAACGAAAAAACAAAAATCTTCATCCGAAAAATCCACATGAAACAAATCCTCGATCTTCTTGATCCTGTAATCCATCGAATTCCTATGCATACACATTTCTTGCGCGCACTTATTTAGGTTTTTATCATTTTTTAAAAAACATAGCGCACTTTTTAAATAATCTGTTTTTGCCTGTTCATCATATTTCAACATTTCAAGCACGGTACTGTTACAAAATTCATTTAGATCCCTGTTTAATTCCAAACTAGCGAAAAGGTCGAACAAATAGTATTCATCGTAGAGATAAGCGCGATAAGACTGATCATAAATCTCCCCGAACCAAGAAGCGGTGCGCGCATATTGATAATGTTTTTTCAATTGCCCCATATCACTGAATGCACGACTCAAACCGGCGTACATGGAATTGCTTATCAGAAAATCATCAACTCGTTTTTTTTGATCGAATCACCGAAAGGTCTGTATGCGGAATCATTGCCGATCAAGACAACGATATCCTTTTTATAAACGACACTGATGCTTTCGGGTATGATCCCGGTTATAATGTCTTTCAAATAATCCAAAGAAGCTTTCGCGGGATTTTTCTTATCCTGACTGACACAAAGAACGTACAAATATTTCTTTGCGGCGAAATCATGCGCCAATATTTTTATGCGCGTTGCATCTTGTTTAACATCCAACCGCAGCATTTCCGCCAACGTTATCTCATCGAGTTTACCCGCGCGCAGATGCGCTTCACTCTTCAACAATTCATTGGACACCGCTTCTGCAAATTTCGATAAGAGTATTTTATCGGTCTCCGAAAAAGGTTTGTAATATTCATACAGAACAATATGCCCAACGGGTTTGTTATCGATCGCGATCCTTGCCGCCATCGATGCGATACCCTCGTGGTCGAGCTTTCTGCGAACAGGCGCAGCGCCTTTATACGTTTCTTCCAAAACACCTTGTGCCTTGATTTTTAAGACCGTTTCATACGCAACTTGATCGTTCTTGATATGCTCCCAATGAAGGACAGTCTCGTCTATCTCACAATCGGAATAACCCAGTATCTTATAACTGATGTCACAGATAAAAAATGGATTGCCTAAGATCTCAAAACCAACATTGATCAGATGCTTTAGCCCAGCCTGAGAGTAAGTCGCATCCATCAGTTTTAACATACTTTCCGTTACGATATTCTTATCGATCCATTCATTCATTCCTTATAGATCCTTTATAGTATTATCTGACATATTTATTTATCATTATACCTTAAAAAACCAAAAAAAGAGCCTATTACCGGCTCCTTTTCGGATAACTGTATACTTATACCATATCCATAACGGTTTTAAACATTTGATCTTCGTATCCTTCGATCGTCTTTGCTACGACCGGAACGATGTCTTGGATCGGGTAATTGTTGCTTGCGATATAATCTTCCGCGCTTTGGTAATATTTTGATTTAAGCGCTGGGATCGTATGGCGCACTTTTTGTATCGTATCTTCACGCTTGGAATGGAACGCTCTTTCACCCGCGTTATCGTAATAAGCGTTGTCCGCAACATAATCAACTACCGCGTAGTAATTATCCAAGTTCGTGGTCGCAAGACTCAACGGCGACTTATCGAAGTTGAAATAATAGTTCCCGCCCGGAGCGAGTATGTCAATGAGTTCTTTTGCCTTATCGATACACTGTTGTTTCGTGTGAGTCTTTAGCATATTCACCGGATACAGACCGTTGATAATGTGGTCTTTGCCGAGTTTTTCTTTGATCAGTTTCGGGTCGCCGTATTCAAACTGGAATCTTGTCCCCTGCGGAAGATCCTGCAGATGATCGAGATATCGACTCCAATCGTCTTCACAGAAAACCGTAAACGCTTGTCCCGCTTCGGCTGTCGCGTGAATGAGTTTCGAGAAAGTCGGATAAAAGAATTTCTCGAATTCCGAAGTCCTTAGGAACGTCGGAAGGTGACACGGCATGAATGTCGCGCTGATATTCGTTATCTGTTGCGGCAACGCAAACTTCACTAAGATCGGCAATAATGCTTCGGTCGCGTCGAGTACCTTTTGCGGATTGCGTTTTATATCCGACATGATCCCTGTAAATCCTCTGAGTTCATCGGACAGAAAATCGAAAGGATTCAGGCTGAACGCGAACTGTGTCGGCGGCACGCTGAAGAAGCTGTATTTTGCAGAAAGTTTTCCGCTCATCATGCCTCTGTTCATACGGAATTGATTCAGCGCGGTGATCGCCATATGCATCACCAACGCGCGCCTTTCTGGGCTCGTATCCATATTCTTATGCATGCGTGGGGATCAACGTTTCAATAAAATAATCGTACGGCGCTTCGATGAACTTATCGTATTCTTCAACAGGCATGAATGTTGCTTCGGGATGTTGCATAAATCCGTTTTTTTTTACCCATTCGCCAAAAAACATTGCCCGAGATCTCCGAAAATGCCGGCGGACGCGGAGAGTCTCCTGGGAATGTATCGCTTCTGATATTTTTTACGACATCTTCGACCGCTTCTTCAAGACCCACACCCGTCCACTGTGTTTCCGCCAAAGGAAGACCTGCTTTTTCAATATATACTTCCGTACCCAAAGATACACATATGGGCACTCTTTTCGGTATCGTACCTGTATAAACGTCCGTCAATATCTGTCTTCGTTCTTCCCGTAAATTTTCATCAAACAACATAAGATCTAACTCCTTTTTAGAACACTGCATATTATCTTGCTTATATGATACGCAAGTACAACTCGAATGTAAACGTGTATGATTCAAAATATATGCGCTCTTCTTTGTAAAATTTTACAAAGACCCTTGATGAGTTGGTTTCATCAAACGAAGCTCCGAGATTTTATATTTAAAAAACGAAAAACCGACCCTATTTTAAAGGTCGGTTTTATTTTTAAGATGTTTTTGTATTTCTTGGCTAATTGAACTTTGCATTGTATCGATCCAAAATACCCTCTAGCCGTTCTCGATTTAATTCCGCGATCGAAAGGATGGGCTTGGGATCAACGTTATACGCGCCGATCGCTTTTTCAAACCAAGCAACATCCAGCCAAACACCCAACTTATAGCCTGTATTAAAAAAAAATCACCGACCCTGCGAAAACCGAAAGATTCATGAAATCTCTCACTGTTCTCATTCGGTACCGTCACGCAACCGTAGACATTCCGAATGTTTTGCATTTTGAGTATATCCATAAGCGCGTTATAGAAAACTTTACCGATACCGCAGCGCATATGATCTTTACGGATATAAACGGATAATTCAGCGTTCCACTGATACGCGTCCCGCTCATGATGCTTGTGCGCGTAAGCGTAGCCAACGATCTTATCGTCCGACAAACAAACGAGATACGGGTAATCGGCAGCGATAGTTTTTTGTCCTCTTCGTGAATTCTTCCAACGACGGAACCTTGCATTCAAAGGTGATCGTCGTATCCGTAATATAGGGTTCGTATATGGCAAGGATCTCTTCGATATCCTCATCCCGCATAAATCTGATGGTTTTCAATTTATTGCCCTCTCTGAAATATAGTGTGTAAATGTCGTCCAATATAAATCTCGACTAAGGCATATCCACTTCCTTCACCGCTCTGAAACTCAAGTAGCTTTGACTGTTGGTCTTGATTCGATCATACACCCCACCGTGGTAGACGATGATATACGCTTGCGTATCCGTGGTTCTCGACGTATCAGCCGTCCAATAATAGATCACTTTCGAATGAATGTCCCACAGGGGCGATTCTTTATCGGGTGTCATTTCATATGTCGCCGTTTCTTCATAAGCGTTCCAAACCCCACCGGCGTTCTCACCGTGGAGCATCATCGAACGCACCGCTTCATCAACGGTCGGAAGTCGCCAAATATTTTGCGGTGTATCCATGATCGTTGTTCCGTCTTCGGATAAGTAGGTACAAATTTCATTCGCTTCGTCCCACGATATTCCTTCGTCGGGCCAACCGGGGCCTCTCGGTGCCCACGCCAAGGTCACGCCGTTACCCTCTACGATACGCATACCGTAATCACCGTCATCGACGCGTTTGGATATCTTGATACCTTGTGGGATCGATATGGCAACCATGATGATCAGCGGTATAAGAATGACCAATCGATACGCCCACTTCTTCGGTTTCGGTTCACCGAAGAAATATAAGACACCGAGCAGCGCAAACGGTATAACGATCATCAATCCGAGTACGGTAAAATTCGCGCCGTTAAAAAAGTAAACGGCAAACAAACCCAGCGCGATGTGCAAGACAAGACCGATCTTTTTATATTGTAACGAGACTAAAGCAAGTATCATAAACACAAACGCAAACAACATATATTGGAAGAAGAACATAAATACATTCTCCCAAAATGAAACCGCGTATGTGCCTTCGTGGAAAAACTCAAACGTTCCCCAATATGACCATATACCCGATATCAACAATGTGATACCGACACCGATCCAACCTATGATATTGCCCTTCTTCATATCTAACCTCGATTTACCGTTACGGTTCTAAAATCTTTACACAAGTTTACCACAACGTATGCATGGTTTCCATACAGTCAGCATAATAAAAAAGCGCCGCTGACTGCGGCGCGATATTATGATATCATACAAAACGGCGTAACATACGGAAGCAAGATAAGTAACCCCACAAAACCGATGCCAACAAAGATGATCTCAATAATACTGATGATATATTCTTTGGATGCTTTATCATATTTATATTGCATATAAGCGGTGAATGCCGCTTGCACAAACAACCCCACCCAAAAAAAATAATAAACAAGCGAAGTATTTTTCAAAGCTATCGCAACGATTATGCCGCTTACGATCGCGACAGAATAGATAACGACCGTGCCGATCTTGTGTGATTTGTTGATATAAGATCTCCCGAATTTTTGTTTCTTTTTAATATTTAATTTTCGCCTTACGATCCATTCGGTCAATGAGAATAAGATCAAATAGATCACAAAGAATATAATGAAGTTTTGCATTATAAAATTCCTTTCGATAATCTATCAGAAAAAACAATCTCAGTTTGTTATAGATTCAGATAAATTACGCTATGTTCAGTGTATCATAAATGGCACACGTATAATATATCACAAAGTAGTTTTATAAACTGTAGTACGAAACAAACAAGCGCAATTGACAAACGGATGATAATATTCTATACTGAACGCGTAAAACCATACAAACGTTGGGGGAGGGGAAATACGATGAAAGATAATATTTGGATCCTATATGCATTCGCATTGATATGCTTCGGTTTTGCTTTCGTGTTCGGGATAACACTGTTGGTCAACCGCAAAAAATTACGAACTACCAGAGCAACAATTTTAGATGCGTCAGATACGATTACGGATAAAATTCCGTGGAATGCCAAAAGAGCAACGTTGCGTTATAGGATAGACGGTACGGAATACCTATCCGAAAGACGTTACACCTTACCGAGCTATTCAGCCGCAGGCGATGAAATAAAAGTAAAGTATGTGGCAGGTCATCCCGAAAAACTGTATATCGATCAGACAAAGAAATTTATCGGATTCTTAACAGCGGGGATATTGTTCGCGCTTTTGGCTTTCTTTGCAAGATGAATGTGCGCATTCATAAAATTTATGATCAAAAAAATGAAACTCTTATTCAGAGCTTCATTTTTTTGTTTGAGCTGTGATGATTTGGTATCAATAAAAATTATGTTAGCGGGAAAACGAATAGGATACCCAGTAGTGCGATCACACCATATATATCGCCCGCAATGAAAAGTACATATCGTTTAGCTTCTTTATTATATTTCCACTGCATATAAGTACGGAATATACCCAAGATTAGACTTTCGAGCAAGATAAACTCCGTTAAGTATGCTGAAGAATAATTATATGCTTTAAACTGTATGATAGAATACCATATATAACCTATCAGACAAACAACTATAATAGCGATACTACCGTATTTATCGATCTTGTTGGCGGATACGTAGATATATTCCTTTTCTATATTGAGCTTATTTCTGATAATAAGGTGCGTTATAAGCGCAACCGTTCCAACCGCGAGTAAAAAAAGTAGCCCCTGATACATACCCCTTCTCCTTTTTCTTTGATGTAAATTATATAAAATGCTTGTTACTTAAAGTATAGCATACGCCGTTGTGATGTTCATTACGTCCACGGAAAAATAAATGTAATGCCGATCAGCCCGACCAACGTAAAAACAATATTCGAAAGACCGAGGATATAGCGTTTCGCTTCTTTGTTGTATTTCCATTGCATAACAGTGCGGAATGTTGCAATCAAAAGATACAACACGAAAATAAACTGCGGCATAAAAGGCGTAGAATTGCCCGGAACTCGAATATCCGTTACGTAAAGAATAGTTAAGAAGCTTATCGGAACGATAACGTAAATAGCGATCGTACCGAATTTGTCGATCTTATTGACAAAATTGAAGCCCCATTCTCTTTCGATGTTGGACTTCTTACGGATCCACCTATCGACTATGGCCCAGAAAGGCATCAACACGATCAAAAAAAGTATCCCCTGTAACATATCTCCATCTCCCTTTTCTGTGATACGATTAATTCTATTTCTTTCTTACAGTATAATACAAACGGACAGAATGTCAATCATCGCCACAATTTCTAATGATGTGGTTCAAAAAAAAGAAGCGTTGCCGCTTCACTTTTTGTTTATTATTAATTATTTATTTTCCTATCTTTTATTCTTTCGAATTTGAGATTTAACGTAGGTCAACACGGTATTTTGTCCCGGAATCAATCTATTATACATGAAAGAGGATTCTGATGACTCGAAAAGGAAATACCATACTAAATGATCCTTTTGCTCATTAGTATGTTCAATCATAAAAACAGGTAAGCCTGGATCAAATTCAACGTCTGGAATACTCAAATCAGTGTTAGAGTATAGATCATTTAATTTAACTTTTTCAAATTGATTAATATTGTTAATGGTAATTTGATACTTGACTAACATATCCATATCATCAACAAAGTAAAGAGAGTTATCTTCAGCTACCATATATACCAGTAAGTTTCTTTGAAATGTATTGTCAGAATCAACAAGAAAACCTCTCCATGAAATATTCGACGGATACATTTCGCGGATTTGTCCTCGCTTACGATCTAACTCAGCGCCGGTTTTTCCCATTGCAACTATTGTGTATTTTTGCTTGTGCTTAAATATTGCAATAATCAGTCCCATGAAAACTACTAGAAAAATCCACAAGAATAAATCCATTACAAAACCCCAAATTCATTTATTAAACATATATTTTTTCAAGTATATCATGTGTAAACAAAAAAGGAAGCGTTGCCGCTTCACTTTTTTTTATATATTTTAATTTTATTGCTAGGCTGTTTATTTTTCTTTTGACAGGAATTGGTCGATACCGTAAGCTGCCAAATGTCCGTCCGCGATACCGTGAATAATATCCATACCGTGAACGATGTCGCCGCCCGCGAATAACCACGGAACACCTGCGACCTGACCGTTGTCGGTAACTTTAATTTTACCGCGCTGTATTTCCATATCGTCCTGCAATCCTTGCGGAAGGTAGGAGAAATCCGGTGTCTGTCCAAGCGCAAGATAAACTTGGCTGGTCAGAGAACACTTTCTTGTGGACATATCATACTGCGGATTGAATTGGTTCTTCTCGTCAAAGATACTGGTGCATACGCACGCTTCCACGCCGTAGATCTCATTCGTCTCGTCGTTGATCACGATCTCTTGCGGACCGCATCCGAGGCTGAATTTGATACCCTCTTCCGTACCTTCTTCGACTTCTTCGATATCAGCAGGCACTTGGTCTTTTCGTTCGATCGCCATCATCGTTACATCGTTCTTCCCGTATTTTTCGTTCTGGAGACGTACCAATGTACGCGCCACGTCGAAGGCTACGTTACCGGAACCGATCACAATAGCGCTTTCCTGTATTTCAGGCATTTCAGCAGCGCCGCGTTCATATTCACGCGCTTTCTCAAGGAAATCCATCGCGGGTATAACGTCTTTGTGATTAATACCCGGGATATCAAGTGAACGTGTGTAAGGATATCCTGTTGCGATGAAGACCGCGTCATGACTTTCTTTTAATTCAGCCAATGTAATGTCTTTACCGACATTGACATTGTTATGTATATTCACGCCGAGTTTCGTAATAAACGAGATATCTCGGTCTGTTGTTTCATCAGGTAATCTGTATTTCGGTATACCGTAACGCATCGGTCCGCCGGACAGTGGATTCTTTTCGTAGATGTCTACATCATAACCGAGCGTTGCCAGGTAGTAAGCCGCTGAAAGTCCCGCAGCGCCCGAACCGACGATAGCGATTTTGCCCTCGCCTTTTTTGGATACGTTGGATAATACAGCTTCTTCGTATTTGTCATCCGGCATATTATCGACGATATAACGTTTGAGCCATCGGATAGCGATCGCTTCTCCGCGATTGGATATCGCGCAGGCACTTTCGCATTTATGGGTACAAACGCGTCCGCATACGGACGGGAGCGGATTCGTAAGATATAAGTAATCCAACCCTTCATCCAGGTCGTCGTTCCAGATCGATTTGATATATTCCGGTATATTCATATGTGCGGGACATGTCTTTGTGCAGATACCGCATTCCACGCAACGCGCCGCTTCCGCGATCGCTTGTTCTTTCGAGTACCCACGTACGATCTCTATAAAAGAACCTTGTCTTTCTTCAAGGCCGACATGTTCCATGTGTTTTCTTTCGAGATCGAGAAGATCGGTCGTTTCATCTTTCACATATCCGAGTTCAGCAGGTCTACCCGTGATGTCTTCATTTGTCGGCATAAATCTGTAATCTTCGGGATTGGATGAGTTACATAAATAATTTTTTGTAAGGTTCAATGAACCGGATGTACAAACATCTACACATAATGCGCAGAAGCAACATCTGCCGTAATCGATCATCGGTCGTTCCGGAAGCGAACCATCCACATCGGGCAGTTCATCCAGTTCGATCATCGTGATCGCTTTGGTCGGACACACTTCTCCGCATGTGCCGCAACCGATACATTTTTCCCAATCGTTTACGTGGAAACCTCTGAAATTATCCTGCGACTCTCTGGGATTCTTAAAGATATCGTCCATCGCGATCGTTACAGGTTTCTTAAACAGATACTTCCATCCTTTAAAGGGGGTCAACATACTTTTCTTTTTCATATTCTTCCTCCCTACCGATCGATTTCCGGCGAACATACGCCCATCGTGTCGAGCCATAACGGCGCGTCATCGATTCGATGTCCGGGCAAATATTTTTCTATACCGAGAAGTCCTTGCGGATAAGAAGCTCCTCGCACCGCTACACGGTAAGGCATTGTGCCGCCCGTTGAAACGGTGTAGTACCCATATTCGCCTCGGCTGGCTTCGACTGCGCTGTATACTTGACCCGCAGGGATCCTCCAGCGCAGAACGTTTCCGTCAGCCACACGCGCACGTACTTTGCCTTCGGGCATCATATCAAGCACTTGACGAATGATGTGTATTGTCTGATACATTTCTTCAAGCTTTAGGGTCAATCTCGTTATCGCATCGGAATACGTCGCTGTCGGCACTTTGAATTCAACTTTGTCATATCGCGCGTACGGTGTCACTTTTCTTAAGTCATATTCAAGACCTGTTGCCGAACGCATGCCGATACCCGTTACGCCGAGTTCCCACACGACTTCCGCGGGCAACATAATGTTGTCTTTGGCACGGGCAACGATCGTCGGATTGTTTAGGACCAAGTCTTCGTATTCGGGCAATCGTTTTTCAAGATCATCGACATAAGCCAATATCTTTTTCTCGATGCCTTTGGGAAGATCCTTTCGGACACCTCCGCCGACAATATACATGTGATAGACACGGTGACCCGTTATTTCTTCGAATAGCGTTAAGATCAAGTCTCTGTCTGCTTGCGCCCAATACATTGCAGTGTAAAGCCCCGTAGGACCGCCACAACCACCAAACGCCATTAAGTGTGCGGACAAGCGAGCCATTTCCAAAATCAGCATACGGATCCAGTGTCCTCTTTCAGGCACTTCGATCTGCGCCAATGCCTCGATATTCATCGCAAAGACCATCTCGTTGGTGTCAGGTTCGGGAACACAGACACGCGGGATGATACCGATATTGTTCATCCATGTTCTGTTTTCCATCGTTTTTTCAAATCCGCGGTGTAACATTCCGGGAAGCAGATACGATCTTTCGATCATATCTCCGTCAACATACATATGTACGCTGGAGTTACCGTGCATACCGGGATGTTGCGGTCCGAGAAACAGTTTTATTTCTTTCATTTATCTTCACCTGCTCCCCTTCTGTACTCCCTCTTGTATTCTCTTGCGGTGTACTTCGTATCCGAATATTCCTGTGAATTGAAATCTTTGCGCATCGGTGGGATGCTGTCCCAATTTTCCAAGAATAATTGTTTGTAAGAATCGGGATTACCTTCAAATTCCACGCCGAAGAATTCATGTACGTCTCGTTCGTAATACTTCGCTCCGGGATATATCCCGGTGATCGTCGTAAACTGCGGTGCGTCCCTGTCTATCTTCGCTCTGATCTGAATGCGAATACCGTTTTGCCAGTTAAATACAAGGAAGACCAATTGAAATTTGTTTTCTTCGAGCCAGTCCACGCAAGTAAGCAGCGAAAGTTGTATCCAACCCTGTGCTCTGACATGTGCAAGGACAGAATGCACTTCTTCTTTTTCAAAGTCCATAGCGACCTGATTGTCTTTGGGATAGTCGACATTCAATAGGTTAAACTTTGATTTAACATCATCTACCAAATTCATCATATCTTTATTCATGGAACTCATCCTTTATGCGTAATTCGCCGAGCGCATGCAGTTGATTTTCTTTATACCATTCATAATTCTCTTGGTATTTTTTCCAACCGTTGGCTTCTTTACGTTTGATCATATCGATCAGATCCTGAAAGCCGTTCATGACCGCTTCGGGTTTCGGCATGCAACCCGCAATATAAACATCGATCGGGAGATATTGGTCAAGGCTTTTGATAACGGAATACGCGTCATAATAGATACCGCCGTTGATCGGACAAGGTCCGAATGCGACTAAGTACTTCGGTTCGGACATCTGTTCATACGAATAGATGATACGTCTAAGTGTCTTAACGCTTAAATATCCTGTTATCAAGAGTACGTCCGCTTGACGCGGTGTAGCCATCGGCCCCATGCCGAGTCTTTCCATATCATAACGCGATGTCATTGCCTGCGGCAATTCTATCGCACAGCATCCCGTACAATACATCAGCATCCAAATCGAATTGGCTCTGAAGTAATTCGAGATACCGTCCCATTTTTCTTTTCTTTTTTTAGCTACTTCTGCAACATTTGTTACTTCTACTACTTCTGTTGTTTCGTTTTCAGTGTTCTTATTGGTATTATCCATCGATTACACCCCCCAGCCGAAAAATATTACAAGTACCGCTTGAAGTAAAGCAAGTGCTATCGGTACTTTATAGTAGAACTTGATCACTTGGTCGATCTTAAATCTTCCGAGCGCGTTTGAAATCAATTCAGTCAACAAGAATACAAATACGTATTTCAAGATGAAATCGATAATTGTTGCCGCGCCGCCAAGGAACAAATTCATAAATAAGCTGATTTCGATAAATGTCGCAAATTCATGCATGATCATAAGCAAGCCAAGCTGTTTGCCGCCGTATTCGACCATCGGTCCCGAGGCGATCTCAGCCGGTGCTATAAATGTTTCAAATGGTTTTTTGCCTAACATCCCGAGAAGTGAGATAAACGCGACCAATGTCCCGATCGGCATTTTCACTAAATTCCACGAGAGTATGCCTGCTTGTTGTTGTATTGATGCAAGTGCCGTTAAAGAACTCGTATCGTGCACGTGTATGATCGTGAGTACGACGACCATGAAAGGCACTTCGTAACCGACCATCTGCGTAAGCGCACGCATAACACCGATACCCGCCAATGGGTTACCTGAACCAACCGCGCTCATCGCCATGCCGAGCATGCCGACCGCAAACAAGTAAACGTAAATAAAGAAATTGTCAAGCCCGGGGAACGCAGTGATCCCAACCAGTGGCATAAACATCGCTGTCGCCATGATCCCGCCGGTCGCCATCATTACACCGAAGTCATAGATCCAGCCGTGCGTAATGCCTCGTTTGCTCATAGCCTTAAAAATGTCTCTGAACTGCTGATACCATTTCGGGCCGTATCGTTTTTGAAATCTTCCGACAACTTTCCTCGCAACGCCGCTGAGCGATGTCTGCCAAACAAAGGCAAACGTCAGCACGCCGAGTCCTGTTAATATTCCTTGTAAGATCATAAGCTTCCACCCCACAATAATCCGATCGTCGCAACTGCTATCCACAAGATCGCGATACTCGGTTTATATGAGAAGAACGAATAACTGACAAGTCTGCCGATCTCCTCAATTTTCCTGATCAGCATACCGTACCAAGTAACGGCCGAAGGCGCGTTTTCGTACAGTCTTTCAAAAGGTGCGTAAAAATTATGTGCGTAATGCATCAATTCAGGTGTATATATGAATTCCGATGCTGTGTAAGTGTCCATAAGTCCCACTTTCTTTGACTTCGGATGAAGCAGGAACAATACCAGAGCGATCACGAATCCGAGACCGAACATCAGAACGACGATCGTCGGATCAAGCACACCGTTGATACCAAGGATTTTCGTGCCATCAAATCGCAATCCGCTCATCCCGACCGATACCTCGATCTTGCTGATAATTTCAAGCACGGGTCTCGGATAGATCCCAAATGCAAGCGTAAGCAATGATAGGATGATCATCGGTATCTGCATAAGCGCCGGTGCTTCTTTTACGTTTTCGTGTTTTGGAGCCAATTGACCCAAGAACACCGCGCTGAGCGGTCTGAAAACGTATAGGAATGAACCGATACTTCCGAAGAAAGCGGCTGCAGCTACGAAGACCATACCTTTATCGATCATCGATTGGAACAACATCCATTTGGATATAAATCCACTCATCGGCGGAATGCCCGCCATCGAGATAATCGCGATCAGGTAGACGAGATACGTTAGCGGCATACGGTGGATAAGACCACCGAGCTCGCTCATTTTCGTTGTGCCTGTTCTGTGTGTTACGGCAGCAACGGATAAGAATGCCGCAGCAGAAGCAAGCGCGTGTGCAAAGATATGCATGAACGCCCCGCCGACGCTTAAGGATTCAGCCATTGCCAATCCGATTAGAATATAACCGCCGTTTGCAACGGATGAATAAGCGATCAGTCGTTTAAAGTCTTCTTGTTTGATCGCCATAAGCGTGCCTGCAACGATACTGATACCGCCGAGCAGTGTAAGTATGTAATTCGCAAGCGGCATGCCCATCACGTGCATGAACGATGCGAATGCTTTATAGGTAGGTAAGACCGCAACAGCTAAGAACATTGCAAAGCCGCCGGCTTTGACCAAACCACCGGATAATATCGGTGAGAATGTGTCAGGCGCGTTTCCGTGCGCTTCGGGAAGCCACAGGTGGAACGGGAAGACCCCGATCTTTACCATACCGGCTATAC
Source organism: Prolixibacteraceae bacterium (assembly GCA_963666575.2). GTDB lineage: Bacteria > Bacteroidota > Bacteroidia > Bacteroidales > Prolixibacteraceae > JABMQB01. The sequence continues at coordinate 450,398 of CAXXYG010000014.1, forward strand.
CGATCGTAATGAACGCCACAAGCGCATAGGTCGGATTCTTAGCTGCTTCCGCCAGTACATACTGGATATCGAAAGAGCCGATCTTTGAATATAAGTAGAATATTCCGTACAGCATACTGAGTGAACCGAATACACTGAACGCATAATAGATCACAGATGCTTTTCTGGATTTACCGAACGGGATGATAAACATCGATCCCCAAACGATCGTTTCCCAGAAAACAAATAGTCCTATGAAGTCTTTTGCTGAAAAGGCTCCCAATGTACCCGCCAAAACCATGATGTATAAAAAGTTGTAAGCAGCGGGGTGGATGATCCTTTCCATCCAATAGACATTAAAGAACGATACGCATGCGAACACGATGAGCATAACAACGGAGAAAAACCATCCGTATTCTGTCAACGTGAACTTCAGAAAGCCTAAACTGTCCGAAGTGCCTATCGCGCCTTGTAGCATATACACGAAGATGAGAGCTGCGATCGAAGCGAGGACCGTGATCCATGCGCCCAATTTTTTATTGACCTTCGTAAGAACGTATGCAAGAAGTGCGCTAAGCACTAGCCCCGCAACGATCATTCCGATACTGATTTGCAGATTCATCAGACACCTCCTATACTGATCGATAAGAACGAAAGAAAATCCGTACTTAAGAATTCTTTGATGTTTGTAATGGGCAGTATGCCTGACGCTACGATCAATGCACCGATGAGCACTGTCACGATACCTATGATCGCGTAATTGTTGAGCGTAAACGCTTTGACATTTTCAAGTTTTGCTTTCTCGCCTTCTTCCCCTGTATTCCAAAGGTTTGCGAGGATACGTACAATGTACGCGCCTTCAACGACGCTGACCGCGAGTATCACGATCGGAAGCCAAAGGTTATTCATCGCAAACAATGCGACAAGCGCTTTTGCTTTCGCGATAAATCCGAAGAAGAACGGAAGTCCGATCAGCGACATCGCCGCTACGGTAAATCCAAGTCCGATCAATCTGTATTTTGCGAAAACGCCTTTGAGTTGATCGATCTCGGCGGAACCTGTCTCATCAGATATCTTCGCCGAAATGCTGAATAAGACGAGTTTGGATACCACATTGTTTAAAAGTACCAATACAGCCGGAATACTCAATCCGTAAAGGAAGAGTAAAACGACAAGCCCTGATTGAGCAATACTCGAAAACAATAGGACTTCGCGGATATTCGTTTTTGAAAACGCCGCAAATTCCCCGAGAACCAATGTCGCAATCGCTATAACACTGAATGCGATCTTTAATCCTTCGGTCATGATAAGAACCGTGCTTAGCAAACGTCCGAAAACGAGTAGGATCGCCGCAGCGTAAGCGGAAACGATCAACGTACCGACTAAGCTGTTTGAATCTTTTAGCACGCCGCGCACCCAACCGCTGAAAGGAAGCAATTTCGCTTCAACGGAAAGACCCGCAAAAAGCAATACCGAAGGCAATACCATGACGTTCGCGATCGAATAAGATTGCATATCGATCATGCCTTTGATATCCGCCAAGTTCAATGAACCGAACAAGTTGTAGATCACTGCGATGCCGAACAAGAACAGTCCGGATGCCAGCGTTCCGAGAACTAAATAATTAAACGTATGTTTAAACCCTTTGTTCATCGTCGTTAGGATGTAAGCGGCTATCGCGCCGATCTCCATAAAGACGAAGAGATTGAAAAGGTCTCCCGTAAGAACCATACCGTTGAGCGCTGCCATAGAAATAATCACGACAGTGCTGTATTTACCAAGAGACTGATTCGATAGTAGTACAGTCAGAACAAATACTAAGTTGATCAATACGATACCGACCATCGCATAATTGTCCAAATACAAGCTGATACCGAAAGGCGGTTTGAATCCGCCGATCGTATATACGGTCGGTGCAACATATTGTACCGCGATATAGATACTGAGCGCGGTGTTAAAAAGAGCGGCAAGCATCAAAATGACCTTATCGATCTTTTTTAAGATGACCGAAACGAATGCCGCTAATAATGGAACGGCAATCAATAAAACAGGATTCATATTACTCGCCCTCCATTTCGTCTAATTCGAAAGTATGATATTTTTTATACATTTTTTGTGTGATCGCCAATGCGAGCGCTGTGATACCGACACCGATAACGATCGATGTAAGAACCAAGGCTTGCGGAAGAGGATCCACGAATAATAATGCTGAATTGTTAGCTGTAGAAGTCAAGATCGGTGCGATACCGTCTGTGACAAATCCGATCGATACAATGAAGATATTCAGACCGATCTCAAAGATGTTCAAAGCTACGATCAATTTGATCGCGTTTCGTTGACTGAGCAATCCGTAAATACCGACTGCCATCACAATAAGTGCGATATATTGTATCATCCTTGCACCTCCTGCGTCAGGAAGCTGTCAACGACCGTAGACAACTCGCTTCCGACTTTCAGTCCGATTAGGATATACACGATCGGTACGATACCCGCGCTGATCAGTGTTCCCACGGTTCCTGTCGGTAAGAAGTTACTTAAGAAGTATCCGCCGAGTGCCAGTCCCAAAAGTCCGACGATGACATAAGCGCTGCCCGCCAAACCTTCCGTTACTTTCACTGCCGCTACTTTTTCTCTGAATTCATTGTCAGCCAAATATAACAGTAGCATTGCCGCTGCTATGATACTTCCGCCGGGGAAACCTCCGCCCGGTGTCAAATGTCCGTGTGAGAACATATACACACCGAAGATCACCATGATACCGAACACGAAACGCGCACCGTATCGAAGGATGAAGTTTGGTTCATATTCGGATGATAATCTTTTGCGATTACCGCTGAGTAGTAGCCCTACGCCGAACGCCGCTATGAACAATACCGTGATCTCGCCGAGCGTATCGAATGATCGATAATTCACAACGATAGAAGTTACATAGTTTGCCGACCCCGATTCGAGATCTTTCGATTCACCGAATACGACTTCTGTGTTGTTTTCGGTTACGTTCTTGCGGATATAACTGTCAGATACTCTTTGCTGAACATCCGCATTCCCGTATTGCGTAAACTTGAAAGCTCCGCTTTCTTCTGTATATAGACCGGTAAAGACGAAGAATCCGATTGCCGCTGTGAGCAATATCGCTACGATTTGTTTCATACGTCCTCACCTACTTTCTTTGTGGCGAAAAGAGTGAATACAAATACAGCGGTCACGAGTCCCGAACCGATCACAGCTTCCGTGATCGCAACGTCGGGCGCTTTCATAAGAACATAACTTACGACTGCAAGCATGCTTATCAGCGAAAGGTAAATGACTGACTTGATCAATTTCTTGCTGTTGAGAGCCAAGATACCGAAAATCACCATCAGTACGCCAACGACGATTTCAATTACTTCAAGCGTTCCCACTTTCTTCACCTTCCTTCCTTATAGCTTCTGTATGTTTCGTATAAGCCGTTACACCCTTTTTATAGGCAGCTCTTGCTAAAGCAGAACTTCCTACGGGGTTTGTGATCGCAATAAACGCGATGATCAATGCGACCTTCGGCAACCAAGCAGGGTTCATCAGCCCTACACCTAGGATCAATGAAAATGATCCTAGCGTCGTTGCTTTCGTACCGGCTTGGATACGATTGAATACATCGGGCATTCGGAATACACCGAATCCACCGAGCGCTAAAAAAACAGCGCCTAATACCATAAATACATTTCCTACGATATTCATTATTTACCCTCCAGATATCTTGCAAAGACGATCGTCTCCAAGAAAGAAAGTATTGCGTATGCGATCGCGATATCGAGATATAAGCTGCTTTTAAGAATATACGCCAAGAACACGATCAATGCCGTAATGATGATATTGAGCGTATCCAATCCGACGACTCTGTCAAAAGAGGTCGGTCCGATCAATAATCGCAGAAGGGCAAAGAATACGCCGACACCGATCAGCGAAAAAACAATGATGTCCGTCATTTCGTAATACCCCCCAAGATTTTTTCAAAAGGCTGTGAAACATTCTCTTGATATTCTTTTTCGGTCGTACCTTTTACATTGATCCAATGCACAAGGACATGACCGTCTTTCACATCGAGCGACAAGGTGCCCGGTGTGAGTGTGATCGAGTTCGCGAGCAGAAATTTTCCGAAATCGCTTTTCAAATCGGTCGGAACTTCCACAAATTCCGGATTGATCGGCATCTTCGGGCTCAAGACTCGATAGGCTACGTCAAAATTCGCGATGATCAATTTGTAAATAAATACCGGTATGTAAATCACGATAAACTTAACAAGTCCGATAATCATTGAAAAGCCGAATGAATAATCGACATGTTTTGCGATGATCAACGCTGTGATCAATGCCACGACGCCGCCAAGGAGAACTTCGGTAAGGTTTGTTCCCGCGATCGCTATCCAGACCACCCATAGGAACAAAAACGTTGAAATTCGTTTTTTCATCTAATCCCCTTCTTTCAACTAAATATATAGCAAATAAGACCGCTGAAATCTGTCAGCTGTTCAAACTGTTGATAACTTTGATAACATCTTCGTTAACGACATAATACAAAACTTCCACGCCGTCACGCCTTCCTTCAACAACACCCGCGCTTTTTAATTTCGCAAGATGTTGAGAAACGGTCGACTGCGGTATATTTAAACATCCGTGGATCTTTGACACGTTACACCCTTGCTCGTTCAACAAGCCGTTGACGATGCAAAGCCTGACAGGGTGAGATATTGCCTTAAGCAATTCCGCCTGCCTTTCCATCTCTTTGATATTCTTTTTTGCGTTTTCTATTTTGGGTTCCTCTCATCTGTTAAATTAAATATTACGGTAATGTTGGATCTTTGATTTTACGAAAACGTCCCTCGTTAAAATCGCTATATCTATATATTACGATAATTGAATAAATATGTCAACAAGGATTTTATTATTTTACCTGCGAAGGTTTACGTTTATTGAATCTGTCCGGCCAATCCGTGTACAAGATAATCCTTATAATCATCAAACGGCCACATCGACCATAAGTTGGTTTTTAGAATGACCTTTTTCAGCAGATCGTCTCGTCCTTTCGTCCCGAACTCCAGACCGTACGCTTTGACGTATTTTTCCATTTGTTTATTGTCTGTATCTTTCTGTGCTGCGGATATCGCGATTGCCGAAGATGCTGGGTGTCCTTTCGCAAGTTCGATAATATCCGTGAACATCACAACTGTGCCCTCAGAATTTAAGGACGAAAGCAACAAGTCATTATAATCTGTAAGTATTTTTTGCATCCCGATGCGAACAGTCTTTTTAAGCTCTTCGATCGCTTGTGCATCGTACAAGCCGAATTGGGATAAGATCATCGCCAATACTTCCGTCTGGGTATAGATCAATTGCGAATAGATCGGGCAACTTATCGCCATATCGAAGTGCCCTTTGTAACGGCTTGGCATTTCATTCGATTCGATGTTTCGAATCGTTTCAGTGATATAATTGCAAATCGAATCAATGTCTTGCTCCGTAGCGAGCATTTCGGATAAACGATCGAAAAAGGCTTCTTTTTCGAACCCTGTATAATCCATTTGCACAACTTCTATTTTGGCGAGTTCTTTTTCGGAACACTGTTGGCGTTTCAACCCGTTTTTAATTGCTTCTTCGTCAACATCAGTCAGAACGATTGATTTGAACTCCCCAGCCAAGACTATGCAGATCGATATCATTACACTCGCCCGCGCCGAATACGATGACGCTTTGCGCATCACATACCTCTTGCGCATCTGTTATAAAAGAGCTTAGCCTATCCCTATGCTTTGTCCATTTAGCAAACTTATCGTCAAGATCACCGCTGTTGTTCACATCGCGATTAAACGCACGGATCGTAAAATCTTTTAATTTAAACTTCATTCATTCGTCCCGTCTTTCATGATTTCATCGTTAACGTCATTGTACAATACGAAATGTCTTAAAGCAATCTGCGTTATATATGTATTTTCAAGCAACTGCAGTCAGATAGACATAGGTAAAAAAGAAGAATCCCGTTATCGCCATACAGATCCCGTTGAATGTAAGTTCTATACCCATGACCCAATCCAACATTTTTCTGCCTTCGATCAACTTCTTATAAACGATATAACTAACCGCATAGGTCAATACATACACCGGCAGTTTGCTGAGTTGCGCAAGTAGATCCAAATGCGTCTTCGTCTGAGACACAACAGAAACAAATTGATCTCCGAAAACACCCAACGCGATCGTAATAACACTGATCGCGATGAGTACGATCTTCCGATTTGCGCCGATCTTTAGCGGTGTCGGCTTGTGTACACTTGGCTCGAATATCACTTTCAAGTATTTGATGAAAGAGATCATCGTGCCTGCGTTGATGAATATGAACAAGGCTTTAAATATAAAACCCGAATATCCGTATGAGATGAAATATTTTGCGTACCCTCCGCTGAAAAAAGGCGCACCTGTGATCGCAGCGACAGCGATCAGTAAAGTGATCGATAGAAATTTCGAGTCTCGCCACAATCCCTTCATTTGTTTGATCTTACGCGTTTTATAGTGTTCGGTAAGGATGCCCGCGATCAAAAACAACGCGGCCTTGAATAACCCATGCGCCAATAGGTGATAGATGCCGCCCAGGCGATTGAATTCTAAAGCACCGCTGATTCCGATGAGGATCAATCCGATCTGCGAGACCGTGTGATACGCAAGGATCAATTTGATGTCATTTTGAGCAATCGCAAAAACAAACCCTAAGATCGCTGTAAGGAATCCCATCACCAAAAGAAGCGAATCAACATCAATCGCGTTTTGAAAAATAAATTGCATGCGTACGATCAAATAGATACCGATCTTCACAAAAATGCCCGAAAGGATAGCGGATACCGCTGAAGGCGCGCTCGGCGTGCCATGTGCTTTCGGCAACCAACTGAACAGCGGCATAAGCGCAGCTTTCAAACCGATGCCTGTTAGTAACAACGAAAACGGTAAATATAGCGATTTCCCACCGCCGAGAAGATCGATCTGTGCTTTAATGCTGTCGAAATCCAAGACACCGAATTGTTTATACAAATAGCCGATGCCAAATAAGAAGAATGTCATAGCGACCATATTCACGAGCAAGTAGACCATCCCGTCATACATGGACTGGCTGTCTTTTTTAAACATGATCAGCACACTGACAGCCACAGTCGCAACTTCAAGAACGATATACACGTTAAAAATATCGGCCGATAAAAATACCGCGTTGATAAGTCCCTGCAAACTTAAAAACAAAAACGTAAATAAGCGATTCATATAACTTCTTCGCATGCTGAAAATGACCATTGCCAAAAAAAGGAAATTGTTTAATATGACCATTATCGCCGAAAGCATATCCAACCTAAGAATCATACCGTACGGAAGCGGAGAAGATATCAATGCCTCATCGATCATCCCACCGTTTAGTTGAAACGTAAAAAATATGCTGATGAGCAAAAGATAGATTTGCACGACGATCGTAAAAGCTTTCGTCAGACGTGTCTGAACGATATAAAGCATCAATCCGCAAAGGATCGGTAACATTACAAGTAGCAATAAGCGAGGCATTAATGTATCTCCTCTCTCTTTTTGTGTACTTTTTCCCAGTTCGTCGTCCCGTATTTATGATACAGCGTAATAAACATCGTCAGGCTGAGCGCAGTAACGGAGACACCAACCACTACGGCGGTTATCATAAGCGCTTGCGGAAGCGGGTCCGCAACTGCGGGCATCGATGCAAGTTCCGATCCGATCGGTACGGTCGTATCAGTTGAATGATTTATGGATACAAAAAATAGTATGATCGCAGCTTGCATGAGACTAAGGCTGATGATCGACTTTAAGATGTTCCGACGCGCGCATAAGCCGTAAACACCGATAAAGAATAATATAATACTGATATTCTCTGCATTAACAGCATCATATATTTTGTACAACATTGCGCTCACCTCGATTCATACAATACGAACCTGTAGAACAAGATCGTCATGCCGCATGCGACTTCCAATCCGATCAAACAGTTCATAATATAAAAATAATAAACATGCATAGGGTCCATACGTGCGTTAAGGAAAATACCCACATATCCGACTGCCAAGAATATGATAAAAAACAATGCGGTCTTTTCTGCTGCCTGTATCTTTTTTAATGAAATGGTATCCGATGGTTCAATAAGATATCTGCAGATAAACACGGAAGCTAATATCGTTCCGCCTTGGAATCCGCCTCCGGGTGAAAGATGTCCGTTTAATATCATATAAGCCCCGAAAATGATGATTAAAGGAAACAAGAAACCCAATGCGATTGAGAGCAGTTTTGAACGTTCATCCATTGTATTCTTCTCCTTTATGCACAGACATATAGATCACCCCGATGATACTAAGCAGTAACATCATCGTCTCAAACATCGTGTCGTAATACCGGTAATATAAATAAATTGAAGTTATCGCGTTTTCAGCACCCGTTTCTTCGTATGCGTTTGCGATATAATACGATGCCATCGGGCCTGCTGAAACAGTCTCTATATCATTCGCACCGATCAGGAAAAACACGCAGATGACCAATACTGCGACAGCGATCACCGCGCGCCTCATAAGATCATCTCCTCTACTTTAACGATACGATACGGGTGGTCGAACTGTGCGTCTTCTCGCAAAAAAGATTCCAACGCGTCAAGTTTATAATTCTCAGGGTGCCCGTAGATCATCAATTCATGCTTTCGCTCCTCGATGATCAATGCGTAAGGATGTGTGTTAATGATATCTTTGAGCATTTCATCCGAGTATATGATCTGTGGTTCAAGCTCTTGCTTCGCGCAAAATTTCTCAAGCATCCTCAATAATCTGCTTTGATCTACAGGCAAAAATGAACTGACCCCCAGACGCTCATGATCGCGTATGTAGTAGATCGTAAAAAGCTTATATTGTTGCAGTGCCACCACAAAAAGGATCACGGAGATCGTACATCCGATCACGGCTTCCGCCACCGCTACATCCGGTGCTTGATAGAGCATATACGCAAAAGAGATACTCAGCGAAAATACGCCCAAAAAGACGATCAGATCTTCGCAGTCGCCTCGTCTGTACGGCAAAGATCGCAAGGTTCACAAGGAGGATCAAAATCAATTTCAACATACTTATTCCCTCCCTATCTTATATCCGCTGTAAAATGCCGAACGCGTAACGGAATGCGTAACGAGCGGATTGATGATCAAAGTAATAATAAGGATAAACAAGACTTTCAGCGTGAAGAAAGAAAGGCCGTTTTGGATCATCACCCCGAAAAGTAAGACAGAATACCCGACCGTATCGATCTGCGCTGCGGCAAGTGCGCGGTAGTAAAAATTCTTAAATCGATTCACACCGAATGTCCCGATACTTACAAAGATCATTCCGATAACGATCACGATCAACCCGACTAAATACAACATTAATACCGCCCCTTTCTTTGCAAATATACCGAGAAAAAGATCACGCCCGTAAAACTTAATAACGCGTAGACCAATGCAATATCCAGCAGAAAGCTCTCGCCGCGGATAGAAGCAATAAGCACGATCAGCATAATCAGTTTCGATGTGACCAAGTTAAACCCCAGCAATCGATCCCACAAACCGGGTCCTGCAAGAACACGCAATACGCTTATGGCGATCAAAATACCCATCGCATAAGTAATGTAATTCATAGTCCTTTCTCCAATCGCTTTTCAAAAGATCCTTTTATAAGTTCACCCGCAAGGTCAGCATCCAAAGTTTTAGGCATAACCCATAATACCCATAATTTTTGCCCGCGCACGTCAACGGTGATCGTTCCCGGAGTCAACGTAATGGAATTGGCTAGCACCGATATCAGAAAGTCAGACTCCAACGATGTTGATATTTCAATGATCTTCGGATCAGCCTTACCCGTAAGGATCACGGGGATGAGCATAAAAGCGGATTTTATGATTTGAAACAACAAAAAAACGCCGTATTTAAACGCGCGAAAAAAACAAAAAGGATATTGCTCATAAAAACTGTTTTTTTGTAAAAACTTCTCGGAAAGATACAGTGAAATGATCCCGACGAAAGGTGCGGATATGACCACGCTAAGCGTGAAGCGCTCAAACAGAGCGATCCAAAAAAGAGAAAAAAATAAAGTGATCTGCGTATAATAAAGCAGTCTGTTGATAAAATCAGCTCCTTTCACCGGATGAAGGTGTGCATCATTTGAGGAACAGGTTGTTTTAATTATTTTTATTATAACATTGATCAGGTTGATTTTCCACTATTTATGAATATTTTTAGATTTATTTAAAATTTAGATACATCTAATTCTTCCCGTTTCAACAGAATATTAATTGACAGTTTGCTTTCTTAAACGTATAATTTAAGGTAAATAAAAATGCTTTCAAAATTATCGGAAATGTATCTGTAAAGAGAGGAAAAATTATGACTAATATCAAAAACTTGACCTTGCTGCATTCCAACGATATGCATGGAGACTTCTTGGCGGAAGAGATCGACAAACAATTGCTCGGCGGTGTTTCGATGCTATCGGGTTATGTCAATAAAGTTCGAAACGAGGAAGACAACTCTTTGTATGTGATCGCCGGGGACATGTTTCGCGGCTCGGTCATCGACAGCGAATTCAAAGGGTTATCGACTATTGAGATCATGAATATGATCGCGCCTGATGCTGCGACGTTGGGAAACCATGAGATCGACTATGGTTTAGCGCACTTGATCTTTTTAGAAAAATGCGCGAACTTTCCGATCATCAATGCCAATATCTATATCAAATCAAATATGACGCGTCTATTTGAACCGCATCGCATCATCGAAATCGACGGAATGAAGATCATGCTTATCGGATTGCTTACCGAAGAGATCATGGACTATGCCAAACAAGATGATATTCTCGGCTCTTTTGTTGATATCGAAGAAGCTGCCGAAGCCGTCGGTAAGATCTGCAATAATTACAAAACGATCGATATCGATCTGACCGTATTGCTTACGCATATCGGCTTTGAACAAGATAAAAAATTAGCAGAGCTTTTAGATCCCAATTGGGGCGTGGACATCATCGTCGGAGGTCATTCCCATACCGTATTGGATGAACCTGAGATCGTAAATGATATATTGATCGTGCAGGCGGGCACCGGTACAGACATGATCGGACGTTTCGATCTGAAGATCGATATTGATAAAAACCGCGTTGATTCCTATGAGTGGGAACTCGTTCCGATCAATAATACCCACTGTCCGATAAATGAGGACTTAATGCATACGATAGAAAAATATAAAGAGATCACAGATAAAAAATTCGGAAGGATATTAACGCATCTTCCGCACCAACTTACGCATCCCGTCCGTTACAAAGAAACAGACTTGGGCAATCTCTTCGCAGACATTTTTCAGGAAAGCTTAGGGCTTGATATCATGTTTTTGGGTTCCGGCAGTATTCGCACGGATTCCTTGGGCCCGACGATCACATATGGAGATCTTGCGGAAGCCTTCCCTTACGATGACTGGATCATGAGTGTCTACGCAAACGGAGATCAGCTCAAAAGGATGATCAAACATCTTTTGCGCGATGACGCGTATCTAAACGAAACAGAATTTTACCAATTCAGCAAAGGTCTTTTCGTAACCTATTCGTATCCCGAAAAAGAAATCATGGAATTAACTTTAAACGGTGTACCGCTTGAAGAAGACAAAATCTATTCCGTTGGACTTCAAAAATTTCATTTAAATAACTTTGATCGCTTCTTCGGCGTACCGATAGAAGAAGTCGAACAAAACGAAAAACAAAAGATCGCTTCTACGACTTGCCTGCAAATACTTGACGAGTATTTGACCGTACATAACCGCATATCCTCCAAAGTTGAAGGACGAATAACCGTATTGGGACTGGAATAAATAGATTGAAAATATAAAAGCGCATGATCTTAAAGATCATGCGCTCTGTTTTATTTAGGAATGATCGAAACACAATGGATATATCAATTAAATGATCTTATTCGGTATTTCTTCATTGTTTCTGAATTTGATGATTTTATCGTATATGATACCCACAGCATTTTGTTGTGTGTTCAATGACGGTCCCGCGACATGCGGCGTCACGATCACATTGTCCATATCCCATAATGGGCTGTCTTTCGGGAGAGGTTCTTTATGAAACACATCGAGTACGGCGCCTCTGATCTGTCTTTCTTTCAATGCTGTTATCATCGCTTCTTCGTCGATCGTGTCACCGCGTGAAACGTTTATGATAACAGCGTCTTTTTTCATCAGAGCAAATTGTTCTTTTCCTAACATATGATACGTTTCATCCGTAAGCGGCATAATCAAAACGATATAATCACTTTGTTTAAGCGCATCATGCAATCGATCCGCGCCCATTACGTCTTCAAAATACTCCATCGGTTGCGGATGTTTGCGAACGCCGATAACGCGCATTTCCATCCTTGATGCTTTCTTGCCGATCACGCGTCCGATACTGCCGGTTCCGATGATGCAGATCGTTTTACCTTCAAGGTTCCAACCCGGCGCTGAGCGCACCCAAGCGTGTTCTTGTTGGTTTTTCACAAACATATTGAACTTACGGTTCAGTGCGATCATGCCGCCTATGACATATTCTGCGATCGTACTGCCGTGCGCGCCTTGTCCATTGCCGACCGTCACGCCCATTTCTTTTAAAGCATTCAGCGGCAACTCTTCAACTCCTGCGTTAAAGCACAAAACCAATTTGAGTTTTGCGCATACATTCAATAGATCTTCATCCAACGGGATCGCGAACGGTCCGCTGCCCAATGTAACAACGATGTCCGCCTCCGGCAAAGCTCTTAAAGCGTCTTCTTTTGTTTTGCAACGCAATATTTTTTCGCCGAGTTTCTCTTCTAACATGTTCAATTCGTCCACGGCAAACTTATATTCTATCTCATCGTCAAATAATGATACGATCATTTTGTTGTCCTCTCATTTTTACAAATACGAGTTTATATTTTCTTTTATAATTGATTGATCATCGAAGCCGTATAAGCCGCTCCGAATCCATTATCGATATTCACGACGGTAACGCCGCTCGCGCAACTGTTGAGCATTGTAAGCAGAGCGGAAAGCCCGCCGAAGCTTGCCCCATATCCCACGCTTGTGGGTACAGCGATGACAGGTTTATCGACCATGCCGCCTACCACGCTCGCAAGCGCGCCTTCCATACCTGCGACAACGATCACGGCTCGCGCACCGCGTATCGTCTCCATTTTTGAAAGCAACCGATGGATGCCCGCTACACCGACGTCATTGATCTTCTCTACGCGGTTGCCCAAAATAAGCGCGGTTTCCGCAGCTTCTTCAACGACCGACTGATCGGACGTTCCGGCTGAGACGATCGCAATATAACTTTCCGTTAAGGCTTTCTCATTTTTTCGTATCGTTATGACCCTGCCCAATGCGTTGTACTGCGCGTCCGCACAAAGTTCTTTAACGGCTAGGTACATCTCTTCGTTTGCGCGTGTGGCTAAAATGTTACTGTTTTTCGTCAGCATAAACGCAACGATATCCCTTACCTGTTCCACCGTCTTACCCGCGCAATAGATCACTTCGGGGTATCCCACGCGAAGTTCGCGATGGTTGTCTATCTTGGCAAAACCGAGATCTTTATAAGGCAGATCGATCAGTTCTTCCATTGCGGTATCGATCGCAGTTTCACCGCTCTTGACAGCTTCGAGCAATCGTTTCATCTCATTTTTATCCATTTTCGGACCTCCTCATCGGTCGTCATACTCTTGTCAGGATATTTTACTGATCCTTAAGGATCGCTTCATTCATACTGCCCATGCGGTATCCTTGCATATCGAGCGCTACAAACGTATAGCCGATCTTTTTGAGTTCAGCATGTACTTGCTGCATCAAATTGCTTTCGCAAAAACGGGACTGCTCATCCGCTCCGACTTCGATACGCGCTAAATCGTTATGATGACGGACACGCACCTGTTTGAAACCAAGCGTTGCAAGATAATTTTCCGCGCGCTCAACCATACTTAAATTCTCTTTTGTGATCGGTTGACCGTACGGTATACGTGAAGCCAAACAAGCCGACGATTGTTTATCCCAAGTGGGAAGCCCCATCTCTTTGGATAACAGACGGATCTCCTCTTTTGTTAAACCAACCTCTTTTAACGGGCTGATGACCTTCAGTTCAGCGATAGCCTTCATGCCGGGTCGGTAATCCGAATCATCATCCACATTACTACCGTCAGCGATCGTATCGATATCGTGCATTTTAGCAGCTTCGATGATCTTACCGAAGATCGCTTTTTTACAATAATAACAACGCTCTTTCGGATTTTCCGAAAAATGCGGGAATGCGAACACATCCGCGTCGATAATGATATGTTGTACGCCGATTTCTTTCGTAAATGCTACGGCTTCCTCAAATTCTTTTGATGGGAACGCTACGGCACGCGCAGTGATCGCAACAGCCTTCTTGCCCAGTACTTGCGAAGCCACTTTGATCAAGAACGTACTATCTACGCCGCCCGAAAAAGCGACAGCCAAATTACCACGCGCTTTTATATTCTTTTTGAGTACTTCTAATTTTTCATGCGCATCCATAAAAGTACGCCTTTCAATATACGATATTTTTTTATAAATTTTCTTGCATAAGCCGATCGACTTCTCGATACACTTTGGCGATCGGTATTTGATTGGCGATGGCCGCTTTTTTACAGTCTTCGTATTCCGCTTTATATTTCTTACTCGAATCCGACAAATAAGATATTTTAACGCTTACTGTTCCGTATTTTGTATCTAATGTCAAGAATTCTCTTTTTAACATCACTTTTTCGACATTGAATTTTCGTAGCCCCAGCGAAGTTGTTTCCTGAAAGAGTATGTCTGTTACTTTCTTCTCATTGGATCCGTCCACCAAAACACTGAGTTTGACAGCCGGTCTTCCTTTTTTCATAATGATCGGTGTTTTGAATACATCCAATGCGCCGTTGTCAAGAAGTTTCTCTTCAACATATCCGTAAAGTTCGGGATTCATATCATCGATATTCGTCTCAAGCAAGTATTGTTCTTCGGTCTGATTCATATCTTGCGTTTCAATGAGATAAACCCGCAATGCATTCGGAATATCAAAATCCTTCGTACCGAGCCCGTAACCGATCTTTTGGATCGGAAATGAAATTTCATCCGTAAACTGCGTAACGTTCGCAGCCAGTATCGCCGCGCCCGTCGGTGTCGTTGTTTCGAACTGAACGATGCCGGATTTAAGCGGGACGCCTTTTAGTATTTCCAATGTAGAGGGCGCAGGCACAGGAATAAGTCCGTGTGCGCATTTAACAAAACCGCCTCCGACCTGCACGGATGAAGATAGGACCATATCCGCTTTGAAGTAATCGAACGCGATCGCCGCACCGATGACATCCACGATCGAATCGATCGCGCCGACTTCGTGAAAGATCACTTTATCGATCGACGTGCCGTGTATCTTGGCTTCCGCCTCCGCAAGACGCATAAACATGTCCTTGCTGTTGTATTTAACACGCCTGCTCAAATCACTCTGGTCGATCAGTTTTTGAATGTCCGAAAGATGTCTGTGCACATGGTGGTCATGGTCTTCGTGCGTATGCTCTTCATGATGTGAATGATCATGCGGCGGTTCTTCGTTTGTTAAGATCACATCGACTTTTGTCCCTGTGATCTCTTTCTTTTTGTCTTTTTGAAAGATAATGTATACTCATCTTCCAGATGCAATTTCGCCAGTTCAGTCGTCAAATGATCTTCGGGCATACCCAGATCGATCATCGCCCCTAAGTTCATATCACCGCTGATACCGCTGAAGCAGTCATAATATAGTATTCTCATGCAATCTCTTCCTCTCGTAGTATGTAGGATGTGAGATATCGAATTTTATCTATCGAATCTTATCTTTAATTATAATAATATAACGGCTCAATACAAGCCGTTATATCATATATATGGCATATTTATTTAATTTTCCAAAGCTGCGGTCACGTTTTTCAATTCATCAATGATGTTGATGCTCTGCGGACATTTCGTTTCGCATTCACCGCATTCCACACAATTGGATGCGTTCTGATCAGGCGATATCATGAAATACGTATTCTCATCAAAAATATAAAAATTATTGTAAGCCGTAAAGCAACCCGGTATATTAATGCCCGATGGACACGGCATGCAATATCCGCAAGATGTGCAACCCACTTTATTTTTTTCTTGGAAGATAGCGTGAACCTTATCGAACATTTCCATTTCTTCCGCGGTTAAAACATTCGCGTTAGCTTCGCTTGCTGTTTTAATGTTCTCTTTGACCTGTTCCATAGAGTTCATCCCGCTGAGCGCGATTGAAACTTCAGGCCTGTTATAAACCCAACGTAGCGCCCAATCTGCAGGTTTGCGTTTTATGGATGCTTGATTGAACACCTCTAATGCTTCTTCAGGTAATTGATTGACAAGTTTACCGCCTTTAAGCGGTTCCATAATCGTTATACCGAGATTTTTGCTCGCTGCGTATTCCAATCCTGTGATACCCGCTTGGAATGCGATATCCAAATAGTTGAGTTGTATCTGACAGAATGACCAATCGTAATAATCAACAACCTCAATGAAAAGATCGAGTTTATCGTGAAATGAAAATCCCGCGTATCGAATCCTGCCGTCTGCGATCGCTGCGTCTAAAAACTCGTTGATCCCCGCAGCCTTCAAAATCGGCCAACGTCCGGCGTTGATACCGTGCACCAAATAGAAATCGATATGGTCCGTTTCAAGTCGTTCCAATTGTTCATTGAGGAATCGCTCCATATCCTCTCTGGTATCGACTAACCAACTCGGTAGTTTTGTCGCAATATTAACTTTATCGCGATATCCGTCTTTTAACGCTTTTGCCACAAACGGTTCGCTTGCGCCGCCGCCGGTCCTGCTCGTTCCGTGATACGGATAAGCCGTATCGATATAATTGACACCTTCATCGATCGCATAGCGCACCAATTTGATCGATAATTCTTCGTCGATCTGTGATGGGTCCCCACCTTCAATCAATGGCAATCTCATACATCCAAATCCTAAAATAGATACATCTTCATTTGTTTTTCCGAATTTCCTATATAACATAAGTTCTCCCTCCGCAATATGCAATTTAAACCGGATCGATATATGTCTTTATACTGTATAATATTTATAGTGTTGCAAGCTTTCGAATATCGATCAGAAAAATTGACCTTATAGATATATAATATACTGAAATACTATAGTTACAAAATCAATCTGTGATTTTTATTGCATTATTCAATAAAAATAGTTTTCATAAAAATGTCTATAAACAATTTTGAGTTTTCATAAGCAAAAGTCCGAGATGAATCTGTAAAAAATCAAAAAAACATTTAACGATTATGCTATAATAAATAAAAATATCCGTTGATATATTCACTTTATAAAGATTGAGGGGATATCCTATATGCAGTATGATGCTCTGATCGTAGGCGGAGGTATCGCGGGTCTGACCGCAGCAGCCTTTTTAGCAAAAGAAGGCCACAACGTGCTTATTTGCGAGAAAGAAAAAAAATTGGGCGGACTGGTTGGTTCGTTTGAACGCAACGGTTTTGTTTTTGATGGCGGTATTCGTGCGATCGAAGACTCAGGCATCGTATATCCTTTGTTGCGCCAACTCGGTATCACGGTGGATTTCTTGGACAATCCCGTCTCAGTCGGTATTGAAAATGATATCACAACCCTAACGCCTCAACATGCTTTATTTGAATATCAAGATATGCTGGTCCGCAGATTCCCGGAAAGTGTATCGGATATCAGAAAGATCATGCGCGTTATCAGCAAGATCATGCAATATATGGATATCATGTACGGAGTCGATAATCCGATCTTTTTGGATATCAAAAAAGATGCGGCTTATTTCATGAAAAAAATCGTACCGTGGATGTTTAAATTCATTTTTACCATCGGCAAAATCAACAAACTGAATGAGCCTGTTGAGGATTACTTACGAGAGCTTACCGATGATGCCGTGTTGATCGATATGATCGCACAGCATTTCTTTAAAAATACACCCACTTTTTTCGCGTTGAGCTATATCAGCCTTTATCTTGACTATGAATACCCAAAAGGCGGAACAGGCGTGCTGATCGATAAGATCACCGATTTTATCAAAAAAAATAACGGACAGATATTACTTGATACTCCCATAGAAAACATCGATATCGAAAAAAAAGAAGCAACCGATCAAAACGGTAATATCCATTCCTACAAAAAACTCATATGGGCAGCAGATTTAAAAACACTTTATGATGTAACAGACATCGATTCTGTTTCAAATGCGCAAACGAAAAAAGCGATCCTTGATCGCAAAGCGGAACTTTCGGATATGAGCGGAGGCGATTCGGTCTTTACATTATATATCAGTGCCGATATCGATAAAGCAATCTTCGCAAACATAAGTAGCCCGCATTTATTTTATACACCATATAAAAAAGGACTGTCTCATATCAATAGCGATGAATTAAAGATCGCTACATCTGACAACACTGTAGCATACACAAACGACAAGGAAACGATATTCGATTGGATCAAACGATACTGTGAATTGACAACCTATGAAATATCGATCCCTGTGCTCAGAGATGAAACACTTGCACCGAAAGGACAAACAGGTCTTATTGTAAGCACGCTGATGGATCATTCTCTTGTAAGGCATATAGCCGATATGGGTTGGTACGAAGAGTTTAAAAAGTTTTGTCAAGATACGATCATAGATATTTTGGATGCGACATTATATCCATCATTGAAAGAACATATCATTGATGCATTTACATCAACGCCGCTTACCATCGAAAAACGCACGGGTAACTCCAACGGCGCAATCACAGGCTGGGCATTTACCAATCGATATATACCCGCTGTACATGATCTTAAGAAAGTCGCCAGCTCAGTATTAACACCGATACCCAATGTGCTGCAAGCGGGACAATGGTCTTACAGTCCTTCCGGGTTTCCGATCTCTATTTTGACCGGAAAACTTGCCGCAAACCGTGTGATCAAAGAATTAAAAAAGTTTTAACGATTATGCCAATCCCGTCATTTGCATGCTCTGATCCCAGATACGTTTACCCACCGTACGATCGAGCGCATGTTTGGCGGGTTTTTCCTCAACCGTTAAATGGAAAAAACGGCCGCTTACATTTTGCATCTCGGGTGCGGCGGCAAGATAATAGACAGCTTCGCCCGAAACGCTCGGGTCACGCAGAAAATGCCAAGTGAAATGCCTTAAAAAGAATCTATATAACCACCCGTTATTGCTACCGATATTTGTTCGCACATCGCCCGGATGCATCGCATTGATCGTCACGTTCGTGTCTTTCAGCATATCTGCAAATTCCCATACGGTAAGTAATTGCGCTGTCTTCGAAGCCCCGTATCCTCTGAGCCCCGTATAAAATCTCTTCTCCCAATTCAAGTCATCAGGATTCAGTCCGTTGAAACGATGTCCTTCGGAATTTACTTGAATAATACGCGCATGGTCGTTTTCTTTTAAACGATCAAGCAAAAGATGCGTTAATAGAAATGCCGCAAGATGATTTACGCAAAAGACCGTTTCAAAGCCTTCCGAGGTGTAGGTCTTGGTTGTCGAATGTAATCCCGCACTGTTAATAAGCACATCGATCTTAGGATACTGGGTTAAGACCTGTTCGGCCGCTTTTCGCACTTGTTTTAAATCGCTTAAGTCAGCAATTATGATATCGACTTGCACATTGTAATCTTTTTGAAGTTGAGCAGAAACCCGCTCAGCCTTTTCTTTATTTCTGCTGAGCATCACGAGCGATGCGCCGCCTTCGGCAAGTTTCTTCGCGCTTTCATAACCCACACCGGAAGTAGCGCCCGTGATCACACATACTTTTCCTTGCATAGAGGCATCGGTCGTCTTTTGCGGAAGGTTTCTGTTTTGCAGAAAAATCAACTCATCCGGTAAGTTTCTTTTCATCGTAATCCCCTATCCGAAAAATTTGCGCATAAACGCGCGGTAAACACGTCTGAAGTACGGGATACCGTTGTAAATGTCACCCCACAGATCGTAGTAATCTCTTTGCGCTATGATCCGCCCGTCGGCATGGAAAGTCAGTTTCGTGCATCCGTAGATCGGCGTACTGGGTGAGCGACGAAAAGACATCGTCATTATCCATTCCATCAATATAAAATTCTCACCTTCGGCGATCGCGGTAATATCCATATGTAACTCTTTGCAACGTTTCGTGAGGCGTTCGCACATCGCGCGAAACGTGTCGATACCTTCCAATCGTTGGATCGAATCCTGAAAAACAATATCGGGATGATAATACGGATAAATATGCGACCAATCGGGCTTACCGTTGGTATTGTATGTTTGAGACCATAATCGCAAGATATCATCCATGCTAAGATCGTATAATCGTTCTATTTCGTTATTATCTGTATGCATTTGATCCATGTTGATCTTCCTTTTTTTATATTATATTCATTTTAGCAATGATTTAAACGTAACACAAGGAATATGCGTTTGACTCTGCTTGAATTTGAAAATAACAAACTACCGTAATATAATTTGATATATCGAATTCACATCATGTATAATAAACTTAATAAAGCTACTGCAACATGCAAAGGCTTAGATGCTATACAAGGAGAAATACGATGAGTGATCTACGTAATAAAGAGAAAAATACGCTTTTTATCGGTATTGCGATCTGTCTTGGATTAACACTTGTTACCTATTTTTTCGGAAAGTTACTCGTTGATATCCCACATCTGCCGGATACGGGCGCTTCATGGTACTATTGGAAACTGCCTGCTGTCAATATCTATGCGCGCATCAGCGCATGGACTTTATTTGCGCTGCATTTAGGGCTTGTTTGGTTCTTTATGTATAAATTAAAAAAAGATCCGAGCAGGATAAACGGCAAGATCAGCAAATACAACCGCTTTCTGCTTGCTACCAATTTCATCTTCGTGCTTTTGCATTTCGTGCAAACAGGGCTGTGGTATGACGGACTTGCCCAAGATGTAACGGTTTGGTCCTCGCAATTCTCCGTGATCGGTATGCTTGTTTTGATCTTATTGATGGAAAACAGCCGCCGCGGACTGTTCTTCGGTAAAAAACTGAAATTCGTTACAAACGCCGCACCATCCGTCTATAAATTTCACGGCATCTATATCGCATGGGCATTGATCTATACGTTCTGGTTCCATCCGATGGAAAATACCCCGGGGCATTTATTCGGTTTCTTCTATATGTTCATCTTATTATTACAATTATCTATGGCTTACACATCAGTGCATACCAATAAGTATTGGACATTCACGCTTGAGATCATGGTTCTTTTCCACGGCACAGCTGTAGCACTTTTACAAAACAACGGCATATGGCCGATGTTCTTCTTCGGCTTCGGTGCGATATTCGTCGTTACGCAATTATACGGATTGGATCTTTCCAAAAAAGCGATCTTCTCTTGGACCACAGTCTATGCCATCGCCGTCCTTTTAGTGTACAGCGGTCTTCTGTTTAACGTAAGGACGATCGCGCGTATCCATGAGATCACTTGGATACCGATCATTGAGTACGGATTGGTATTGGTTTTAGCACTGATATTCAACATACCGAAACTGGTCAATAAAAAGAAATGACAAAACACAGATCATACTTTATAATAAAGTGATCGATAAAGATATAAAGGAGCAACAATATGCAGTTACCTGATAAAGAACGTATCAAAAAATTCACGAAAAGGAATCTTAAGATCCTCGCGGTCATACTTGTCGCACTGATCATTTTGACAAACAGCATCGTCATCGTAGACAGCGGTCGATCGGGCGTCGTTGTCACATTGGGTGCGGTATCGGAAGAGATACTGACCGAAGGGCTACATTTTAAAATTCCGTTTTTCCAAAAAGTCATTGAGATAGATAACCGAACCAAGAAAACGGAAGTCACGGGAAGCGCGGCTTCCAAAGATTTACAGATCATCACATATGAAGTAGCTGTTAACTACAGAGTCACCAACAGCGCTTCAGCTGAATTATATCAAACTGTCGGAACGAGCTACGAAGAGATCATCATCGCGCCTGCGATCCAAGAAAGCATCAAGGCCGTTACCGCGCAGTTCACGGCTGAGCAATTGATCACCCAGCGACAAGTCGTCGGTGATAACATCAAGCTGATCTTATCGAATAAGATCAATACGTACGGCTTGACCGTGGAAGTGTTCAATATCGTTAATTTCGATTTTTCAGCTGAATTCAATAACGCAGTCGAAGCCAAACAAACCGCTGAACAAAATGCATTGAAAGCGGAACAGGATCTGGTCAGGATCGAAGTCGAAGCCAGACAGAAGATCGTCCAAGCCGAAGCCGAAGCGGAAGCGATCAAATTGATCAATGAAACACTGGCAAATTCTCCCGAATACATCGAATACATCAAGTGGAGCAAATGGAACGGCGTATTGCCCGTTTACATGGGTGGAGACGGCGGAACGATATTGGATATCGGCAATATTAACTGATAACGTATATAAAAAAAAGAGACTGCATATGCAATCTCTTTTTTATTATTTCAGCATAGCACAACTTACGATTGCGGAGGAAAAAGAATCAGAACAAATAGGATTAGCGATACGATAAGGGCGACCGTAACGATGCCTGCGATCATACCGATCTTTGCCAGCTTTTGCCCGCGTTTACCTTCTTCGGGATTCTTGCGCCGCATCGCACCCAAAATGATCGCGATCGACGCGGAAGGGAAAACGATCCGCACAAACGGCGACATCATCCCTACATCTTCGATCAATGCACCGATCAACGCTATGATCGGTAAAGCAAGAAAACTGACCAACCCCGCAGCAAAAGCTATCCATGCAGTTGTCGAAGGCATATCCTTTTGATTTTGTGTCATCATATCTCCTTTAGGATATTATTTGATCCGATCATTTGTGTTCGATAAATTGCACGCGCAATCCGCTTGGGTCTTGCACATAAAAGAACTTCGTGTGCGGGTTCGGTTCAAACGGTCCGCTGTGTACCGCGATGCCTTTCTGTTTTACAAATTCCATCATCTCATCTACCGATTCCGTTTCAAAACCGATCGAAATATCGTTGCCGATATCGACAGTTTTATTTTCGGGACTGTAGATCAATTCTATCTTTGTGTCGCCGTCGCCTAAAAAAACGATCTTCCTGTCAGGCCCCGCATCAAATTGACTGCTTATGTTAAGCCCCACGATCTCTTGATAGAATTTTAATGATTCAACCATATCTTTTACTTGCAAAGTCGTATGCACATAGTTCATCGTATCTCTCCTCTCGATCACTTACTGATCTTATTATATTTTGTATATGCCGAAAAAACAACAATAATCAAAATATGCTGCGAAGATCTTTGATCAAATGCAAGATTGAACATGCTGTCCGCTTGAGATAAACAATATTCTTGACAATGCGGGGGTCGAATATGTTAAACTGAATATAAAGAGATTTTATTTATTTGAATGCTCAAAGTTCAAATAAATATTTCTAATGGAGGTTTCTTATGAACATTATAGCGATCAACGGAAGTCCCCGAAAAAAATGGAATACTGCGACTTTATTGCAAAAAGCGATCGAAGGCGCCGAATCCAAAGGAGCAAATGTCGAATTGTTCCACTTGTACGATCTGAAATATCAAGGATGCATAAGCTGTTTCGGTTGCAAAATAAAGGACTCAGCCAATATCGGTCACTGCACGATGAAAGATGATTTAAGTCCCGTACTCGAAAAAATCCTTCAATGCGACGGGTTATTATTGGGTTCGCCCGTTTACTTCAGCAATATCACGGGCGAAATGCTCTCTTTTATGGAACGGTTATTTTTCTCATTGCTGTCTTATAATGAGAATGAACCGCCGCATTTCTCGCGAACGATATCAACAGCTTCGATCTATACGATGAATATCCCGTATAAACTTGCGCTTGAAACCGGGCAAATAACGGTATTCGATGCTTTGGAAAATCGCTTGCAAAGATTTTTTAACGGACCTTCCGAATATCTGATGGCATGCGATACGACACAATTTGATAATTACGATAAGTATGAATCATCTCGTTTCGATCCGGAACATAAACAGCAAGTCAAAGAAGAACAATTCCCGATCGATTGTGAAAAAGCTTTTGAAATGGGCGTAAGACTAACCAATAAATTGATTTAAAATAATGCGAAAGCGTATCGATTATATCGATACGCTTTTTATGATTCAAGCATGATACACCTATCACGTTATCGATCCGTATGCTATAATGTTTTATAGCAAAAATATTGAATAGTAGGCTTACTTTGGAGGGAAAAGATGCAATCAGTCGTACTGTTGGCAGCAGGATTTATATTACTTATCAAAGGCGCGGATTGGTTTGTGGACAGCTCGTCACTGATCGCTGAACAATTCAGGATCCCCGCGCATATCATCGGCATGACGATCATCGCGTTCGGTACGAGCGCGCCTGAATTGTCCGTCAGTTTGACCGCGGCATTCAAGGGCAGCAGTGGGATCGCCATCGGAAATGTCATCGGTTCCAGTTTGATCAATTTATTACTCGTGGGTGGTGTCATCGCCATGATCAAACCGTTTCAAATTAATAAATCGATCTTGGCAAAAAATTATCCCTATTCGATCGTTGCCGCGCTTTCATTGCTATTTCTTTCTTATGATACGTTTTTATCTGATGAAAAGCGTATGATCCTCTCCCACGGTGATGGCCTTGTCCTGTTGATCTTTTTCGGCATCTTCCTTTATTTTACCGTATCCGAAACCAGGCAGTCCAGACAATTGACGATACCCAATGTTGATGTGGAAGCTGCCGCGAAGAAACCGAAAAAGTTTTATCTAAAACACAGTGGGCTTATTCTTATCGGGCTTGTCGGTGTTGTCCTCGGCGGACAATTGATCGTAAACGCATCGATCACGATCGCGCGTTATTTGAACATCAGTGAAGCATTTATCGGGCTAACGATCATAGCGATCGGCACATCCCTCCCGGAGACCGTAACGTCGGTCATAGCGGCAAGAAAAGGACATGCGGACATCGCGCTGGGGAATATCATAGGCTCGAATATTTATAACATTTTTTTGGTGCTCGGTCTTTCTTCGGCGATCCGACCGATCGAGACGGATATAAACGCAGTCATCGACATGGCGATCTTAGTCGCTTGCAGCCTGTTGTTTTATATCCCGATGTTCAAACGCAAGAAAGTCAGCCGTTTGATGGGTGGGATGATGATCGGTACGTATGTACTTTATGTGATCTACATTGCATTTCAAGCATAATAAGAACAAGCATATATATTGTATAAAAACCACCGCCTGTCGTTTGATCGGTTTGCGGTGGTTTTTCTACTTCATAATATTAAATTTACTCAAGTATTTTCATCAGCAAGTGTATCACTTACATATCATTCATAAATCGCAGATGATCTGTTCTCATACTTGCCGATCGTTTCCAAAACTTCCTCTGTGCATTCAACAACAAACGCCGCGGTGGGATTTGCGATCTTCTTAAGATTCTTTTTTGCGTATTCGGGTATTTCTAATACGCTTAAAAAAAGATATTGTTTTCCGTCCTTTGACTGAATGATCTCTTTAAATTGGACATCTTCCCATTTAAACATAGGATATTGCTTTGTTATCCCATGGTACCCCACACCATTATTATCCATATACCCCCATATCTGTGTTCTTAATATAAAGTAACTCGCGCCAAATCCGATTAATGCCCCTAGCCCCATAAGGAGATACAATGCATTAAAATTAACAATATTCCCCAGAAGATGCAATAAACGTAATACAGGTACATACACAATAAAAGCAATACCGAGTACACTGTAGAATGCTGCTAAAATTATCCGATTGACTGTATTCGGTGTTTTTAAACGATTCATATTCCCCTACCTTACTTAATGATCGATTTGTTGATTTGCGGGACCAATTCATCTTGCTTGATCTCGATCGGACAGAATGTTTTCAATGCCTGATACGCTTTTTTACTGTACCGTATCAAGATAACATCAGGGTCTTTTCGCATATCATAAACATGCATGATCTCATATTCTGTAACAGGTCTGCGTGAGACATAGAAGTTCGCATTTTTATACGCTTGTATAGGGTTCACACCGATACCCACATCCACTACTTCATCCCATTGGAAATGCCTCTTTTTCTTAAACAGCACTCTTTCAAAGATTTCTGATTGATTCATATACAGAAATACTAAATATTGATCTTTGGCCTTAATAATAAGATAAGTAGGGATACTAAAGAATAGGATGATTGCTATAAACGGCCATATATCCTGCAAAAAATTCAGTAATAGTATTAATCCAAAGCAATAGCATCCGAATAATATAAACAAAAAACCAAAATAGTTAAATCGTCCAATAGGTATTAATCTTATTTGCTTCATTGATCTCCCTCACTTAATAAAAGATTTGTTGATTTGCGGTACCAATTCATCTTGATTGATCTCGATCGGACAAAATGTTTTCAATGCCTGATAAGCTTTTTTGCTGTACCGTATCAAGATAACATCAGGGTCTTTTCGCATATCATAAACATGCATGATCTCATATTCTGTAACAGGTCTGCGTGAAACATAGAAGTTCGCATTTTTATAAGCTTGTATAGGGTTCACACCGATACCCACATCCACTACTTCATCCCATTGGAAATGCCTCTTTTTCTTAAACAGCACTCTTTCAAAGATTTCTGATTGATTCAGATATAAAAATACTAAAAATTGATCTTTGGTTCCAATAATCAGTACCGTAGGTAGAACAATAAAAATCAAACACGTACTTATAACACTAAATATTTCATTATTTTTAATAGCTTCGGGAAGTAACACGATCGCAAAAATATAACTAACAAAAACACCAGACATAAAAACTAAAATATTATATCGTCCGATCGGTATTAATTTTATTTGTTTCATTTAAAGTCCCTCGCAATTGTTAGGCAAATAAAAACCCCATACACCGTTACTGAATTCACCTGCCGCGAATGTATAGATTTCAGACTTGACATTTACATGCCAAACCGTAAAAGTATGCTCTTGCCCATACATCGGATCGGTCACAACTACTTTCTCCCAATCACTTGCCCAATCGTAATCAAATATATCAATCCCAAATAATTCACAATTGTTTTCAAAACATGTTTTATAATACGTATATTCTTGCATCTATTCGCTCCACATAGATTTCACTTATAACCTAAGTTTTTTATCATACTTCATTGCAGACGTACGTTCTTTTAATATCTCTATCAATTCATCGATATGTTCTACTGAAAAAAAATGCAGTGTCATATCTAAATATTCATCATAGTGCCGCCAGATATGATACCAAGCATTACCGACAGTGTAACCATAATCATATTCGAACATACCACCAAATTTCGTCACTTCGTACGGTCCAAAGAACATATCGCCTTTTCCGTTTTTATTTGATACATAATTGTAGTGCTTTAATTCAGATAATTTTCTTTGAGCAATTCGAAATGTAGGAAAATTGATGATACGAATAATCCTTTTATCGGTCACAACAAAAAGATTATTTTTTTTAATTATTAACCAGATAAAGAAAGATATTAACAAACTTATACAACTGATCGCAAGCATTACTAAAATTCTATTACAAGTCAATACATTTTTCCCTATAAAGAAATATGCTGGAATCATCCCAAATATAAACCATAGAAAAAGAAAAATAATTTGTATTGTCGACCTCTTTTCATCTCTTGAAATAACAAAAAATCGAGGTCGTTCATACCATAAAACCTGCTCGCCTTCTTCCAACACATTTTCAACGATCTTATCCACTGCGATATTATCTGTGCTACCCATTTCATCCCCATATATCTATCGATTTTAATGGTTATTTGCAAGTATACAATATTATTATAAATGTATGCTTATTCCTTGTCAATCGATATGTTTGGTTACTTCTCATACAAAAAAAGCAGCCTAATAAAAGACTGCTTTTAAATAAATATTCAATCCGCTACGCGAACCAACCGCACGTAATTATAGACCGTCCACACATCTCCCTGCGGTGCTTTATAGTCCTGTTACAACTAGCTAAATTAAATCACACCTCGGATAAAGTCGTCAACGATATCCGTAACCGCATCGCTCCAAACAATCGGATCCGCATGATCCGATTCTTCAAGTTTGATCATCTTCACATCTTTTCCGCATTCTTTGAGTTTATTATAAAATAAGATCGACTGCCGAAACGGCACCAATCTGTCCTTCGTACCATGCAAAATAAAGATCGGCGGTATGTCCTTTTCCGTTGTCACATGGTTCATCAATACAGTCGGCGCGACTTCTTGCGGATGCTCCGATACACGAAGCCCTCCGATCAACAGCCCTTCGGGACTTTGCGGGTCATCATGGTCCATCGTCGTAGGATCCTCGTTCATCAGTCCGATATGCGTTGGTCCGTAATAATCAATACAGACATCGATCGAAACGTGCGCGTCATCTTTATCGCTGTACCACTCCGATTCATCTTTTACCAATGCAGCCATCACAGCCGTATGCGCACCGGATGAATCACCCCATACGATCGTTTTCTCTGTATCGACCTGATATATAGCCGCATGCGCATTCATAAACCGAATAGCACTTAAACAATCCTCCACCTGTACAGGGAAAGGTGCTATACCGCTGTGACGGTATTCGACGATCGCGGTAACATACCCTCTTTCGCTGAACTTTGCTAACTGCGGGACATTGAAGTAGACATCCTGCTCCATCCAAGCCGATCCCTGTACGAATACGATCAAGGGGTAACATTTCTCATCAGCAAGTCCGGGTTCAAACGTTTGACTTCGATTAAGACCGGGCACTAGGATCTGCAAATGCAGATCATGACCGTCTTTATTTGCATAAACAACATCATGATAGTAACGCAAAACACGCGCACTATCATCACGTGGGATAGCAAGTATACCTTCTGTGGTATCGTTAGCATTCGGAAATTCTTCATATGAACAGTATTTCGGTTCGGGCATAGCTTCATCCTCCGGGTACATTTTATTTCATTATACCAAAATTATAACACTGTCGAACTCATTACGTGTTGAATATACGTTCACGATTACCGTATTGTACTTTAAAAAAGATGTTGTTATAATGAGAATATATTAATTTTAAAATAAAGGAAGTACGCATATGACAGGTTTCGGAGGCGGAGGACACGGCGGACGCGGAGGCGGACGCTTTCACTATGATGATTCTGAGAACAAACCGAAAATGACAACGGCAATGTTTAAACGCATCGCGCATTATTTTGCGCCCTATTGGAAACTGTTATTGGTGTTGCTTTTATGCATCATATTTACAGCACTGTTGGGATTGGTTCCACCCATTTTTACAAAACAGATCATTGATGTCGCACTCCCCGATAAACGCATCGATCTGCTGGTCTGGCTCATCGTCGGTTCTTTCGGTACCACGCTTGTAAGCGGCTTGGTTTTAGTCGGTCAAAACTATGTCAACAGTTGGATATCCAAACATATCATTTATGATTTACGAAATGCAATGTTTAAACATTTGCAATATATGTCCATTAAGTTCTTTTCAAATGTGCAGACAGGTGAGATCACCTCACGAATGAATAACGATATCACCGGCATCGAAGGTATTTTTTCAGGCACCTTTGTTCAGATCCTCGAAAACTTATTTATCTTCTTATCGACCGCGGGTCTCTTGTTTTATACAAATTGGAAACTCGCGATATTCAGCCTAATGATCTTGCCGTTGTTTATCATACCGACACGTAAAGTCGGGAAAGTCCGTTGGAAGATTGCGCAAACCACGCAGGAAAAATTAGCGGAACTCAACACGCTTATGCACGAAACTCTGAATATCGGCGGAACATTCTTAGTAAAGCTTTTTACGAAAGAAAAAGATCAACAAGATAAATTCGTCGCGATTAATAAAGACGTCACATCCATGCAGATCAAAGAGTCGCTTGCGGGTCGTTGGTTCTTTATGGTCATGTCCACGTTTGTGGCGATCGGACCAATGGTTATTTACTTAGCCGGCGGTATTTTGATGATACAATACAACGAGATCACGGTCGGCGGTATCGTAATGTTTGTTGCTCTGCTGAGCAGACTGTACAGACCGGTAACGATATTCGCGAATATATCAGTGGATCTTACCCGATCTACAGCATTGTTCGAAAGGATCTTTGAATACCTTGATATGAAACAGGATATCGTCGATCATCCAAATGCCCAAGAGCTGAAGGATGTCAAAGGAGCGATCAAATTCGATCATGTGAATTTTTCTTATAACGACAAAACACAGACATTGAAGGATATCAATATCTCGATCGAAGCAGGTAAGATGATCGCTTTCGTCGGACCAAGCGGCGCAGGGAAAACCACGATCACGTACATGCTACCGCGCCTGTACGATATCAACGAAGGAGCGATCACGATCGATGGGATCGACATCAGAGATGTTACAGTCGAATCATTGCGTAGCCAGATCGGCATCGTTATGCAAGACACCTATATGTTCAATACTACTATAAGGGAAAACCTGCTTTTCGCGCGATCCGATGCAACCGAAGAAGAATTGATCTCTGCGTGCAGAACATCGAATATCCATGATTTTATCGAATCATTACCTAACGGTTACGATACGTTAGTAGGAGAACGAGGCATCAAACTCTCCGGCGGAGAGAAACAAAGACTCTCGATCGCGCGCGCATTGTTGAAAGACCCGCGCATCGTCATATTGGATGAAGCGACCTCTTCGTTAGATTCGGTATCGGAATCGTTAATTCAAGAAGCGATCAAGCCGCTGTTGAAGGATCGTACAAGTTTAGTCATCGCGCATCGACTATCGACAATTATGTCGGCCGACCGCATTTATGTTGTAGAAGCGGGACGTATCGTAGAACAAGGCACGCACAGCGAGCTTTTAAAACAAGGCGGCGTCTATAAAGAATTATGCGACAAACAATTTAAAACAGATGCAAACGAAGAAGAACCCGATCAATAGAGAGTAATTTCTATCAGCAAAAAAAAGACTTACGCATATATGCGTAAGTCTTTTATATTTAGATATTGTTAGTCTTCCATCGTAATTATAGTTTCTGGCGTTCATATATGTAAGTTCGGTTATGCTGTCGCTTATCGCTCCAGTGTAAGAGTATTCGTTTGTCAGTAAGCTTGTCTGGCTGACTTTCTCGCTGTTACCAAACTCATCATAAGTGTAGCCCTGCTCAATCTCTCTATTCGGTTTTAGTATCGTCGTAACCGAACCTCTGATGTCGTAATGATAGAAGTAATAATTCGTCGCGTACGGGTTCGGGTTGTTGTTTTCGTCAAGTACATAGCTGTGATCTCTCGTCGCGATGATCTCAACATAACAATACCTACATTAATTTTCCTCTGCGTAATTTAGAATCAAAGCTTCCTTTATTTCCTTGGGTACAATGCAATCATTTTTATAAAAAACGAGCTTCATCCAATTGTTAACTGCAAAATCAACTGATTCCCAATCTTTGAAGACATCATCTTTTCCATCAGTGCTACTATCATGATGCACTGTTAAAACACATGTTTCGAAGGCTAAATCAGCCAAGATCCCCCAATCCATATTAGGCGAAAACCAGATAACAATGTCTGAACCTGCTAATAAATAGAATTCATTGTATTCGAAAGTGCTATCATAGTATTCATCAGCATCAATTCCAATTGGAATTTTTGCGCAGTTGATGTATCCATGCTCGTTATAGAAGTCTACATAAGGATCAGGTTTTACGCACATGATATAGATGTATTCATCCTGAAAAAAACGTGCGATTTTTTGCAAAATAGGCCACCCTGAGATTCCAAAAAAATTTGCTGAGTTTATGAATTGATATGCCGAATAATCTTTTTGAAAAACCTGGTCAGGCAATTCCGCTCCCTCGATAAAGATTTTTTCAGACAATTTGCGCACTTTTAAGTATTCATTCAAATCAGTTAAAAAATAATTATTGTTCATTTCCAATAATCCAATCTAATTTTTAATATCGCATCCTTAAATCCGGCTGGGGTAAAATCTGCAATTGAACCTGGATAGGTTTTTGCCAAATCTCTTATAAAATACTTGGCACCATTTTGAGTATATAATGCACCGTTATTCCGATACGCTTCATAGTTCCATCCATTTAGTTGTAAATTATTTTCGAACTCGGCACGTGTAACATCAGTAGCAATATTTGTCTTACTACCTTTAAATGATATTGAAAAATACCCACCCCACCCCGAAAAAATCATTTAATTTAATCCCCCGAGTTATTTATAGACCATTTTTTTCCTCCGCAAATATATTTCACCTTTTTGTATCTATTCTATTAGCTATAGTTCAAGTGTATAAGAGTTATCTTCTTAATCCTTCACTTGTTTTTAGCTAAGGAACAAACATACCAATAAACTTCCATATCACTAACTTCCAAGTTTTCAATTGTATCTTTACCACCTAAAAACAGTGGAATCCTATAGCCGACACATTGATTATATTCCAAATCCACCCCAATTATTTCACGCCAATCATTAAAGAAATCAGAGGCTAAACATGCGTCATGATGCAGCGGTATCTCTTCTTCATGAAACCCAATAAAATTACAAGGTATTTGTAACACATCTGCAGTACCTATTTCAAACATGAGTATTTCACCATGTGTAAATTCTCTACTATCTACGGCAAAACATCTGCCCAACCAATCATATGCAAAAGGCTCAAATTTATTTGCAAAGTCTGGATATCCTTCAGTAATAATTTGTTTCCACTTCGAAGTTTCATTTCGTCGAAATATTCTATATATCCCATCACCCAGAGACATCCCTTGATATCTGTTTTGAAAGATATCAAATGCTTCACTTGATTCATTTAGATGATCCGAAAAAGTTATATCGAAATATTTGTTAAATTCTGTGAACACAATAATCCCCCTTATCATAATACTTTAAACATAAGTAAGTCAGCCCTGTAATACTGTCGCTTATCGCTCCAGTGTAAGAGTATTCGTTTGTCAGTAAGCTCGTTTCACTTACCGCTTCGCTATTACCGAATTCATCATAGGTGTAGTCTGTTCTAATGTTGCGTTCGGTTTTAAAATCGTTGTGACGCTTCCTCTTATGTCGTAATGGTAGAAGTAATAATTGTCGCATATTCTTGAAAACCCTGACAGTTTGCAAATTAGTATATATTCGGCATCATTATAAACATAACCGTATTATGTGTCAACATTTATTGGCACGATATAGCGATAAACCAATATCAACGTCAATCTGTTCATGCTCCATTCTATTCTCTTTTCATCATCAGCTCATTCACAAAAAGCATGATTTAAGGACAAAAAGACTTTATGTGTAACACATAAAGTCTTTCTTAATTCTTAGTCTTCCATCGTGGATAGATCGCCTGTCGGCAATTTTAATTCCCATGCTTTGAGCACGCGACGCATGATCTTACCGCTTCTGGTTTTCGGAAGCTTATCGATAAATTCAAGCTCTCTCGGAGCGGCGTGTGCCGCTAAGTTTGTTTTTACGTATAATTTGATATCATCCGCTAACTCATCGCTTTTCTCATAGGCATCCGAGATCACGACGAATGCTTTGATGATCTCGCCTCTAAGCGGATCGGGTTTTCCGATAACACCTGCCTCATCCACAGCGGGATGTTCCAATAATGTGCTTTCTACTTCAAAAGGTCCAACGCGTTCGCCCGATGTCATGATGACATCATCGATCCTGCCTTGGAACCAGAAGTATCCGTCTTCATCCATATATGCGGAGTCTCCGGATACATACCAACCGCCCGGCATAAAATACGAATCATATTTGGTCGGATTGTTCCATATCTGATACATCATCGAGGGCCAGCCTTTTAAGAGCGCAAGGTTCCCCATTTGATTCGGGGGGAGTTCATTGCCTCTGTCATCGACGATCGCTGCGGTAACACCCGGGATCGGCTTGCCCATAGAGCCGGGTTTGATATCCATACAAGGATAATTGCAGATCATCTGCGCGCCCGTTTCGGTCATCCACCATGTGTCGTGGATGCGTACACCGAACACTTTTACGCCCCATTTGATGATCTCGGGATTAAGCGGTTCACCTACGCTTGCGATGTGACGCAATGTAGATAGATCGTATTGTTTTACGACCGCATCCCCCGCGCTCATCAGCATACGGAATGCCGTTGGCGCGCTGTACCAAACCGTAACTTTATATTTTTCGATCGTTTGATACCAA
This sequence comes from Prolixibacteraceae bacterium, assembly GCA_963666575.2. GTDB lineage: Bacteria > Bacteroidota > Bacteroidia > Bacteroidales > Prolixibacteraceae > JABMQB01. The sequence continues at coordinate 484,707 of CAXXYG010000014.1, forward strand.
AGTTCAGGCTTAAATCGTCCACCTAGGATCAAGTTCGTTGTGCCCGTAAGCCAGGGCGCGAAGATCCCGTAGGATGTCCCGGTGACCCAACCCGGATCCGCCGTACACCAATAGATATCATTTTCTTGCAGATCAAGTACCCACTTCGCTGTTTGATAATGTTGTATCATCGCATTGTGGACATGCAATACACCTTTCGGTTTTCCCGTAGACCCCGATGTGTAATGCAAGATCATGCCGTCGTTTCGGTCCATCCATTCGATGTCAAGCTCACTGCTCATTTCATCGATGTGTTTGTAATAATCGATATACGTCCCATCTTCTTCCACGCCGTCAACATCGACGATGATGATGGACTTAAGCGCAGGCAGTTCGTTTACAGGCACTCTTTCGAGTAAATCGCTTGTTGTGATCAACACTTTCGCCTCACTGTCTTCCAAACGATCCCTTACCGCGCCTTCCATAAATGCCTCGAATAAAGGGCCGGCTATCGCGCCGATCTTCAGTGTCCCGAGTAACATAAAATAGAGTTCGGGACTTCTCGGCATGAATAAAAAAACTCTGTCGCCTTTTTTAACTTTGGCATGTTCTTTGAGTAAGTTCCCCGCCTTGTTTGTAAGCGTTTTCATCTGCCCAAAAGTATAAGCCTCGTCCCTTGATCCGTTATCGAACAACAAAGCTGTCTTATCTTTCAGTTCAGATTCCGCATGTCGATCGATCGCTTCATAGGCCATGTTGACTTTACCGGTCTTATCCCAAGAAAAATTCTCTTCGACATCAGTCCAATAAAAGTCTTTTCGTGTTTTATCGTAATCTTTTAGATTGTAGTTCCCACTAATTGCTTTAATTATTGATGAATTCATAATGCAACCCCTTTGATATTAATGATAAATATACTATCATAGAAAGCAGATGATAACAATACAAAAATCCTATTTTTAAGCGTAAATTAATTTGACGAAAAAACGCCGAAACGGTACGGAGCGAATGAAACATATCAAAACATGCCACCAAACAAGCGTCGAAACGGCCATGGGAACGATCATAATCGAAGGCCCTGTTCCCTATGAACGCTTATCAAGTTATGCTTTTGACGACCAACTTAATGCATTCCGAAAACCCGAAGAGCAGTTTAAAGCAATTTTAGAGATCGCGCAATTGCCCGAAGGACGGATCATCATCGCACGAGACGGTGACCGTATCGTTGGATACGCGACTTTTTTATATCCCGATCCGCTTGAAAGGTGGTCGGAGGGCAATATTGAAAACCTATTGGAATTGGGAGCGATAGAGATCGCGAAAGATTACAGGCAACATTCCCTCAGCAAAAAGATCCTCGAAGTTTCTACGGTGGACGGCGCACTCGATGATTATATCATTATTACGACCGAATATTATTGGCATTGGGACCTAAAAAACAGCAGTTTAAATGTTTGGCAATACAGAGAAATTATGGAAAAAGTAATGGGTGCGGGCGGACTTGTTTGGTTTGCGACGGATGAAGAGGATATCGCCTCACATCCCGCGAACTGTCTAATGGTCCGTATCGGTAAGAACGTAGATACCGAGACCGTCGAAGCATTCGATAGATTAAGATTCAAATACAGATTCATGTATTAAGGAGTAAGCTCATGTTTATTAAAGAGATCATGGGAAAACAACTCATCACGATCCGACCGAATTCCACCGTTTCGCAGGCTATCGAGATCATGCGAAATAGTCATATACGCCACTTACCCGTAACGGACGATCATGCGCATCTTCTCGGGATCATTTCGGATCGTGATCTAAGAGACGCAACACCTTCCGTTTTCAATGAATTGGACGAAGACGATAGATTAGATTACGAAACACCTGTATCGGATATCATGACGACTGAAGTCATCACAGGAACACCTGATGATTTCATCGAAGATGCGGCTTCTTTATTTCACGAATTCAAGATCAGTTCACTGCCGATCCTATCGGAAGGAAAGCTCGTCGGGATCATTACCGAATCCGACTTACTGAAAATCTTCCTTCAAATGGCCGGCACAACAGAACCGGGTTCACGTTTTGAGATCGAACTGGAACAACATCATACCGACATCACACCGATCTTAAAGATTTTTCAAAATAAAAAAGCGCCCGTATCGAACGCATTATTGTGTCCGTCAAGCGATTCCGATAAAAAACGTTTGGTACTGCGCTCTCCGATCATGCATACGGACGAACTGCTGCATGAACTCTCCGAAAAAGGATACAACGTGTTATGGCCGAAAATGAAGTAATGACACAAAAATCTGTTTTTATTTACTCCGAAGAGATGATGAAGTATCGCTTTTCCGAAGATCATCCGTTTAATCCGATAAGGATAAAACTGACATATGACTTATTGAAAGCTTCCGAAGCGATCGATGATTCGCAATTACTCGAGCCGAGACCCGCGACCGAGAAAGATCTGCTTTTAGCGCACAGTCAGGAATATATCGATTTTATCAAATCTGTAAACGTCGGAAACATCGATAAAGATAGTCTGTTTGACCATGGGCTTGCCGATGAAGATATGCCGATCTTTGAATCCATGCACCAAGCAAGTTCGCTCGCTGTCGGCGCGACATTACAAGCCGCTGATCTGGTAATGGAAGGCAAGGCTTTGCATGCCTTAAACTTGAGCGGAGGACTGCATCACGCATTCTACGGAAAAGCATCGGGGTTTTGTATTTATAATGACATCACTGTAGCGATCAAACATATCACGCAGAATTACGGGGCGAAAGTATTATATGTAGATACCGATGCGCATCACGGAGACGGCGTGCAATGGGCTTTTTACGACGATCCGCAAGTTTGCACTCTGTCGATACACGAAACAGGAAGATATCTGTTCCCCGGTACCGGAAATATCACAGAACGCGGCGAAGGGAAAGGAATGGGCTATACATTTAATATACCCGTCGATGCCTTTACGGAAGATGCCTCATGGTATGATTGTTATGAACAAGCGCTTGAACGCGTAACGGAATCTTTCAGACCCGATATCATCGTAACACAAAACGGCGCCGACGGACATTATTACGATCCGCTTTCGCACCTATATCTGACGATGGATACCTACAAAAAGATCCCCGCACTCGCGCATCGTTTCGCGCATAAATATTGTAACGGCAAATGGATCGCGCTCGGCGGCGGCGGTTATGATATTTTTAGAGTTGTACCCCGTGCTTGGGCGATTGTTTGGATGGAAATGAATGATTTCGATACAAATTTAACGGAGATACCGCAAGAGTGGATCGATAAGTGGCAACCGCAAAGCAAGCTTGCTTTGCCGCATTATTGGGATGACCCGACAGATATGTATCCACCCGTACCCAGAAAAGAAGAGATCGATTATAAAAACCAATCCACGCTTAAAAACGCACTGTATATCTTGCGGAACAAACCTATCGGAAACAGGTTTTTGCAAGACACGGAGTAAACCAGTTTTTCTTAATAAAAAAAGACGTGTAGTCTTAATACTACACGTCTTTTCGATTTTGATTACTGTAATGTCCGTTGTGTGAATACGGTCATTTTGCTCCTCATCTGCATAAACAGCGTAAAGGCCAAGACCGTCGTCAACAGATCCGCCAAAGGCATTGCAAAAGCAAGACCGTTGAAGCCCCAAATTGTACTAAGTATGATAATGGAAGGGATCATAAACAACCCTTGTCTTCCCAATGATATAACCAGTGATTGAACTGTTTTACCGAGTGCCTGGAACATAACCATAAGGATCATCTGTACACCGACGAACGGCATACCGAATGTAAATGCGCGCATAACGATCACACCTCGGTCAATGACTGCTTGATCGTTAATGAATACTCTGATCCATGAATCCGCAAATACATTGAACAACACTGCAAATGTCACACCCAGTATCGTACCGATCAACATTGCGCGCTTGATCGTGGCAAAAAGACGGTCATATTTTTTTGCACCGTAGCTGTAGCCCATCAAAGGCTGACACCCCTGCGCAAGGCCCATCACTACCATGATCGCTATATTCGTGACACGCATAACGACCCCGAATGCAGCCACCGCAGCATCTCCGAAACTAGCCGCAAAACTGTTTGCTGTAGACATGCCAAGGCTCATTAAAATCATACCGAATGAAGCCGGTAAGCCGATCTTAAAGATAGCCGCATAATATTTTTTATCAAAGATATAATTTTTTATTGAAACAGAGATCAAACCTTTTTTCCTTAGATAGAAAGAAATGTTATAAGAAAAGCCAACAAAATTACCTATGATTGTTGCCAATGCCGCACCTGTAATCCCCATATCCAAAACAAGAATAAAGATAGGATCAAGGATCATATTCAAGATCGATCCCGTCATCATACCAACCATCGCATTTTTCGTAGCGCCTTCCGAGCGCAAAAGTCCGCCCATCAACATCTGCATACCGATCAACGGTCCGCCCATCAGCATGAAGCGAAGATAAGTCTTTCCGTACTCAAGCATCGTACCGCTTGCGCCGATCAACTTAAGGATAGGCTCAGAGAATATCAATCCGACGACCGCGCCAATGATTATTACTACCAATGCAGACCAAAAAGCGATCGCTCCCGCATGGTTCGCGTTTTCTCTTTCCTGTTGTCCCAATAATCGGGATATCAAAGATGATCCCCCAATACCAAACATATTACCGAAAGCTTGAACAAGCATAACGATAGGCATGGATATCGAAATAGCCGCAACCATATTCGGTTCATTTAACTGCCCGATATAAAAAGTGTCCGTCATATTGTAGATTACCTGTACAAGCATAGCCAATATGGTCGGGATAGCCAATGTCCATATTGCTTTGTTGACAGGCATAGATTCTAAAATCTGTGTTCTGTTTTCTTTTGTGTTTTTCATCCTCATATATCGTTTACTGTTTCCTTTCTTTCAGAAGGTCGATCGTATGATCGATCGTTCGCAAAGCGGATTCCAATCTATTTAGATCCGACTTTTTCAAACCCGCGATATTCTGTTTAATGTTTTGCGTAAATTCCGCATCAATCTTCCTTGCAAGCACCTTTCCTTTTCCGGTCAAATATAAAGCTTGTTTACGTCTATCGTCAACCATGGACACTCTTTCAGCCAAACCTTTTTTCTCGAGATTATCCGCAACGTATGTAAAAGAACCTTTCGAAATACCCAACTGTTTACTGTAATCCGCCATCGGCCGACCTTCACAACGATGCAAATAGATAAGCGTTCGAAACTCACTTTGATTGAGTCCTTCCGCGGCTTCAATTTCTCGTCCTGACAGCATCAATCCGATAAAACGCGGCAGTCTTCCCATCAATTCCGCAATAATCTCTTCTGACCTTAACATGGCTCTCCTCTTTTCGACAAACTAGTTAGAATTCTAACATTGATTTATTTTAATGTCAATAGGTTTTTTTTATACTTTTTGCCTCAAAAATCGGTTTAATATAGAAATAAAATCATTCTTATACGCATTTTGAAAAAATACAATTTTACTTAATTAAATCGATCGATTATTTCTGAATTTATCCTACTATATTTAAAATATATTTCATAAAAAAAGAACACAAAAGCTGTGTTCTTATTAGATAATATATGGATTTATTGTTCGATCTTTGAAAGTTTTCTCAACAGCTCTCTCATTGATTTCCACGATCGCAGATAGTAATCCGCTTTGGTCGACCCCAGCCCCACTTTGATCGAAAACGCACTGTCCGGAAGTGCTACAAAAAGATCTTCATCAGTCGTATCATCGCCGACCCCGAGGATGAAATCAAAATCTTGATTCTGCATAAACGCCACTGCACCGTGGCCTTTGTTCGTTCTGCTGTCCTTGATTTCCAGCACTTTGTTTCCTTCTTGTACACTGAGCATGGTCGAACGGATCATACTTGTCAATGTTTCCTTGACCTCATTTAGTTTTGCTTCGATCATATCCGGTTCACATTGTCTGTAATGGAAGACCAAAGAATAATCTTTTTCTTCTATAAATGACCCCGGCATCCGATCCGTGTACATTTCGAGAACATGACGAATCGACCCCTTCCAGTCATTTTCCAACGACACGGTCATAGCCCATTCGTCTTCGGGTCCACGCATCCACAAACCGTGACAAGCTAACATATTCAAAGGAATGTCTCCCAACCATTCATCCAATGTCTGACTGTTTCTGCCTGAAATGATCACGACCGTATTTTTCGGATCTTGCACCAGCTTTCGCAGCAATTCCTTCAATTCTTTATCCGGCTTCGCTTCATCGGGTCGGTTTTGGAATCCCACCAATGTTCCATCATAATCCAAAAACAATACGCGCTTTTGTGCCTTTTTATAAGCCTTTTCTATCATGGAGCTGTTTTTACCGATATTCCTTGTAACATCTGTTACCTGCTCCGCAACTGTTCTTTCCAGCTGACCCAAAAATTCGGTAGCCCAAAAATCGACATTGTATCGTTCGATACGCTTATGCATACGTTCGTTACGCTCATTCTTTTCTTTCTGCGGCATTTCGATTGCATATTTGATACCATCTGCGGTATCATCACTGTCATTCGGGTTCACAATGATCGCTTCCGTAAGTTCGCTCGCAGCGCCCGCCGTCTCACTGATCACCAACATGCCTCTGTGATCTGTACGCGAAGCGATGTATTCTTTCGCGACTAAATTCATCCCGTCCCGAAGTGGTGTGACCAACAAGACATCCGAATGTCTGTAAAAAACGATCAAACGCTCCTGTGAAAAAGATTGAAAGAAAAACCAAAGCGGCATCCAACTCACCGTGCCGTACATACCGTTAATCTCTCCTACAAGTTCGGTTATCTCTCTTCTTAGATCCTCGTAGGATTCAACTTGCACCCGTGAAGGCGCAACGATCAGATTCAATCGAACCTTTCCCCTGTACTGCGGGTATTTTTCCAAAAAATGACTGTATGCCTTGATACGTTCGGGTATGCCTTTTGTGTAGTCCAATCGGTCGATCGATAAGATCGTCTTTAGTCCTTTCGTATTCTCAATGATCTCACGCGTTTCTTTTTGAAACATTTCATCGTCATATATCTGTGTAAATCGATCATAGTCGATGCCCATAGGGAATGCATCAATGGTGATGCGACGGTTCTCATGGATGATCGTATTTAGATTATGCTCAGCGCCTAACAATCTACGCACGCTGCTTAAAAAATGGCGAACATAATCATAGGTGTGAAAGCCGACGAGATCCGCTCCCAAGATCCCTTCCAAGATCTCTTTTCGCCAGATCAATAAACGGAATATTTCAAATGAAGGAAACGGTATATGTAGAAAGAACCCGACTTGAGCCTCGGGAAACGCTTCTTTGATCATTTGCGGTAACAGCATCAATTGATAATCATGCACCCAAATGATATCTTTTCCTTCAATATGAGGTGCCAACGCATCAAAGAATTTTTGATTTACTTTTTTATACGCTGTCCATGTTTTCGCATCATATTCGGTCTTATTCGTAAAATAATGAAATAAAGGCCAGATCGTATTATTGGAGAATCCATAATAATATTGGTCGATATCATCTTCGCTTAAGAAAACGGGTACACATTGATAATCTTCTTCGAGAGTAGTTTGAATTTCTTTTTTACTTTTCGGCTTCAATTCATCGTCAGATAACCCAGGCCATCCGATCCATAAATTTTCACCGTGCTTATAAAAACTTTTCAGTCCTGTCGCAAGCCCGCCGATGCTCTCTTCATATGTCAATTTTTTATCTTGTTTACTTACCGTAACGGGCAATCGGTTGGAAACAAACAATATCTTTCCCATCATCTTCTCCCTTATTCCAAGTCTAAGCGTTATTTTTCTTTTATTGTAACATACACGAAGATGATGTTAAAACTCTTTCATATATACTGTATGCGATCAGAATGTAAAAAACTGCCCATTTGGGCAGTTTGTAAAATCGTTTATTATCACTATTTATTTATAACTCGGAAATTCTTCACAAAGTGCTTTTACTTTATCCATAGCCGCTTGATTGTCTTTCTTGATCAAACAATCATGGATCGCTTCGGCGATCACCAGCATTTCAGCTTCTTTCATACCTCTTGCGGTCACAGTCGGTGTTCCCAATCGGATGCCGCTTGTTACATTTGCGCTTTCCGTATCATAAGGTATCGCGTTCTTGTTCGCGGTAATATGCACTTCATCCAAAACCGTTTCTGCATATTTGCCCGTTAAACCTACCGAACGCAGATCCACAAGCATAAGATGATTATCTGTGCCGTCCGACAACAATTTAAATCCAAGATCCATCAGCTTTTCGCTTAATACTTTGGCGTTAACAACGATTTGCTTTTGATACTCGGTAAATTCATCGGTCAATGCTTCTTTAAGTGCGACGGCTTTGGCCGCTATGATATGCATAAGCGGTCCGCCCTGCGAGCCGGGGAAAATCGCTTTGTCGAGTTTTTTTCCATATTGTTCTTTTGCTAAGATCGCGCCACCTCTGGGTCCGCGAAGTGTTTTATGCGTCGTCGTCGTTACAACGTCCGCATACGGTACGGGGCTCATATGTGCCCCCGCAGCCACAAGGCCTGCAATATGTGCCATATCGACCATAAAAAGTGCGTTCGTATCTTTTGCGATCTTACTGATACGCTCAAAATCGATCTCTCTCGGGTATGCGCTTGCGCCCGCAACGATCAATTTTGGTTTATGTTCTTTCGCAAGTTTTTCCAACTGATCGTAATCAAGCCGTTCCGTATCTTTATTGATGCCGTATGAAACAAAATTATAATATTTACCCGACATACTTACAGGACTGCCATGGCTTAAGTGTCCGCCGTGAGAAAGATCCATGCCCATTACGGTGTCGCCTGCTTCCAATAAACCGAAATACACTGCCATGTTCGCTTGCACTCCGGAATGCGGCTGGACATTTGCGTATTCAGCGCCGAACAGTTTCTTGATCCTGTCTATCGCGATACTTTCAACAACATCCACATGCTCACATCCGCCATAGTAGCGATGTCCGGGATATCCTTCCGCGTATTTATTGGTCAAATGACTGCCCATCACTTCGATCACTTCCGGACTGACAAGATTCTCTGAAGCGATCAATTCTAAATTATTCTCTTGACGGGACAGCTCTTTTTCCATCGCGTCGTAAATTTCGGGATCGTAATTTTTAATGACTTTAAAACTCAACTCGGCTCCTCCTGATATGCACTGAGGCAAAATATATAATAAATCATCGGTCAAATAGCACCATGTAATATGATCTATCGCATCGATATTTTTTATCGTTATTATAATGTATAAAAATAAACCTATATTGTTGAATGGTATGAAAAGAAAATAATGTGGATATATTGCATTGACGAAATGAAGATATCCTTAAAACGGTTTTTCCAATACAATCTAAAGTATTATCTCATATTTACCGAAAAAAAGAAATGCCTAATTCCAAAAAATAATAAAAATACAACTTTCACAAAGTCGAATATACGCCTTGTATAAATATACGCGCAAAAGATATATATCATTCTGAAAATTAAAGGAGGATTAAAAAAGCATAATAATACTTGACACATAGTACTATGCGTTATATAGTATTACGTGAAAGGAAGTGTACGTATGGATATACAACTTAAACGAGGTTTGCTTGAAATCTGCGTACTGACGGCACTCAGCAGAGAAGATTCGTACGGATATCAGATCATCAAAGATATCGATCCCTATATCGAGATATCCGAATCTACGCTTTATCCGATCTTAAAGCGACTCGAATCAAACAAACTGGTCTCGGTTTATTCCGTTGAATATAACAGTAGGCTCCGAAAATACTACACGATCACAGATGACGGGAAACAAAGGATCGAAGAATTCCTAAAAGAGTGGGAAGACGTTATGAAAGTCTATGATTTTATACTGGAAGAGAAAAGGAGGGCAGATCATGAATAAAGTAGAATTCTTAGAGATGTTGAAAGTAAGATTGCAAGACCTCCCGCAAGATGAGATAGATCGGTCGGTCATGTTTTATGATGAAATGATCGAAGATCGCCAGGAAGACGGTATGAGCGAAGAAGAGGCCGTAACGGCTTTAGGGAATATCGATGCAATCGTAGAACAGATCATGTTGGATCGACCGCTCCCGACATTAATGAGAGAGAAAATCCGACCAAAAAGAAACTTGACTCCTTTTGAGATCGCGCTTATCGTAGTGGGCTTTCCGATATGGTTCTCGCTGCTGATCGCATTTTTCGCGGTGATCGTTGCTGTGTACGTGTCCATTTGGGCTGTCATCATCAGTTTATATGCAACTGTATTAGGTCTCGCGATCGGCGGAGTGGGTGGATTTATCATCACATTGATAAGTTTTGGGGTTTATCCATTCTTGGGGACATTGACGCTCGGCGGTTCGCTTTTCATCTTAGGCGTTGGGATCTTGATGTTCTTCCCTGTTAACCTGCTTGCGCTCGCGCTTGTAAAATTAACGGGAAGATTCTATCGCTGGGTCAAGTCACTATTCATTAAAAGGAGAAATAATTATGAGTAAAACAGTAAAAAGCTTTCTGATCATCGCTGTTGTCTTGATCGTAGCGGGTTCGTTATTGGCCGGATTTGGTCTCTTGAACGGTGCACTTGACAGAGATAATTACAATTTCGATGATGCGGATTACGAGCAAATGACCTACTCGTTTGATGTGGATGACGTGCAAATGCTGTTGGTCGACAATGTATCGCATGACATCAACATTTTTGTGAGTACCGGAATCGATCAAGTCAAGATCGAATGCTACGACAGCAATTATGCCGAATATCATGTAACACTCTCGGAAAGCGGAAAACTTTCGATCATTTATGATGATACGGATGATTCGAACCGATGGTTCGATTTTGACTGGTTCTCGGACACGATCGGATATCCGGAAGTCACCGTCTATCTGCCCTACGATATTTTGCAAGCGCTGAAGATCGACACAGTGAGCGGAGATGTAAGAGTGATCGGCGCGGACTGTGCCGGGGTCGTCGATATCGAAACTGTGAGTGGCAATATCAATATGCAAAGTAATAAGATCGACGGAGAGATGACCCTATCGACAGTCAGCGGCAAGGTCTCTTTGGAAGATACAGAGAGTAAAAATGACATTTCCGTGTCTACGTTAGTGGGAATGTGAATTTCACACTTGTGGACAGCAACGGCGATATCACAATCGGGACCACCAGCGGAGGTGTTCGTTTGACCAACGTGAGTGGAAATGATTTTAAGATCGACACTGTCAGCGGAAGTTGCGAAGGCAATATCATCGGTGATGTAAAAGATTATACGATCGATGCAGATTCATTGAGCGGTAACATCAATGTGCCTCGTTCCGAAAACGGACCGAAACGTCTGGATATCGAAACAACAAGCGGCAACATCGATATCGATATCTACCAATAAAAGACTGCAAAACATACAAAAAGAACGGCGATGCCGTTCTTTTTTAATATATTGTTTATTACTTAACTTATCTTTTTAACGGCTTATAGCCTTGCATCAAAACGGTATCGCCGTTTTTCCTTCCGCTTGCCATCGCCAGTGCGGCAGCTTTCGCGGCTTCTTGTTTATAATCGGTATTCCAACGATTCACGCCGATATAGTCAAAAATGATCGCATTCGTATGCCTGCAAAAACGATCCATCTGCTCCAAGCAAGTCAATATCCCGTTACCGCTGCCACCCGCTGACGCGATCAGCAACACTTGTTTATTTTTGAATACGCCTTCTTGATTGAATTCACAGCGGCGCAAACGGTCTATAAACGATTTTAACAATTCAGACGTTTCGCCCCAATATACAGGGGTTGCAATAACAACCGCGTCACTGTCTTCTAAACGTTTTCTGATCTCATCAAAACCGTCATCTCCGAAACTGCATTCACCTCCCTCTCGACATATGCCCCATCCGTCTCCGCAAACATGGCAACGCGCAAAATCATAATCGATCAATCGAATTTCTTCGACCTCCGCTCCGCCTTCCGTTGCACCTGCTTTTACCACTTCGATCATAGACTGGCAACGACCGTCTTTTTTTGGATTTCCTGATAATATACTTATTTTCATGTTTATCCTC
>CAXXYG010000015.1:0-47482 GCA_963666575.2 Prolixibacteraceae bacterium
CCTTTTAAGAAATAGTTGAGCAACCTTGCCATAAAGCGTCCGCCTACGTCTTTAAATGCCAATGTGGGCCCATGAAACAACTCCAACGACCAAATATCTCCGGTAACAGGAACAACAGGGCAATCGAACTGTAATGTATCAAATACAATTTCTTTTAATGCCGTTTCTTCAACATCGTCGCCAAAAAACTTTTTAGCTACCTCAAATGCAATTTCCTGAAATGTTAACGTATGAATGGTTTCAAAAAAAGAAGGTTCAAAACTGTTTATTTTTTCAGGCATAAATAATCCTTTGTCGGATGCCAGGCCTTTAATAACGGCTTCTTTTAAACTTACCGGAGTGGTTTTTTTATTGGTGCTGTAATATTTCATAATTTAATATAAAAACTTGTTTAAAGTTAAATCTTAAAAACACTTATTATTGCCTGAAATACTGTGCTTAACGACAACAATAAAGTGTAACTTTAATAGACTCACCCTGATTGTCCGTCAGCTGACGGATCCCAATCTTCCCTCTCTATTCATAGAGAGGGAGAAGAGGGAGAGTCAGAAAGACTATTTTTATCGACATAATATTTTATTATCATTTAACTTTTGACAACTTCTAATAAAAAGGAAAGGTGTTGCTATTTTTTCAAAAATTCTTTAATAAACTCATCGCCTTTTAAAATTCCATAACTGCCATTATCGGCATCAAATTCATCATACACTTCCATCCTCATCGGGTTTAATACCTTTGTAATAAATTATAAAAGGCACGGCATCGCGGGTATGAGTTTTTAAGTGAACATGGTGTTGGGTGGTCGGGTAATACAGCAATGGCAACTAATTCATCCATTTTAGCTGTTTCGTCGATGATGTATTTTACAACCCGTTCGTCGAGGTATTCGATGGTTTTTGGTTTTAAGTTTTACGTCCCCTTCATGTCCGGCTTCATCGCTGGCTTCGATGTGCAGGTAAACAAAATCGTGGGTTTTTATTGCATGGATGGTAGCTTTAGCTTTGCCTTCGTAATTGGTATCGTACAAACCGGTAGCGCCTTCTACTTTTATCACTTCCAATCCGGCGTATACGCCAATTCCCTGAATCAAATCGACAGCCGAAATAACAGCCCCACTCTGAATTCCATACATCTCTTTTAAAGTTGGCATGGCAGGTTTATAACCCGGCGACCAGGGCCAAATGGAGTTGGCAGGGTCTTTCCCTTTTTCGATCCTTTTAAGGTTAATGGGGTGATTTTTTAATAAAGATTGTGAACGCAGAATAAGATAATTCACCAGGCCAACTGTTTTTTGAGCTTTCTTATTTTCGGTTTTTATCAGGACCTCCTGAAAAGGTGTGCCCATTACATCGTGCGGAGGTGTACATTTCATATCCTTAATGCCATTTTTTATTACTAAAAGGTGGCGGTATGAAACTCCCGGGTAAAAAATAATCTTTTTCGTTACCTAAGAGTTTTATTCAGATAACTCTATGAGTTCGGTAGCTTCTTCGGTGGAGATATGCCCTGCCGAATGGTTTTTAATTTTTTTATCTTCAATACAAAGCAGGTTACACCTGAAATGCCAAATCATCATTCGGTTAACTCAACACCCATACTTGCGGCTTCAAGTACTCCCCTGCCCTCAAATACTTTTTCGACATCGTAACCCATTACAGCCATGTTGGCAATTTCGCTTCCGGGGTGCATGGTTGGAGGCACTGTATGTAATTTCCCATTACGGCCGTTTTTTGCCAACCAGTCGATGTGTGGTTTTTTTGCCATTTGCAGGGGCGTTTTATTGCCAAAACCGGCTAATGGTTCGTCCGACATTCCGTCGCCAAGGATGATTATATGTTTCATCTCATTATAATTGTTAGTTTTTATATGTATTCGATGTAACTCGCTTATAATGATTTTCCTGTGTGTAAATACATTTACATGCTCGTTTCATTTGTTTAAATTTAGATCCAAGATGCAAGACACAAGATGCAAGACACAAGAAGAAAGAACCAGAAATCAGCTCAATACTCGATACTCACCACTCACTACTCTTTACTCACTACTCTTTACTCACTACTCTTTACTCACTACTCTTTACTCACTACTCTTTACTCACTACTCTTTACTCACTACTCTTTACTCACTACTCTTTACTCACTACTCACTACTCTTTACTCAATTTATATTAATAATCTATTGTTCAACTTTTTTTAATTCGTCACTTCTGTCGGTCGAGAATTCGCTTTCCAAAAAATCGCCTTCACTGGGCAATAACATTTCGAAGCTGTTAATTTTATCAATAACCAACGAACCGCTAATCAGTTCAAAATCTAAAACGTGCCCACCAAATGATTTATCGTCGGCTAAAAAATGCAAATGGTACCCTGGTACATGTTTATCCCCTTTCACAAATTCAGGCGTATAAAAACCAATCAATTGGCCTGAAATATTTTGAGCTTCAAATTCAGGCTGATGTTTAGCTACCTCAACCAAGGCAGGATAAGGTTTTGTTTGTGCCGGGACACTGCGTGTTTTAACCGATTTAAAATTACCTCTAAAAAAAATGGCAGCAAATATGATTCCCGGTTTCCATCAAACTATCAGTTTTTAATTTAAAAGAACTGTAATTGATATTATTCAGTAAATAGTTTGATTCATTTTCAAAAAAAGTAACCGTTGCAAAAGGTGTTTTAATATTTTTTTTAGGCATATAAATTTTCCCGTCAGCACGAACCTGATAAAAGGTACCATCAACCAAAATTAATTCACCATCGAGGCCATTAACAGTACCAATGCCAAAATCGCCTTTTTTGCTGATTTGCTCCAGGGTAACAGAACCATCATACACCCCTTGTAAAAGAGCATCGATGGGTGAAACCTGAAATACAGTTTGTTTATCGGTGATTTTTATTGCAGCTAATTGCCGAAATAAAAAATAAACATCCTAAAAATACATGCTTTAAATACCTCTTCATATCAGATATTTGAAACCTTGATTAGATCGGCAAAAACACCAGCTGCAGTAACTGAAGCACCGGCACCATACCCTTTTATGAGCATTGGAAATTCCTGGTATCGTTCGGTTGTATACATCACCAGGTTATTACTTCCCTCAAGGTCGTAAAACGGGTGTTTTTTATCAACCTCCTGTAAACCAACCTCTGCTTTTTTGTTGGTAAATGTTGCAACAAAACGCCACTTTTTACCTTGTTTCTCCAGAGCACTGCGTTTTTCCTCAAATTCCGCATCAAGCTGCGGAATTGTAATAAAAAAATCATCAACCGATCCTTCAAAAAATTCTTCTGGAACAAATTTATTAATGGTGATGTCTTCCATTTCCATTTTATACCCCGATTCACGAGCCAATATTAGAAGTTTTCGGGCTACATCAATGCCACTTAAATCGATACGTGGATCAGGTTCTGAAAAACCTTCTTCCTTAGCCATTTTTATTGTTTGGCTTAATTTTACCTCCGAAGAGATTGTATTAAAAATAAAATTTAATGTGCCTGATAAAACTGCTTCAATTTTTAAAATCCGATCGCCTGAATTAACCAGGTCGTTGAGTGTATTAATTATTGGTAAACCTGCGCCTACATTGGTTTCAAATAAAAATTTGACACCTTTCTTTTTGGCTGTGGTTTTTAAACTTAAATAGTTTTCATATTTTGATGAGGCCGCCACCTTATTTGCAGTAACAACCGATATATTTGAATCAAGGATTTTTTCGTACAAATCGGCTACTTCATCTAAAGCTGTACAATCGCAGAAAACAGAGTTATACATGTTTAATCCACGCATTGTTTTGGAAAATCCACTTAAGCTTGATTTTATTTCTGAATTATCAAGAATTTCTTTAAATCGGCTAATATCAATTCCTTCGCGGCTAAAAACCATTTTTTTAGAATTCGCCACACCAATCAGCTTTATTTTCAGGTGTTTTTCATCCAATAACCTCTGCTGCTGTTGTTGGATCTGACTGAGTAAATTCCCACCAACAGTTCCAATCCCGATTAAAAATACATTCAGCTCCAAATTCCCCGAAAGGAAAAAAGCCTCGTGAACCACATTTAATGTTTTACGAAGGTCGGTATTGTTTACCACCCACGAAATATTCAACTCAGAAGCCCCCTGTGCAATGGCAACAACGTTGATACCATTGTTTCCCAAAGTGCTAAAAAGAGTCCCGGCAATACCAGTTGTATGTTTCATATTCTGGCCTACAATGGCCACAATCGATAAATCGGTTTCAATTACAATTTTGTTGATTTGATCTTTAGCAATTTCCTTTTCAAATTCAGCTTTAATAGCATTCTCAGCCTTTTCGGCCGATAACTCTTCAATGGCAATGCTGATTGAATTTTCAGATGATGCCTGCGATATTAAAATAACATTTATGCTTTCGAGAGCCAGGGCTGAGAACAGGCGCATTGAAATTCCGGTTACTCCTACCATTCCGATACCCTGAATAGTAATGAGCGCAATACCCGAAATTGAAGAAATCCCTTTGATAGGGCGCTCTTCAGTTGTACCGGTTGCTTCAGAAATGCGTGTTCCATCGCCTCCGGGATTTAAAGTATTTTTTATTAATATAGGTATGTTTTTTTTGTAAACAGGCAATATGGTTGGTGGGTAAATAACTTTTGCTCCAAAATGCGACAATTCCATGGCCTCTGAATAATTCAGTGCCGGAATGGTATATGCTTTACTAATCACTCGTGGGTCGGCAGTCATAAAACCATCAACATCGGTCCAAATTTCCAATGACGACACATTTAATGCCGCAGCAAAAATAGCCGCTGTATAATCTGAGCCACCTCTACCTAAGGTAGTATATTCGCCGGCTTCGTTACCGGCAATAAAACCGGGCATAATTGCAATGCCTGAAAAATCGGCAAATTCATTTTTTATAAGGCGGTTGGTTACTTTAAACTTGACGTTTGCTTTTCCAAAATTACTGTCGGTGCGGATATAATCAGCCGAGTTTTTCCACACTGCACCCGGTATAAATTTTGAGATAATAATCGACGACATACGTTCGCCTAATCCAACAATCCTGTCGATAGTTTTTGGAGTTAATTCACCAACCAGAGTCACACCGGTTAGTATCTTTTCCATCTCTTTTAAAAGTTTCTCAACCCGTTCAAGAATTTCTTCACCATCATCAAAAAGTTCTTCAATAACTTTGTAATGGCGGTTTTTAACCTCCGTTAATTCTGAATGAAAGTAACCAGTCCCCATAGAAGCCATGCGGGCGGCGTTTAATATTTTATCGGTAACTCCTCCTAATGCTGAAACTACTACAATAGCACTTTCAGTTTTACTAGACAGAATCTCTTTTACCCTTTTGATGTTGTTGGCTGTGCCAACTGAAGTACCACCAAACTTAATTACTTTCATCAGTATAATAATTTATATTTAGTTTGAATTTTAAGCATCACATATATGTTAAAATCAAACGCCTAAAAATAAAAAAACTGGATATGCGACAGGTGTCGCTTACCCAGTAACACTATCTATTTAATTATTTATTAATCTGTCGTTTCCGTTATGGTCAAGGACTCGATAATTTTTGATTCTAATTCAAGTGCCAACTCAGGGTTGTCTTTTAACAGGTTTTTAACACCTTCTCTTCCCTGCCCTAATTTTGTTTCACCGTAACTAAACCACGATCCACTTTTTTTAATAATTCCGCGGTCAACACCCATATCGATGATTTCGCCGGTTTTGGAGATTCCTTCGCCATACATCAAATCAAACTCGGCTTTGCGGAATGGCGGAGCAACTTTGTTTTTAACGACTTTGACCCTTACATGGTTTCCTTTTACTTCATCTCCATCTTTAATCTGCCCAATTCTACGAATGTCGAGCCTTACAGATGCATAAAATTTTAGCGCATTACCTCCGGTTGTTGTTTCCGGATTGCCAAACATAACACCAATTTTTTCTCTTAACTGGTTAATAAAAACACAACAGGTATTTGTCCTGTTAATGTTAGCAGTTAATTTACGAAGCGCTTGTGACATCAGCCGTGCTTGCAGGCCCATTTTTGAATCACCCATTTCGCCTTCAATTTCAGCTTTGGGAGTTAAGGCTGCAACCGAGTCAATTACTACAATATCCACTGCGCCTGAACGAATCAGGTTATCGGTAATCTCCAATGCCTGTTCGCCATTGTCGGGCTGAGAAATCAAGAGTTCATCGATGTCAACTCCCAATGAGCGGGCGTAGTATGGATCGAATGCATGTTCAGCATCGATAATAGCAGCAATTCCACCAGCTTTTTGAGCTTCGGCAATGGCATGAATGGCTAATGTTGTTTTACCCGAAGATTCAGGCCCATAAATTTCAATGACCCTGCCTTTTGGAAAACCGCCAATTCCTAAAGCCAAATCGAGCCCTATAGATCCTGAAGATATTGCAGTTACATTATCAACCGGTTTATCGCTCATTCGCATGATTGACCCTTTACCGTAACTTTTCTCAATTTTATCCATTGTA
Organism: Prolixibacteraceae bacterium; assembly: GCA_963666575.2. Lineage (GTDB taxonomy): Bacteria > Bacteroidota > Bacteroidia > Bacteroidales > Prolixibacteraceae > JABMQB01. The sequence goes on from CAXXYG010000015.1 coordinate 6,484, forward strand.
AGCTGAAGTGCTTTCAGCTTCTCTTTGTTTATTTGTGTTTGGTCTGCTTTTGCCATATCTGATTATAATTTTAATGCTTCAATAATTTGATTTGTATGATCTTTTGTTTTTACTTTCTCGAATACTTCTTCAATTAATCCATTTTCATCAATCACAAAAGTTGTCCGCAGTACACCCATGTATTCTTTACCGTACATTTTTTTTAAACCCCATGCACCGTACGCTTGTAATATTTTTTTTTCGGTATCGGCAAGTAAATCAAACTTAAATCCAAATTTACCAATAAACTTTTGGTGTGATTGCACACTATCGGGGCTTACACCAACAATTGTGTATCCCATTTCTAACCATTTATCGTAATTGTTATTTAAATCGCACGATTCGGCAGTACAGCCGGGCGTATTATCTTTGGGGTAAAAATATAAAACCAGTTTTTTCCCCTGAAAATCAGATAATGAAACAGTTTTATTGTCCTGGTTAATCCCCTCAAAATCGGGAGCTTTATCTCCTTTTTTTAAACTTGTCATTTTTGATAGTAATTATTAAGTTTTACAAATATACAGTATAATAACGATATTCATTGGGTTTGAGAAAACAGAAATTCTAAATTTTTATTAACTTGTTTTTACCCCATTCCTTTTTACATTTTTTGTAAATTTAGACCTTTAATCAATATTATAGTAGATGCGTGTAAAGGCAACAAAGTATATTTCAACAATTGTTCTAACCCTTTTGTTTAGCAGCTTTCAACTGACATATACTCAATCAGCTTATGCTCAGGATGAAGTGTCGGATGAAGCCGTTGAACTTTTTATGTCCGGGAATTTTGAAGAAGCACTGCCTTTGTTTCAGAAAAAACTCTCAGCAAATGAAGATGATCCACTTCTTAATTATTATTGTGGAGCCTGTTTAATTGAAACAGGAATTTTTACATCCGAAACCGACAACCTGCTAAAAAAAGCAATAGCAGGTAATACACCTGATAAGATCTATTATTATGTAGGCAGGTATTTTCAGGAAAAACAAATGCTTAATTCAGCATTAAAATTTTACAACAGGTTTAAAAACTATGGTAGCGACGAAGAAAAAAAAGAACTTAAAATTGAAAAACTAATTGATTTGTGTTACCAGGGTATTAAACCACAAATAAATAACGATTCATTAGAAACAGCTATTCAAAACACACAGGTTATTACTGATACACCACCAAATATAACCGGAATCGCAAATACTCTTCCTCCAACCCAAAGCAAACCTGAATTGATCAATTTTCAGGTTAATGATAAAATCTACTATACTCTTTTTGAACATTTTAGAACACCTTCAGCTAAAGAAAATTTTATATCAGGAGAAAAGCTGAACAACCAGTTACAATCGGTTTTATTACAAACTGATTCATTACGCCAGGTTTACAATATTTCTTCTCAGGCTGAAAAACAAATAATTTCCGAAAAAATCATTAGTCTTGAAACGGAATCGTTAACTTTAAATGCTGAAACAGATAATTATTATCTCAAAGCAAGGCAACAGGAAGAAGAATGGTGGTTGGGCAAAACGGACGAAGAAATTAACATTTTTATTTCGGAGGTTGAAGAGACAAAAGAAAAGACAGGTGTAAATGTACCAGAAGAGAATCGGGAAATAATTAAAAGTGATAATTTATCAGCTATATTTTTCGATGAACAATCAACTCCCATTCATGGTAATAAAGACACCGAAGAAGAAGATGAAATAGTTTACAAAATACAAATTGGCGCTTTTAGCAGAGGGTTGCCAGGATATATTGAAAGGCTTTTTAACAAATTGGCGTTATTGCGTAAAATAGATCATTATTCTGACGACAAAGGAGTTGTGGTATATACCACAGGAAACCTATCAAATTTTGATGATGCTATTCAAATGCAAAAACAGGTAAGGCAGGAAGGAGTTAAAGATGCTTTTGTTGTGGCTTACAAAAACGGACAAAGGATTACTATTAAGGAAGCAATAAAATTACAGGAAAACCTATGACCTCAAAAGAAAAAATAAAAAAGAAACAAAATGAGTCACCCGGTAATTCTACTGAAAAAGACAAATTTTTAATTCTTCATAACGACGATTACCATACCTTTGATTATGTAATAAAAGCATTGGTTGACATTTGTAAACACGACTACGAGCAAGCTGCTCAATGCACTGTAATTATACACTACAAAGGCAAATGCGATGTCAGGCGGGGAAATTATAAAAAACTAAAACCACTTAAAGAAGCACTTATTGAGCGGGAATTAAAAGCAACAATTGACTAACAAATTTTACTATGACAATATTTACAATCATTTTATTAATCCTTCTTGGACTTTTGCTTTTACTCATTGAGTTTGCAGTTATTCCCGGGATTACTATAGCCGGAATTGGAGGGTTTATTTTACTTGGGGCAAGTGTATATATAGCTTTTGTTAAATTCGGAAACTTTGCAGGAATAGTTACATTGGCAATTGTCCTCATTATTTCCCCTATTATGATTTATTATTTCTTTAAATCGAAGGCTGGAAAAAAAATGGTGCTCGAAACCCAAAACGATGGCATTATTGAAAATATAAAAAAAGATAAAATAAAAGTAGGTGATACCGGAAAAACCATTGGAAGGTTAGCTCCCATGGGTAAAATAAAAGTTAATGGAGAGGTAGTTGAAGCTCAATCAACCGGACAATTTATCGATCAAAATACTGAAATAAAAATTCTTAAAATATCATTAAATAAAATTATTGTCGAACCAATAAAACAAATATTATGATTGAACAAATCGGAGCCTGGGGAATGATCATTGGAGTCATTGTCCTTCTTTTTATCCTGTTATATTTTATTCCAATAGGCTTGTGGTTCTCTGCTCTTGTATCGGGAGTACGCATTTCGCTCATACAACTGTTCCTTATGCGTTTCCGGAAAGTTCCACCGGGAGTTATTGTCAGGGCATTAATCGAAGGTACCAAAGCCGGTATAATTCTAAATAGAAATGACCTGGAAGCACATTTCCTGGCAGGTGGCCATGTAGCCAGGGTTACCCATGCACTGGTTTCGGCATCAAAAGCCAACATCGAATTATCATTTAAAATGGCAACAGCGATTGATTTAGCTGGCCGCGATGTATTTGAAGCAGTTCAAATGTCGGTTAATCCAAAAGTTATTAATACTCCACCGGTAACGGCAGTTGCAAAAGATGGTATTCAGCTTATTGCAAAAGCCAGGGTTACTGTTAGGGCCAATATTAAACAATTGGTTGGTGGTGCCGGCGAAGAAACCGTATTGGCACGTGTTGGAGAAGGCATTGTTTCTTCAATTGGTTCAGCCCATTCGCATAAAGCTGTCCTCGAAAATCCCGATTCAATTTCGAGAGTTGTGCTTGAAAAAGGATTGGATGCCGGAACTGCTTTTGAAATTCTTTCGATAGATATTGCCGATATGGACATTGGTAAAAACATTGGGGCAGCGCTGCAAATGGACCAGGCCGAAGCCGATAAAAACATTGCACAGGCTAAAGCCGAAGAACGCCGGGCCATGGCTGTAGCCCTCGAACAGGAAATGGTGGCAAAAGCCCAGGAAGCACGAGCCAAAGTTATTGAAGCCGAAGTTCAGATACCTCTTGCAATGGCTGAAGCTTTTAAAAGTGGCAACCTTGGCATTATGGATTATATGAAATACAACAATATAATGGCCGATACATCAATGCGCGAATCCATCGCAAATGATGAAAAATCGAAGAAAAAATAATTTAAACTCGTTTTATTAAATTTAAAGGCTTTCATAAGTATGGAAGCCTTTTTTATAGCACTTCCGAGGGTATTTCAAAAATTATTTAATACAAATTCGAACTTTTCTCACTAATGTTAAATTTTTAAAAACAAATGCTGTAAAACATGTTTATTAACATTTGCTTAACACATTTGTGTGTTAAAGAGCATATATTTGTGTCAGAATAAAACTTCATAAGTTTAGGTTTGATTAGTTTATTGGTTTAGTTAGTTTAGTTAGGTTTAGAAGGATGGGTGCTGACCCATCCTTTTTTTTTGCCCTTAAACCAGCCGACAAACTATCATTAATACAATAAAACCAAACCATCCTCAATCTGATAAACTACAAACCTGTTTCAGGTGTATTAAAAACACTTCGGTTTTTTAAATCAAACTACACAAAAAAACAGTGAGCAACCAATTAAACCATCCGAGTTCAATTTTAAATACCATAATCAGCTTACTTCAGTGAAAAAAATAACGTAGTGGTAAAAGAAACAAACTAAAAAAATGCCATTCTACATAACAAACATTACTCTGAAAAATTACTAATACAAACCATTATACAATTATTTGCTCCTAAAATGCTTATGCTGAAACCTGACTAATTCAAGCATTTATATAGAAAAAATTCATTTAATTTATTTTATGGCCATTTGTATCGAAAAAAAGTTTTTATTTGCAGAAAAATATACAACTTTATTTTATGGATTTGAAAAATGAAAAACACCTATTTCGACCTTATTGAACAAAGTTTTTATTTCCCGCAGGATGGCTTCGATTTACGAGATGAATATCTGACATTTCATGGGCTATCACTAAAGTACCTTATTGAAAAATATGGAACCCCGTTTAAATTAGTTTATTTGCCACGTATTGGTGAGCAAATAAAAAAAGCACGTAACCTTTTTAACCGTGCCATAAAAGCTAATGACTACAAAGGGAAATATCATTTTTGTTATTGCACTAAGTGCAACCACTTTTACCACATGATTAGCGCCGCCTTAAAGCATAAGGTAAATCTGGAAACATCTTCTTCGTTTGATATTGACCTCATCGAAAAATTAAATAAAAACGGAGAAATTGATAAATCGAAATTTATCCTTCACAATGGTTATAAAACTGATGATTATATTGCAAAAATAATCAAATTACAAAAAAAAGGATTTAAAAATTCATTAATCATTTTGGACAGTACCACCGAACTGGAGCGGGTTATTAAATTAGCCGAAGGTGTTAAAATAAATATTGGCATTCGAATGGCTATTGATGAAGAACCTCAATCGGCCTACTATACTTCACGGCTAGGAATCAGGGCCTCCGAAATAATTGATTTATATTCCAACAAAATAAAAGACAACAAATTTGTAGAATTAAAAATGCTGCACTTTTTTGTTGATTCAGGCATAAAAGACAGCCTCTACTATTGGGGTGAATTTCAAAAAGCTCTTGAACTCTATGCCGAACTAAAAAAGATTTGTCCTACGCTCGATTCAATAAATCTTGGTGGAGGATTCCCAATCCGCAACCATTTGGGTTTTGAATACGACTATGAGTACATGATCAAAGAAATTGTAAAAAATATCAAGCAGATTTGTACTACCGAAAAAATTCCCGATCCACATATTTTTACCGAATTCGGGAAATATACAGTTGGCGAAAGCGGAGCCATTATTTTTAAAGTAATTGAACAAAAACAACAAAACGATAATGAATTGTGGTACCTCATCGACAACAGTTTGATGAATACAATTCCGGATGCCTGGTCAATTCACGAAAAATTTATTTTATTGCCTGTTAATAAATGGGATAACGAATATGCCAAGGTCAATATTGGTGGTATAAGTTGCGACCATTCTGACTATTATAACTCGGAGGACTTTAACCAACAAATATTGTTGCCAAAATATAAAGAGACAGATGAAAAACCGTTGTATCTGGGATTTTTTCATACAGGAGCTTACCAGGATTCAATAAGCGGTTACGGCGGAATTAAACACTGCCTGATACCAGCTCCAAAACACGTTATCATCGACCGCGATGAAACCGGTAATTATTTCGACTATGTGTACCGCAACGAACAAACAGTCGACGACATGTTGAATATTTTAGGTTATTCTGAAGAATGAAACATTTTGGTGGAATAGATCCTGAATATACAGGATTTGATGGTGCTGCTGTTTTATTACAGTCCATTCCTTACGATGGGACAAGTACCTGGGGAAAAGGCGCCGACAAAGCTTTTCCGGCATTTCTGGATGCCTGCGATAACATGGAACTTTACGACATTGAAACAAACTCAGAAGTATATAAAAAAGGTGTTCATATTTTGCCTGAACTTACCGAAAGTTCCAACCCCAAAAAAGTGTTCGAAACAGTTTATAAATCAACTCAGGCACTTCTGAAAACCAACAAATTTTTGACTTTTTTTGGCGGTGAACATTCAGTAAGTATTGGAATCATTAAAGCATTTTATGAATCGATTCCAAACCTGACGATTTTACAAATTGATGCCCATGCCGATTTACGCCCTGAATATTTGGGAACCCCTTACAACCATGCCTGCGCATTATACGATGCCAGTCAAAATAGCCACCTTATTCAGGTTGGCATCCGAAGTATGGATATTGAGGAGAACCAATTTTTAAACCGGGATAATTGTTATTTTGCGCACAATATTCATGGCAAAACCGATTGGATGGAAGAATCAATTCAGAAAATGAATAATAAGGTGTATATAACTTTCGACCTTGATGCATTGGACCCATCGATTATGCCGGCAACTGGAACTCCTGAACCGGGAGGATTGGATTGGTACACTACCCTATCGTACCTTAAAAAAGTATTTGCCGAAAAAGAAGTTGTGGGTTTCGATTTGGTAGAACTGGCACCCATCGAAAACTTTAAAGCCCCTGAATTTTTGGTGGCTAAATTATATTATAAAATGTTGAGCTATAAATTTTTTAATCATGGAAAATAAAGGCCCTGTTTCAAATTTTATCCTGAAACATTATAAACACTTTAACGCTGCCTCGTTGGTTGATGCAGCAGTTTCGTACGAACAACAATTGGCAAAGGGAAATAAAATGATGATTACCCTGGCCGGAGCAATGAGTACTGCTGAGTTGGGAAAATCTCTTGCTGAAATGATCAGGCAGGATAAAGTGCACATTATAAGTTGTACCGGAGCCAATCTCGAGGAAGATGTGTTTAACCTCGTAGCCCACTCATATTATAAACGAGTGCCCCACTACCGTGATTTATCACCTCAGGACGAAAAAGAATTGCTCGATGGCCATTTTAACAGGGTAACAGATACATGTATTCCTGAAGAAGAAGCAATGCGCCGTATTGAAGACCATTTGGTAGAAGCCTGGGTAAAAGCCAAAAATGAAGGAAAATCATATTTGCCACACGAATACTTTTATCAATTACTCCTTAGCGGAAAATTGGAAATTGACAGTGCTGTTGACATCAAAGATTCATGGTTAATGGCTGCTGCCGAAAAAAACCTGCCAATAATTGTTCCGGGTTGGGAAGACTCAACTTGTGGTAACTTTTTTGCTGCCCATTGTATCGAAGGATTAATTGATACATCCATTTTAAAATCGGGAATCAGCTATATGATTTTCCTGGCCGATTGGTACAAAACTAATTCAGGAAACGGAGTTGGATTTTTCCAGATTGGCGGTGGCATTGCAGGTGATTTTCCCATTTGTGTTGTCCCAATGTTACATCAGGATTTGCAATTAACAGATATGCCAGTGTGGTCGTATTTCTGCCAGATTTCAGATTCAACTACCAGCTACGGTTCGTACTCGGGAGCTGTGCCCAATGAAAAAATTACCTGGGGGAAACTCGAAGCCACCACACCCAAATTTATCATTGAATCGGATGCAACTATTGTGGCTCCATTAATATTTGCATATTTGTTGGGTTGGTAAAAAAACAAAATTATTGGTTTCGGAATTAAGTAAAATTTAAAAAATAAAACGATATTTGCGTCCGAAAAGCGGGAGTAGCTCAGTGGTAGAGCATCAGCTTCCCAAGCTGAGGGTCGCGGGTTTGATCCCCGTTTCCCGCTCAAAGATAATGAAGGAGTTAGATGAAAATCTGACTCCTTTTTATTTATTGAGTGCAACATAGTTGAAACATTTTGTGTTATTTGTAATTAATATCTCATCCATTTACGCCCTCCAAGGAATGCAAATGGATGGACAGATATTTTAAAATAAGTTCCTTTTTCAATAAACTCTCCATCCAAATCATCCTCTTGGTAATACGCTAAAACCATTCATCTAACCGTTTATGCTCCTGATCCCATTCTGTCTCAGATTTTAAATATTGACCTACATCATCCCATTTGCATTTATTTAATTACAATTGATTTTGTTCTAATTCGGTTTCCTGAGCTTAGTACAGTTTGATAGATACCTGTGGGTAAATTATCCACTTTAATATTAAATTCATGTATTCCTGGAGTAACTTTTGAATAATGGAGTGATTCAAATTCTTGTCCTAAAGAATTTACAATTTTTAAATCAACATCACTAAAGTCACCAATGGCATATTTCACTGTAAATGTTCCATTTGATGGATTTGGGTAAAGATTAATTAATTCAAAATAGTTGTGGTAATATTCATTCAATAAATTAATATTACTTGTTACTGTATCACATTTATGTATATCATCTAATTCACAAATGGTTCCATCGGAAAAACCAATTTCAAAATGTGTTTTAATTGAGTCGTTACCTGTAGCATTCATGCATAAATGAACATTTGCAGCAGTGTTATAAAAACTCAATGAGCTGAGAAAAGTTGTTGGGAGTATGTTGTTTGGTATTTGAGTACCATTGTATGACCCTGAAACTATCTCTCCTTTTCCGACTGTAATGTCCATTTCTACAACATCGCAACTGGTTAATAGGTCCATACAGCAATTCGTGTCCCAATTGATTTGAACATTATTGCAACAAGAGGTGGTATCGTTGCATAATGTATTTATCGATTTTTTGCAGGTTGTTCCATCGGATAAATATATCACAAAATTAAAAGAAGCATTAATTGTATCATTAGGAGATACACAAAGACTTAAGTCAATTGAATTGCTGATTGAATCAATAAGGAACATGTCTTGACCGATAAATGTACTATTGAGAGATGCATTATTCAATATTCCTGTCTGCAATGTTCCACGGAATATTTCAACATAAATTTGATCAACGTTACAAGATGATGAAGTTGAAAGTTTGACACAACAATCGTTTTCTAAGGTAAGCGAAAGGTTATCGCAGCATGAAGAAGTGTCTTTACAATTAGTAATAATTGAACGCATGCAGGTTGTACCATCAGCTAAATAAAGTGTATAATGGATAATTACATTATTAGTGTCGATAGCTTCAGTACAAATGGTAAGATCAACAGTTGTATCATTTGGGCTAAGTGAGAAGTTGCCTGCTCCTATCGCACCTAGGGTAACATTTTGGATAGCAACACCATTGAATGTTCCACTTTCAAGTATACCATGTTCAATATCTACATCCATTTCAAGAACATTGCAAGGCACTTGGATACGAGCACAGCAATCACTTTCTAAGGTAAGTGAAAGGTTATCGCAGCATGAAGAAGTGTCTTTACAATTATCTATCACAATATATTTTGTACATCTTTGTCCGTTTGTAAAGATAAATTCCAAATATGCTTCAATAGGTATATTTAAACTATCCGCATCAAAACAAATACCTCCGTCAGTAATAACACAAGAACTTAATGGAAAATTAAAATTACTTGAACCTATAAATCCGGTTGCTGAAGTCAGACAATTGGAATAAGTTGATTGGATTGTGCCATTTATTACGCTTACATTTACTGAATCAACAGGACAGGTTGTAGTCATTCCAATGCAGCAATTATTTGTTGTATCTAAAAAAACTTCAGCTAATGCGCAACAATCAATATAATCACATTCATCAAGAACTATTGATTTGATGCACTCTTCACCATTTGAAAATAAAAAGTTAAGCCATATATCAACAGGTAATCCCGAATTATCTGCATCAAAGCAAATACTACCATCTGTTATTACACAAGAATCTAATGGAAACACAAAACTATTTGCTCCCACAAATCCGGTTGCAGAAGTTAGACAGTTGGATTGTGTTGATTGAATTGTTCCATTTGTTACATCAACATAAACTGAATTAACCGGACATTTTGTTGACAGATTAATGCAGCAATCGTTTATTGAATCGACCCAAACTTTGGTTGTAGCACAACATGTAGAATCAGTTAGCGTTAAACAAGCTGTATTTGAAGCAACTGGCAGTAAATTTACCATTTGAGGCTGATAATTTATCATAAATTCAGTTGATGCAATTGCTGCAAAATCGTTACAATTCGAAGAATCAATTAATGAAAAATTGGCGGGTGTTATCACATCAAATTCCTCATATAGTATTTTTTGACTTGCTAATTGTAGCGTATCATATTCCATTTTAAAATTGTGGTGTAATGAGTTTAGTGGAACCCATACAGAAGGGGTGCAATTTCCCGATATTCCAAAATCAGGAAGGCAAATGTTATTGCCAGTTGCGGATAAATAATTAGGAGAAGAAATTGGAATAGCATTGATCCTTGAGGATGTATTGCCAATATAATCTACAGAAAAATTGCTGCCTCTGTTTTGCATGCGATTTAGTACAGTTAGGTCGTTTAAGCCCGAATTTAATCCTAAAAGATCAACCAATTTTATATTTGAAAGTGGAACATTCGATGTGTTTTTTAGGTTTAATAGGTATCTAGCCGTGTCTCCTGGATATACATCTAAAGATGAATAAAAGAGAGTATCACTACCAGTACGGAGTAACTTTTCTAGCTCCATTCCATAATGTGCTGTAATTAATACATCCACAGTGTTTGACCAATTAACAGAACCATCACCTTCATCTAACACAAATTTATTTGGAGTTACTCCAGGCGCTGCATCATCTTTAACACGAACCTCATATTCAATAAAATAATAATAGATATTACCATAATTTCTGTCACAACCTGGATATGTGATTATATCACAATTGGAATCTATATCATATAAATCGTAAAACAAAGTTGTTGTTGACGTATCATAATCATTAAAAAAGAAAACATCCGATGGAGAAGCTAAAGGAGGAATACCATTAACATCTGAACAAGAAGGGTCTTGTTCATAAGATTTATAAGTAACCTCATTCCCAATGTATTCAAAATTTGATGAGAGCAAATCTGTAATATTACCTCCTGCAACGGGAGCACTCCCTTTGTTTTGAACCCTCAACCTGAATTTAATTGTGTCGTTTGGTTGATAACTTGTTTGAGGATTACAAATTGATTTGTTTATACATGTTTTTGGTTGAGGCTCGCCAACAACGAACCACTTGCAACTTGTCAGGTTTTGAGCTGAATCAACAACATTATTTAATGGGTCAAGATAAGCACAATTGGTAATTGTATCATCCAATTGTGCAGTAGGGTCAATTTCGAAATGAATAGTGATATAAATTATTTCATTTATTTGAAGTCCTGAAACCTTAAAATCAACAACACTCCCATTGATCAAAGGGAATTGTGTCGTATCTACAGTAAAGCCAGGAACCATATTTTGATTACAATTTGCTCCATCGATATCAACACTTACAAGTGAATTTGGAGCTCCTTGATTAACTCTAATACTTTCAACAATAATACCATCAGGAATGGAGTCGGTGATTACAATCGAATCAAAAGGAACAATGCCATTAGTATTATCAAGACGGATTGTATAATAAGAATCGCATCCTCGTACATTATTTGTCATATAATTCAATTTTCTAAATATCCCGTAAGGGGAATACGGGACTATTTCTGTACATATTGTATCGGATACCGCACTAACTAAGTTACTGCAGATATAGCCAGAGTAAGACGCTGAATTTGATATTTGGCTACCAACAGGAAATGAACCTGATGGGTAATTGACAATAATTTCAAAACAATAAGATTCATCTGGGTTTGCTGCATTTAGTCCTACCGGAACATTATGTGTGACAGTTTGACCTATTAAGTTTGTTCCTGGTATACTAAGTGAACTTGAATCTATTTGTGCATCACCAATAAAATCTGAAATGATAATACTATCCATATTCATTTGACCATCAATAGTTCCAACACAACTGTCATTTTTATGAATGCAAATTTCATAGATAGCACTTGAATTTTCAAGGATCATATAGTCACATGAATTTGAATGATAGTTTATCGAAGCATCATCGATTCGGTCAATTCTAAGATTCTTCGTTATTACCCAAGGATTAATGGCTGTTGCCATAGTAGTTAAGGTTGGGGTGTTTTGATATTGCCCGTTTACTAATATACCTACCTCGTTATGAGCCTCAGTGCTATCGCAAGTTATGCCAGGCCAAAAGCGAACAGTGATTTCAAAGCTTCCTGTCATGGAATTGCAGGTTGTGTTCATTCCACTTAAATTATATTCTACTTGCGTGGGCGATCCTTGTATTGAAGGTTGATAATAAGGCATAGATTGATTACCTCCACATATCGGTAGTCCAGTAACATCTATTACTTCCAGTTCGGGAGGAATATTATCAATAATTGAAACATCTTGTGTTCCCAGTGGGAAAGTAAATATAACAGTATAGCTAAAATTAACACCTGATTTAATTTGGGTGTTGGATACAATTTGTTTAATAGCGTATTGGCTAATAGTGTCAGACCATTCGGATTCAAATTGTTGCCCAAGAGTTATCTGATAAGAAATTGACAACAAAAATGCAGCTAGTAAAGGAAAGAATTTTTTCATAATTATTTTTTTTGGGTTAATCGTGTTTATTTTAATTATTGAAATTTATATCTTCTATATCGTTTATTTTTTAATCAACAATACATTCCAAAAAATAGAATAATGATTTTCTCAATTAAATCATATATTAGATATCCCCATAAAAATTGCTAGTCCGAATCTCACTCTTTGAATTATCCTCTTGCAGGAGCAGCGTGTGTTATTCTTCAATTTACGATAATTGATAATTTAATACAAGTAAATTACTAAATAAAATTATACATAAAGAACCACCCTTATTCGAGAGTTATTCAATTCTAATTCACAAATCAATTGTATTCATTGGTTGTTAATGCCTGGGATAGTCCAATTCCAAACTGTTTAAACTGATTTATGATTATGTAATATTATTTGTAGTATTTCATGCGAAATTGCTTACCTTGAAGAGTAAATTTTTAATGCAAAAAAATAAATCTGCTATTAATTCTTAATGTATTTTTTCACTAATTTTTGTTTTTAAAAAGGAAACGAGCATATGGTGATCATCAAGCACAATAAATGGTACAAATTCAGCAACAAGAGCTATGTGGTTAAATAGTCGAGATGTTGGAGGAGGAAAGTATAACAAATCGTATGGAGCATGGATCTGTTACTCCATTGAATGATTAAATTTAAAACCAAAACCACACATGAAATACTACAGAATCACTCTAACAGTTCTTCTGATATCTTTTGTTACCCTCCAGTGTCAGAAAAGCCCGGAAAAAAAGGATATAAAAGGTCTTCCTTCTGAGGTCACAGAGTCAATTGAAAGACGTATAGAGGAAGGTCTTACTCCAAGTATTACTTTAGCTTTAATCGACTCGTCAGGTGTGAAATTTTTCAATTTTGGAAAAACTGCTAAATATGGTCATGAAGTAGATGAAAATACCATTTATGAGATAGGATCAATATCTAAAGCATTTACAGGGATATTACTTGCACAACAAGTCCTGGATGGTGATCTTAAGCTGGAAGACGAGATAAATAACTATCTCCCCAATAACATTAAAGTTCCGGTGAAAGGCGATAAAGAAATTACATTCGGCAACCTCACCGATCATACCTCTGGTTTTCCCAGGATGCCGGATAACTTTAGCCCTGCCAATCGCCATAATCCGTATGCGGACTATACTGTAGATCAGATGTATGATTTTATTTCCAATTATCAACCTGTTCGAACTGTAGGCGCTGAATATGAATACTCAAATCTTGCCCAGGGCCTTTTAGGACATCTTCTTGCAATAAATAAGGGTAGTACTTATGAAGATTTGATGGTTCACACAATTGCAAATCCCCTGGAAATGAAAAATACAAGAATTGAATTGACTCAGAGGATGAAAAATAACTTAGCCCTGGGGCATAATGGACGTAGGGTTGTTGAGAATTGGGACATCCCAACGCTTGCCGGTGCCAGTGCAATTAGAAGCTCGACCTCAGATATGGCAAAATTCATTTCGGCTAATCTCGGTTATAAAAATAGCCCATTATTGGAGGCAATGGAGCTATCTCATCAAATCAGGCATGATAAAGCAAGTAATATATCGATTGCAATGGCGTGGCAAATTATGAAAGGAGAAAAGGGGGACATAATCTGCCATGGTGGTGGAACTGGTGGATACAGGACCTTTATTGGATTTGTAAAAGAAACGGGTAAAGGGGTGGTACTCTTTACAAATTCATCAGAAGGAGCCGATGATATTGGTTTTTATTTGCTGGATTCCGGATCGGAATTAGCAAAATTTAAAAGTGACGCAGTAAATATACCTAAATCCACCCTTAAAAAATATGTTGGTTTGTACAGGATACGTCCCGAATTCAATATCACCATAACCAAAAAAGGGAAACAGTTATTTGGGCAGGCTACCGGACAACAAAGATTCGGGATTTTTCCAGAAAATGATACTCTTTTTTACCTCACTGTTGTTGATGCAAAGATTGCCTTTCATCTTGAAAAAGATACTGTTGAGAGTTTGACTCTAATTCAGGACGGGCAAAAAATGCAGGGCAAGAAGGTTCAGCAATAAACGTACTCCAATCGAGTATACTGTCCCGACTAAAATATTACTCTCTTATAAACTGTATATTGAAATAAAACTATTAGTATAGAAAGTTAAAACTGTGTTTAGCCTATTAGGTTCTGTTTTTAAAATTCTGTAAATTAGCTAGAACTAATAATCAGCACCATGGCAACACTTCCCCTGTTTTTCAGGGACCGTTTTGTAACTTATCACTACATTAAAATATGAAATCAATAGTTAAAATATTATTATTCTTATTGACTGTACTCTTTTTGCTTCAATGTGAAAAAGATGAACCAATCCCAAATGTTACTATCCCTGACAATAACTTCTTAAATACACTGATAGAATTGGGAATTGATACAAATGGAGATGGTGAAATTAGTACTGCTGAAGCTGAAGTGATAACTACATTAGACGTTGATAGAGAAAGTATTACAGATTTGACAGGAATTGAAGCATTCGTTAACTTAGATTCTCTCAGTTGTAATTTGAATTACCTTACGGAACTGGATGTTTCGAATAATACTGCTTTAAAATATTTGAATTGTTATACCAACCAACTTAACAACCTTGATGTTACGAATAACACTGCTTTATTAAGTTTGGGATGTAGTACTAACCAACTTAGCAGCCTCGATGTTTCTAATAATACTAAATTAGTATCTTTGAATTGCCAATATAATCAATTAACCACCCTCGATGTCTCTAATAATACTGCCTTATTAACGTTGTTTTGCGATAATAATCAATTAACAACCCTCGATGTCTCCAATAATACTGCCTTATATTTGTTGTGGTGTGGTTCGAACCAACTAACCCGGCTGAATATTTCAAACAATGTTGGCTTGACTGACTTACGTTTAGAATTGATGCCCTCGTTGTATGAGGTTTGTGTCAGGGGAATAAATTTCCCACCATGGTATGTTTATGTGAATAAATTCCAGAGTCTAAATGTATTCTTCACAAATGAATGTACAGCAGGCAAATAATTTGAGAATCAATTATGTTCGCTAACATTATAGGATTTAAGGCACTGTTGAGCCAAAAAGAAAAGCAGTACTTACGATACCAACCACAATCAAGCTGATGGCCCCACATTCCCTGCCTGGTAAAATCAGTTATATGAAGATCCCCTTCTTCCGCTTACAACAATAAGTGAGTCAGATAAAAACCTGACTCTTTTTGTTTTAAATTAAAACATTTTCCTTTTTATCCAAATCGGTTGACATTCAAATTTTAATCTAAAAAAAGATAGACAAAGTTTCAAAAACAACACCCATCAATAAGCATATTTATTTATGTAACTGCGATATAGGGTAATGTAAAAATAAATTTTGAACCTACCCCTACTTCCGATTCAACCCAAATTTTTCCACCATGCGTTTCCACAATTTTTTTAACTGAAACAAGCCCCAAACCAGTACTTTGTTCTCCGTCAGTACCCCTTACCGAAGTAGTTGTAAAAGGCTTAAAAAGTTTACCTAGTTCCTCATTAGGAATTCCCTTTCCTTGGTCTTTTACAGTAATCTGTATTACATCTTTAATAACCTTAATGTTTACTTTTACAGTGGTATCACGCTCAGAAAATTTACATGCATTCGAAAGAAGGTTATCCATTATTTGTTGCAGCTTGTTTTTATCTGCCACAACAGTTAGTTCATTGGGCGAATCCTCAAGATGCACTACTATATTCTTTTTTGCGCAAAGAATATTATTTAAAACTATCGATTTTTCCATTACCGGAATTATATCAAAAATTTCTTTGTGCAGAACCAGTTTACCCGCTTCAATTTTAGAATAATCGAGGACATCGGTAACCAGCTTTAGCATATATTCCAACATGGTATTAATATCCGGAATAATCTCTTTTTGTTCTTCGGTGGCAGTATCTTCAAGTATATATATAAAACTCGCTACTGTAGCCAATGGGCTTCTTAAATCGTGCGCTGCAATACCTAATAGTTGATTTTTTTCGTCGTTAAGTTTATTCAGTTTAATATTTTGCAGTTTTAGCTCTTTGTGTAATCGGTTTAACTCTTCATTTTTATTTTCAAGCTCTTTGTTTTTATTTATTGCATTGTAATAAGTCGAGAGGAGTAAATCGAGAATTTGTAACCGATTTGAATTAAGTTTATACTTTTGCCCACCAAAATAAATTTCTAAAGCAATATCTAAATTGGGTGATCTTTTTCTTATTTCACGATTTAATAAAATATCGTTAATCCTTTCAAAAAGAAAAACATCGGAGTAGGGTTTCGAAATAAAATTATCGGCACCTGATTGAAGCCCTTTAATAACATCTTCAGGTTTTGTTAGTTGTGTAAGTAATATAACCGGAATATCTCTGGTTTTAACATTTTGTTTTAAACGACTACAAAACTCATATCCGTCCATTTCGGGCATTACAATATCTGAAATTATTAAATCGGGTAGATTATTTTCATCAATTTGGTTTAATGCTTCAAAACCATTTATTCCAATCAATACTTCATAACCTTTCTCTTCCAAAATCATTTGCAACTTCATTGCCTGGGTGGCGCTATCTTCTGCAATTAGTATTTTTTTTATACCTTCCATTTAATTATTATAAAACGTTATTCGTAATTTTTTTTTATACTTTTAAAAACAAATTTTCAATTTTGTGTAATAATTCAATAATTTGACCGGGATTATAAATATAATCAGCACCATTAAGTTCAATGGCGACGCCTGGCATTCCATGTACGAGAGAGCTCTCCTTGTCCTGAGCAATAGTTATGCTTCCGGCATTTTTTAATTGTTTTAATTCGGCGGCACCATCGCTTCCCATTCCAGTAAGCAACATGGCTATGGATTTTCCGGCACCCTCCAATAATAATGATTTAAAAAGAAATTCAACCGAGGGGCAAATTTTCATTTCTTTTGTTTGTTTTAACAATTCAATCCTATTGTGTTTTACCCCCATCTGGAATCCGTTAGGTGCAAAATAAACATGTCCCTGTAATAATGTTTCGTCATTTTCTGCCACCTTAATCGTAAGTTTCGAACTGCCATTAAGCCATAAAACCATACTTTCTAAAAAACCATCGGTAATATGTTGTACAACCACTATTGGGAGAGGAAAATTCTCGGATATACTATCAAACAATGCCTTAAGCACGCCCGGGCCTCCTGAAGAAATTCCGATAGCAATATATTTCCTATTATGTAAACGATCGCTTAGCGGTAATTTAACTTGTTGGGTAGAAATAGCAGCAGAAGGTGTTACGCTTGTAAAGGATGAATGCCTTCGTTTAATCACTTTAACCTGCGAATATATTTTTAACATCGACAACATCCTTTTATTTTCAATGCTCTTTATACCCAATTTAATATCTTTTGGCTTTTGAATCACCGTTAATGCACCTGCTGCAAGTGCTTCCATCGATATATTATGCTTTTGGGCATTCCTACTTACTGTTACAATTATAATCGGAATTGGTGTTCGCTCCATTATTAAACGTGTAGCATCCAAACCGTTCATCACTGGCATGTCGATATCCATCGTTACAATATCAGGCTTATTTTTTGCAACAAATTCAACTGCTAATTTTCCGTTACTTACATTCCCGATTACTTCAATTTCAGGATCTTCCTTTAATAGATATTCTAAATACAAACTTACTGTTGGCGAATCTTCAACAATAAGCACTTTTATTTTTTTCTTATTTGTTTCCAGCGGTGTCATTTATAACTTATCATATCAATCTGTCTAACACTTCCAGTAAATTACTCTGGTCGAAACTACTTTTAATTATGTATGCATTTGCGCCCACATCAATTCCTTTTTCGCGGTCTTCGCGCTTCGAGAGGGAAGTAACCAAAACTACTGGTAAATCAGCAAATTCTTTATCAGAGCGTATTTTTGCTGTTAAATCAAATCCATTCATTCTGGGCATTTCCACATCGGTTACAACAGCATCAAATATTCCTTCCTTTAGTTTTGTAAACCCATCAATTCCATCAACTGCTGTAGTAACTTTGTATCCCGAAGTTTCCAAAATATTTTTTAAGAGTGTCCTGGATGTTATTGAGTCTTCTACAATTAAAATCGATTTTTGTACTGTCTCCAATTCTCCATCATATGAAACTAAAGAAACTGAAGTAGTTGTATTTAACGATGATTTATACAGGTCGACAATATTGAGAATTGGAACCACTTTGCCTGAACCAAGAATAGAAGCGCCCGAAATATTTCGGACACGAGACAACTGTTTGTTGAATTTTTTTACCAGCACTTCTTGTTCTCCAATAACCTTATCAATAGTAAAACCAATTTTTTTCGCTTTTATATTAAATACAATTAGTTGAACAAACTCACTTGTTATTTGAGTCGAATTAAGTTCTAAAATTTCGCTTAAATTTACTAAAGGAATAATTTCCCCATCAATTAAAACCGTTGCTTTGTTTCCAACCGTTTTTATGTCGGTTGCCGCAATTCGATTCACGCTGTGTACTTTTTGGGTAGGAACGATAAACTGCCGACCACACAATTCGATAATAACCCCCCGGTAGGTAACAATTGAAAGAGGTAACTGAATAATAAATGTAGTTGACTTCCCTTTTTCTGTTTTTACCCGAATTGTACCTCCAAGTTGTTCGATGGCTTCCTGCGTAATTGCCATGCCCAAGCCTCTTCCCGACAGGTCGGTAACCATTTTGCTTGTGGATACACCCGAACGAAAAATATATTTCAGCAACTCGTTTTTATCAATTTGTCCGGTTTTGGCATCATCGCCAATTTCATTTTTAATATAAATTTGTTCCAGTTTTTCAAGATCAATTCCACAGCCATCGTCCGAAATTAACAATTCAACTTTGTTATTTTCAAGTTGCTCTATTGTGAATAGAATCTCTCCCTTTTCGCTTTTATTTTTTTCTATTCGCTCTTGGGGAGTTTCAATTCCGTAATCAATTGAGTTTCTTAAAATATGAATTAATGGATTTCGTATTTGCTCTAAAATTCTTCTGTCAATTTCAATGGAATCGCCAATGACAGTAAATTTAATTTCCTTACCCAAATCTTTCGAAATATCGCGCACCATTTTTGGGAAACCATTCAAAAGTGTTGAGAATGGTATGGTTATTAATTCCTTTACATCGTCGAGTAAAGTTTCAATTTTTGAACTGGCTGAATAATTTTCTTCGATAGCCAAACTTAAAATATCACTAAACCCTTTTTCAATATTTTTAATTTGTGTCCCTGACCATTCAAAAAACTCAATAATTTTAGAAAGTTCTTTTTCAAAATGTGAATTGGAACCTGAATTTGAATTGGAAGCCAGTTTTAAACTTTTTGAAGAAGAATAAATTTCTGAGGCTTTTTTATTCCAAAGCACCAAATCATTTAAATTTTTCTGCAGGTTTTTAGTACGCTGATTTGCCATTAATTTTAATGAAAGCATTTCTTCGGCTTGCATTAAAAGCACATCTAATTTTGTTGAAGAAACACGGATACTATCGTCGGCAAGTTTATGCTGTGATGTGCTACTTTCATACACATTCTCACCACTGCGATTATTTCCCGATGTTTCATTTTTTATTTCAGGTTCTTTTTTCTCAATAATTACTGTGGGATTTGATTCTGTAACAAGTGTAGCAGAAACATTTTCGGAATGGTTAATTTCAACTTCTAAACCGGCTTCTATTAAAGTTAGGTTGTCGATCTGTTTCTGGATTTTTTCGTCCAGTTCTTTGCTAATCCCTTTTTCCAAAGCATTGAGAACCTCTTCAATAAGGTCGGAAGTTTGAAAAAGAACATCAAAAACCTGGGAATTAAAAACAATATTATTGTCACGAATAGCAGACATAACACCTTCAAAACCATGGCAAAGACTACCTATTTCAGCAAAACCTACTGCTCTTGAAGCTCCTTTTAAACTGTGCGCAGCCCTGTATAACGCCTCAAACAGCTCCTCTTTTCTGGAATCAGGAGGTTTGTTCTCCAATTCAATCAGATACGACGACATAACACCAATGTTCTCTTGTGCTTCAATTCTGAAGGTTGCCAGTATCCTTTTCTGAAATTCCTGTTTTTTGTCCATTCTAATGTTGTTTGCTCATTGTGCTAAAAGAGGGCTTATTTAATCTATTTTATACTGGTTAAGCATGTGAAGTAATTTTTCGCCCAAATTCTTCAACTCATTAATCGACTCCTGAGTTTGCACTGTTCCTTCGGTAGCCTGGTGACTTGCCTCCTTAATATTTTCCATGGCTGTAGCAATTTGATCCATTCCGGTTAACTGTTGCCTACTGGAAGCTGCAATATGCATATTTGCTTCGGAGGTTTGTTCTACTCCGGCAGCCAAAACCGATATCACTTCGTTTGCTGTTGATGAAAGTTTGAGCCCGGCATCAATAACCTTTCCTCCTTGTTCGGTAGCCATTACTGCATTGGTTATCTCTTTCTGAATGTCGCTCAAAATAGTCCTGATTTGAACCGTAGAATCTTTTGAACGAGTAGCCAGATTTTTAATTTCCTGTGCCACAACTGAAAATCCTTTCCCCTGTTCTCCGGCTTTGGCTGCTTCAATGGAGGCATTTACGGCAAGTAAGTTCGATTGTTCAGCAAGGTCGTTTACATTATTGGCAATTTCGCCAATGGTTTTACTTTTTTCGCTTAACTGAATAACAATACCGGCAATCAATTCCATTTGCTGTTTAATCCGGTTCATCCCTTCAATGGTTTCTTCAACCGACCTTTTTCCCTGTTGCGATATGGTCGAAATTTTTTGTGCAGTTTCCGATACTTCCGTTGATTTTTGAGCAGAAACGTCAACAGTTTGTTTTACCTCTTCAATAGTAATAGTGGTTTCGCTAACCGAAGTTGCTGTTTCTGCCGAACCCGATGCCAGCTGTGCCATCATTGCCGTTATTTCACTTGATGACGACGAAAGGACATTAACACCTTCTTTTAATTCCTCCAACTGTTTACGCAGGTTTTCCTGCATTATTTTAAATGAGGTTCCCAGAGACCCAATCTCATCGTTCGAGGTTACTACAATTTCTTGTGTTAAATCACCTCCGGCAAGCAATTTTGTTACCCTTACCAGTTCTAATATGGGTTTTGTAAAGTATCTGGCAATCAGTATCGAAATAACCATTACAATCAAAGCGATGATTATTCCAACAATTATTATTTTCCTGATTAGTATTTTGTTGGATGCAAACGCCTCTGTTTTTGCTATTTCCGTAACTACTGCCCATTCAAAATCGGCATCGAAATTTTCGTTAAGTCTTAAATCTCCATAATAACTTAAAACAGAAACACCTCTATAATCGTTCAATAATGTGCTGGCCCGATTGGTGATTCAACGGCAAGCTCCACACTTTTTGTATTTACTTTTTGTTTTAAAATGGTCGGTCCTGAACCAAACCTTGAATCAGATCTCATTAAGTAGTCTTGCCCAACAAGATATGACTCTCCGGTTTCGCCCAGCCCCGTGTTATCATTCATAATTTCATTAATTTTTTCGAGGACTCAATTGCAGAACCAAAACTGCATTCCAGTTCACCATTATTATCGAATACTGGTGTACCAATTAAAGCATAGTTTTCGTTAGAAGCTTCATTGAGCGAAATATCTGTTAATACAGTTTTTTTATTCGCAACTACCTTCTTCCATAGTTTTGCGAGAGCGCTATTTTTATATTCACCCATTACTAGATTTGTTCCTAAATCACTGCCTCTCGAAACAGAGTACATTACATGGCCATGATGGAGCACAAATAAAATAAAGATTGCTAAAATTATATGCCTCTTGAAATTGCCTGAAAAATGGATCCATTTCATTAAAAAGGCCTGAATATTCGGCCGATGCAGTATCAAACGGCCCATTTGGCTTTGCCTTCCCTTTATCGTGGTATTGTTTTAATTTTTTATATGAATCAATTACATTTTGGGATTTTGCTAAAACGTCAACATCGCGATATTTTCTTTGAAGAAATGAAGAAACTTGTTTGGTTTTTAATTTCCCAATGGCGCTTACCTGATTAAATACTTGTTTCTCAATTGCACTACTTGCTGTTTGAAAAGATACAATGCCTAAAAAATTAATACAAACAATTGCTAATATCATAAGCACAACTGTTAATTTTACGCCAATGCTACCACTCCATTTTTTTTTATTTGCCATTTTATATCCTCCTACTTTTTATAATTTTCAAATTGTATTTATATTTCGTCGTTAATAATAATCCTTTCGTCAAGCAATATCTTCTTAATATCCAGAACAATCAATCTTTCGTTTGAAAGGCCAATAATATAATCTTGCGCAATTTTATTTATTGAAGGGACCTCTTTTTGAAGTGATTGAAGATGAATAGTTGTATTTCCAACAATTTCATCAGTGAGAATTCCAACTTCAATTTCGTGATGTTTTACTATGATGACGCGGTTTAAATTCGTAATTCCTTTTTCAGGTAGGTTAAAAAATTTTTTAATATCGATAACAGAAAGTATTTGCCCTCTTTTATTTATAATCCCTAAAATAAAAGAAGGAGTACAAGGTAGCGGAGTTAAATCTTTTATGCGGATAACCTCACTAACAAATTCCGAATCGATGGCATACCTTTCGCCCGAAAGCAGAAATTCCAGGCCATCAAATTGTTCTCCGGCAACTTCAGCTATTTCTTTCGATTGCTGAAGAATTTTTGCCCTTTCTTTTAGTATCTTTTCTTTATCGGTTTTACTAACCATTTTTTAATTTTTACAATTATCTGAAAATCACCTTACTTCAACCGCATTTTTAACCGGTATTATCGAATTTATAATTTCAGCTAACCTTCCGGCAGTTAATCCATCACTTTCGACTATTATTTCATGATT
This sequence comes from Prolixibacteraceae bacterium, assembly GCA_963666575.2. Lineage (GTDB taxonomy): Bacteria > Bacteroidota > Bacteroidia > Bacteroidales > Prolixibacteraceae > JABMQB01. Next base: position 29,976 of record CAXXYG010000015.1, read on the forward strand.
GTCATATTTTGCAAGGCTTTTAAGCGCATTCCCGAAATGTTTATTACTTTGTATTGTTTCACCTGTATTCTTTAAAATATTTCCGAGTAAAAAGTGAGCCATCACAAAATCGGGATCTAAAAAAAGGGTATTATGGAGCGATTTGACAGCTTCTTTGCTTTTCCCTTGTTCCATGTAAACAGACGCTAACAAATAATGTGCTTCGGTGCTGGTTTTGTTTGATTGGATGGCTTTATGGCACATTTTTTCCGATTTATCCAATTGATTTTTATTGGCAAATATTTTTGCCAGTAATAAAAAGCAGGGATAATTACTGTCCTGTTTTTTAGCAATTAATGCTTCAAGCACTTCTTCAGCCTGGCTAATAGAACCCGATTTATAAAGCTGTAAAGCAGTTTCGTAATTATTGTTGTTTACAGAGTATTCTGCTGCAATTTTTGATTCAGTTTTAGTTTGAACCTGTTTCCCTATTATTGAATTTGATGAAGTAAAAACAGGGGTAGTTTCCATTTATTACTTGTAGGCTTTCTTTCTGTTGAATATAATTATTAATTGTATTGCTGATTTAGTTTGTTGTGTTTTTGAGATAAGGCCTTTTTTAGTTTCTCCTTTTTTAAATAAGGTATATCCTTTGTATAAAAATGGCATAAACTGGGAGGATAATAAACTCGATGTTTCAACAGGACTTACCAATAAAACTCCTTGATTTTTTAATGCTTCGTACAATTTCGAGGCCACCAACTTAATCCCCTCCGAAGAGAAATATATCAAAACATTTCGGCAAAGAATAACATCGTAATTACTTATATTATTTTGTAGCGATGGATAAATATCGGACGCAAGGTTGAGATAAAAAAATGTGACCAAACTTTTTGCCGAATCATTAATTTGAAAGTAATTTTTATCCAGTTCTTTAAAATACCTTGTTTTAAACGACTCGGGTGTTTTTCGGAAAGACCAACGGGAGTAAACTCCTTTTTGTCCTTTGTTAAGAAAATCAGGATTGATGTCGGTAGCATGAATTGTAATATCCCAATTTTTAAAATCTGGAATAATCCGTTGAAGTAAAATTGCTATTGAATATGGTTCTTCGCCTGTGGCGCATCCTGCACTCCATATTTTTAACTGTTGGGTTTTCCCTTTTCGCTGGCGAATAAGTTCTGGCAAATAGTCAAATTCTAAATAATCAAGCGCTTTTTTTTCTCTAAAAAAATAGGTTTCACCAACAGTGAGGGAGCTGGCTAATAATTGTATTTGCTTATCATTAAGTGGCTGATTTTTTAGCCAATCAATAAAGTCATCAGTATCGGTAAAATTAAAATTTTTCGATGCTTTGGATAATTTTTGGTATAACTCTTTTTCGCGGTTTTCAGCAAAAGCCAGTCCTAATTTGGTTAACAGAAATTCTCGTATCTCACCTATATTTTGGTGTGTCATTAAAATTCAATTAATTCTTTTATTGGCAGTAGTCCTTAACTGCTGATTTCCTGAATAGCCAATTCCAATTCTTTAAGTTCTTCGTGATTTAGGAACTTCTCAACTTCATTTAACAATATCATCCCATTTTCTAATTTCACAATTCCCTTTACACTTTTTCCGCCATATTCTATATTATCAGAGCTCACAATATCTCGCTCATTAATTTCAATAACCTCATTAACTAAATTAACCCAAAGAGCCACCTTTAATCCCGAAATAGAAACAATTATTAGTTTATCTGACAATTCCACTTCTTTTTCAGGCAGCCCAAACAAACTCCTCATATTTATTACTGAAACAATATCGCCGTGTAGGTTAATTATTCCACAAATGTATTTTGGAGATTTTGGTAGTGCCCGAATTTCAACAATTTGAATAGCACTTTCGACAACACTTAGAGGTAAGGCAAACTTTTGATTATCAATTTGGAAAATTACTAGTTTTTCAAAATCCATTCCCCTAATCGCTACAGTTTATAAATGATGTAAATTTTTTATTAAGCCGCCAAATATCCTAATTAATAAAGAATAACACAAACATCTTTGCCTATTCTTTATATAAAAATGCATGATAATATTAACCCTTCTATGTTCAAAACAAAATGCCAAATAACTATTTGATCGAATGTTCAATAACTTTTTATGTTTGCAAAAACTGTTTTATATGCTTCTATAGGTTTAAAAGTATTATTGATTAAATGAAGCAATGTATTAATGTCGCCTTGAATACTCAAAATCAATAAATTATCAAAAAAATTAGTCTTTCACATTCATACAAACCTGAATATTAAAAAACAGGAAGTTTTATACTTTTTTGAATAATTTAGAAAAATCTAAAAATACAACGGCCTTACCCTGAACTTATCAACCTTATTATACTCCAACGCCGGAAATGGAATTTTAATAAGGTTGGCGGCGCGAAGCACTTTTTGCAACCATTTTTTATTGGTTGGTATTTTCGTAAAATTAATGTCTAAAGAAACTAGATACTGGCGGGTGCGTTCGAACTCAGGAAATGGTTCATCCCTATAAAATTTAGGATTTTCAAATTTTTCGATTACTCCGTTCACACTGTACCCAAAGGCAATATTTAACCAATCGGGGAAAAAAGAACTGCCCGTCAACTTATTTATTCCCCCCGACAACCAATAGGTGTGGGCGTTATAATCCATAAAAAAATGTTCGGCTTCATTTTCTCCCAAACAATCGTGGTAACCGCGGTATTCACTGGGAGAATATGAAAATTTCATCAGGAAAACCTGGTCATCAAAAAAAGCTTGCTGGCTTGAAAACAATAATGATCCAAAGGCATTAGCAGCAATATCGCCCCACGAGAATCCCCACCCATTGTATAATCCATCAAAAATTTCAATGGGTGCCTGAAACAAAAATCCGGCAGGGCCACCAAATAACAATGCCTTCTTTTTATCGACTCCAGCCCAACGTAAAGCATAATACATAATTGCACTTTCCTGATAGGCACTATAGGCATGCCCCATTTTGTCAATCTGCAAATGACCCTTAAAATCGTTATGTAAATGAAATGGAACCCGCTCAATATCTTTATACCATATAAAACTCAGAAATGATAATCCGGCTACATAAGTTCCAATTTCGGTTCCAACTACAGTTGCCAGGCGTTTTTTATTTAACGTATCAGGGTAAAACGACATAAAAGCTGGCTGCGCCAAACTATCGACGGCCAGAAATAATATAATACCGATATATAATAATCGTTTCAAAAGTGCAATATATATATTTTGTTTCTGTCTTTTTATTCTTCAAACACAAATACAATCCTAACAACCAACTACACCACAGATACAACGAATAATGGAATTAAACCCAGTAAGATCCTTCTTATATAGCAACTTAATATAAATATATAAGAATCAATTAAATAATTAAATCCGTTCACAACTAGCTGACTCTTAAGGTGAAATAAAACGTCGATCCCTTTCCATGGACTGATTCAACCCATATTTCCCCTCCTAATTTGGCGACTATTTCTTTTGAAATTGTAAGTCCCAATCCGGTTCCTTTTATAATATTATTCGATGATTCTTCAAGTTTGGAAAAACGATTAAAAATCAAGTGTAGTTTTTCAGAAGGTATACCAATTCCAGTATCTTGAACCTTAAATAAAAGATATTTTTTATCATCCGTTTGTTTAAAAGAAAAAACTATTTCGCCTGCATCAGTAAATTTAAAAGCATTTTTAACCAGGTTATTAATTATTTGTTTTAACCGCATAGGGTCGGTTAAAATTTCAAACTTATCATCCTTTAAATAATCTTCTATTCTGAAAACAATGTCTTTTTTAAATCCTGCAATTATTTTTTCATCAAAAGTGTGCGACACCTCAGTTATAATATCTTTTAATAAAACCCTTTTTTTCAATACCTTAAGCTGCCCCGATTCGATAACTGAAATATCAAGAATATCGTTAATTAATTCCAGTAACATGTCCCCACTTTTGCTAATAATTTTCTGGAATTTATATATTTCTTCAATATCAGTCATTTCATCATCAACAATTACATTCGAAAAACCAATGATTGCATTTAGAGGTGTTTTTAATTCGTGAGACATATTTGCTAGAAATGCTGTTTTTAATTTATCTGCATCTTCTGCTTTTTGTTTAGCCTCTTTTAATTTTATGCCCTCTTCGCTAAGTTCGTTTTTTAATTTTATTGTATTTTTAATGGTGCCATCAAGTCCATCCAGTAATAATCCCACCGAAATGGAAGACAATACATTTACAAGAAATAAATTTGAGCCGAGTGTAATCCATTTAAGTATACTATACGAATCGAAAGTACTTATACTAATATATTTATTGTAGCATAAAAAACCAATGACGGACATTGTAATAACATTTAAAATGATAGTAATAACCGCCGATTTTGTCCCTCGCCATACCGAGGCAATTATTGAAAAAGCAATAAGGTATAGATAACCTCCCAATGAGAATGAATCGCCTATTAATATTAACGATACTGCCAAAATATAAATTAACAAAAGGAATAAAATAGTTTTAACATTATAAGTAATTTTCGAATCAAATAGAAAAAAAAACATCCCGGCTACAATAATTAAATCAATGGCAACCTGTACGTATAATTTTTCTTCGAAACACGAAATTAAACTTGGGATTAAAACAAAAAATCCTAATATTATTGAACTTAAAAGGATACTATAAAAAATTCTCTCACGCCAGTAGGCAATTGTATTTTGATTTTATTTTCCTTTGGAGAAAGAATATTTAAAAATGGTTTCGCTAAATTTAATGCCATAAAGGAAAATTTGTGTTTTTAAAAATACTGAAGCCGTTTAATAAAAACAATAATTATGTTTCTTAACATTAGGAAAAAAACACTCAATTAGTATGGATTAGCACTCAATAAGGCATTTCAGAACTATTTGAAAAATTATCATATATATTATATTGCTTAAAAATGCGTCACAAACTATTTGTAAAACCTATTATATCTTTGAAATACCGATGATTAAAAAGATTGTTTATAAATTATTGCTTCCCCTATTGCTTTTTACATTAGCAAATAGCGTACAAGCACAAAACCTGATCGATTACGGCTACATAAACTTTTACCCTAATGAACTTATTCATAGTTCATTTCAGGATCTTAAATCGGGCAATAAACAATTTAATAGTGGCTGATGTACAAGGATATAAAATTCGCTATAAAAACTACTGATTTAAATGGAGATACTACGATCGCATCGGGTGTTATATTTGTGCCTGAAATTGCTGATTGTTATGATTTCCCCCTCATTTCAGACCAACACCCAACATCATTCAGAAAAACAGATGTCCCTTCGGGCGGCCTGGCTGAGTACGAAACTATAGGTACCACCTATGCCACCAATGGGTATGTAGTTTGTATGGCCGATTATTTGGGACTAGGTGACAATGACCTCCCAATTCATCCTTACCTGCATTGGGAAAGCGAAGCTACAGCGTGCATCGATTTGATTCGTGCCTGCCGCGAATTCCTTAAAAATGAATTAAATGTTTCCCTCAACGGACAAGTGTTCCTTTCGGGTTACTCGCAGGGGGGCCATGCCACCATGGCAATAAACAAATACATCAGCGAAAATAATTTGTATGATGAGTTTAATATTATTGCATCGGCTCCAATGTCGGGCCCATACAACCTAACAAAACTGATGCGTGACATACTAACAGCTCCCGATTCGATTTACTCTTCTCCTGAATTCCTTTGTTATACTTTTGCTTCATTTCAACTGGTTTACGGAAACATTTATCAAAGTTTTAGCGACATTTACAAATCACCCTACGATTCTATCATCCCCACATATCTTGATGGCAATCACACTGAAAATCAATTACATTCGGTGCTACCTACCAATATGTATCATTATATTGAAGACAGTATTTTACAGGCTATAATTGCAGATAGTATCATGTTTTCGCACCCCATAAACAAGGCAATTAATGCCAATAATGTAAATAGCTGGTTTTCTGAAAATCCCATCAAATTATTATATTGTAATGCCGACGAGGTAGTTCCATATACCAACGCATTATTAACCACTGAAAGTATGATTAATGCCGGATCGGCAAACATTCAGAGTGTTTCGATAAGTAATTTCCTGGGACATACTTCATGTGCTCTTTTTGCGTACTTGTATACCCTCAACTGGTTTAATAGTTTAAAAACAAATTGTATTCCTGTAAAAACACCAGTTATTTCTGAAAATAAAACCCTCAAAGTTTATCCTACAATAACTTCTGATTTTATATCCATATCGAAAAAAGGAACAGAAAAAACCTACGTAAATATTTATAATTCGAATGGAAAACAAATTATTTCAGAAGAGTTTTATGATCTTTCAAAAGACATTAGTTTAACAGGGTTTGCGCCTGGAATTTATTACGTAGTTACTCACGAAAAAAATAAAATACCCCAAACCACTAAAATTATAAAAAAATAAAAGCGGCACACATTTTATTGTGCACCACTCTATTAACTAACCTTATGCTTAACTGAAAAAGTTATATAATTTGTTCAAACCGGATATAAGCTGCGTCCCAGTTATATTTTTTTGAAGGATTAAAAATTTCTGATTTAAATGATTTTTTAATAACCTGCCGAATTTCTGTTAATGAATTTACATAACCCAAAGCTTTTGCCTGCATCATAATATTACCAATTGCTGTGGCTTCAGTAGGGCCAGCCAAAACTTCTAAACCTGTTGCATCGGCTGTTAACTGGCACAAGAATTTGTTGTTTGCTCCTCCTCCAATTACATACAATTTTTCAATTTTATTTTGAGTAATTTCTTCGATTTGCTCTAGCGTATATTTATACTTTAATGCGAGGCTATCGTATATACAGCGCGCTATTTCACCTTTTGATTCAGGTGCTTTTTGCCCTTTTTTTATACAATATTCAGCAATTGCTCTGGGCATATTTCCCGGATTTAAAAAGGATGAATCATCCGGGTTTATCAAAAAGCTAAAAGGTTCTTCTTTTTGTGCCAATTGAACTATTTCGGGCCAATCAATTTCCTTTTCCTCATCCCAGCTACGTTTACACTCCTGAATAAGCCACATACCCATAATGTTTTTCAAAAAACGGGTTGTACCCTCCACACCACCTTCGTTGGTAAAATTCATCTCCAACGATTTTTCATTTACTATCGGAACTTTACTTTCAATGCCCATTAACGACCAAGTTCCGGAACTTATGTAAGCCCAGTTTTTTTCTAAAGCAGGTACCGATACAATTGCCGAAGCAGTATCGTGCGAAGCCACGGCCACACATGGAATTATTTTACTCCCTGTTTCCTGGCTATTATCTTCGGTGATTGTTCCTAAAACAGAACCTGGTTGAATAATATCCTGCATCATTTGCTGGTTAATTCCTCCAACTTCGAACAATTTTGATTCCCATTGAGGTTTTCCGGGTTTTAATAGCTGAGAAGTACTGGCAATTGTATATTCATTTTTTTTAATTCCTGTAAATAAATAACTTAAAGCATCGGGCATAAATAGTAGGCTATCGACAACCGATAATGCAAACAAATGGTCTTTTACCGATGCAAATAACTGAAACAAGGAATTAAACTGCATAAACTGAATTCCGGTTAACATATACGTTTCTTCGGCCGGCAATAATTCAAAAAACTGTTCCATTGTTTTGTCTGTCCGATGATCGCGATATGCATATGGTAATCCGGCACATTGCCCATCAGATGCAAGTAAGACATAATCAACACCCCAGGTATCAATCCCAATTGATTCAGGCTGAATATGAAATTCATTCACACATTTTTTTAAGCCGGTTTTTAGTTCTTCAAAAAGGCTAAAAATATTCCAGTAATAACTGCCATGAACTTTTAACATTTGATTATTAAACCGATGAATTTCTGTCAATTCCAGATTTCCATTTAACAATGTACCAAGCATGGCCCTACCACTTGAAGCTCCCAGGTCGAATGCCAGAAAATGGTGATTACTCATTCTTTACCAGATTAATTTATAAAATCTCTACAAATTAATATTTTTCAATTAAATACGCTATCCTGTCGCGTCCTGAAAAATGATTTATAATTTAAAATAAAACTTTCCTCAAAATTTTATATCTTGAAGGTATAAAACTCACATGTAAATCGCTCAATATTATGAAATCATTATTCCGCATTATAGTATTAATAATCATCACATTTACGGTTACTCAACCTGCCTCAGGGCAAAAATGGTTAAAAAACCTAAAAGAAAAAGCCCAGCAAAAAGTGGAAGAAAAAATTGAAGAAAGGGCTGAAAAAAAACTGGATGAAAAAATCGATGAAGAACTTGACAAAGTTGAAGAATCGCTGGAGAAAAAAGAAAACGATTCGGAGAATGAAGATAATACAGAAGTTAATTCGAACGAAAACAATGACGAGGAAAGGTTAAATAGTTTGTTAAAAGGATTTGGTATTTCAGGCGACCCCATCCCTATTGAAGATTCCTACTCATTTTCGACTTTAATAAAAATGCATGTTTCAACCACTGATAATAACGGCAAAAAAACCAGCGATGGTGATTTTATTACCCATTTTGATACCAAATCAAAAAATATGGCTTATCAGGTTGTATCGGGTGATATTGGCACAAAAGGGAAGGGATTTTTTATTTTTGATGTAAAAAATGAAGCCAGTATTTTTCTATCAGAAGAAAATGGAGAAAAAAAAGGGCTGGTTTATGGCATGAAAAATTTTATGACCGGAGAAACATTTGAAGGCATTGATGATTCGGAATTAGAAAACACGCCTGAATCATACCTTGCCAATCCGAATGTTTCAAAAACCGGCCGTAAAAAAACCATTGCCGGGTACAAATGCGAAGAGTATAAATATACCAATGAAGAAGCCGTTTCGCATATATGGATAACTAAGGACCTAAAATTTAATACAGGGGATTTTATGAGCGCTATGATAAAATCAAGTGCCTATTCACAAGGCATGCCCTGGGGATATATGATGGAATCGGAATCGAAAAATACTAATACCGGAGAAACTTCAGTTATGAAAGTAACTGAGGTGAATGAAAATGCCAACGTTAAAGTAAAATTGGCTGATTACCAGGTTACCAACTTTGGTAATATGAATGTGCCCGGAGAATAACATTTTTTCACATCTATTACAAAGGATATTTATAAACTTATAAGTATCCTTTTTTGTTTTAATTTTGAAACTATTTATTTCAGATGAAATCGGTAAAATGAGTAAAGGACACCACCACGGGCACAATCACAACCACAACGATGTAAAAAATATAAAAGTAGCCTTTTTACTCAATTTTACATTTACAATTATTGAAATAATTGGTGGAATACTTACCAATAGTGTTGCCATCCTTTCTGACGCTTTACACGACCTTGGCGATAGCCTTTCGTTGGCTCTTGCCTGGTATTTCCAAAAATTGTCGAAAAAAGGAAGGGATAAATCCTTTTCATACGGATACAAACGTTTTTCATTGTTAGGAGCCATTATCAATTCAGTGGTATTATTAGCCGGAAGCACATATATCCTAACTGAAGCTATTCCCCGGTTAATTAGTCCTCAGGCAGCTAATGCCAAAGGAATGGTATTGCTTGCCATTTTAGGAATCATTGCCAATGGAGCAGCTGTTTTGCGCCTTAAAAGAGGCGATTCGATAAATGAAAAAGTAGTTTCGCTACACCTTATGGAAGATTTATTCGGCTGGGTGGCTGTTATGATTGGTGCCATAATCATGTATTTTTTCGATGTGCCAATAATCGACCCAATCCTTTCGGTTTTAATAACTGTATATGTTTTGTTGAATGTATTTAAAAATCTGAAACAATCGTTCAACATTATTTTACAGGGAATTCCCATTGAAATAGATTCTGAAGAAATTACCAGTTATTTATTGAGTATTAACAAAGTATCTGAAATCCACGACCTCCATATTTGGACGATGGATGGAAAGTTTAACATTTTAACTGTACACCTGGTTTTGAATACCAACATGCCTTTTGATGCCATCAATCTCCTGAAAAAAGAAATCAGAGATAAATTATCAATTCTTGGCATTAATCATTCAACCATTGAATTTGAGTCGGAAGCTGAAAAGTGTTTATTGGAAGAATGTTAATCCTGCGATTTGGTTAAATGTAAATCAGCAAACCGAATAAATTGTTCCCAGTCAAAATCAGTAACATCATGTTTGCCCGATCGAATATGGTAACCAATGCGGTTCATAATTGGTTTATTTATCTCTGGAAGTTGTTTGTTTGCCATTCCTTTATAATCAAATAATTTATAACCTGGCGAGGCATAAAAAGCGGATAAGAACTCGCCATACGGATCGGCCCATTTATCATCCTCAGCACTGGCAATATAAACCGGCCGTGGGGCCATTAGAGCAATTAACATATGTTGGTCCATTGGCAGGGCATTTTCATAATTATTAAACCGTTTAAAATTGGTACAAAACCAATGAGGGAACGATTTATTAATTTTTTCGACCGTTTCACCGAACGAACGCCGTGATAAAGCAGCTCCACCACATCCTGAATTATTTGAAATAACCATAGCAAAACGGGTATCGGCAGCGCCAGCCCATAGCGATGTTTTACCAAGGCGCGAATGCCCCATCACTATAATTCGGGAATCATCAATTGATTTGTCTTTTTTAAAATAGTCATAAGCCCGGCTTAATCCCCATGCCCAGGCAGCTATTGAGCCCCATTCATCATCGGCAGGTTTTGTTTGCCCTTCGGTATATAATAACGGATGAATACCATCGGTAAAGTCGTCCATATCAGGATCTACTTCGCCATAGTACATGGTAGCCAATCCATATCCGGCATCGATTATTTTTTCGACTGGCCAGCGGTTATTAGTTGCTCCGCGCGATTGCTCAGTAACCTGGTGATTAATAATTCCCAACGAAGGAGAATTTGCGACCCATGCTTCGGTTAAAAAAATCTCAGAATCGGAAAGAATGGTATGATTTCCCGAAAAATTATAACCCACAAACAAAGGGGCTTTTTCAACACTTTTAGGCAGGTAAATTAGCAGGTTTACTGACAGCTGTTTTTTATCCTTTTTAAATGTCAACAATACCTGTTTTCTGACGGCTTTATTATTAATGGCATTGTCACTTTCTTCTAAAATTTCAAATTTCGAAAGACGGATTTTTCCGGGTATTTTCCCGTATTCAATTCTTTCGAATAATCCCACAATTTCACTGCGCCTCTTCTTCCATTGTTTTTGAGTTTTTACATCTTTCCCATTCCTAAAAACAAGCAACTCAGGCAAAACATAATTCGGGACGTTTGCTTCATTATCAATCACATTTTTCTGAGAAAACCCGGGAAATACAAGTAAGATCATTAAAAATAAAAACAAAAAATATTTCATGCCCGGCAATTTTAGAATGACAATTTATGGTACCTAAATATACACAAGTAAAAATATATTTAAAACTAAATTCATTATGAATTACATAAATCAAAGTAGCTCCAGAGAATGTGAAAATATTTCCTATCAAAAAATACCATTGTCCACTAAAAAACAAAGGCTCCGCACGAATGTCCTGAGCCTTTATCTACCAATTTAAACCTGCAAACATATTTATTTATACTTGTTTTTCATGCATGTTATTTTTACATCCAATATTTTTTGGACAGGCCTTACCTTCATAATTCTTCAGCTAAATAAATTCATTTCTAATTTTTTAATTTCCAAACCAGAACTCCAGCAGTTGGGATGGTTGAAGAGCCGATCAATATTCCTGCACTATTTTCAGGCTCCATAACAATTTCATTAGGAGAATAATTTACTGCAATTCCAAATCCATCGCGGTATTCAACCAAAACACCTTCAGGATAATTTTTCACTGGAATATTAATACGCTTATAAAGTTTCTTTAAAACTTCACTTTCTAATTGGCCATCTTTACTATCAACACCAACATATGTGACTGTTCCTTTACCCAATTTTCGGTGAGTAATGGCAGGGCTTCCTGCATAAAAATCGCCGGCAAAAACACCCCATGTTTCAGTTTCAGTTTCGGGTTTTAAAATATCGCCCCAGCTCACCCATGAATAAGGCTTATTTTCGAAAATTATAGTATCAGGGGCATGGGGCATTAATAAATCATAAAACTCAATTTCGGCACCAATTAATGGATAAATGGGTGCGGCATATTTTTGTTGCCACAAATGAGCTTCGCGGTCTTTACTCCCTGAACGAACCGATAAAACAAGGTTGCCTCCATTTTTGGCATAGGATGTTAATTTCTGAATCAATTTTTCATCCACCTGCTGATAAGCTGGTACTACAACCACCGGATAGTCTGAAAAATTTACTGTGTCGCGAATAAAATCGACAAGAGCGCCAAATGATTTTAAAGTTTTATAATATTTGGTGATATGCCCCAACGAATTCCATTCAACTGTTTGTTTATTCATATCCATTCCCCACAAATTTTCATGATTAAAAAGAATGGCTGTTTTCCGTTTCAGATAATCTGAAGGCATACTAATTGAAGGGTCATATTTTTCTCTCAAAATCTTTAATTCTTCCATAAAATTCTGAAATTCTAATCCACCCCTTGTGGGCGTAATACCATCGGTACCAACAATACCATAATGGTGGGCTTCGTACCCATATATTGGCGCCCTGAAACGGTATGTACATGTTAATTCACTTCCTCCGGCAAACACATGCCACAACCACATGCGTATAGCTCCTGGCAAAGGTTGGGAATTTATGCGCCCCCAATTTACTTGCCCGGGTTGTAATTCCATAACCCCATAGGCCGGAGATAAAGGGCGGAAAAAATCATTCGACATGGCAATACTTAACGGATCGCCCACACGGTACCCTTTTTTACCTAATCCATTGCTGTTGCCACTAACAATGTATTTTGTATAATTTACATAATCCAGGTCATGGCTCATTCCAATTTCACCGGCATCGTAACTTGGAATATAATTGGATGTCACCCACTGATTATTTGAAATATGTTTATTAATCTCCCTGCTTTGAGCATCGAGAAACGTTGCAGTTTCTTCAGCCATAAAACGTCTGTGATCAAGCCTTTGGTGTAGATTCATTCCCCATTGTGACTTTTTAGGGACATTTATTTCGTCGAATTTACTGTATTGCTGACTCCAGAAAGCTGTACCCCAGGCAAGGTTTAAAGCATCGATAGTTTGGTATTTATGTTGTAACCATTCACGAAACCGCTTATGAGCATCCATGCTAAAATCGTTATAAGCATGTGGTTCATTATCAATTTGCCAACCAATAATACGGTCGTCGTTTCCATACCTTTTCGCCAATTCTTCGACCATTGTAAGTGAATAAGTGCGGTAATAGTTGCTTGAAAAACTGGCATGTTGCCTTGCTCCATGATCGTAACTTGTCCCGTCTTCGTTAATACAAAGCACATCGGGGTGTTTCCGAACCAGCCAAACAGGTGGTGTAGCGGTTGAAGTACACATAATAACTCCAAGATTGTTTTTCGCTGCAATCTCAACAGCTTTATCCAACCAGGCAAAATCATACTTACCTTCTTCAGGTTCCAATTGGGCCCAGGCAAATTCAGCAAAATGGGTAAATTCAAAACCCATGTCAGCAATTTTTTTCATATCACGCTCCCACTCTGCCGGAGCCCAGTGTTCAGGATAATAATAAACTCCTACTGTTTCAAGTTGCCCTTTTTCAAAAATAGGTGTCGAGGATTGAGGGTAGCCAAAAACGCCCATAAATAATAGTTGAATTAGTAGTACTGTTTTTTTCATATGTTTATAATTGTTAGTTTTTTAAGGTAATCCATGTAACCTGTCTGCCGCCAGGCAGGCTCGCTGAATAATCATTCTCATATTTGAAAACTATTTTTCATACTCGTTTCATTTTGTCATTTTTAGACTGTTCTATATGCACAATACAATTATTGGCAAGCATTAAAATATTTAGTTTTTAACTAAATACTTTTAATTTTCAATATCAATACCACTTAATAAATCTTCCAACTTCATTATTCATCAGAACCTACAATTTTACATTACTCATATAGTTGTAAAGAACTGTCATTGATTTCCAATTTATTATTTTTAACCAAACTGATCATTTCGGCACCAGCCAGAAGCACAGGCCCATAACCATGAGCCGCAAATACATTCACCGGACGATAATAATAAAACGCCGGATCAAATCCCATGCCGGTACCTACACAAGTACCTTCGACCTGCCCCTTGGCATTTATTTTTGTGGAAACAGCATTCCAGGCTAAACAAACCATAGGGCCATACACTTTAGCATCAACATATTTCCGATTGATAGCCCTGGCGATGGCATATGTATATATGGCAGTGGCAGAAGTTTCCAAATAAGAATCATCCCGGTCAAGCAATTGGTGCCAAAATCCTTTACCCGACTGGTAATTAGCCAACCCACGGATATGTTTCTTTAATAAACTTAAAACTTCGTCCCTACCTGTATAGTTTTCGGGAAGTACTTCCAACAATTCTACCAACGTCATAACCGCCCAACCATTGGCACGTGCCCAATAAAACTGGGGGTGTTCCTCCATTCCCAGAACCCAGCCATGCATAAATAATCCTTTCTGCTCGTCAAACATTCGTTCTGAAAATTGTAAAACTTGTTTTACCGCATCGTCAAAATATTTTTGTTCGCCCGAAAAAGCCCCCATCTGGGCCAATGCAGGAACACTCATAAATAAATCGTCGAGCCAAAGAGTATTAGGCTGTGGCCGGTTTCGAGCCAATGTTCCATCATCAAGGCGAAACTGTTTTGTACTTATATAATCGATGTAATTGGTGATAATAGGTCGAAAATCAAAATCCCCACCTGCCTGCTGAGCTTTAATAATTGCAGCACACATAGCCCCGGCATCATCAAGGGCATGAGGATGTAAAACCGAATACACTGGTGTTTTTATTTCAGGATTGGTTTCATTAATTTTTTTAAAGTGAAGTAGTACATCAGCAATAAACTGAATCCGGCTGTTGGTATATGCGGCATATTTAGGATCGCCTGTAACCTTTGTAGCCAGAGACATACCAGCATAAGTAACACCCCATTCATAGCTTATTAACCGAAAATCGCCGGGCAGGAATTGGGTGTGTTTATCGATTTTTGAATAATCTTTTATCTCTTCCCTGGTCACACTATTTATAAGCTTAGTTGGTGTTGTATTATTCAAATAAAAATACACTTTATCAAGAACAGAAACGATGTCTTTTACTTCCGGTTTCCCGTAAGGCACTTCATAATCAGGCTGCAATAAGTGAAGCGGGGTATTTGAATCGGTGGCATTTTGTGCCCCAATAGTAGAAGGAAATACAAACAAAAAAAATATTATAAGCTTAAATACCTGATAAATGCGTTTTGTTTTGTTTTTGTCCATAATGGTAAATTTGTTACACTAAGGTGAATTGAATTTAGGTAATCTTATTTTTTATTTAATCCCTGAAGCACAACTGGTCCTAATAATCCCGAAGGTTGTGGTTCCCATTTTTCGGCACTAAAAATACCGTTTTTATAATTCTCACGTTTTTTTGCCGACATATTAATATTATAGAACTTTTGGTATTTTATGCCTCTTTTATCCATTTCGGAAATACGGTTAGCCATTAAATTTGATACTAAAATATCCAGATTATTTTTTTCTTTTAATAAAGAAGCATCAATAATTATACTGTATTCAGGGCCAACAAGTGTGCCTAATTTTTTGCCGTTTAAGATAACAGTTGCCGATTCATGAATCTCACCCAACGATAATTTATAAGCTGTATTTATTTTTGCCGGTTTATCAAATTGAATGCTGTATTTTGCTGTTCCTGAGAACTTTTTCATTTCTTCATTTTTTTCAGTCCACGAAACCAATTCTGAAGTATCAAACGACTCAGGTAAAGAAGGGCCACCTTCCACAAAAGAGACTCTCCACTGCCCGTCAATGGCAATTTTTGTATCTCCTTCATCCCAAATTGGAAAACTAGGAACATCCACCTTTGTTTCATAAAGTTGAACAATACGCGTTTCTCCCGGTTGAAGCTGAAGGTAAATTGAAGATTGCCTGTTGTTTATTTTTTCAACGTGTATTTTACCCATTTTTTTTAACATGGGATCAAACATAACAGCCTCTTTACCTGAAGCCTCAATAGTAATTTGTTTATTAATTATTTTTCCGCTCCAGTTCGAAATAAAATAACATGTTCCTTCTGCCCTTTTAATTCGGCTAAACCACAATCCCTCTTCAGCTATTGTTTCATTACTCACATTCGCTTCGGTCAATAAATCTGAAGTATTTTGCCCCATCAATAAAGCTCCTTTTCCAATTTTACAAATCGAAATTTCTGTATTTCCCGACTTACTAAAATCAAATGATTTTAGTAAGTTTTTATAAACAGTTTGCCTGTTTTTCAAGTCAGCTAATCCCGGAACATCAACCGGTAATTGATCTTGAAAAATTATGTTTGCTCCATTTTTAGCCAACTCTGCCAATTTTTGCATGGTTGTTAAAGGCATGTATTCACATGCAGGAATGACGATGGTTTTGTATGTACTTCCAACTGCAGTTATTTTTTCATTCTGAAAAAAAAGATTTTGAATCTGAGTATAAACATACCGTTAAAATTGGAATTGGAATAAACACAGAAGAAGTAGTTGTAGGTAATCTTGGCTCTGAAAAATTTATGGATTATACTGTCATAGGTGATGGGGTCAACCTTGCTGCAAGGTTAGAAAGTTTAAATAAAACCTACGAAACAACAATTATAATAAGTGAATATACTTATAGACATATCAAAGATTACGTAGAAGTAAGATATTTAGACCGTGTAAAAGTAAAAGGAAAAGCTGAAGATACATTAATATACGAATTAATCGATTTAAAAGAGGAATATAAATAAAAAAGGAGATCATTATGAAAAACATTTTACTTAGTTTATTTGTTTTATCTTGTTTAACTGTAAACATTGCATACGCAGAAAAAACTCAAACAGATAATAAAGTTAAACCTAAACCAACTTACGAACAAAATGATTCTGAAGATGAATATGAAGGAGCATTTAAAGCTGGTTCTCCAGCAGGCGTAGATGCAGGATTAACAACAGATCACAATAAAACTAATGAAGCTGTTAACGATGCAAAGCTCCTTAAAGAAACAGAAAATGTGTTTGAAGGAAGCAATGATGAAGATATCGATGATATTGAAGATATAGAAGCTGGTGAAGAAGCCAATAAAAAAGAACAAGAACAGGCTCTTAAAAAAATGGATGAAGATTTGATGGAAGTAGACAAACAAATCATCAAAAAAGAAGAAAAGAAAGAAGCTTCACCTTGCAAAGAGGCTAAAGCACCTGCAAAAAAGTAAGCAAGAAGCCTCAACAAATTGAGTCTTTAACGCTAATTGCCGCAAAAGATGATATTGAAGATCTTGAAGCTGCAGAGGTTAGTGGTGTTGCTGGTGCTTGCGAACGAAAACTAAACTCAAAT